>JBFWJS010000001.1:0-724674 GCA_050253075.1 Deferribacterales bacterium
GGAGGCACTCGGATTTATCTATCTTGCTGGCATTGCCGTGACGCTCGATCCATGAAGTGTCGTGTGTAGACGGCTTCTCGGAGCTCACTGCATAAGCCACAAGAGACGTTGCCATAGTAATTAATAATATTAATAGTATTCGTTTCATCGTCTCTCCTTTTAGAACGCCAGGTTGGCCCAGATTTCGGTCACATAGCTTGTGCTGAGGTCATTATCTACGTCATCGTAGAAGTCAGTGTCTTCACGGCTGAAGTCTATGATAAGACCGAAAGTCTCTGTCGCCTGATATTCGCAGCCCACGTAATAGCTTCTTACAGAGTCTTTACGTGTGTCTGTGAGATAGTCATACTCATACTTGCTGAATGATGTGCCCAGATAGGCATCCATCTCTTCGCTGAGCTTCTGGCTTAACTGAAATCCATACATAAGGCTGTTGTTGTCCTGTGCCTCAGAGTTTTCTTCGACATCCCATTTATCAACAGTGATGGATATGTATGTATCTTCTGTTATGAGACCGTTGATGTCGAACTTGAAACCGTATTTCTTGAAATCACGGTTGTCGAAATTCTCTTCACCGGATACATCTTTAGCCTCATAGCTGAAGCCTGCTACGAAATACTTGAGGAACGGCTGGTAAACCGATGCCTTATATCTGTTGTAGCGGCTCTGATCCATAAGAGCGTATGTGATAGGGTTTGTGACATATGTTTTGTCACCGGTAAGGTCATCACTGAGCGTCTTATAGCCGAGAGTGACAATAGTGCCTGTGGCTGCTATGGAGTAGTCAATGTCGGCACTGTAGGTATTGGAGTCGTTCAGGCGCTCGAAACCTAGGATTACAGAACCCCCTGGGATGAGCTGAACAAGTCTCGCCTTAGTATAATCATCTTCGAAATCACCGGTATCGATCTTGGTGAACTCTGCCTGAAGTCTGGTGTCTTCGCCAAGTTTGACAAAACCGCCCGCTCCATAAACAGATGCATCGTCCAGATCATAATAGTAGCTCACAGGCTGACCGCCGAAAGCATACAGACCGGCAACATCCTTGATATTCACTGCTGCATCACCGCCGTCAATCTGAAAAGTATTCAGGTGGTCAAGGTACAAACGTCCCAGTTTTAATGATGTGTTCTTTATCACATTATCAAACAGGACATTACCCTGATAAAGGCGTCCGGACAGTGTGTCGCTGCCCGTCTCTGCATCGAGAATATCTCTCTGCGCATAATAGTAGTTATTACCCCATTCTTTGTCCGAATCACCGTCAAGGTCGTCTGCGATACGACCATAGATGGACAGCTTAATCGTCCCCTGACCAAGCGCTGCCGGATCTGTGTGCATACGGACATACTGGAATACATCACTGTCATCAGCGTATTCGTTTGATTTCAAACGAAGGCGTGTTGTCAGTGTTGTGTAGAGGTTGGTATCATCTGTAAGCCCTACGCCTGTTGTGCTCTGAATAACTCGTCCAGCCGTAATATGCTGAGACCAGTTGTCAGGTGTGTTATAGCTGTCGTCTTCGAAGCTATAAGCAAACTGTGCAGACAGTAGTACTACGAGGATAAAAAATACCGACTTTCTAAGAAAATATCTCATTTCCCCTCCTTGTCTTAAAGCCAGACGCTGATACGTGCTTAAAAATGCACAAATCGCCTGCCTTTTTATGAATGTATCAACAGGAAGGTTAAGGGGTGGTTAAGGGGATAATTATTATTGCTGAACTATTTTGAGGTTTATATATCTATTCAGGATCTTTGCTTCTTCTTCCGAAACATTTGAGTGTGAGACCATAGAGTTCATCACGCTTTTCATATGGACATTATAAGTTTTGGTAAGGTCTGGAGCAGCATGACATGTGCTGCAGTATTCATAATAAAGTTCTTCCGATTCCGGCACGACATCGTCCAGCTCGGGCGAAAGATTGTTCATTGAGATAGGGGTGTTTATCAGAGCTTCTTTTAATCCGTTCTGTATTTCGCCTGTGTATTCAAGTATGGACTCATCAAATATTTCTCCGTATTCGAGCTCCTTATGCGGACCGCGATAGAGAATACCTGTATCCTCTGCCCACGCAACGATAGACCCAGACTTTACATAGCTGCCGGTATAAATACGCCCTGCGACAGCTCCCTCACTGTCGAGTATATTTATATCTCTGCGCAGATAGCCCGTCTTAAAGACTTTACTGCACCCAAGCATAAATACGGCAATACATGACAAAATGATAACAATAAACAATCTAACAAATTTTCTCATTAAACGATAATATCTCAAAACTCGGAGATGTCAATTATCCGAACAAAACTTTACATATTAGACGGTATAATCTCCGGATTAATATAAGCAGTATTTGCTTTAACTTCACCTTTCAGTTTCTTTATAGAAACCAGACATGAATGTGCAGAGCATGCCTGTGCCAGCTCTGAGGTTGCTATGTCGGATGTCAGTACATTTGCATTACCGTTGAGGCATCTCGTACCTATCCTGCCGGGGATCTCCGGCGCATACCATGCTCCCTCGTCTACACGTATCACACTCTCCATTACATCGTTACTGATGACAGCACAGCAGACTATTGCTCCCCTGTCATTGTATATCTCTACGTTGTCTCCGTTCTCTATCCCGTATCTCTGAGCATCTTTCGGGTTCAGCACCACGGGCTCTCTTCCGTTCACCTTATAAATGCTGGCAAACGGCATGTTATCCAGCTGGGAATGAAGTCTGTACCTCGGATGCAGAGACAGCAAATGGAACGGATGCTTCTCTGCGAGGTCTCCGCCGAGCCATTCTTCAGGCTCCATCCATGTGGGGTGTCCTTTACAGTCTTTATAGCCGTAGCTGGCCACCTTCTCCGAATGTATCTCTATCTTACCCGACGGTGTGAAGACAGGGTTCTTCTTAGGGTCTGCGATAAAACCGCCGAGGTGGATATAGTTTTTGACCTCTTCTGTCTTTTCAAAAGCGATGTAGCCCCTCTCCCAGAATTCTTCGAAAGGAACATCAAAACCTGCGGATTCATAGCTCCATTTAACCCAGTCAAAGTTGCTCCGCCCTTCGGTAAACTTATCTTCGAAACCGAGACGCTTCGCAAGCTGGGCAAATATCCAGTAATCACAGTGCGAGTTCTGCGCGGGGTCGACAACCTTCTTCAATGCCCACACGTGGGAAACGCTGTATTCATGGCTGATGCCGAGGTCGTCCCTCTCCATCTGTGTATTAACGGGTAAAACGATGTCGGAGAATCTTGCCGTAGGTGTCCAGAATATCTCATGTGTTATAACAGTTTCGACATTTCTCATCCCCTTGAGGAAGTAGTTAGTATCCTGATGATGAGTAATAGCGTTCGCACCCGAGCAATGGATGAGATTTACTCTGGGATAAGTTATCTTTCCGCCGTTAAAGTCTATCGTCTTCCCCGGGTTCATGAGCATATCGCCCACACGGGACGCAGGGATGACGGTTCTTGCGGGGTTTCTCCCCTGAGGCACACGTTTGGGCACATTTCTCCCTGAGAGAGATGTCCAGTTACCGCCGATGTTCAGCCCGCCCCCGGGGGTTCCTATGTTGCCCGCCATGGATGCCAGCGCAAGCAGGCTCCAGTGGAACTGTTCGCCGTGCTGCTGTCTCTGAGGACCGTACATGCTGATAATGAGCGAATCATTCCTTAAAAGGAGCTCCGCCAGCCTTACTATGTCTTCCTTTGAGACACCGCATATGCTCTCTGCCCACTGGGGGGTCTTTCTCTGCCCGTCTGATTCGCCTGTTAAGTATTCTCTGAAATCGTCGAACCCTACAGTGTATTTATCTATGAATTTTTTACTGTATTTTCCTGATGAATAGAGGTGCTCGCACATGGCTATTATCATGGCTATATCCGTCCCCGGTTTAACCTTGATCCACTCTGCGCCCAGCTCTTTTGCAGTATCGTTATTAACAGGGTCGATGTTCACAAACTTCACCCCTGCCTTTTTCATCTCTCTGTACCACTCTGTTTTCTGAAAGATAGGTACACCGTATTCTATAAGAAATGATTTAAGAGGATCCATCCCCCACAAAATGACAGTCTTCGTATTCTTCAGTATGACCTCATAGGCTGTCTGTCTGCCGTATACGCCCAGCGGCCCCATCACATAAGGAAGTATTCTCTTCGAAGCCCCTGCGGAATAGTCGCCTATTGTATCCGTAAAACCGCCGAACAAACCGAGGAAACGCCCCTGCATGGTGTTAGGTCTGTTTATTATCCCCGATGTGCCCCACCCTGCGAAGGATGTCCTGAATATGGCTTCGTTACCGTATCTATGCTTTGTCTCTTTCAGCTTTTCCGCTATCAGATCAAGTGCGGTATCCCAGCTCACCTCAACAAACGGCTCGGCTCCGCGCAAATCTATCTCTTTTCGCCCTTCCAGATAGCTCTTTCTTACACATGGATTTTGTATTCTATTGGGAGAATTGACGAAATCTGCCATGCTTTTCAGCATGGGTCTCATCTTGTTTATCAAAGGATGCGGTCTGACATCCACCATACGGCCGCCCTTAACCACAGCCTCCATCGGACCAAAGTGCGTACCGTGAGAGACTATCTTTTCAGTTTCTGCTGCCGCTATAGCATCCAGACTGCTCCCGGCGAAAGCCGCTGCCGCCGCCGTTAACTTCATAAAATCCCTTCTGCTAACCCCGTTTCCCATCTTGTAACCCCTTTAGTTCATCTGCTCCATAGCGAGGGTCGCACAACCGTCGCAGGAGTCTTCACCATTGAAACAAATCCTTGCTTTTGTTCCGGTGTTTACTTCTGAATGTATGTATAAAATCCACCCCAGACTTATACACAGCCTTTTAACAATCGAAATACCGAGTCCGAACCCTTCTTTAGAAGACTTAACTTTACCCTCTTTAAGCTTCATAAGGACTTCGGGTCTGATACCCCGCCCCGAATCATTTACCTGAAAACATGTCTTATTTACATAAATGTTGACATAGCCTTCGTCCGTATAAGTGAATGCATTTCGAATAATGTTCGCTATCAATATCTTGATCAGCTGAGGCTCGGCCTCTATCATTACCCCTTCGTCGAAAACATTCACCAGTATCTTCTTCTTTTCTACCAGATAGCTCTGCTCCTGTATGACCTCTTTCACGAGATCGCCCATATTGATGCTTTCTTTTTTGAACTGAGACAGGTTGTTCTGCCTTGAAAGCCACAGGAAGGACTTTATCAGGTGCTCCATATTTGCCGTCGCCCTTGTTATCCTGCCCAGCACACGGCTCGTCTTCTCATCAAGATCGGGCTTCATCGCATCCAGAAGCTCCAACGCATTCTTTATGGTTGTCACAGGTGTTCTCAGCTCGTGGGAAGCATCCCTCGCAAAGGACGTCTCCCGCTCTATCGAATCCTGCATATTATTCACGGATGTTTTAAGCGTTGCAGCGAGGAACCCGACCTCGTCCTGATGAAAATTACTGTCGAAATCATCAGGCAGCTTCTGTTTCGGCTTCGTATTCCGCATTATCTTTTCGAGCCTTAGCACAGGCCCTATCACTTTATTAGCTGTGATCAGCCCCAGACTGACCCCGAGTATAAGGATCGGAAGCAGTGTGAGGAGGATAGTCGCCTGAAGAGACTTGAGGGATTCGTCGTGGTCATTCAGCCTTGTAACGTTATACAGGAGATAAAAGTTCTCTCCGTCAGGCAGCGGTTTTATCAGGATGCAGTACTGCTGTTTGTCATTGTCTGCGAAATATGTCCCCGGTCTCAGCTCGCAGAACCTCTCTTTGACCCATTTCGGCAGGAGCTCGTCTCCGTAGTAATAGGTTGTAAACGGTGAAGAAGACCTCACGGAGTTAAACGAGTTCGATGCGGGAGCCGTGAAACTTGATAAATAATCAGCCAGATAATACTCGGCCTCTATCTTTATCCTGTTTCGCTGAGAGCGTTCCTCGCTGTATTGCGTTGCGAGGATAACACCGCCCACAGTAAGACTGCTCAGGAAGATGCTGAACCCTATGAACGCAATAATAATTTTTGTGCGTAGATTCATACTGCGTATCAAATGTCTATTTCCTCAGCAGAGATGAGGTATCCCCTGCCCCTGATACTGTGTAAAAGCTGCTTTTCGAAAGGCTTATCAACAAGCTGGCGCAGTGTATGCAGATGAACCTTAAGCGAGCCTGTCATCGGCGGCTCGTCCTTCCATATAGCGTATTCCAGCTCATCTTTTGTCACTATTCCGGGATAGTTTTCCATCAGTTTCAGCAATATGGTGAAGCATATAGGCGGGAGCAGTATCGTTTTATTTCCTCTGATCACCGTACCTTCATCGGGGCAGACGCAGAGGTCTTCCACGCAGAATTTCATTACCATATGCTTGTTCGCCCTTTTTTCAAGAGCCTCCAGCCTCATCTTCAGCTCTGCCAGCTCAAAAGGCTTCGACAGATAGTCGTCTGTGCCCGACTGGAACCCTTCCAGCTTATCGGAAAGCATAGACCTCGCTGTCAGCATTATGATCGGTATTCCCATGTGGAATTTCTGCCTGATGAGCTTACATACCTCAAAGCCGTCTATTCCGGGGAGATTTATATCAAGGATGACAGACTCATAGTGTGAGTCATGAAGGAACTCGACCGCCGCTTCGCCCGATGTCGCATAGTCCACGCTATGCCCCTGCAGCTCAAGGTAGTCTATGACATTTTCAGCCAGGTCCAGGTCATCTTCAACTAACAGAATTTTCATAAAAGTAACCTTTGCTTATATTAATATTGCCCAGAAACCAGCATTTACAACGTTTAATATTTGGATTTATATTATGCTCCTTTCGGTTAATGCAAGGTTAAGAACGGGCACTATGCCCACATCTATCGTTTGGTAATATATAGATTCATAATAATCTTGCAAATTTTATGATTAACGTTATAGTATTTGCATAGCAGAAATATCGCCTGCATGATCTTATGGTTGTGCAGGCATTTTTCGCTGTAATGTCCTGAAAGTTTATATTTCCAAAGTCATCGGATATGACTAGCGAAGCGGGAGTGAACCTTGCTTTTAACAAGGCGACTGACCGAATAAATTTTCTAGGACAGAAAATTTATCTAACCTAATAAGGGGGCGCACGGTTTCGACGGGGGATCGTAGGTCTCTAGGTGCATGTCCGGGGCGGCAACCCGGTTAGCAAGCCAACGCAAGTAATTGCAAACGACGAATACGCACTCGCTGCTGCTTAATTAGTGGCGATGTCCTCTGCGAAGGCATTCCTGCGGTCTTGTAGAGGGCACAAACTTTAGTGGGATAGCTTGGTGTGATGCCTCGGGCACCCGGCGAAACTTAGAGGATGCTCCATATGGTTGGGCCGTCTTTGCCCCTGCCATGTGGCTAAGATTAATGCGAAGACTAAACATGTAGTACCTTTGACTGAAAATGCTTCGGACGTGGGTTCGATTCCCACCGCCTCCATTTTTATTCTCTTTATTATCAATGACTTATATTTCTATTAGGCCGTTTTCGTAATTTTCTCGTACAGAATTTCTTTTATTTATCAATAACTTACAAGAGGCATGTTTCACAAATAAGTTAACTGCTTTATTATAAATGATTTAACTTGGTTTTTCGGTTAATTACACACTAAATCATTGTATTTCATACACACAAAAGGAATGATATAGCTATCGTGAGACCTTTCACTATGTCATATGCGACTTGTTATCTTTTCACACAATATGGTATATCTGTATCAATGATCACGAGGGTATTAATTTGCTGTGCGATATTAAAGAATGGGCTTATGATAGCGTTTTTCTTTACCCGTTAATCTTATCCTTACTTTCGGCATTCATTTTCTGGATCACTTTTTCAGTCATTCCACACTACAGAAAGAAGAGAAAGATAAGGGTTATAACGGATGTAAAATATATGAAAATATATCATACCCTTTTTCATATTTTTGATCTGATCATGAAACTTCGTACATATTCACCATCTTTTTATCAGCATGAAATCCGTGCAGGACAATTAACCGAAGAAAAAATAAGAATGGGGCTACAAAATAAATGCTTAAGCGAAAAATATCTTTATGACCCAAATGTAAGTAAGTCATTGATAATTATTGGACCCAAAATATACGAATACACAGTCACCATCGAAAAAATCACACGAAACATCACCGAATTTAATAATTATCTTTCGATTAGGGAAATCCAAATACTTGAAGAGATTCTGTTAGAATTAAAAACATACAATTATACTGACTTAGGTTTTGATGATATGAGCACCCATTTTGAACAGGGTTTATACCCGGTAGTGAGCAACATGGGCTCCCATTCTAAAATGTTCTTCAAACTCTATTTGTTAACTATTGAGTTGCAAAAAATGGTATTCAGAAATAAATATACACGCAACACACTAGCCACAACATTTGTTCAATATAACTTTTACAAGGGCAACTACTCAAAAACCATAAGACTTGCCAAGAAATTTTCGAAGAAATTCCCTACACATAAATATTTTTACCAATTATACTGGTTTCAAAGCCTTTATAAACAAGGCAAAAAAAACAAGGCATACATACTACTCGACAAAATACTGTCTGACAACCATACAACAAAGCCCGTGTCTCATAGGAGTTTTTTGGAAAACTCTCTCAATGACCAAGAAATACTTTCCATCTTGAATAAATATTACGATAAAGAAGACATTGATTACATGCACAAAACGATTAAAGACGAACAGTTTGCACAAGAAAAATTTGAAGAGCTTTGTGATGTAATACAAAAATATTTTGAGGATAAACTCAAGAAGCCACACCCAGTCAATCCAGACATATTTAAAAACCTAAAATAAAGCTCATTGGGTTGTAAGCTAAAGACAATAAGAGGGAGCTTTCGCTCCCTCCCCCCATGTTACATATCAAATGTTGAACCGAAATTGGTTTCTTCCGGATCTTCGTCATGAATCGTCTCTGAATTAGCAGACACTTTCCTCGTTCGTACCATAGTTTTTTGAGCCTTTCGCCACCTCTATTTTTCTCTATTAAAAACGATTACGTTAATTGTTAAAAAGCCTTGTTCTATTAGCAAGAAGAAGCGTAAGATAGGGGAAATGACGACCATGAAATGAGGATGGATATGAAGCAGATACAAAATGTAGCGATCATCGGAGCGGGTGCGCTCGGTTTACTTTTCGGCAGCAAGCTCTTCTCTGCGCCCGATGTAAAAACATACTTCATAGCAGAAGGCAGCCGTGCGGACAGGCTCGAAAAAGAGCCTCTCGCCTACAACGGCGTAACATGCCCCATCCCTGTCCTGCGCCCCATTGAGGGAGCACCGACTATGGACATGGTCATCGTGGCGGTCAAGCATAACCAACTGGAAGAAGCTGTTGCCGGCCTGCGCCCCTTTGTTCGTGAAGATACCATCTTCATCTCTCTGCTGAACGGACTGGAAAGCGAGGAAACCATTGCGCATTTTTACGGCAAAGAACACGTACTCTATGCCATCGCCGTAGGTATGGACACCATACGTGACGGGCAGGAAGTATACGGGAAAGCTGAGGGCAAAATCGTTTTCGGAAACGAGATGAACACCATACTCTCAGAAGACGTTAAACATGTGAAAGCCTTATTTGAAAAAGCGATTATCCCCCATGACGTCCCGGAGAATATGCTCCGTGCCATGTGGTGGAAGTTCATGATAAATGTGAGCATCAATCAGGCGTCCGCCATCTTACGCGCGAACTACGGCGTGTTCCAGACGAACCCTGATGTCCGTGCCGTAATGGATGCACTTGTCGATGAAGTGATCGCAATATCCGCCCCTGCGGGTATAAATCTAAATCAGGAAGACAAAAAACAATGGCACAAGCTGCTCCTTACCCTTGGTGCACAAGGGAAAACCTCCATGCTGCAGGATGTCGAGCAGGGACGCCAAACAGAAGTGGAACTGTTTGCGGGAAAAGCAGTTAAACTCGGTGAAAAATACGGCATACCCACCCCGATGAATGCCGCCGTTCTGAAGATAATCCGTGCACTGGACGCAATGGCAAACGCCTAATGCATATAGTTAAAACAGTCTAACTAAAACATACTGATCATTTTATTTCCGAATTTTGCCTCTTTAACCTTAAAAGACCGATATTTGTTTAATTCTGATACTTTTTTAATCAAAAAATCAAACTAGTGGTCAAAATTTAATCGGCTATTATTTCTTATATATAATATATATGTAGTCATACCGTAAAATTTTTTGGCACGTTTATTGTTTATAGGAAACCTAACAATTAGAAGGAGATTTCTATGAAACTGATTAAGTCAATAATCAAACCTTCAAGGATTGATGAAGTCAAAGAAGCTCTTAACGAGCTCGGCATTTCAGGCATGACAATCTTTGAAGTTAAAGGCTATGGAAGACAAAAAGGCCACAATGAACTGTATCGTGGTGCAGAGTACCAGATCGATTTCGTTCCGAAGGTAATGTTTGAGATCGTTGTAAAAGACGAGATCGCAGCCGACTGTGTAAAAGCTATCACGGAAGCCGCTAAAACAGGCAAGATCGGAGACGGAAAAGTATTCGTACTCGACGTTGCTGAAGCTATCAGAATACGTACCGGTGAAACCGGAACAGAAGCTCTTGGTTAGGAGGATATATAACAATGGAAAATCAGATTTTTGAACTTCAATTCGCTATTGATACATTCTATTTCCTAGTTTGTGGTGCATTAGTAATGTGGATGGCAGCAGGATTTGCCATGCTCGAGTCCGGTCTCGTAAGAGCGAAGAACACGACAGAAATTCTTACAAAAAACGTAGCTCTCTATGCTGTAGCTAGTATCATGTACCTGATCTGCGGTTATCAATTCATGTACGGCGGTGGTTTTTTTCTCTCAGGTGTTGAAACTGTAGCTACATTCAGCAAAGAAGCGGCTCTCGCTGCATCTATCGAAAACGGCTTTGACGGCAGCTCTGTATACGCCGGCGCATCCGACTTCTTCTTCCAAGTAGTGTTTGTCGGTGCTGCTATGTCTATCGTATCCGGTGCTGTTGCTGAAAGAATGAAGCTTTGGGCTTTCCTTGTTTTCGCAGTTGTTATGACAGGTTTTACATATCCTATGGAAGGAAGCTGGACATGGGGCGGCAACGAAGTATTCGGTCTGTTCTCCCTTAACTACAGCGACTACGCAGGCTCAGGTATCGTTCACCTCGCAGGTGCAGCTGCTGCACTTTCCGGTGTTCTCTTCCTCGGCGCCAGAAAGGGTAAATACTCCAAAGACGGCAAAATCAACGCTATCCCGGGCGCAAACCTTCCGCTGGCTGCCCTCGGAACATTCATCCTCTGGATGGGCTGGTTCGGATTCAACGGCGGTTCTACACTTAAACTCGGCGGAATGGAAGTAGCGAACGAAGTTGCTAACGTTTTCCTTAACACAAACGCTGCTGCTGCTGCGGGGGCTATATCAGCTCTTATCGTAGCTCAGCTCCTTTTCAAAAAGGCAGACCTTACAATGCTTCTTAACGGTGCTCTCGCAGGTCTCGTTGCTATTACGGCAGAGCCCGCAGACCCGACACCTATCTCAGCATCCATCATCGGTGCTATCGCAGGTGTTATAGTTGTATTCGCTATCCTCGGAATAGACAGACTTAAGATAGACGACCCTGTCGGTGCTATCTCTGTACACGGCGTATGCGGTTTCTTCGGTGTTATGGTTGTACCATTCACAGATGCAGAGACATCATTCGTTGGTCAGTTCGTAGGCGCAGCGACAATCTTCGTATGGGTATTCGTAGTATCATCTATTGTATGGCTCGTACTTAAGATGACTATAGGCATCAGAATCAGCGAAGAAGAAGAATTTGAAGGTGCGGACATCTCCGAATGCGGACTTGAGGCATATCCTGAATTCACTTCTAGCAGTGGTATAAAATAAGACTTAACAACAGTTAAGATCATATAAAGGGGAGGCTTCGGCTTCCCCTTTTTTTATTCAGTCAGCCTGAGATTCGTAATATTTGAATTTATATCCGACACCGTAAATGGTCAGGAAATAGTGCGGTGAATCCGGCGATTTTTCCAGCTTTTTCCGAAGTTTTAAGACGTGGGTATCCACAGTGCGGGTTGTCGTCTCGACATTCTGCCCCCACACCTGCTCCAGCAGGAGTTCTCTAGAAAGTGGTTTCCCGTTGTTTTCCAGAAAGTATTTCAGCAGGTCAAATTCTTTCGCCGTAAATTCCATGAGAACTCCCTTCCGCCTGACCTCCTGACGGATAAGGTCTACTTCTATGTCGTCAAGTTTATAAACATTTTCAGGCGGTCTCGAATCGAAGCGTCTGAGCACCACTTTTATCCTGGCGACGAGTTCCTTCAGCCCGAAAGGCTTTGTCATATAATCGTCTGCGCCTGTCTCCAGCCCCAGAACCTTGTCCACCTCGCTGCTCCTGACAGACAGCATGATGATGGGCACATGCTTCTTCTCCGCCCGCAGTTTTCTGCAGACCTCTATGCCGTCTATCCCCGTCAGCATCACATCCAGTATGATAAGGTCCGGGCTGTGCTTCTGATAAAGCCTCAGCCCCTCTTCACCGCTGTCGGTCACATACACTTCATACCCCTCGAACTCCAGATTGTCCTGCAGTCCACGGCGCATATGTGCATCGTCTTCTATCACCAGTATCTTTTTACCCTTTAACAACATCCCTATCCCCTCTGTAAACAGGCAGGATAACCGTGAAACAGCTCCCCTCGCCTGCCCTGCTCGAAACCGATATAGTCCCCCGATGCGCCTCTACGCTGTGCTTCACAAGTGAGAGCCCCAGCCCCGAGCCGCGATATCTCTCGCTAAGCCTGTGATAAGGCTTAAATATATTATCGAGCTGATCTTCCGCTATGCCTATGCCGTGGTCTGTGACGGTCAGCTTCACCCTGCCCGATTCCATCTGCATACGCACGTCTATATATTTCTCTTCAGGGCTGAACTTCATAGCATTATCAAGCAGATTGCCTACTATCTGGTTCACCGCCTGCCTGTCGAAAAGGAAGTCGGGTATATCACCGCTGATATCGGCATGAAATTCGAATCCGTGCCCTTTGATGTATGCCTCATACGAAGAGACCATCTCACCAACAACGGCAGAGATATCCCCCTTAGTGAAATTATACTCCTTCATCCCCTTTTCGATGCTGGAGATGTCCAGAGTGTTATTTATCAGCAGGTGCAGACGGTCACATTCGCTGAGTATCGTCTGATAATAGTTCATCGATCTCCCGCCGTTCACCCGCCCCAGCATGAGGGTCTCGGAATACATGCGTATCAGCGAAAGCGGAGTCTTCAGCTCGTGGGAGACATGAGACATCATATGCGACTTCACCTTTGAAAGTTCGTTTTCCTGCTGCATCTGCTTCCAGATGAAGTAGCTGCTGGCGAGGGTGAGAAGAACCAAAAGAGCGATAAAGCCCATGTAGTTGACTATCTCTATCCTCGCACGGCTGCGCATGTCCGTGGCATTGATATACGAGCTGACCATCCAGAAAGGGAGGATATCCCGAAAGCCGTATTCGATATACAGCTTGTTTCTGTCGCTCTTCTCCTCATCTGAAAGCGGTGCGCTCAGTATAAATGTATTCCCCGCCAGAAAAGGATTCTTCGTATCGATGGACTCGGGCATGAGCACATCGTTTATATAATCCAGATCGAGCGTGTATAAAAGCACAAGCGGAGCCTTCCCCTGCGCCTCTCCAGAGATGAGGGTCGCACCTGCCTGTACGGGTTTATCTTTATCAAGGTATCCTGCGAAGTGATATAAGGTCAGCGGGACGAGGTTCAGCAGTCCTGCGTCGTTTTTCAGACGGTCTTCCAGCCAGCTTTTCACCTCTTCGCTGCTGCATGATATTTCAGCACCGCCGTAAAGACATATGTTCGATGCTATCGGGTGCTTTTTGCTGTAGGCGGCGAGGTCTTCCACCGTGATGGTGTCGTGATAGCCGGATACGACATCCAGTATCATCCTATGTTCGAGCTGATAGATGTTCCGCTCTAGGTTCTGCGATTGTGTCCGCAGAGACATCCTGCCGCTCCTCGTGGCGGCGTCCAGCATAAGAAAGTTTCGGAATGTAAGGTAGTTATAGCCTATAACAGCGAGAACGACTATGATGCACAGCACCAGAGCCGCAAAGAATATGACCGGTTTTATACCTGGACCTGCCGTAAGTTTCAGTTTTTCCATCTTACCTCTTTATCAAGAAAGCCGTGCCGACCCACAAGGTTTAAGACCGGCACGACAATATCAGAGCCTTAATACATTATTCTCTGAGGGATCTTCGCCGGCTCTGTGAAAGCCCAGTCTTTATCTTCGACCTGCGAGTGACAGCCGATGCAGGAGTCTTGTGCACCTGCTGCATCACTACCGAAAGGCACCTGATCGAGTCCTTTCCAGCGGGCCCAGCCCCATCCGCCTGTCTCTTTATACTTCTTCGCATCCTTTATCATAAATTCTGCGTGGACAAAATCGCCGGGGATGGTTCCGTCTGAAACATGCTCAGACTTCTTATTTTTCCATACTAACTTCCCTAAAACAACTCCATCCGGCCAGGGGTTAGTTTTTCCTTCTCGTATTGCTTGTATTGCTTGCGGGTTGCCGAGAACGGCTCGGATGGTACCATGCTCTGCACGATGCACGACAGAAATGACATCCCACTCCTGATAATTAACAGGGAAGGCAATTCCGTTTGCTGTCGGAGGCGGTACTTTATTTTTAGTTTTCTCAATATGGTGGTCTGCATATGCGACCGATATCACACTCAGACTCATAATGATGCTTAAGGCCAATAACGTTTTCCATGAAGTCACTTTTTTACTCATGTCTGCTCCTATAATAAAAGTAATCAACCCCACATCAGTGAGGTATAGACAGCCCCGTTATATTTCCTCGGGGCTTTAAAAGTGATGCTGCGCAACATCTGCTTACGGAGTATCCTAAACCAATATTTAATTTGAGTTGTCATCATGAGGTAAACAAATGTCAACAATTGTCAACTTGCTGCCTCAAATGTAAGTTGTTATTGTTTCACATTTTTTGACATTTGTTTTCTTTGCCCTGTCCGGTCTGCATGCTAGTCTTTTCACACATTTTATTGATTCGTCATTTTTTGGAGGTTTTACCATGCAGATTTTCACCACGAGCGGCGAGCGTGCCGCAGGATTCCCTATGGAGGGTTCGAAGAAGCTATCGGCAATGCTCTCGGCAGCGGTCATAGCCATAGCCGTGAACACCTTTATGCTGAAGATAGCCCCCGTCATAAAGATAAAGGCGGGCGCAGGCGGTCTGTTCGGACTGCTGAAGAAACACTACGGCACAGCCTTCACCGAGGTAGGGCTCAGCGGAGCATGGACGGCTCTCGGTCTGCCACAGCCGGGCACACTGCTTTTCTATATACTTTTTCACTCTTTCATCGGTTTCATGATGTCCATACTCTACGTATATGCCATTGAGAAATACCTCGCAGGCACCGGCATAAGGAAAGGCGCTGTCTTTTCCATGCTGCCGTGGCTGTTCAACAGCATAGTCGTACTGCCTATGCTGGGCAACGGCTTTGCGGGGTCAAGGGTTATCGGCTTAGTCGGGATAACTTACTTTTTCATCGCGAACGGAGTATTTGGGATACTGCTCGGCTACTTATATGAAAGATTTTCACGGTGCCTTGTGAAAGACAGATAACCTCCCCCACTTTTCCGCTCAGCTTCCTGCCGATATTAAGCTGATAACCTGAATATAGGGCTCTCTCACCGGGGCCCTATTATTCAATTCCTCATATTTCCTGAAAAATCCAACTCGTGTATTGTCTATTTACGCAATGCAGAGGTATATTATCAAAAAGCGAAACGAAAGGAGCGCAAAGGGATGATATCAGCGGAAACAGTATGGAAAGACGTACAGCTCATCAGAGAGAGATCCCCTCTGGTTCATAATATAACAAACTTCGTAGTGATGAATAACACGGCAAACGCACTGCTGGCTCTCGGCGCATCCCCCGTGATGGCACATGCAGAGGAAGAGGCCGCCGACATGGTGAGCATCTCAGGCGCACTGGTGATAAATATCGGCACACTCAGCAAGCACTGGATATCTGCTATGGAAAAGGCGATGCAGAAAGCGAAAGAGCTCGGCAAGCCGATAATAATAGACCCTGTGGGTGTGGGTGCCACAGCATATAGGACAGAAACAGCACGCAGGATGATAAGAGACTTCTCCCCATCCATAATCAGGGGCAACGGATCAGAGATAATGGCTCTGTGCGCCGATAACGTATCCACCAAAGGCGTGGACAGCTCAGACAGCTCAGACTCTGCCCTTGAGATGGCGAAAGTGCTCGCTCTTTCAACACGCTCCGCAGTGTGTATCAGCGGAGAGACAGACTATATCGTTTCAAAAAATGCATCATACTCCATAGCAAACGGACATGCGATGATGCCCGCAGTGACAGGGCTCGGCTGTACCGCTACTGCTCTGTGCGGAGCATTTTCCGCTGTGAATACAGACCCCACAACGGCAGCGGCACATGCCATGGCTGTGATGGGCATCGCAGGCGAGATAGCCGTGGAAAAGTCCGCAGGCCCGGGCAGTATGCAGATGAATTTTATCGATGCACTGTATAACCTCTCCGAAAAAGATATCAAAGACAGATTCCGCAAGGGAGCTATATAAACATGAAAGGCGTTTACCTTGTCACGGACAGAGGCCTGCTGATGAACAACTCTCTGGAGGATGTCGTCATGGCAGCGGTGAAAGCGGGCGCATGCTGTGTCCAGCTGAGGGAGAAGGACATCTCCACCCGTGATTTCCTCGACGTGGCGCAGCGCATGAAAAAACTGATGACACCCTATGAAGTCCCCCTCGTCATTAACGACAGGGTAGACATAGCAATGGCAATAGACGCAGACGGCATACACATAGGCATGAGCGACATGCCCTATGAAACCGCCCGTGATATGATGAAGCCCGACGCCATCATCGGACTCTCCGTGGAAACATGGGAAGATGTGGAATCAGCGCAAAAGCTCGACGTAGACTATATAGGCGTCAGCCCCGTATTCTCCACACCGACCAAGACAGATACAAAGACCCCGTGGGGACTCGATGGTCTGTCAAAGATAAAAGCGTACTCAAAGCACCCTCTGGTAGCCATCGGCGGGATAAACCAGTCAAATATAGAATCCGTGCTGAAAGCAGGCGCAGACAGCGTGGCGGTGGTTTCCGCCATATGCAGTGCCGACGACCCATACGCATCGGCGAGCCTTCTGGCAGGCTATTTCCGCAGTATAGGGCAAGATAAGAAACACCTTAACGGTTAGTTTCCGTTTTAATTAATAATATCGTATGATATACATATAGATGTGCTGTATGAGCAGTGCTTTAATTCCGCACCCTCTGGGTGTACGCAAGCGGGAATATAATGAATCAAAACTCTAACATTAAATGGGACATACGTGCCCGTATGGTACGGCTGGTGATGAAGCTGGCGGTTAAATATTATCTGCGCTTCGGCGACGAACATCCGTCTAGCCTGCCTGCGCCTAAACAGGGCAAAAAATATTTCCTGTACATACATATACCTTTCTGCACCAGCCTGTGTCCGTTCTGTTCGTTCCACAGGTTTAAACTGCACGAGGAGACTGCACGTAAATACTTCGAACTCCTGCGTAAAGAGATGCGTATGGCGGCAGAGCTGGGCTATGACTTCGACTCTGCGTATTTCGGCGGCGGCACGACAACCATCCTGCCCGACGAACTGGAAAAGACGATACAGCTGGCAAAGGAGCTCTTCAGCATAAGAGAGATATCATGCGAGGCTGACCCGGACCATGTAAACCTGCAAAGCATCACTAAGGCAAAGGGTATAGACCGCCTGTCCATAGGCGTGCAGACATTCAATAACAAGCATCTGGAGCACATAGGACGCCTGAAAAAGTTCGGCAGGGGCGAAGAGCAGTATGAAAAGATAAAAGAAGCACTGGAGCACTTTGATCTGGTGAATATCGACATGATATATAACTTCCCCGGGCAGACCATGGAGGAGCTTCTGGAAGATGTGGCAAAGGTGCGCAGCCTGAACCCTCCGCAGATAACATTTTATCCGCTGATGTATGCTCCATTCACGGGGAAAAGCCTGCAAGCCAGCATAGGCAAACCATCCCACGAGAGCGAGGCGGAGTTTTACACTGCGCTGACACAGCAGATGACAGAGCCATACACACAGCGTACCTCATGGACATTTGAAAAAGAGGCTCAGGGGATGATAGACGAATACGTCATAAACAATGACGAATACGTCGGCATAGGCTCCGGCGCATTCAGCTTCCTCGACGGTGTGCTGTATGCCAACTCTTTCTCACTGAAAGAATATGCCGAAAAGGTTGGCAGCGGACAGTCATCCATATCAAAGAGCACACGCTTCGGCAGTATGTCCATAAAGAAATACAGAATGATGATAGAGATGTTCGGTTTCAACGGATGGCCGAAGAACAGACCGTTCATAGAATACAATGCCCTGAAGCTGCTAGGCGCAGTGAAAGGGAAAGGTGAAAATGCGGAAGTGACCCCAAGGGGCAAGTTTCTGCTGTCTGTTATGATGAAGTGCTTTTACAACGGAATGGACTACATCCGTGAAGAGATGCGCAAAGACCTGAAAACGGACGATGAACGGATAATCTGACCGCACACCGCCCGTATCGGATTTATCTAAAGAGAGACGCTCTTGAAAAGCTCGTCCAGCTCTTTCAGGTGCTTTATGACAGGCAGATGCTGCGGGCAGTGGTCTTCGCACTTACCGCATTCGATGCACTCATCGGCAGCACCGATATCTTCGTGGCTGGCGAGGTTTCCGTAATAGACTGACTGTATCAACGTATTGCCGTATCTCTTCGCCTGATTGAACATGCCGAAATACTGCGGGATCGCAATCTTCTTCGGACAGTCGTCCACGCAGTATCTGCAGTCTGTGCAGGAAACGTATGTGCTGTCTTTTATTATCTTTTCCACCGCTTTCACGGCTTCCATTTCTTTATCCGTCAAAGGCGTAAATGTATCGCATATCTTCATATTATCGTCCACATGAGCCATCTCGCTCATTCCGCTGAGTATAGCTATCACGCCATCAAGGGACTGCGCATAGCGGAGTGCCCATGACACATTCGACACATTCGGATCAAGTGCCTTAAAGACGCTCTCTGCCTCTTCGGAAAGGTTCGCCAGAGAACCGCCCTTCACAGGCTCCATCACAATGATGTCTTTACCGTGCTTTCTCGCCACTTCATAGCACTGTCTGGACTGTATGGTATTGTCGTCCCAGTCCACATAGTTTATCTGCAGCTGGACAAACTCCATCTCAGGGTGCTCTGTCAGGATGCGGTCGAGCAGGTCTGCTTTGTCATGGAAAGAGAATCCGATGCGCTTCGCCTTACCTTCCGCCTTCAGCTTCTGCACATATTCGAAACCGCCGAGCTCGCATGTGCTGGGGTATGTGCGTGCGCCGAGGTTATGCAGGAGGTAATAGTCGAAATAGTCCACACCGCACTTCTCCAGCTGTCCGTCGAAATATGTCTGATACTCCCCTTCTTCCTTTATGAGGAAGACAGGCATCTTATCCGCCAGAATGAAGCTCTCACGGGGGTATCTCTCTACCAGAGATTTCCTTATTGCCTCTTCGCTGACACCCTTATGGTAAAAGAATGCCGTGTCGAAATATGTGAATCCGCCTGCGATGAACTTGTCCACCATGGCGTTTAGCTGATTGTAGTCTATTGTCGTGACATCTTCTTTGTCTGTCACAGGCAGTCTCATAAAGCCGAAACCGAGTTTCTTCATTTTGTATCTCCCGTACAGGTTTAATAAATCGTGTCCATTTTAGCACTTTAAAGAGTTCTATCAACCAGAAATGTAAACCATATAGTTTACAGAGAGAATAAACCGCTGTACCCTCACTGATTTTTTAGATAAAATCAAGTAACGGCGAAAAATATTCTGCATAAAAAGGGTGACACGATGGAATTCAAAGACAAAGTTGCGGTCGTCACAGGCGGCGCAAACGGAATAGGCAAAGCTACGGCAGAGCTGTTCAGAGCGAGAGGCGCACATGTCTGCATCATAGATATACAGCCGAACGGCTACTTCACGGGCGACATCTCCGACAAATCCGTGCTGGAAACCTTCGCCGAAAAGGTGATAAGCGACCACGGCCGTGTGGACTGCCTTGTGAATAATGCGATCCCACTTATGAAAGGCATAAACGACTGTACCTATGAAGAATTTGAATACGCTATGCGAGTGGGCGTGACAGCTCCCTTCTACCTTGCAAAGCTGTTCCTGCCATACTTCGCCGAGGGCGCATCCGTCATAAACATATCATCATCCAGAGACCGCATGAGCCAGCCCCAGACAGAAAGCTACACAGCAGCGAAAGGGGGCATATCCGCACTGACCCATTCGATGGCGATGAGTCTCGGCGGAAAGGTCCGTGTAAACAGCATATCGCCCGGCTGGGTAGACACAAAGGGTGTTAACTACACCGGAGCAGATGCCGAACAGCACCCCGCAGGCAGAGTGGGCAGGCCTTCCGACATTTCCGAGATGATACTTTTCCTCGCCTCGGACAAGGCAGGGTTTATCACAGGTGAAAACATCTGCATCGACGGCGGCATGACAAAGCAGATGATATACCACGACGATCACGGCTGGAAATTGAGCAAATGATTGCATCAATACTGTATAAGTTATTATCTAGCATTTTTTCATATTTTTATCTTTTTTAACATCAGATACTTATAATTGACTATTCAAAAAATTTAACTTAAGCCAAGCGAAAGCGTTCACGTAATGCTATAATTGTTTAAATACGCACAAAAGCACCACATAACGCAAACTTTGAGCGATGAATGACCGGTAAAAGTAAAAATGTGAATAATAAAAATGAAAACTTACAAACTGCTGCTGATACTTCTTTCTGCCGTTATCCTTCACACTGCCAGTGCCTCTGCGCTCGATAAAAAGAACATACTATTCATTTCATCTTTCAACCAGTCTATGCCGTGGCCTCTCGCCATTAAAAAAGGCATAAGCGACACCCTGAAAGCACAGCCGAATGACAATATAAACCTTTACGAACATTACTTCGACACCCTGAGACTGGGCGACATATACGACAAAGACGTCGATTTTCAATACTTCAAAAACAGATTCAGCAACGTTAAGATAGACATGGTGATATCCGACTCAGTCTTTGCAAACAAGTTCATGAATGACGTAAATGACGAGCTTTTCGGCAGTGATGTCCCCGTGATATACTTTGCCGACAGAAATGAACACCTGCAGACATCTTCAAATGATCTCATCCTTTTAAAAGATAAGGCAAAGGTCGCCACGCAGACATTCAATATGGCAGACAGGATAAACCCTAAAGCGAAAAGAGCCATCGTAATAAGCGGTAAGCATGACGAAGGGGTCGTACACGAGTTTAACAGAGCGCTCAGACAAGCCGCCGAACAGGAGGGGCTTGAATTCGTATTACTGGACGACATAACTTTCACTGATCTCCGCTCATACGTCAGCAGGCTGACAAATAACGACCTGCTCTTTTACGCCATAATGTCGAAAGATAAAGAAGGGGCTGTCAGAGTTCCTAACGAAGTGGTGCAGATGATCGCAGATTATTCCCCTGTCCCCGTATACACATTTCATTCCACATTCTTAAACACGGGTGCTGTCGGCGGATACTCTATATCTGCATACGACATAGGCGTCAGTGCGGCATACATCGCCCTGAATTATTTCAGAACAGGCGAGCTTAGAAACGACATAAACTATACCAAGTGCATGATAGATTATAATGCCGTAAAGAGACACGGTCTTAAACGATCCGACTTCCCGCCTTATTCGGAATTCATCAATGCAGATATCCCTTTCTGGAAGAAAAACCCTGTGGAGACAACCATAGTCAGTGCACTGTTGATGCTCCTGACCATGCTTACATGCACACTTTTATTCTACACCAAAAAACTGAAAAAACTCATCCGCAGCTCAATTGCAGGCATATGTGTCATGAACAGATACGGCATGGTTGTCGAATGCAGCAGTTCTTTCGCCAAAATGCTCGGGTATAAAAATGATGAAATATACGCTAAGACCATTTTCGATTGGGATGTGGATATCACAGATGAGGAGTTTCAGCACATGTACCGCAAACGCCCGGTAACGCCTGTCATGCGTGAGCATAAATACATCAGGAAAGACGGAAGCCTCATCGATGTCGAGACATGGACAAAGGGGATAACATTCGGACGCAGAAAATATCTGTATATGATGTCTAAAGATGTCACGAAAGAAAAGATGATGGAAGAAAAGCTGAAAAAGCAGAATGAATACCTCATCCAGCAGTCAAAGCTGGCTGCCATGGGCGAGATGATATCCGCCATAGCGCATCAGTGGAGGCAGCCTCTCGGCACAGCAGGCATCGGGCTCAGCATCATATACGACATCTATAAGGCAAACGAGAACGCCATCACCGATGAAGACGACAAGCACGACATGGAAGAGGCCGTCTCCAATGTCGAAAATGCCATAAGCTATCTCAGCGACACCATAGACGACTTCCGCAATTTCTATACGCCGAACAACACGAAAGAGGTCTTTGTGTTATACGATGTGATAAACAGTTCTTTCAAATTCTTCGAAGGACAGCTCCTCAGCAGAGGGGTCGAATACACTGTCTCCTGCCCGCGCGCTATAAAGCTCGAAGGGGTCTCCAGCCAGCTAAGGCAGGTACTGCTCAGTCTTATTAACAACTCTATTAACGCATTCGAGAATCACCCACACCAGGCACATATGATAACCGTGCGGGCTGACTCAGACGCAGAAAATGTCGTGATACAGGTTTGCGACACGGGAGGTGGAATTGATGAAAACATTATTAACAAAATATTTGAGCCCTACTTCACCACAAAGGGCCCCACATCAGGCACAGGCCTGGGACTGTACATCGCAAAGCTGATAGTCGAAAACACGTTCAAAGGCGCAATCTCTGCTCATAACAATAATGAGGGCGCCGTAATAGAGATAAGGATTTAGATATGGCTAGTGAAAAGTTCAACAAAAAAGTTCTGGTAGTGGACGATGAAATACTCGTGCTGAGCATGATGGCAATGCTCTTCAAAAGGAAATTTGAGGTGTGCCACGAGGCATCGAACGGACAGGAAGCTCTGCACATACTGGAGCAGTATAATGACATCGACTGTGTTATCACGGATATATCTATGCCTGTGATGGACGGATACGAGCTGAGGTCACATGTCTCGACCATGCGCCCGGAGATGCCCGTGATAGCCGTTACGGGGCACTCTGACGAAGCCCACATGAAGCGCATGCGGGATCATAGATTCAGCCATATCATACTGAAACCAGTAGACAGGGACAAGGTCGCTGATATGGTGAATAAAATAGTCGGACTTTCTGCTTAATAAATAAAAAAGGCCCTCAAAATGAGGGCCCCAAATCATTGGTCTGCTATTACTTGGTCATTGCCTTGATTAACCTTTCATAGCGCTCTTGCCCTTTGACAAGTTTGTTCCGCTGTGCATCGTCGAATTTCCCAGGGGTTGGAAACTCCGATTTGTGACAGCTGGAGCAAGCATTTGGCATTACGTCAAAGTCTGTACAGTAATGAACGTTATTAGGATATTTATAGCTATCGTAACACTCGCCGTTCGCCTGTATTTTTGCCCATGATTTTGTCAGCTTATTCATAGGATCAGCATCAGGAAGCGTGAATTGCTTTATATAGTCAAACTGTGCGAGAGATTCCGCAGGTTTGATAGGTTTAAACACGTGCAGACGTGCATCATAGCGCACGGAACGCAGGAAGCTGATGCTGCCGAATGGCATGTGGCAGTCGACACAGTTCACTTCCTGAACCATGTGAGTCTTGCCCATGTGCTCTTTTGTCCCTTTGTCTGTGTGACAGCTGAGGCAGAGATCATTGGCAGGCATGCGTGTCTTTTGTGTGTGCGGGTCGTGGCATGTCTTGCAGTTCATGCCGTTTTCAGCGTGCTTTGTGCTCTGCACCTGCATAGTGTATGACTTCGCCTGCTGAAAATACTCTGTACCTGCCCACTTCTTACGCACGTTTGCGACGTAATAGTCTGAGAGTTTATCGCCTACGTTATAGTGTTTACCCTGACCGTTAGGGTTGTTCTCGTCAAATATAACAGGGAGCTCCGTCCAGAATCCGTTGTCATAGTTGATAGGGTGTCCTGACTGGTGGCACTGGTCGCACTCTTCACTGCCGGATGTGCTCTCGAGCTCGGCAGGGTTTACTATGTCTTTCTTATCGCCTGTTTCGACGTGTTTTCCGCCTGGGCCGTGGCATTTCTCACAGCCGATGGCAAACTCTGTGGTTGTCCATATGTTTGTCTTGTCGGCAGAACGTCCGATGATAGGATAATCCTTCCATGTCTCTACGTTAAAGCCTGTGAGGTGGCAGTCGGCACATCTGTTTTCATATCCGTAGAATTTCTCGAATACTTCCATCTTCTTATCATCGATGGAGCCGTCCTCTGTAAACCAGAAGAGGTCAAATGCGTTACCCCAGCGTTCCTCTCTTGTGGAATCATTCCAATAGTTGAAAGGGAGAGTGAGGAGAGTCTGTTTATCTTCGAGATAGCTGAAGAACATTGTCTGTGAGGTATAGCCCACGGCATCCACACGATAATTTCTGTCTCTGGCAGAGTCATTCTTGTCGTGGATGGTTACCCAGTATTCCTTCCCTTTCATATACAGCGTATATCTTCTGTCGCTGTTACTGGTGGTGATCACCTTCGGCTCTTTCTCCGTACCCCACGGAGCGCTGATGGAGTTGTTGTCATCGGTGTAGAGTTTCCTCATGACATTTGCGTGTCTTGTCGGGCGCCATTCGTCATAGACGTCTGTATGGCAGTCCATACACTTCTCCGATCCTACGAAATCACCCCGCGGATTCTCCATCTCCGCTGATGCCTGTACCGCAAAGCTAAACAGCATTAAAAGCAGTACGATTAAAAACGAAGCACTTTTCTTCATTGCTTCCTCCTGTAAAATAAATGCGAAACTGTATGTATGAGTTACTATTTATAAAGCGACTTAAGCTCTGCGACGACTTCCATAGGGTTCTTGCGGTATGTGTAGTCGACCTTTACAAAAGAGCTGATTATCATGCCGTTGGTATCCACCACAAAGGTAGCCGCCAGCGGCAGGTTAAACTTGCCAATACCGTTGTGCCCCTGAAGGTCTATGCCGAATCCGTCGTAAATCTCTCTGACACTTTCAGGCAGGGTGAATGAAAGCCCCAGCCTTGATGCGTATTCCATATTCTCATCTGTCAGTATGTCGTACTGAAGCTCATTCTTTTCCGCAGTGGTAAGAGAGGAATCGGGGAGCTCCGGTGTGATGGCGACGAGCTTTGCGCCTGTGGCTTTGATATCCGCCAGAACTTCCTGATAGGCACGCAGCTCAAGATTACAGTACGGGCACCATCCGCCTCTGTAGAAAATGATAACAACGGGGCCCTGCTCACGGAGTTCCTGAAGATGTACATAATTACCGTTCTGATTGGGGAGTTTGAAATCCATGAGCGTTTGCCCCGCTTTTGGAGCGCTTTCTGTCATGCCGCTTTCAGAAAGTCTGTTGATCTCTCTATCTATTATCTCGTTGATATTGTCGGGTCTGGCCGCCCTTCCTTCTTCACGCATTTTGGTTAATTCTGCTGTCAGGTTCATAGTTTTCACCTTTTTATTTTTTGGGTTTCATTCAGGATTACTATCAATCATCTTGAATGATCGTTCAAGTTAGAACGAGAAAAATAATGTGTCAAGTTTTATTTTGAATGTTCATTCAAGAAGTACTTGCATATCTATGTAAGATCACTATAATTTAAACATGTACAATGAGGAGGAATAATGGCCAGAGCTCAATTTGACAGGGACGAAGTAATAAAGAAATCCACTCTGCTCTTCTGGCAGAACGGATACAGCGCATCTTCCATGCAACAGGTGGTTAAAACCACGGGACTTAAACCCGGGTCTATCTATCTGGCATTCGGCAGTAAAGAAGCGCTCTTTCGCGAGTCTCTGGAAAGCTACGCCACAAATTCCATTAAGCGTATCAGAGAATTCATAGACAATTCCGAGTCTGTGGGCAAAGGTCTTTGCACTTTCCTTAACTACATAGCCGAAGAAGCTCTGAATGAGAACCACTGCAGCTGTTTCCTCGTGAAGACACAGCTTGAGCTGGTGAACGAAGGCGGAGAGCTGTATCAGTATGCCTCTGAAAAGCTGGGCGACATCGAAGGACTCTTCCGTGAATACCTTTCAGCCGAATACGGCGAAGAAGGGGGAAAGAGGAAAGCAGCCAGCATAATGCTTCACATTTACGGAATGAGAGTCTACGGATGCAGGGACGGCTCCCTTGAGCTCATGCGGAAAGGGCTTATGGAAGGGCTTCCGTGGCTGCCATGGGAAGAGGAATAACCAAAACGAAGTTCACACTACAACTATTTGATAATTCACGTATTATCAATATTATTAGTCAGCAAATTTATTTTATATCCATGTCAATTTTGTACAATACATTTACACAATTTCAGATATAATAATCAGAATAGGGATAATGCAGAGAAGCATTCATATTTCATTATTTTATCTCTGCCCGCTTACACCCCGATATTGCACAGCTAAAAATGAACCACGTCTATGCATCCACACAAAAGACCCTCGCATAGCAACAATATAGCTGCGCCCAAAAACACATCCAAAGCATCAATATTTTTAGGAGAACCCTATGAAACGCTTTAATCCATTCTGGATAATCAGGAAAGGGATGACTCTCTTTGTCACCGCTTCGCTTCTGGCGGGCGCTGTGGCATCACATGCTGCTCCTTCGGGCGGCGTAGTCACCTCGGGCAATGCCGTAATATCCCAAAACGGAAACACCACAGACATCAACCAGTCGAGCCAAAATGCCGCCATAAACTGGCAGGATTTCAGCATCGGCGCAAAAGAAACCGTTAACTTCAATCAGCCGAATGTCGACTCTGTCACTCTGAACAGGATAGTCGGCACAGAAACATCCGTCATAAACGGAGCGCTGAATGCCAACGGACAGGTATTCATACTGAACTCAAACGGCATCCTCTTTGGGAAGAATGCTTCTGTCAACACATCGGGGCTGGCAGCTACCACAATGCAGCTGAGCGATAAGAACTTCATGGCAGGGAAGTATACTTTCACCAATGCGTCCGATGCCTCCATCATAAACAAAGGCGTGATAAACATCTCAAACGAAGGCTATGCCGCACTCTTTGGTAAAACAGTAGAGAACACGGGCGTCATAAATGTCGTAAAAGGCAAGGTATACATGACAGGCGCAGAGTCTGTCACCATAGACATAGACGGAAACTCTCTGGTAGAGCTGACTGTTGAAAAGAGCGTGCTGGACGCTATGGTCAGCAATAAAGGCGCAGTGATAGCAGACGGAGGCGAGATATACCTCACCACATCATCCGCTGACGACCTCACCGCCGGAGTGGTGAACAACACAGGCATCATACAGGCCGAAGGGATAGACGACATCGAGGGCAAGGCAGTGATATTTGCCCACGGAGGCACAGCCAACATCGGCGGAGAGATATCCACAGGCGCAGGCAAAGGCTTTGTCGAGACATCTGGCGACACCGTAAATTTCGCCGAAGGGGTTAAGGTAACATCAGCATACTGGCTGATAGACCCTACAGATATCACGGTAGACGCAACTCTCGCTGACGCTCTCGAATCACAGCTTTTATCAGGCAGCGCACTGATCGAGACCACAGACGGCAGCATCACCTTTGACGCTGATATAGATGTAGCCGGGGCAAGCACCCTTTCCGTTGATGCGTACGAAGACATCATAGTCAACAGCACCATAAACGTAAGCGACACATCGGCCCTCAGTCTCAGCTACGGCAACAGGCTGACCGTAACACTGGACACAGGCGTTATAAACCTTAACGACGCCAGCACAATACAGATAAACGGCGAAAATTATAATGTGATACGCACAGATGACCAGCTGCAGGACATGGATCAGAATATGGCAGGCAAGTATGTGCTCGGCACAGACATCGACCTGAACGGATATGCATATGAGCGCATAGGCGACAGTATGTCGAACTTCACGGGAGCTTTAAACGGTCTCGGACACACCATAAGCAATATGACTGTTTCCAACGATGTCGGCGGGTCAGGTCTTTTCGGCACTTTAGAGACGGCATCCGTGAGCAACCTGCTGATAACAGATGCAAACTCTTCCACTACGTCTGCCAATGCAGGTATCCTGGGCGGTAAAGCCGTGGACAGCGACATATATAATGTAGGTGTCAGCGGAACGGTATCAGGACCGCAGGTCGGAGGTCTCCTCGGCTACAGCATAGGGAGCACCATAACAAACACATACGCAGATGCAGACCTCACAGGCGCAGAGCAGAACTCAGGCGGCTTTATAGGCATTGCATACGACACTATAATAAAAGACAGCTACTCAGCGGGCGTTATCGAAGGGACAAGCATGATAGGCGGCTTCATCGGAGCTCTCCACGGCACATCCTCGATAACAGGCAGTTACTCATCCGTGGACGTGACATCCACTGATGCGATGATGGGCTTCGCAGGGGGACTTATAGGATATGCTGTCAATACAGGCGAGATGTCAAACAACTATGCAACAGGGAACGTAAAAGGAACAGTACGCATAGGCGGGCTGATAGGTTCCGCAGGAGACATCACACTATCCGACTCATACGCAACGGGCACAGTAGACGGCGGACAGTACACCGGAGGGCTTATCGGTTACGGAACAAACATAACAGTCTCTGACAGCCATGCCACGGGCGCAATAAACTCCACACTGACAACAGGCTCCTATGCAGGCGGCTTCATCGGCGCAATAGTAAAAGGCAGCATAACAAACAGCTATGCCACAGGAAACGTGAAAGGCGGTGCAGTTGCAGGGGGCTTTGCAGGGTATGTAAAAGACGCCTACATAAGCAAAACATACGCATCGGGCAATGTCAACGGTGCAGACTATGCCGGCGGGCATTTCGGATACATGCAGATAGCCGATGTGGCTGATGCATATCTCACCGAAAGCTACGCCACAGGGGACGTGACAGGAAACAACCATATAGGCGGACTCGGAGGCAGGATAGTCAATGCCTATGTAAATAACAGCTATTCCACAGGCGATGTAGAAGGCTCCTCAAACGTCGGCGGACTGATAGGCTCTGTCAACGGCGGAAACATCGAGAACGTATACACATTCAGCGATGTGGAAGGCACACATGAATATGCCGCAGGGCTTGTCGGACTGGCAACAGACTTTAACTCTAACATCACGAACGCATTTGCATTCGGCACAGTGACAGGCAGCAGCTATGTCGCAGGCTTAATAAATGACGACGGCAAAGCAACAGTTACAAACAGCTATTTCAGCTCTGATGCAAACCCGTCCACAGGTACAGACACATATAATGTCTCTGCTGCAAATGCACAGATGACAGACAACATCAAAGATACATTCGACACAGATACAATATGGACAGGCGAAACAGTGAATATGGGATTCCCTCTGCTCAGATGGCAGGGAGACATCACAGACATCACCCTCACCTTCCCTTCTGACGCTGAATACGGCACAACAGGGCTGACAGCGGCGGATTTCCTCTCTGACTATGCTTCCTACGGCGATTACTCATACGTTGTGCTCAATGCCGACGGCGAAGACGTTACGGCACAGCTCTCGACAGGATACCTCCCCGCAGGGACATACACCGTGAAGCTGGTGGTGGCAGGCGCATACGACGTGGTCAACTCAGGCACAGAGATGGTCATCAGTCAGAAAGAGGTCACATTCAGCCTCAGCACAAACACGTTCGAATACGGTACAAGCCTTTCCAGCCTTGGGATATCGTACTCCGGCACGATCAGCGGAGCAGAAGGCATCACAGGGGCAACAAGCTACCGCATTATGGATGCTAACAACAATGATGTGACATCAGCCGCACAGGCTGGCACACTCGAAGCGGGCAGTTACACACTGACAGTGGCACTCGCCGACGACAACTACACCGTTACAGCAAATACAGCATCCATCACCATAACAGGCGGTGCCCCCGAAACTCCTGAGACACCTGAACAGCCTCAGGAAGAACCTGCGCAAAGCGCACCGGATTTCATCCCTGCGATAATAAGCAACATCGCCACCCAGCCTGTTATACAGATAGAGGCATACTCTCCGCAGAGCTCGGGCGAATTCACCCAGAGGGACGAATCAGGCACGGCAGAAGCACAGGGCGAGCCCCAGAGCGGTGATGAAGGTATCGCAGACAGCGGATCTGACGAAATGCTGGCATCAGCGTATTTTTCAGGCACATCCAGATTCTCTAACTCTTACAAAGGGCTGGTAGAGATAATAAACGGCGGTATCAAACTGCCCGAAGCAGAATAAGGGACACACGATGAACATAAAGAAACTGACAACATTTATATTTGCATTATGCATCACAGGAACAGCCTTTGCCGCACCGCAAGCGCCTTCTATCGGCGATGCCATAAGGCAGGCTGAGCCGCCGAAGGACATCCCCGTACAGGAACAGCCCCTGCCGAAAGTGGAAAAGCAGGAGCGCCCCGTAATGAAGAGCACAGGCGGAAAGACAGTGCACGTCAACAGCTTCTCCATAGCAGGCAACACAGCCATCAGCACAGAAGAGCTGAACGCAGTGGTAAACGCTCCTGAAAACGTGGGCAGAGACATGACATTCGGCGACATACAGGCCGTAGCTGCGAAACTGACAGAATACTATAAAGAAAGAGGATACTTCGTCGCAAAAGCATATATACCAAAACAGGAGATGACCGACGGCAAGGTCGAGCTAGTCATCCTAGAGGGTAAATACGGAGAGCTGAACATACAAAACAACTCTCTCGTAAACGACGGACGTATAAGAAAAATGGCAGATAAAGCTGCCGACGATGAAATTATTTTATCGGGCACACTGGAGCATCAAATGCTGCTGGTGAACAGAACCCCGGGGGCTCACTTAAAAAAGCTCAACATCAGACCGGGTGTTGAGCCGGGCACAAGCGACTTCGACTTTCAGGTCGACGCGGCGCCCCGTGTTTACGGCTACCTTATCGGAGACAACTACGGGCTGAGATACACAGGTGAATACCGTGCAATGGCAGGCGTCGGCATAAACTCGCCGCTCGGACTGGGGGACAGACTCTTCCTGAACGGACTGATGAGCGACAACGGAGGACTGACAAACGGCAGAGCCGCTTACCTCATCCCGCTTAATGCATCGGGGCTCACTGCAGAGCTCTCATACTCTCACACAGAGTACGAGCTTTCAGAGGAATATGACTATCTCGATGCGACAGGACGCTCTGATAACGCATCCGTAGAGTTCAAATATCCTCTGCACCTTTCCAGAAATGCGGAGCTGTATACCACGGTTCTCTTCAGCTACAAAGATATGGAAGACGAGATGGAGGAATTCGACACACTCGTGGACAAAGACACCATGTCTGTCTATGCGGATGTCAGCTACAAACGCAGCTATACCCTCTTCGGACTGCCAAGCAGTACAAAGGTGAAGGGCGGGCTGAAAGTCGGCAGGCTGGATTTTGACGATTCAGATTCTGAAAGAGCAGACAAGGCCGGTGCAGATACCGCAGGCACATACAGTAAACTGAACGTCTCCGTAGAGCAGAAGACAAACTTCAGCAAAAAGTTCTCGCTGTCTGCATCACTCCAGATACAGCAGGCGCTGGGTAATAAAAATCTGGACGGAAGCGAAGACATCTCCCTCGGCGGAGTATACGGCGTAAAGGTATACCCAAGCGGTGAAGAGAGCGCAGAGAACGGATACATAATGAATGCAGAGCTCTTCTACAGACTGCCAAAAGTGAAAGAAGTGACAAGCATGCTGAGCATCTTTGCCGACCATGCATATGCGAAACCGCAGTATGACTTCTCAAACGAAAACGGCCGCAGCCTCTCAGATGTGGGTATCGGCGGATACGTCTATTACAAGACATTCTTCATGAAGGCATACTATGCACATGCTGTGGGCGGTGCAAAGGTCGAAAGCGAACCCGACTATAACAACAAGCTGCTCATTCAGGCGGGCATGACATTCTAAAAAAGTTAAGGCTCCCTTCAGAGCAAGGGACTTAGAAGACTTTTTGAAATTTTGAAGTAAAATAAGAAAAACCCCAATTTTAATAATAAGATTGGGGTTTTTATTTCAGGAAATTTTTTTCGTCATCCTGAGGCTTTCGCCGAAGGATCTGAACACGTAGATTCTCTAATAGTATCAGATTCTTCGCTCCGCTCAGAATGACGCAGCCGTGTTTGTTTTAGAGATTCGGGGAGCCTTTTTTATATTATCTCGAAAAGTTTTTCACTGTCGAAGTGCCTCATGCAGTGTTCCGCTCCTGCCGAGACCAGTTCGTCCACATCCCTGCCTATACCGATAAAGTCATAGCCTGCATCCTTTGTTGCGTTGAAATCCCAAACTCTGTCGCCGAAGTATATAATGCGCTCAAAGCTCTCCACGCTGTGCCTCTCCTTCGCACGCTCCTCACACCGCAGGAGTATCTTATCCCTGTGCATAGAGTCGTTCGAAGATGCTATGACAAAATCAGCAGATATAAAATTCGCCCTGTTCAGCTTGTGTTCGGCGATCCTGAGGGAGTTCCCCGTGGCTATGCCTATCTTCATATAGGGGTTCTTCTTCACTTCGTCTACGAAGTCGTTGGCACCCGTCAAAGCATGCACATTTGTATCGCCCGCACGGGAGAGGTACGTTTCCTCCAGCTTTGCTTCGAATTCCAGAAATTCCTCAAACCCTAACTCCCTGCCGAAGCTGTCCATGATGATCTCTGAAAGGATGCCGTAGTCTGTGGCATTTTTAAACTGCCGCCAGTTCTTATCTATTTTCTTTATGCCGTAGACCATATTTATGGTGTCTTCGAAATAGTCACCGTCATAAGTGCTGAGGTCTATCAGCGTTCCGTCTATGTCAAAGATAAGCAGTTTCATCCGTCACCTATTTCAAAGCCGCTTTTACATGGTCTGCGATGTAGATTATCGTCTTTTCGATCTCGTCTATCGGGATAGACGCAGGGCACAGCAGTATGTGCGAACTGTCCGCACGGTCAAAGAAATATCCCGGGTGGAATCCGCTGTAGTAAGCATTCTGGAATATCTTTCTTATATTCATCTTAGGGAAATTCAGCCAGAAGTGAAAGCCGCAGTTGCGCTCGTCCCACTCTGCAATGCCTTTCAGATATTTATCCATCAGCTCCAGAGCCCTTTCACGCCTTTGCCTTATAAATGCCCTGATAGCCTCCATCAGCAGGTAATAGTCTCCGCTGCGGAACATCTCGTCCAGAGCTATCTGCATGAGGAAGTTCGCCTTCATGCCGTTCTGCATGAGAACATTGCTCAGATGCTCCACCATATATTTATCGGCTATTATCCAAGATGTCTGTAAATCGCACGGACAGCTCCTTATGAATGAGCCGATATATATGATATTTCCGTTTTTATCCATAGACTTAAGCGGGTTAGGGAACGGCTTGTTATACCATGCATCCCGCAGATGGTCTATCTCCACAACGGGGAGCTGATGCTTGTCCACCAGGTCCATGATCTCTCTCTTCCGCTTGCGTGTCATGACGACACCTGTCGGAGCCTGATCTGTCGGGTCCACATGCAGCATAGGGTGCTTATACCTTGTGATACATTTTTTCAGCTCATTTACGGATATGCCGTATTCGTCCATTGGCACGGGTATCATGTTCATCCCTATGGAATGTATGTTTGATATCGCCATGATGAGATTGCTCTTTTCATATAAAAAGTTAGACCCGCTGCTCATGAGTGATTCGTATATCGGGTTTATAACGAGGATGCTCGACGGGCATATCAGCACGTTTTCGATGTCGGTCTCTATGCCGTACTGCTTCACATGTTTTACGACGGAACGTCTGAGGCATTCATAACCGAATTTGCTGAATTTCTTTTTTGTCTCCGGCGTGCCGACCTTGTCCAGAGCGTTATGCATAGACTTTACGATGTATGGGCGAGAGTTGAAATCCGTACTGAGGCCAAAGTCTGCAAGGCCGTCTGCATCATTCCAGAACTTAATATCCGAATGGCTCGGCTTATGCTTTGCTCTTTTCAGATATGTCTGCCAGTTTGCTACCTTACGGTTCCAGTTTTCGGCCACGACGATGCCAGATTTCGGATAAGAGACCAGATACCCTTCACTGACGAGCTGGTCTATTGCCGTGGTCACCGTGTTTCTGCTGACGCCCAGTTTCTCCACCATCAGTCTTCGGCTGGGTACTTTCTCCCCGCTTTTGACAGTGCCTGAGGTTATCTGATCTCTGATATGATCCGCAAGCTGAAGATAGATAGGCTGGTCTGAATCTTTCTCGGCTGCCCAGTTTAATATCATGTTAAAATATCTCCGTTTTTCAACATGTGGTTTACATGTATCGAAATTTTTATAAATAAAAACGTTTGGCCCTGTAAAAAAATCATTATCTGGCCCTATTCATTATCATCAGGCACCTCTAAATTGTCAACAACAGATAGATGATTTAACTTAAGAATTAAAAAAAGCCGTTTGCATTAACATCATTTTTTTTACAGCCCGGACCCAGTTGATGCAGACGGCTGAACATACTTTGAACCAAGATTAATTATTTAAGCCGATACCTGCGGCGTCAACTTACAGACCACAACCCCTAGTATGTGTCTTGTTTGCCAGTGCGGGAAGAATCGACGCCGTAGATCAGCTTAACAACCGTTTAATAAAATACGCTCTATCGGGCAGGCGTGCGACTTGTGAGGACATGATGCATAAAAACCTGACAGAAGCAGCATCAAACTCTGATGCCTCATGCATCTTCGAAGCAGAAAGCGACCTTGCGGTCTTTTCTCTCCTGTCGGATTTTTACTGCAATAAACCGTGTAAGAAATATTTTCAGGCTCTCAATATGACAGAAAGCCCTTACGAAGCCCGCCCTCACATTTCAAAAGCCTTTACAGATATAAGAAATGCTCTGAACGAAGCAGATGAAAAACCGGGGGTCTATGAGCTGATTCAGGAAGAGTGGGCGGCGCTGTTCTCTGCATCGGACAACACAGCCACAGGCAGCAAGCCCTATATACACGCATACAAAAGAGCAGAAAGCACCGCAATGATATGCGGGCTCATAAAGATATATAAAGAATGTGCCTATACGGACTTTCTGGATAACAGCCACAGGCACGACTATATCGGCTCCATGCTGGGCTATCTGGCATGCATAGCGAATAAAGCATCGCACCGGATGAACACAGGTGATGCGCAGGCATACACCTGCTATACAGAGACAAGAGACCAATTCATCGATGAATACATCAACAGCTGGTTTCATCTGTATTATGAAGACGTTGTAAAGACTGTCAAAACAGCCTTCATCAGCGGAATGCTTACACTTACTTATACGATTTTCAAGAGGAACACACCTCCTAGTATGTCCTGACCAAACATACTTAGGTTTTTGCAAACACACCAGTTCATAGTGAACGCAACCTCTGAACATAGCGGGGAGTATTTGGGTTCTCCCCGCAATCTCCTTTCCACCTATTTAAATCTCATAAAAATCTATAAAACATTGTGTGTAAAGGCATCTGAAAATATGGTAGTTTTCACACATATTTTATCCAAGATTCCTTGCGCAGGTTTTAATCATAAGATAGTATTAAAAGTATCAAGACCAAACACACAACCCTTCTATATTATTCCAAATATTGTATTTATGTGTAAATTAGACTTAGTAGAAATCAAATAGGAGTGAACCATGAGACGGTTACTAATTTGCGTACTAATTGGTATGCTAGCTTTTTCATCGGCCGGCTGTAACTTTTTCGGCAACAGCGGCGGATCATCAGTATCAGACAGCGACGGCAGCGGAGACGGTGACGGCGGCGGAGATGGAGACGGAGATGGAGGCGTAACAGCCGATTCCGCAGGCTTCTTCGTGGACAGCGGCGTAGCAGGGCTGACATATCGTGCAGAGCCCTCCGGCATCACAGGCACAACAGACGCAGACGGACGCTATGAATACCTCACTGGCGACACCATATACTTCAGCATCGGCGATATAGAGCTCGGCTCTTCTGCAGGCTCTGAGTATGTCACACCTATGTCCCTCTTCCCTGATGACAAGGACATGGCACTGAACCTCGCTCAGTTCCTTCAGAGTATCGACGACAACAATGACCCCACCGACGGCATAACACCCAGTGCTGCCGCTGTGGAAGCCCTCGCAGGCATAAACTTCACAAACGACACAACCACATTCGAATCGTTCCTCCGGACAAAGCTCCCTGCGGGGCTGACATTTGTTTCGAGAGAAGTGGCGATGAACCATATGGAGACAACATTCAACACATACGCCATCAACCCGAACGGACAAAACCACTCAGTGAAAAAGATATTCCCCGGATATGACTCTGAACACGGTGTTGAGCTCTGGACAACATCCGACGGCAAAAACCTCAACTTTGTAAAAGAGCTGGACAACGGCGAAACACTGGGATCAGACCCTGCCAGGATCACACAGGTAGGCTCAAAAATATTCTACACAGCAACAACTCAGGCATACGGCGAAGAGCTGTGGATCACTGACGGAACAGCCGCAGGCACAAAGCTCGTAAAAGATATCACACCGGGTTCTGACAGTACCGAATTTGAGCTTACCATCGCACTCGGCGATAAGCTCATCTTCACTGCCTATACAGAAGACTACGGTAAGGAAATATGGGTATCAGACGGTACAGAAGCAGGAACTTTCATGCTGAAAGATATCAAAGACGGATCATATACGTCATCACCGGAAGAACTTACACTCTTCAACAACAAAGTATATTTCACAGCGACCTCAGACAATGAAGGCAGAGAGGTATGGTATACAGACGGCACAACAGCAGGCACAAACATCCTCGTCGACTATAACACCAACGGCGACTCAGCCCCTCAGATGCTTACAGTTGCTGCAGGCAGCCTCTGGTACAGAGCCTACAGCACAACATTCACATACGACATAGTAAAATCTGACGGTACGACAGGCGGTACGGCAGCTTATGAAACAAATATAGGAACATCCTACGGCATGGCTGAATTCAACGGAAAACTCTATTATTTAGGAAGCGGATTCCTCAACTATACAGACGGATCATCCACTACTCAGCTTGTAATGGTTTCAGGCGGCAGCGAGCTGACAGCAGGAGACACAAGACTGTATCTCCTTGCCAACGGCACAGCCTTCAGTTCCCTGCATACGACTGACGGAGTAACACCGGGGAACCTTACAGAGATACTTGATGCAAACACCGACTACGCCCAGTACCCTTATGATTTGGTAACTGTGGGCGACAGACTCTTTTTCTTAATGCATACAAACGAATACGGCGGTGAGCTGTATACATCTGACGGAACCACATTTACATTCCTCAAAGACATTTACCCGGGCACAGATTATTCCTATATCGAGGACATGACAGAGCTGGACGGTAAACTGTACTTTGATGCATATTCCCCTGACGAAGGCAGACAGCTATGGGTATCCGACGGTACAACAGCGGGTACTGTTGTCTTAAAAGATTTCACCGAAGAAGCAGGTAACGAAGCCGTTTACAGCATAACAGCCATCGACGGGAACCTATACTTCAGCGCTCAGGACAGCGACGGAAACAGTGAGATATGGACATCAGACGGCACAGAGGAAGGCACCGTGCTCTATGTCGAAACAAATACATTACCGGCTTCAGGTATGCAGGAATATGTATTCTCCGTTAAAATCGGAGAAAAATTTACCTTTGGCAGAGGTGAAGAGATATGGGTAACTGACGGCACAGCAGCAGGTACTGCAAAAACCGAATACACCAGCTCAACTATGGGCATATACGCAAATATGGGCGACTATGCCGTTATCCTGCTGACTGATGAAGGCGGATATAGAATACTTAAAACAGACGGTACTCTCAGCGGTACAAGCATTATCGAAGAATTTTACAGCATTGAAGGCTATTTCATCACAAGAGCCGGAGATAACTTCCTCTTCTACGGACGTAAAACAAACGGCGAAACAAGCGCAATGTACACAGCCGACGGTACAGCAAACTCTGCTGTGCGTCTGCTCGACTCCGACAGTAATGAGATCACCAGTTTCGAATCATGTCAGAGTGTGGGCGACAAAGCCGCTATTAAAACTGTCGAAGACACAGGTACAGGCTATGCATACAAGCTGTACTTCACAGACGGAACCACAGCAGGCACCGTGACAGCCATAGACGTGACAACAACCGACTACAACACAGAGTATCTGTCAAACATGATATCCGTGGGCGATCTAGTCTACTACATAAACGATATGGACACAGACGGATTCGAGCTCTGGTCCTCAGACGGGACAGTCGGCGGAGAAGTATTCGTTAAAACCATCAGCGAAGACCTGGACCGCTTTGACATGCAGAGTATGGTAGATGTTGACGGAACGCTCTACTTCGTCTATATGGACTCTGACTGGACACACTATCTCTGGAAAAGTGACGGCACGGCAGCGACCACCGTACAGGTGAAAGACTTCTATGCAGGCAGAGTTGCTGATCCTGAGGTAGAGATATCACCTCTGGCCGTAGTAGACGACAAATTCTACTTTCTGCTCCGTGACGCCATAGACGGAGACGACAACGCCACATATTCAGTATGGGTGGTAGATAACACTACAGAGCTCGTACAGGAAGTGGAGTTCGGAGACGCAGACTTCTCCACCTATACTCTGATCATGGGTAACAGAAGAGGCGGAGGCGTCAGCAGAGACACCGAATACATCCTCGCATGGCTGGTGAACAGAGAAGACAGCAAAGGTCAGCTCGTTAAAGTTCTGGGAAGCTCTATTACAGTGCTTCAGGAATCAGACTATTTCCCTTATAGGATAACTAGATAATCTTGATCTAAACAAGGGCATGCGTTTTAAGACGTGTGCCCTTTCCTTTTATGTTCAGCAACTTAACAAAATGTAATCTCGTCGGCATAATTAACCGTGGATTTTATTTGGCGATTATATTATTTTATATATCGAATTACGAATATAGGAGAATATTATGCTGCAGATAACAGATGCTGCCCGTGACCAGATAAAAATAGTCATGGCAGACCACCAAGGCAAATGTCTCCGCATCGTTTCAGAAGGTTTCGGTTGAGGCGGTCCTCAGCTGAGGATGGCTCTGGATGAGCCTAACGACCTTATCAAGACTTACACAGTCAACGAGATTGAAATGATGATCGGCGACGACGTCCTTCCATTTACCGAAGGAACCACTCTGGACTTTATCAACGATGCCAGAGGACAGGGATTTATACTCGGACCAACAGACGGCGGGGACCGCTGCTGCTGATCTTAAATGAAAACATGCCCCGGTCATTTGGTCGGGGCTTTTTTATTACGTTTCGATAAATCAACAAATATTAGTTAGCGTTCACACCATGCTCTCTGCTATACTAACAGCAGAGGTTTATTATGGCACATCTAACAGCAAAGCGGGGCTACAGCGAGCTGGCGGAAAGGCTGAACAGATTTCCACTGGGCGCACCTGCATCAGACACACTTTTCAAGATTTTATCAGTATTAATGACAGAGAAAGAGGCCGCTCTCATAGCACAGCTTCCTATTAAACCATTCACGGCAAAGCTGGCTGCGGAGATATGGAAGATGACAGAGACGGAAGCGATGAAACAGCTCGACGCTCTCTGCGACAAAGTTCTGCTCATCGACATTATCGAAAACGGACAGACCACATATGTCCTCCCCCCTCCGATGGCAGGCTTCTTCGAATTTTCTATGATGCGCACAAGGGGCGACATAGACCAGAAGCTGCTTTCAGACCTTTTTTATCAGTATATGAATGTCGAAGAGGACTTTATAAAGAACCTGTTCGTAAACGGAGAGACACAGCTGGGGCGTACATTTGTAAACGAACAGATGCTGAGCGAGGACAACAACCTCTATGTGTTCGACTACGAGCGTGCGACGGAGGTTATCAAAACTGCCAGCCACATAGGCGTGAGCATGTGCTACTGCCGTCATAAGATGCAGCATAAAGGTCAGGCGTGCGATGCGCCGATGGATATCTGTATGACATTCAACACCGTCGGCAGCTCTCTCATCAGGCACGGATACGCCAGACAGATAGACGTGTCCGAATGTATGGATCTGCTCGGTCAGGCATATGAGCATAACCTCGTGCAGTTCGGCGAAAACTCCAAGAGCGAGGTCAGCTTCATCTGCAACTGCTGCGGATGCTGCTGTGAGGCACTCATTGCCGCCCGTAAATTCGGCATAATGAACCCTGTGCACACATCAAACTTCATCCCTGAAATAGATACGGATAAATGTACGGGGTGCGGGAAATGCGCAGAGCTCTGCCCTGTGGAATCTATGATGATGGTGTCCGCACACGACCCTCATAAGCCTAAGCGCAAAATGGCGAAACTGGACGAGGAGACATGCCTCGGATGCGCAGTGTGCCTGCGTGGGTGCAAGGTCGATGCGTTGAAGCTGAAAAGCAGGGAAAAGCGAGTGATAACACCTGAATCAGGCGTGCATAAGGTCGTGATGATGGCTGTGGAAAGGGGCGGACTGGAGCACCTGATATTCGACAACAGGGCTATGTTTTCCCACAGGGCTATGGCAGCCATTCTGGGCGCTATACTTAAACTGCCCCCGGTGAAAAAGATGATGGCATCAGACCAGATGAAGTCCAGATATCTGTATAACCTGATAGAAAAGCAGGAAGCTAAAAAGGCGAAATAATAAAAATGAAAGGCGGCGGTAACAACTCCGCCGCCGTATATTGAGATTTTATGCTGCCATAGCTTCGGCCGATTCCTCACGCTTTCTGAAAGCGACAAAGAATGCGACAAATGAAGCAGCAGCCACGAATAGTCCTATGTATGTGGATATCCTGAGATCCATACCGAATCCAATCTTAGCATAAGCGAGATATGTGAATGTCACCGCTGTCATGAATGTGGCAGGAATAGTGCATATCCAGTGGAACTTGTTCCTCTTTATGAGATACGCAGCGGCAGCCCAGAGCACTATCATAGCGAGCGTCTGGTTTGCCCAGCCGAAGTAACGCCAGATAATATTAAAATCGGACTTTGATATAAGGTATCCCACTGCAAAAAGGGGTACGGCAACAGCAAGCCTTTTCAGGTTCGGCTTCTGGTCGAAGTTCAGCATGTCTGCGATGATGAGCCTCGCACTGCGGAAAGCCGTGTCGCCCGAGCTGATCGGCAGGATGATAACACCTACGACAGCGAGTAAACCGCCGAAATGGCCGAGCAGTGTTGTGGATATCTCATTAACTACATAAGCAGGGCCGCCCTGTGCAAGGGATGCATTAAGTCCGGCGACGCCGTCATTATAAAAGCTGAGTCCGAGAGTAGCCCAGACGAGAGCTATCACGCCCTCTCCTATCATGGCTCCGTAAAAGACCTTTCTGCCCATTTTCTCATTAGGCAGACATCTCGCCATCAGAGGAGACTGTGTGGCGTGGAAGCCGCTTATCGCTCCGCAGGCGATGGTGATAAACATCAGAGGCCAGAGCGGGAGCTCTTTCGGGTTTATGTTTGCCAGTGTCTTTTCAGGATAGAAGTGATATCCCTTTACCATGAGTGCAACAGTCAGCCCCACAGCCATGAAGATAAGTACTGCGCCGAAGAGTGGATAAACCCTTCCGATGATCTTATCGATAGGCAGGATGGTGGCTATGAAATAGTAAGCGAATATTATGGCAACAAGTGTCATAACAGGCAGGCTGGTCATGTTCGCCAGCAGTTTCGCAGGGCCGAGGACAAACACGACACCGACGAGAAGCAGAAGCACGACTGAGAAAACTCTCATGAACTGTTTGAAAAAATAACCTAAATTAAAACCAACGACATCAGGGATGCTTTTACCCTCGTATCTGACAGATAACATGCCGGAGAAATAATCGTGCACGGCACCGCCGAATATAGAACCGACAACGATCCATATAAGGGCACTGGGGCCGTAAAGCGCACCGAGGATAGGGCCGAATATAGGGCCGAGACCTGCAATGTTCAGAAGCTGTACAAGGAAGATCTTCCATGGCTTCATCTCAACAAAGTCTACACCGTCATTGTGTGTGTGGGCAGGCGTAAGCCTTTGTTCATCCGGTTCGAAGATACTGTCGACTATTTTACCATAGACGAAATAGCCTGCTAAAAGCAGGGCTACGGAAATAAAAAATATGTACATATTACCTTTCCTCCATGGTCGATAATATACCAGAAAAAGAGAAATGTTTAGCATATATTTAACATATAGATAAAATATGTTTACTTTGCATTAATTTTGAACACAGGCGCCATTGATAAAAACCTATGCTCAGATGCACCATAAATACATACCGTTATAGACAATAACTCATATGGGTAGTTACTTATGATGATTTCTCCACAATATGCACAAAAATAAGAAATATATAAGAAAAAGGTGCTAGGATGATTTATTACAGATAGTGGTGTTGTAAATAGATCTGTACTGAAGGGTCTGTTCCGCAAGGGGCAGACTCTTTTTATATACCGTCTTTCTTCAGCTCGAATATCGCCTTTGATATCTCATATTCGTCAAATTCGTTCTCTGCCAGATATTCTGCATATTTATCCAGCAGTTTCAGCACAAGCATGCTGTCGCCGTTCTTTTTATAATGGGAAACGACACTTCGGAATGTCTCCTGATCTTTCATTATCACTTTCAGCCTGCATGCGACGGTTCTGTCCAGCCCCGAAAGCCCGCTGAGGCGCACCTCATGAAACAGCATGTAGGATACCATAGTGAAAAACGAACTCTCCACGGCCGAGGCATACTCCGACACATCCACAGCCCCGCTGTATCCGTCCATAAATGCACCCTTATACAGAGCCTCTGCCCTGCGCAGCATCATGAAGGATTCGATATATTTACCGTTTATGTAATTCCTGCGGGTCCTATATACCAGATTAATAAACTCCGCCGAATCCACTATCACATTTTTCAGAGATATCTGACCGTTCTTAACAGTAATGTACTGCTTTGCTTCCAGCCCCAGTTCAGCTTTTATTATACTGCGTATCCTGCTGACGGAGGCGTCCAGACAATTACGAGCCTTAGCGTATGAAACATCGCTCCACAGCGTACCCATAACACACTGCACCGGCGCTGTCATGTCCGTACTGCATACCAGCATTGCAATCAATGAATGGAGCATACCGCCCAGACTTTCCGAGGAGACCTTTTTCTCCCCGCAGGAAAGCTCCAGCCTGTTCATGGTGTTAATGTTTATGCAGGGAATCTCTGCATCGGCAGAAAGATTAAGCCCGAAGCGCTCCCTTGCTATCTCTGATGCATATTCCGCCGTAGACTGGTTCTTCACGGCATATCGCAGTCCCGGCATATATATGTCATCTACCATACCCCAGAAATACTTTATCTGTTCACTGCGAAAATGCTCTATACCCTTTACGGCATATTCTGCGGCCTCTTTAAACCTGCCTGTGTGATGGCAGATATATGCACGGATAAAGCATGCCTTCCCTTCGAAAGCAGGAGATGTGAAATCCATCCGCATAGCATCTGCATATTTCTCTGCAAGTGCGTATTCACCCACCAGAGCACATGTCTCTGCTGCAAAGGAATTACTCAATATATAGAAAAACTTATGAGCCCCGCTATTTTGTCTCTTTTCCAGAGATATTTCCAGAGCCTTCATCGCTTTTTCGGTTTCACCGTTTACGGCATACACAAGGGCCTTAGTATGCATAAGCTGGCTGTCGGGATGATCAGGCGCTGAGTTCTCTTTATAAAAACCGTCGATGATCTCCATTGCCTTTTCAGCATTGCCTGCTGAAAGTATATTATCCGCCAGCCAAGTGGTGATAAATACTTTCAGTATAGGGCTTGGAGTCTCGTCAATGATCTCACAGCAGACATCATAAAGATACTGCAGTTCACCTTTCAGCCCATAGTGGTTTATTATATGCCCCAGACAGAATACATCCGTCATAAGGTTGCTCACGGCACTGCCGTGTATCTCGTAGAGCTCGTTGCTCCCCTCTGAAAGTGTCGCCGAGTCAGACATAAACTGTGCCCACATCGCCTTCAGCGTGATGGTGCTGAACTCCGTACTGAAGCTCTTCTGCTTCTTATTCAGTTCCTCCACACGATCCAGATAAGGCAGAGGGTCGGCATCGCCATAGGTGAAGATAGCCCCCACAGCCAGAGCCGTATTTATGATCAGCTCAAATTCAGGGTGAATGTCTGCATGTTCGTCATACAGCTCCAAAAGACGCTTATGATATGAGGCAGCCAGCTCGAAATCTCCGCCGATATATGCCAGATATTTCACAAGGCAGGAGACTGCCAGTCCCTCGCACAGCTTGTCGCCTGTCTTTTCTGCCTGCACAGCCGAGGCGGTCAGATAATCGAATGCCGCTATATTGCCGTCCTGCTCTGCCTGCATCCCCATGAAGAGATACGTCACGGGCATTGGTTCCTTTGCACCGACCACAGCCTTTGTAACTGTCTCATATATATATTTAACACTGCTGAGTTCTCTGATATCCGCCAGACCGCTCTTCATCGCTGATTCTATTCCGCACAGATCGCCCGCATCGGCCAGATATTTCACAGCTTTGGAGTATTCGCCCCTTTGCAGTTCGAAATCCGCCGCCGACTTCAGAAACCTTGAAATATCACCAGAAGAGAAATTCTTTCTGACATTTGCAGAGAGATATTCAGCAAAGAGGTGGTGATACGTATATCTCCCTTCGCCCGCTTCATAAACGAAAAAGTTATGGTCGTGCATCTCTTTCAGCCTTTGCAGGGCTGTCTTTCCGTCGGGGAGAGCGAGCACCATATCTGTGTGGAAGTCCTCCAGCAGTGCCAGCAGACGTACGGTTCCCTTTCTGTCCGAGGCTTTGCTGTCGGCATCCAGCACGTTGAAATATTTCGACATCACATTCTCCATACTGCGTATGTGGCTGATGTTAGTAATATTATGCTTTGTCATATAGTCGAATATAAGCCTGACGCCCATCACCCATCCGTCTGTTATCTCCAGTATTTTTTCAATACTGCCGAAATCGCAGAGCCAAGTAAGGCATGCGTTGCACAGCATCATGAACTCCGCCTTGTCCAGACGAAGATAAGAGCCGTCCACAGCGTAATACCGCTTCGAAGTTTTCAGAGAAATGTTCCTGCGGGAGCATATAATAGGGGTGATATTGAATGTGAGCCTGCCGAGAAAAGTGCAGAGGCAATGGAGCCCAAGCCCGTCTGAAGGGAGTATGTGCAGGTCATCGATGATAATGCAGTAGCGACCTTCCAGCTTTGCCAGAGCCTCGGCTATCATACCTGCGTATCTGCCGTATTCGAAGATTATCATGGTCTTCTGCTTTATCAGCTCGTCCAGCTCGGGGGATGAATATCCGGGCAGTTTCTCCTTTAGCAGGGTGTGCAGACCTATGCATAGATGGAGCGGTTCCCTGTCTTTCTCCGTCAGCTGATATCTGATGTAAACATTTGTCAGCTCAGTGAGAATAAAGGATGCAAAGATGCTCTTCCCCTGCCCGGCCTGTGCGGATATGGTTATACCGTCAAAGTCCGCAGCTTCGGAAAGGACATTCTCAACCTTGTGTTTTCTCGATATCAGAGTATCGCCTGCAAAGGGCTCATTTCTATACATATTAAATTTTATATTATTTCGATAAAATCGAAAAGGTAATCTCCACCTTAATTATAGATTTATATATAATTTGTATTACATAAGAAAATATCAGTGCTATATTTAGATAATCCATAAACAATACGGAAACAGCATACATATGAAGCCAATTATTAAACCAGTTTATGTCTTTATACTTTTAATATGCATAGCAATGTCTGCATCTGCCGCCGATATACAGGACTTCAGCAAAGGCTGGGAATACCGTCTGGGCGATGATCCGTCATGGGCTTTGGAAAGCGGAGACCCTGCCCTGTGGTCTCAGATAGATTTCCCCAGCAACCCTGAAGACCGTGTGGACGAGACAAACGCATGGTTTCGTGCGGAGCTTCCTGAAAACAGATGGAGAGCCCCCGCATTGTACATATACAGCATAGACCTGATAGCTCAGGTGTATCTGGACGGAAAGATGATATACCAGTTCGGCGATATGAACCCCGAGGGGGCAGGGACATTCAGAGGATGGCCGTGGCATGTAATAAGCCTCCCCGACGACATGGGCGGAAAGTATCTGTACGTAAGAGTATATTCAAATTATCCCGACATCGGTCTCTGGGGACAGATAGAGATAGGCTCGAAGCACGACCTCATGAAGCACATCTTCCGACTGGGCAACCTGCTGAGGCTCATCATAGGCTCTATCGCCCTTTATATGGGGCTTATATTCCTCATATCCTTCACCATGTGGAGAAAGAACATTCCAAACTTTTTCCTCGGCCTGCTGATAAGCACTCAGGGTTTGGATATGATGCTCTCTTCGCAGATAACACAGATATACTTCTTTTATCCGCTCACATCGCAATACCTTATGGCATTCTGCTATTTCTTCCTGCCTGTGGGTGTCGCCGCATACATAGAGTCCATCATAGGCAGCGGACACTTTAAGCTGGTGCGCAGGGTGTGGCAGATATTCCTTATTTATCTTATAGCTTCAATGCTTCTCCCTTTATCGGGAGCAATGAATCTTTCGTCTTTTTACATGCCGTTTGACAAACTTTACTACTTCTTTGGTCTGCCAGTGCTCTTGATATACACATTCAATGCCGCCAGAAGGAACAATATCGAAGCGAGGCTACTCTTTGCGGGTTATTTCATTATGGTGCTGTCATACATGCAGAGCACGCTGACTGCGATAGGCTGGCTCCCGTGGAGCGAATCATACACCCATCTGGGCATATTCATCTTCCTCGCTATGCTCTGCCTTATAACTCTCAAAAGGTATACACACAGTAAGTTGTTAGAGGATAAGAACAGAGAACTGGCAGAAACACAGCTCAAGCTGGAGCGGAAGAATTCTGAGCTGGACGTTCTCTCCAGAACAGACGCACTGACAAAGCTGCACAACAGGATGTACCTCGACCTGCTGCTAGAGAATGCGATAGAGAAATCGAAAAGTTCCGACTCTTGGTTTTCTGTAGTGATGGTGGACTTCGACAGATTTAAGATAATCAACGACACATACGGCCACCAGACAGGTGACATAATATTAAAGACTATATCAGGCGTACTGAAAGCAAGCATAAGAGAGGCAGACCACATAGGACGCTGGGGCGGGGAAGAGTTCCTCATCATACTGCCCGACACAGACTATCACCACGCACAGATAGTGGCGGAAAAGCTGAGAGACGCAGTTGCCTCATACTGCTTTGAAAAGATACCTTCGCAGACTGCCAGCTTCGGCGTTGCCACATATGCCAAAGGCGACAAGGCAAACACCCTGCTCGCCCGTGCGGACAAAGCACTCTATATGGCAAAATCCAACGGCAGGAACAATGTGAAAGCAGTGCCTGCTTAGGCTGCTGCCCTCTTCCTTCGGGAAATGTATATCAATATCGAGCCCACTATGACCAGCCCGATGCTCGCCAAATGCGGTGCACGCAGACTGCCCACCATGAGATCCTCCGCACGGAAGAATGTCACGAACGAACGTATAACAGCATAGAATATAAAATACATACCGCTGATGAAGCCCAGCCCTATCTGCTCGTCTTTCCTCCACAGCCACACAAGGAAAGCTCCGAAGAGGAAATTCAGTATGGATTCGTAAAAGAATGTCGGGTGCAGGGGGATGCTGCCGAACTCTCTGTATGCTGGGGGCATGTATTTAGCATTGAAAGAGATACCCCACGGGACATAGTCCCTCAGTATGTATTCCTTCCCCGCATATGTGACAGCCAGCTCGCCCTTTGCTTTCAGCATGTTATAAAAGTTTGTCAGGCTGACGGGATCGTTATGTACGTTGAATTTATCAAGAACAGTATGCCAGAACTGTCCGAAATGAGCCTTTTTAAGATCGAATATGATGCTGAACGGAGTAAACACGGGCACACCGTGCACCTCTCCGTTTGCGAAATTGCCGAAACGGCCGAGCCCCTGAGAAAGGAGCACGAACGGAAGCGTAAGGTCGCCTATGGCAAATGGGCTGATGCTCTTGTATCTGGTGTATATAAAGACAGTGACAAGACCGCCTATCAAACCGCCGTGTATGGCGAGCCCGCCGTGCCATATGGCAAAGATCTCCATAGGATTACTGCTGAAATACCCGCTCCAGTTCAGTATGACATAATAGGCTCTCGCACCTATCAAACCGCCGAGGAACGTGAAGATGATGATGTTCTCCATCTGCTCCTTCGGTATGCCGAATTTCCTGCTCCGTCTGGAGACAAAGAATATTGTCATCACCAGCCCTAAGATATACATAAGGCTGTAAACCCTCAGCTCAAAAAAGCCTATCTTAAATAAAACAGGGAACATAATTACTCCTGTGAATGGTTATATACATACTTATACTTTTTGCACTTATTAAACAATAACGAATCTGTTTCTTATAACCTTAAAATATTTATCATATAAAAGTAGTATCAGTTACTTGGAAACACAAGCCCCAAGAATATGCAAATCTGCATGCACATATCAGCGCATAATTTCACAAAATAAAAACGATAATTTTTATCTTGATTTGACACGTTTTTAAATAGTCTGGTAAAATTAAAACAATCGTACAGCACCACTGTAAACAAATTTATATTTCATTCACCGGGTAAAAAATGGCACTTAAAAGTATATCTCCCATGTACTTCAAAAGGCTTCATATCAAGTACGCTCTGGCGCTCAGCTTCATTGCGTGCGTGCTGCTGTCGTCCTATTTCATCATCCAGAAGACCATTCACGACAACTATTCCGACTCTCGTGTCATAAACATAGCAGGCAGACAGCGTATGCTCAGCCAGAAGATATCAAAGGCATCCCTGATGCTGAAACTGCTGGAAGACAAGGCACAGGTGAGCCAGGCTCTGACAGAGCTGAACGAAGCAGTAAACCTGTGGACAAGGTCTCAGGCGGCGCTACAGTACGGCGACGACAGCATGGGCATCCCCCCGAGGGAGCTGTCGCCCGAAATACTCGCACTCTTTGACGACATCCGCCCCTACTTTACGAGGATGGTCGGCGCAGCGGAAAAGGTCTCTGTGACGAGCATCCGCACAGATATAACAGACAAAGAGAAAAAGGCGATACTGAAAGACAATATCTATGTGATACTTTCCAATGAAAAGAGCTTCCTGCCTATTATGGACAAGATAACCTTTACATTCGACAGAGAGGCAAAGGAAAAGGTATCCAAACTTGAAGATACCGAGCATATTCTGCTCATAGTCGGATTCCTTGTACTGATACTCGAGTTCATGTTCATCTTCCGCCCTTCCACAAGGGAACTGAACCTCGCCGTGAGAGACATAGTGGAAAAGCAGTCTCAGCTGAGAGAGGCGAACGAAGCTCTGGCACATGCTCTGGACGAGAGCAAGCGCCTCGAAAAGCTGGCAAACTCCGCAAACGATGCAAAGAGCACTTTCCTCGCAAACATGAGCCACGAGATACGCACCCCTATGAACTCCATACTCGGATTCGCCGAGATACTCGACGGAAAGATAGACGACCCCGTCCACAGACACTATCTGAACAATATGATATCCAGCGGAAAGATGCTGCTGGCACTGATAAACGACATACTCGACCTGTCAAAGATCGAAGCGGGCAAGCTCAGCATAGACCTCCACTCCGTAAACCTGCATAAGGTAACGTCAGAGATAGCCGAGGCATTCAGATACATGGCGGAGAATAAGGGGCTCGATTTCTCATTCAACATAGACTACGACATCCCGAATGCTCTGGTGCTGGACGAGATACGTGTCCGTCAGGTGCTCTTCAATCTGCTGGGCAATGCAGTGAAATTCACAGACAAAGGGAGCGTATCCCTGAAGATATCCATACACGGATACAGCGAGCGTGAGAGTAAATACAACATACTCTTCGAAGTGGAAGACACAGGCATAGGCATCCCCGAGAGTGCAAAAGGGAAGATTTTCGACGCTTTCGAACAGCACTCGAAGCAGGACCACAGGAAATACGGCGGGACGGGGCTCGGGCTCTCCATCACAAAGAAGCTCGTCACCCTCATGAACGGCGATATATGGGTGGACAGCACTGTCGCACAGGGCTCAAAGTTCAGCTTCAGGCTGGACAACATCCCTGTGGCATCCATGATAGAGGATGACGTGCCCACACATATCAAATATGCATTCTCCCCTGCTACGATACTCGTCGCCGACGATGTAGAGACTAACCGCGAGCTGCTGATAGAATATCTCTCCAGACAGCCCTTCAAGGTGCTAACGGCGGCAAACGGCGCAGAGGCACTCAGCATCATAGATAAAAATAACCCTGACCTTATACTCACAGACCTGCGCATGCCCGTGATGGACGGCATGGAGCTCGCCGCAAAGCTCAAGGCATTTGAGAAAACAAAGAACATACCTGTGATCGCTGTGACTGCATCATCCATGAAGATAACTGCATCGGAGATATCCAAACTCTTCGACGGATACCTGCAGAAGCCTGTCACGGCGGCAAAGCTCTTCCACGAACTGTCACTGCACCTGAAAGCATCGATGAGTGACGCAGACACTGTCGACACAGGCAGCATAGACTTCGACACCATCAACGACAATAAAGAAAATATCAAAGAGATGCTCTCCATATTCACCGACAGCTTCATGATGAATCTGAACGAACAGGCGGAGATACTCTCATACGAAGAGACCGAAAGGATAATAAAACATGTGAGATCGGCAGCCGAGCAGTATAATTGTACCGTACTGCTGAAATGGTGCCGTGACGCAGGCGAAGCCATCGAAATGTTCGATATGGAAAGGCTGGAAAATAAGCTGAGGCAGTTCGGCGGACTGCTTGATAAGATAAGGGAAAAATTATGATTGAGCTAAACAGACCCCAACCTAAAAATACACTGATGATTGTGGACGACGAGCCGAAGAATATTCAGCTCCTCGGCACTCTCCTCACACAGAGCGGATACAACATCATCCCCGCCACAAACGGCGTGAAAGCATTGGAAAAGCTCAATAAGGTTAAGCCGGACATCATCCTGCTGGATGTCATGATGCCGGAGTTAGACGGATTTGAAACATGCAAAAGGATAAAGGAAAACCCCGCAACGGCAGATATCCCCGTCATTTTCCTCACCGCAAAGGTGGATAAGGACGACGTGATAAAAGGTCTCACAGCGGGAGCCGTGGACTATGTGACAAAGCCGTTTAACCACAGAGAGCTCCTCATCAGGGTGAAGAATCAGATAGACCTGATAAACGCAAGGCACGAGCTGGAATATCAGATGAACACCACAAACGAACTGCTCCACGTGCTCTGCCACGACCTCACAAACCCCATAGGCAGCATCGCCTCCCTGCTGGAGGTGGTAAAGACTCAGGACGACTTGAACCAGATAGCCCCCATGATGACAAGCGCCGCAAATGACTGCCTCGAGATAATCACACTGGTGAAGGCGATGAGCGCAGTCGAAGTGGGCAAGACCATCCTATGCATCACAAAGGTAGACCTGCACGAGATAATCTCGTCCTCGCTCCAGACACTCTCTAAACAGATAAAAGAGAAAGATATAGAGATAGACTTCGCAGTGCCCGAAAACACTTTTGTCATGGCGGAGAAGGTCTCGCTGAAGAACTCCATCATAAACAACCTGCTGACCAACGCAGTTAAATTCACCCACAGGGGCGGAAAGATAAGCATCTCCGCCGAACCTGCGAACGAAAATATTGTCCTGTGCATCAAAGACAGCGGGATAGGCATCCCGACGGACATCATGGACAGGATATTCCACCCCGGCAAAGCGGGCACACGCAAAGGCACAGAGGGGGAGACAGGCGTCGGCTTCGGTATGCCCGTCATAAAGAAATTCATGGAAAAATACAACGGAACCATAAGCATACGCTCCGGCATAGACGAAGGGACGGAGATAGACCTCACCTTTAAAAAATTCTGATAAAAAAAGCCCCTGAACATCGCTGAACAGGGGCTTTATATTTTAGTTAAGTTCTGCTTACAGGTTTTCGTAAGCGTCCATTATCATCTTTTCAGTCGCTTCCCAGTCTACGCACTTGTCCGTGACAGACACGCCGTATTTAAGCTGAGAAAGGTCGTCAGGTATGTTCTGATTTCCTGCGTTCAAGTTGCTTTCTATCATAACGCCCTTGATGGATTTCTGACCTGCTTTGATCTGCTTCACGACGTTTTCGAGCACTTCGCCCTGACGTTCGTGGTCTTTGTATGAGTTCGCATGGCTGCAGTCCACCATGATAGCAGGCGGCAGATGGTTGTTTGCCAGCAGTTCAACAGTCTCTTCGATATTCGCTTCGGAATAGTTCGGGCCGTCGTTTCCGCCACGCAGTACGATGTGTACGTCGGGGTTACCCTTCGTGTGCACTATCGCCGTTATCCCCTCGTAGTTGATACCGAGGAAGCTGTGTTCACGCAGGGAGGCAGCCATAGCGTCTGTAGCTATCTTCAGCCCGCCGTCCGTACCGTTCTTAAACCCGACAGGGAAAGAAAGTCCGCTCGCCATCTCTCTGTGCGTCTGCGACTCTGTGGTTCTCGCACCGATAGCTCCCCAGCTTATCATGTCGGAGAGATACTGCGGTGTGATAGGGTCGAGCATCTCGGATGCGATAGGCAGCCCGATGTCTGTGATAGAGCAGTAAAGCTGTCTGGCGAGTCCGAGACCTTTGGATATCTGATACGTGCCGTTCAGGTCGGGGTCGTTCACCAGCCCTTTCCAGCCGACAGTCGTACGTGGTTTTTCAAAGTATACGCGCATGATGATGAAAATCTTGTCCTTCACCTTGTCTGAGAGCCCTTTCAGCTTCTCTGCGTATTCTATTGCTGCTTTCGGATCATGTATAGAGCAGGGTCCGACAACGGCGAGGAGCCTTTTGTCTTCACCATGCAGGATAGACCTTATGGCATATCTGGATTCGTTAACGAAGAGTCCCCCGCCCTCAGGCATAGGGAAAACCTGCTTAAGGTATTGAGGTGCAATGATAGGGGTGACTTCTAAAACGTTAATGTTGTTTGTTTCGACCATTCTGTTAGTGATCATGTTAAATCTCCCTAAAACGAGTTAGGCTAAAATAACCTACACCGTTTTGAGCATTATGTCAAAACCATTAATATAATATTTATGCAAAATTATCTACTAAGAAATTAAAAAGTAGTTATATTGACTAACTACTTCTTGATTACTTAGGCTCGCAGTCGCTATCAGTAATGCTTTGACACGCTTCCATATCTTCGCCGGCTTTCGGCAGTTTAAGCACGTCATACATCACGTAGTCGTCAAACCCGCAGGATTTCACCCCGTCATAGTCTATCAGCGGTCTGCGGATGAGTATCGGATCCTGCATCATAACCTCGATGGCTTCGTCTGCGGTATACATATCAGGCTTTACGTGCCCGCTCTTCACATCGGGAGCCTTGTCGTTGAACCAGTCGGCAACGGGTCTGTCTCCGAAGAAGGGGCGGAGGGTTTCCTTTTTCCACGGCGTGTCCAGCAGTGAGCGTATTTCGAGCTCGAAGCCGTTCTCCATCAGTGTCTTCTGCTGTTTGGCATTACCCGTACAGCCTGTTTTTTCATAAAATACAGCTTTCTTCATGACTGCTCCTTTTTAGGATAATTTTTATCCATTTTAACCCAAAAGAAGAAATAAACAAGACAGATTATTGCTTTTACGCACCTTCCCTGTTACCATGCGCCGAAAAATAAATCTGAGGATATAGATATGAGCTCACTCCCGCCATGCCCGAAATGCAACTGCGAATACACATACGAAGACAGAGGACTGTTCGTCTGCCCCGAATGCGCACACGAATGGACACAGACAGAGCAGCAGGCCGCCGATGAAGCAGGCGTCATAAAAGATGCGAACGGAAACGTACTCGCAGACGGAGACACCATCACCGTCATAAAAGACTTGAAGGTGAAGGGCACATCTCTCGTGGTGAAAGTAGGTACAAAGGTGAAGAACATCCGCCTTGTGGACGGAGACCACGACATAGACTGCAAGATAGACGGCATCGGCGCAATGAAGCTGAAGTCCGAATTCGTTAAAAAGTCTTAATCGCCGATATTACCGATAACGATAGTAGCCGGATTCTCTATACTGTTTTCGCTGATGAATTCGGCTATGTTGCCGAGTGAACACTCAAAGAGGCGTTCCTCGTCCGTATCCATCTTTTCCCCGATGAGAACCTTTACGGATGGCTCCATTCCGTTTTCTATCAGCTTTTTGGCTATCTTCGATGCGTTCTTCACGCCCATGTATATCACGATGGTCAGGCCGAGCGCTGCCATGGCCTGCCAGTTATAGGTTTCTGTTATCTCGCCGTTTTTCGGATGCCCTGTGATGAAGACCACGCCCGATGCGGAGCGTCTGTCTGTGAGAGCAGAGCGCATCTTCGCCGAGAGTGTCGCAGCGGATGTCACGCCGGGGACAATGCTCACCTGTGCGCCCATCTCCTCTGCTGCCTCTATCTCTTCTATCGATCTGGCAAAGACAGTGCTGTCGCCCCCTTTCAGTCTGGCGACTATCTTATCCTCACCCAGATATTTTTTTATAAGTACGTTTATCTCGTCCTGACGGATGCAGTGTTTGTATGGTGTTTTGCCCACCTGCACCATCTCTTTACCATCGGCAAATTTTAATGTATCAGGATGTAAAAGCCTGTCATACAAAACTATATCTGCACGTTTCAGTTCATTTATACCTTTAAGTGTTATCGACTCGGGTCCGAGCCCCGCACCGATTATTACCAGTTCTTTCATCTCTTCCTCTTTGCAAACTCTGCGAAAATTCTATTAAGTTCAAGCACCTTATCAAAGGACACGCTGTTAGCCCGTGAGAACTCCTTCTCGTCCACCATCAGATATTCAGAGTCCATAGCTTTGAACACTGCTCTGGTCTCGGGCGGTTCGGGGTTCTTATTCATAGGCCCCACCTGATAGATATATATATCAGGGTTCTTCTCCACAGCGGCCTCCATGGAGTACCTCACTATCTTGTTTTTGCTCTCTGCGATGTTCTGCCCGCCCGCTTTCCTTATGATGTCTGTGACGATGCTGTTCTGCCCCGCCACTGAAAAAGGAAGCTGCATCACCTCGTAAAGCACCGTCGGCGTTGCCTCGGGCACCTGTATGTTTTCTATCTTGCTTCTCAGACTGCTGTTCAGCGCCTCTGCCTCGGCACGTTTGCCCATCAGAAACCCCAGCTTTGTTATCTCGTCCAGTATTTCATCCAGAGTGATCGGATTATACTCCGCCACAGGTACCCCTACCTGCTTCATCATCTCCTCTGTGAAGAATCTGTTCGAGGGTATTATTATCAGGTCAGGCGAGAGAGACATTATCAGCTCCATGTTCGGTCTGATATGGCTCCCGACCTTCTCCGCATTGGGGAATTCGTCGACGCTCTTCGTCTTTCCCACTATCTGCGCATCGCACCCCAGCTTAGACATTATGTCCGCAGCAGCAGGAGCGAGCAATATAACCCTTTCAGCCGCAAAGGCATTAAAGGTAAAAATTAAAATGACCGCCGCTAGCACCCACCTTAACATCAAACACCTCTGATATGATACGTGCCGTCACATTCTCCCTTTTCAGGTCGTACAGCACCTTACCGTCTTTCATAAATATCAGCCTGTCGAAGAACTCCACCGCCAGATTCACATCATGGATGGATGTCACCACAGTCTTTTCATTCGCCGTCATCAGCTCCAGCATGGCCAGGCTGTGACGTATATCCAGCATAGAGACAGGCTCGTCGAAAAACTGAACCGGCGTCCCCTGATTTATCACTCTGGCGAGCATAGCACGCCTCTTTTCACCGCCGGACAGCTCGTTGAAAGGTCTGTCCTTCAGGTGATGCATATCCGCCATCTTCAGGCTGGTGCGTGTGGTCTCCTCCACATCCTCACCGCCGTCTACCCTGCCGAAGCGCACGACCTCGTAAACGGTGAACGGAAATGTCACCTCGGGCATCTGAGGCAGGAGAGCGAACATCCTCGCACGTTCGGGGTATGTCATGCTCTTCATCGGCTTGTCCATATACTTCACGTCTGCCTTGCCCAGAACGCCTGTCATCAGGTGCATCAGGGTGCTTTTCCCCGATCCGTTCTCGCCCAGCAGTGCGACCTTTTCCCCACGCCCTATCTCAAAGGCATCTACGGAGAGGTGAAAATCGCCCCTTTTGAAGTTTATCGCCCCCGTCTTTATCATGCCCACACCTGCGCAGAGCGTTTCTTCAGCATGTATAGGAAGAAGAAGCCGCCGAGTATCGCCGTGATGATCCCCACGGGGAGCTCTGTACCGCCGGGAATGATGCTCCGTGCCACAGCGTCGGACACCACCATCAAAAGCCCGCCGAACACAGCGGAAAAGTATATGTTCACCCGCATATCAGATCCAAAGAAGCTCCGTGCTATATGCGGGACTATCAATCCTACGAAACCTATCAGCCCGCTGAAGCTGACAGCCACAGCCACCAGCAGCGTAGACAGCACAAAAGCCGCCATCCGCTCTGCCTTAACATTCACGCCCGATGTCTCTGCGGAGTATTCATCCATAGCCAGCAGATTCAGCCTGTTTGCTCGGATGTGGAAATATGCATAAGCCACCACGAGAACCGCCAGCCCCGAAGATATCTTCTGCCAGCTGACGATGAAGAAACCGCCCATCAGCCAGAAGACTATCGACGAGAGAGACTCCTCGAAGTAGAACTTTGTAAAACCTATAACGGACGATGCCACGATATTCAGCACCACCCCCGCCAGTATCATCGTAACGGGGCTTATCACACGCCCCTTAGACGAAGCCAGCTTATAAACACCCAAAAGCCCCGCCAAGCCCGTAATAAGAGCAAAAGGCGAAACCAGCACCACGGGAAGCCCGAGGGCAATGGCGAGCACAGCACCCAGGGCAGCGGACGAAGCCGCACCCGTCGTAAAACTGTCCGCCAGCGGATTTTTCAGCACCAGCTGATAAACCGACCCGCTCACGCCGAGCATACCGCCTATCAAAGCGGCGAATATCACCCGAGGCAGACGTATGGTCCAGAATATGCTGCTCTGGGCATCCGTCATGTGAAAGATGTTTATATCCGCAGCCCCTGTTACGGCACCTGCGCCGACGGCTATGAGGAGCAGTACGGCTGAAACTATCTTCATCATGCCTCTACCCTGCTGACCACCCGATAAGCGTATGCAAAAAGCACTGCGAATATCAGCACCAGTATCCCCACGTTTGTCCAGACATTCAGCTTTCCGCCGAGGAGCGAATACCTTATCAGCTTTGTGCTGTATGTCAGAGGGAATGCTTTTGCTATCCACTGTACTATCACGGGCATCTTATCCACGGGATAAAACGTGCCCGACAGGAACACCATCGGTGTTATGACAAATGTATTCACGGCGAACTGGTCGCCATGATTCTTTACCATCAGGGCTACGATGAGCCCCAGAATGGAGAATATGAAAAGGTGCAGGAACATGCTGAGGAAAAAGAGCGGAGTTATGCTCAGCTTCACCCCGATGAAGAGGCCGTAAACGGCGACTATCATCACGGGTATAAAGCCTCTGGTGACACCATAGAGCATCTCGCCCACGACAATCTCCCACCTTGCGATAGGTGCGAGGAGGTATTCGTCGAACACCTTGAAGTAAAAGCGCGAGATGTTTATCTCCGTGGATATGCCGTAGCTCTGGTTCATACTGCTCATGGCTATCAGACCGGGGATGAGGAATGAGAGGTATCCCACTCCGTCCACATCGGAAAAGCGTCCGACGCCAAATCCGAAAGCGAGCAGAAACAGAAGCGGCGATATGGACGAAGACATAAGTATCTTCCACCGTCTGCTCCACAGCACAAGGAATTCTCTGTAATATATCCCTTTCACACCGTTCAAACGTCTATCCTCCTGCCTGTTATCGACAGATACACATCCTCAAGGTTCGTTTCTCTCAGCTTTGCCGTCTCTTCTATCTCGCCCAGTCTTTTCAGTGCTTCCTCTCTGGATGTGAAGAACTCCGTCTCTGTCACGTCGTTCTTTAAAATATCCAGTGCGAAGGAGCCTATCTCTTTCTTAAGCGACTGAGCCGTCCCCTCAGCGACGATCTTTGCCCTGTCGATGACTATAACATTGTCGGAGAGCATCTCCGCCTCTTCGATATAGTGCGTTGTCAGGAAGACCGTGCAGTTCTTATTCACTTTTATATTCCGTATGAAGTCCCATATGGAGCGCCTGACAGATGCATCGAGCCCCACTGTCGGTTCGTCCAGATACAGAATGCCGGGCTCGTGGAGGAGCGCTCTGGCTATTATCAGCCTGCGCTTCATACCACCCGAAAGCTTTCCGGCGGGTTTGTTCCTGTGTCCGCCGAGCCCTGCGAATTCCAATGATTCTTCTATTCTTTTTTCCAGATATGACCTCTCCATACCGAAGAGCTTCCCGTGTACTTTCAGATTCTGATACACGCTGAGGTCTCGGTCGACATTGTTATGCTGAGGCACAACGCCGATCATCCTCTTCAGGTCATCCCTTTTGGATGTGAAGAGTTCTCCACGGTAGCGTATCTCGCCCGATGTCGGCTGGAGCAGATCCGTCAGCATGTTCACCGTGGTGGTTTTCCCCGCCCCGTTAGGGCCGAGGAACGCAAGGATACTCCCCGCATCCACGCCGAAGCTGATGTCGTCCACTGCTGCTGTTCCGCCGAATTTTTTTGTCAGGTTTGATACTTCTATCTCTCTCACTTTAAGGTTATGCCCGCTTTAGCGGCAGCCTCCTTTATGTGATGTATGAATATCTGCCTAACGGCAGGTTTATCTCCGAGTCCTTCGAGCACAGGCTTAACGTCATAGCCCGCTTTGCCGAGCACAACTTTCCACGAGTCGTCCTCGTCACCAGCCATGTCGTTGTTTGCGTGGTCGCCCGCTACTATCATCAGCGGTTTTATAAGCACCTTTTTGTTTCCGTATACTGCGAGCTTGTCCATCACGACATCGATATCGGGCAGTCCTTCCACAAGCCCGACAGCCACAGGCACGTCATACATCCTGTTCATCACTATCTCCAGTTCATAGTATACACCCTGAGCCATGTGTTCGTTACCGTGACCCATATATACGAGAACTCTCCCCTCTTCCTTCGCAGCTTTAACATCGTCTGCGAGAGCCTTTGCGAGGGTCTCTACGTATTCCGTGTGCTCTATCGTCCCCGTGAGCGGTTTGCCCAGTGCGAGAGCGTTAAAAGGAGAGAACTTCGCCTTAAATGTGCGTATGGACTGAAGCCCTCGTACATAAGACATAAGGTCGTGGAATTCCTCGCCGTTTGCCACATGTGTGGACTGGACGACGATATCTCTATAGCCTTCATTCTGGAGGTCGCCTATGACCCCGAGTATATTCTTAACTGTATAAAGCTCCGCAGGTACATTCGGATGCTCTTTCTTATATTCAGCGTCCCCTGCTCTTTTGTTCCATATCTTTCTGATTATGTTTGAAGTGAAGGCGAGCCTTACTTCTGTTTCCGGAAAGGCTTTTTCCGCATCCTCTTTGATGGCAAGGATGGAGTGAAGTGTCTGCTCATAGGTAGTACCGAAAGCAGTGATAACTATTGCTGTTTTGTCGCCCATTTTAAAATCCTCTGATGCATGGCCCACCCCTGTCAAAAGGAGTACTAATACCAATACGAATGACGAAAATCTCATCATTTCCTCCTATTAAATTGTTGGGTGAACTTATAAAGAGTTGTATAGAACAGGAACCTCTATCCTCGTAAAGTATATCAGCAGATCAGATATCCTGACTTCCGGCTTAGTATAGCAGCTTGCCTACTCCTGCGCCTTCCCATTTAATTGCGGCAGAATGCCTCAAATAGTGGCTGTTGCAGTTTCGTTCCGGTTACAGTAGCGGGACTGTTTTGGATTTTCACCAAATTCCCTGAATTTGCCTACACCCTTCATGTATTTCACCTCAAAATGCAACAGCAGTCAACATCAAAAAAGATAACTTGACCCTGAATATTCTTTCCACTTACTATTGTCTATATGAGAAAGGGATTTACAACGGGCACCGCAGCATCAGCCGCGGCAAAGGCTCACGCAGTATACATCCAGACAGGCACAGCGCCCGAAAGCGTGGACATAATGCTCCCCTCGGGGGACGAGCTGACCATACCCGTGCACCTCTGCGGTGAAGACGGCGCATGCATCATAAAAGACGCAGGGGACGACCCCGACATCACACACGGGGCAGAGATATGGGCCTTCGTAAACCCTGACGGTTCAGGCGTTATAAAAGTTACAGGCGGGAAAGGCATCGGCACAGTGACAAAGGCAGGGCTGCAGGTCGGCATAGGATCACCCGCCATAAACCCCGTGCCCATGCAGATGATAAAGTCGAGCGTCGCACAGACGGGGCTGACATCATGCACCGTCACCATATCCGTGCCAAAGGGCGAAGAGCTCGCAAAGGAAACATTCAACAGCCGTATCGGCATAGTCGGAGGCATCTCCATCATAGGAACCACGGGGATAGTCGAGCCGATGAGCATAGAGGCTCTCACCGCTACGATAGCATGTGAGATAGACGTACAGGCCGAAAACGGCGCAGAGCATATATACCTTGTCCCCGGCAAAATAGGCGAAAAGCACCTGCACAGACTCATCCCCGATGCTCACGGCGTCATCATGAGCAACTACGCAGGATTCGCCATAGAACACGCACTTAAAAAGGGGATAAAAAGCATCACCCTTGCAGGACATCCCGGGAAACTTGCCAAAATTGCAATGGGCTTCTATAATACCCACTCGAAACACTCTCCGATGGCTCAGGACTACATAGCCCGCTTATTAGAGCTGAAGGGAGAGTTCAACACCGTAGAGGAGATATGCGCCATAGCGCAGATGGACGCCGTAGCCGAGGCTATAGGTGCGAAAATACTCGCAGACCATCCGCTTGAGCACGTATCTGTGATATTATTTGATATGGGCGGTGAGTTAAAGGGGAGAAGAGATGGCTGATATTAAGATTGTATCTATGGGGCCCGGATGTATAAACCACCTCACATGGGAGGCGGTACAGGCGCTTTACTGCGCAGATGTCATGATAGGCGCAAAGAAATATACCGAGATATACCCCGAGTATGGAATACTCGTACCCGAACCGCTGATATCGGGAACGATAGAGCTGATTAAGGAAAATATCGATAAAAAGATAGCCGTGCTGGTGACAGGCGATGCGGGCTTTTACAGCCTGGGCAAAGCCGTGATAAAAGAGTTCGGCTGTAACGGCGTGACGGTAATCCCGGGCGTCAGCATTGTGCAGTTTGCCTTTGCACAGCTGTGCGAACCGTGGGAGGATGCGCAGTTCGTATCGCTCCACGGGCGTGACGAAGAGCTCCCCGAGCTGACGGATAAGTTCATGGTGCTTTGCGATAATAAAAACACTGCAAACGTCATAACACATAAGCTGATGCACATGATAAGCACCCATGACATATACGCCATGGAAGACCTGAGCATGAACGGCGAAAAGATAACACACATAAAAACAGAAGAAGATATAAACAGCCTGAACGGCAGCTCGCTGGGCGTTGTGATAGGCATACGGAGATAAGATGAGCGATGTCTATTTCATCGGGGCAGGCCCCGGTGACCCTGAGCTGATTACGCTGAAAGCGGTGAACCGCATAAAAGAGTGCAGATGCGTCATCTACGCAGGGAGCCTCGTTTCAAAAGATATACTGACACACTGCCGTGAGGATGCAGAGATACACGACTCCGCATCTATGGATCTCGGCGGGATAATCGAAACCATAAAAAATACCCACGCAAAAGGCGAGAAAACAGCCAGACTGCACACGGGCGACCCGAGTCTCTACGGTGCAATAAAGGAACAGATGATAGAGCTGGATAAGCTGGGCATCACATACGAAGTGATCCCGGGGATAACGGCACTGTTTGCCGCTGCCGCTGCTCTTCAGACAGAGCTGACAGCCCCCGAGCAGTCGCAGACAGTCATCATCAGCCGTATCGAAGGGCGTACTCCCGTCCCCGACGACGAGCGCATAGAGCTCCTTTCCAAGCACGGCGGGACATTCGCTTTTTATCTGTCTGTAAACAGACTGGGCGACGTCCTCGACAGATTCAGGGCAAACGGATGGGGAGAGGACACCCCCATGGCGATAGTCTATAGAGCGAGCTGGGAGGATGAAAAGATACTCCGAGGCACATTCGCAGACATAGAGCAGAAATTCGCCGTAGCAGACATAAACAAACACGCACTGATCATCATAGGCAAGGCACTCTCCGACACTCTGGAGAAATACAGCAAGCTGTACGACAAGGATTTCTCCCATGACTACCGCAAATGATACCGCTGTCATAGCCGTCACCGAAAAGGGCTTAGCCCTTGCAAAGTCGGTGAATGCGGAGATACCCTCAGACCTCTATTACCCCGAAAAGCTCGGCGGGAACTATGCATCCGTCGCAGACTGCTTCATCGAACTGTTTAATAACTATAAAAATATCGTTGCAATCATGGCACAGGGGATAGTCACCCGCATGATAGCACCCCACATAAAAAGTAAATACACAGACCCCGCCATAGTCACCTGCGACGAGGTGGGCAGGTTCGCCATAAGCACCCTGTCGGGGCACGAAGGGGGCGCAAATGTCCTCGCACATATGGTGGCTAGCATCACAGGGGCAGACCCTGTCATCACCACCGCCACAGAGGCAAACCGCACATGCATACTCGGCATCGGATGCCGTAAGGACACTCCGAAGGATGAGATAATCGAAGCAGTGCGTAACGGATGCGCCGATGCAGGGATAACCCTCGAAGACATCCGCCTGATGGCATCTGCATGGGTAAAAAAGAATGAACAGGGGATACTGGAAGCATCAAAAGAGCTCGGTCTCTACCTCCGCTTCCTCCCCGAGAGATACTATAAAAACGAAAACTATAACTTCACCCCGCAGGAAGCGCCCATGAAGCACTTCGGCATACCAGCAGTGGCAGAACCCTCTGCGATACTGGCGGGGGTGAACCCGAGGCTGATACTGCAAAGGCAGACCTACGGGAACGTGACCATAGCAATAGCGAAAGAGGAATTGGCAAATGACTGATAAAGGCAGGCTTTACGTCGTGGGCAACGGCCCGGGCGATATATCGCTCACCAGCCCGAAGGCGAAGGAAGCCATAGAAACAGCAGACATCATATGCGGATACGAGCCCTATGTGGAGCAGATAAAGGCTCTCATCCCCGACGGAACAGAGATATTCACCAACGGAATGACAGGCGAGATGGAGCGTGTGCAAAAGGCTGTGGACGAATGCGCAAAAGGGCGCATAGTCGCACTTGTATGCGGAGGCGACGCATCCCTTTATTCGATGGCATCGCTGGCATACGAGCTGACAAACGATGTGGACACCGTGGAGATAATCCCCGGGATAACATCCGCACTATCAGCCTCTGCAAAGCTCGGTGCGCCCGTATCGGACGATCTGGTGCTGATATCCATGAGTGACCTGCTCACCCCGTGGGAGCTTATCAAAAAGCGCATAGATGCCATAAACATAGGCGATTTCGTCTGTGCGGTGTATAACCCACGCAGTAAGAAGCGCACGGCACAGCTTCCGTATCTGGTCGAGACTTTCATCCGTGAAAGGGGCGACCTCCCATGCGGATGGGTCAAGAACTGCGACAGGGAAACAGAGGAAACATGCGTCACAACCCTCACAAAGCTGAATTTCGAAGATATTGATATGAAAACCGTGCTGATAATCGGCAGCAGGAAAACATTCATAAAAGACGGAAAGCTCGTCAGCCCGAGGGGCTACACGGATAAATACGGCGTATGATACTGATACTGGGCGGAACATCCACGACACACAAGATAATAAGCCAGCTAAACACCGAAGACTTCATAATATCCGTCGCCACGGAATACGGCCACGATGAATTCTCCAAAAGGTATCCGAGGAAGATAACTCTGAAAAGGTTCACTCCGTCCGACCTCGCAAAATTCATACGCTTCAACGATATAACACAGGTGATAGACACCACCCACCCCCACGCAAAGGAGATCAGCAAGATAGCCGTCGAGGCATGTAACCTCACGGGGATAGAATACGTTAATAAAGTACGTGAGACGGAGGATGTGGAGTATGACCGTCTATACGCCTTCGACACATACGAAGATGCCGTCAGCCATATCAAAAATAAGGATTACAAGTCTGTTCTTATAACCACAGGCAGTAACAACATAGATAAATACGCCCCCGTGGCAGATGTATCATACGCAAGGGTGCTCGCATTCGAAAAATCCATAAAGGCATGCACCGATGCAGGGTTTCATTATTCAAAGATAATAGCCATGCAGGGGCCGTTCAGCGAGCAGTTCAACATGTCGCTCATGCGAGAGCTGAAGACAGACTGCCTCGTCACGAAAAACAGCGGAGAGGGCTCGGGCTATGCCGAGAAGATATCCGCCTGCGAGAAGCTGGGGATAGACGTTATCCTTGTGCAGCCAGAGTGAGCAGACCGTTTATAACAGTCGCCGCACACGGGCTCCCGCCCTTTGTCCCCCTGTTCGTCACATGTGGGATGTCGCTCTCGGAGAGCTCTTCCTTCGACTCCGCAGCCTTCACAAAGCCAACGGGAAGCCCCGCTATGAATGAAGGATTCGCTTTTCCCTCACGTTTCAGTTCCAGCAGTTTCAGCAGTGCCGTCGGAGCATTGCCTATGGCGTATACCGCATCGGGATATTTCTCCGCTGCGTAGACCATAGCCACTTCGCTTCGGGTCTGGTTCGTTTCCTTCGCTATGCGCATCACTTCAGGGTCGTTTATGAAGCAGAGCACCTCTACGCCCGTCTTTTCCAGATAGCGTTTCGTTATGCCCGCCGTCACCATCGTCACATCCGTTATGACAGGTTTCCCCGCCTTTAACGCCTGCACACCCGCATCGACTCCTCCGACAGAACATATTGCTAATTCAGCAAATTCGGGATCACCTGTCGTGTGCACCAGCTTCTTCACGACGAGCCTTTCCCCTTCGGAAAATTTTGAAAGGTCGCAAAGTGATTCTATAATATCAAAGCTGTCGCTCTCTATTTTCAGTCCTTTATCCATCTTTTCACCCCAGTATCATATCCAGAATCGACGGCTCGCTCATAAAGTGAAAGTGGGCGTATCCGCCGTATACATTCCCCTTCATGAATCCGTCCGATGTCTGTTTCTTATTCGTCAGCTTCTCAAGGGTAAAGTGGAAATCCTCTTTCACGTTTTCCAGCTTTGAATAATGAAATTCATGCCCTATGAAGCCTTCGCATTTATCGTTAAACGCCCGAACGTATCCGAGTGCCTGTCTTTTATCCGTCATACGGCATTCCGCATCGAAGATGCCCGCCATCTCATAAAACCCACCGTCGGCGTGTATCCCCTTCGTCAGGGTCATCATACCGCCGCACTCTGCTATCATGGGCTTTTTAAAGTCTCTCACAGATTCCAGAAACCGTTTACACTGCGAAAGCTCTTCGCCGTAAAGCTCAGGGTAGCCACCGCCCATATACACCATGTCGGCATCGTCCACAGCCTCGTCAGCAAGGGGCGAGAAGAATTTTATCTCATACCCACGCCTGCGGAGCTCGTGAAAGTTTGCCTCGTAATAGAAGTTAAACGCCTTATCATATGCGACACGGCACACCTTATCCGTCTGATACACGGGCAGTTCTGCCGTATCGACGGTGATGTCTATGTCCGACAGCCTGTTTATATCTATGTACTCTGCCGTGAGGTCGGCACATCTGTTGAAATACGCTTCGTCCGCCTCGAATGCCGTCTTTATCCCGAGGTGTCTCGAGCCTATCAGCTCCCCCTGCCTCGGCACACAGCCCAGAATGGGTATGTCCGTATGCATCCTCACCGCTTCGGTCAGCAGTTTTTCATGGTTGCCCGATGCGACATTATTCAGCACAACTCCCGCAATGGGCACATCAGCCATAGACTGAAAGCCTCTAAGAGTCGCCGCCACGGAATAAGATGTGGATGCACAGTTCAGCACCATCACCACGGGCAGTCCGCAGACCTTCGCCACATGGTGCGAGCTCCCGTAAAAGCCCTCGGGGCGTATCCCGTCAAAAAGCCCCATGACGCCCTCGGCCACACATACATCGGCACCCGCAGCACCTATGGCAAATACCTCACGCACCTTATCCTCAGACAGCATGACGGTGTCTAGGTTGTGCGCAGGACGCCCCGCTGCTTTTGAATGGTGGAGTGTGTCTATATAGTCAGGGCCGCTCTTAAACGGCGAGACGAGCTTCCCTCTGCGGGTCAGCTCTCGGATTATCCCTGTCGTTATCGTTGTTTTGCCTGAGCCGCTCTTATCTGCGGCTATCATGAAGCCTTTCATTCCAGCCCGCCGTCCGCTATCCACTGTTCGAGCTTTTCACGTATCTTCTTCGACCTTGCAGGGTCTGCCCCGTCGGTGGATACGGATATCACCACATCATCCCGCACTATCGTCGCAGGCATGTGAAAGTCGCATGCGTCAGGGTCGTCGGCTATGTTTATCAGTGCCTGACCTTTGAAAAAGTCGTAGACCTCCTGATTCACCTCACGCTCGTTTGTCGCTATGAAGACATAGTCGAAGCTCTCCTGAGGGAAGTCCGTCGTCCACTTTATCACACCGAGAATTGCGAGGCTCTGAAGCTTATCAGTTACTTCGGGGGAGAGGACGGTTATCACGGGGTTCGCCTCCAGAAGCGACTGAACCTTTCGCTCTGCCACTGCGCCTCCGCCGACGAATAAAACTTTTTTTCCGTGCATGCCCATCAAGAGCGGATATCTCTTTATCACAGCCCTGCCCCCTTTAATATCTTATCTATATCACAGTTTTCTTTTATCATCTTTGCCAGTGCGTTCAGCTGGCGCTCTTTTTCATCGATATAATCATCGGCATAGATATTTACGCCGTGCATGGCGAAGAGTTTTTCGGTGATTTTTCCGCTTTCGAATATACCGTGCAGATATGTCCCCGTCACACGTCCGTCTGTTATCAGCACATCCTTTTCCGATGCGAGCTGTTCATATCCGCCTTTTATGTCTGTCACACCCATGTGCATCTCATACCCGCAGACATTCAGCCCGCTGAGCAGACCGGCACCCTTGTATGACACATGCTCCAGCCTCTTTTCGCTCTTTATCACTGTCTCCATATCGAAAAGTCCGAGCCCTTCGATGTCGGCGATTTCCCCCTCTATGCCGTCAGGGTCAGCGACCCTTTTACCCAGCATCTGGAAGCCTCCGCATATGCCTGTCACGGGCTTTCCGCTTTTGAGTATCGCATCTGCGAAGCCTTTATCACGCAGGTATTTCATATCCGCCACGGTGCTCTTACTGCCGGGCAGTATGATGATGTCGCAGTCGTCCAGCTCGGACGGTCTCTCGACATACAGCAGGTTTATATTTTCATTCGCCTTCAGAGGGGCGAAGTCGGAGAAATTCGATATCTTCGGCAGGCGGATAACGCCCACGGTTGGTTTATCAGTATATATTTTATCTGAGGAGATGTCCTGAGAGTCTTCCTCCTCCAGAGTATTGTATTGAAACGGGAGCACGCCGACCACGGGCTTTGGCACATATTCGGCGAACATGTCTATCCCCGGCTGGAGCAGCGTGACGTCCCCACGGAATTTATTTATTATAAAGCCTTTTATCAGTTCACGGGTATCTTCGGGGACGAGGTCGTATGTACCCTTCATCCATGCGAATACTCCGCCCCTGTCTATGTCGCCTATGATGTAAACATCTGATTCGGCATACTTTGCCATCTGCATGTTTACTATGTCGGTCTTTTGCAGGTTTATCTCTGCCGGGCTCCCCGCACCCTCTATCACTATCAGGTCGTATTCCTCAGCCAGCGAATCATACGCCTGTTTCACTATCTCAAAGTTTTCGAGGGAGAGCGTGTAATACTCTCTGGCTGAATATGTGCCGACCACACGCCCCATGCGGACGAGCTGTGATGATGAATTACCCTGCGGTTTCAGCAGTATCGGATTCATCCGAACATCAGGGCGAACCCTCGCCGCCTCCGCCTGTAATATCTGCGCACGACCCATCTCGAGCCCGCTGTCCACCACGCCTGAATTCAGCGCCATATTCTGTGATTTGAAAGGGGCCACCTTTACCCCCATATCAGACAAAAGACGGCAGAAACCCGCTGTGACTATACTTTTACCCACACCCGAGCCTGTCCCCTGAAACATTATCGATGGAACTTTCATAAGCTGTTACCGCCTTTTATTGAAACACAATGTTATAAAAAAACTGGACACACCTCAAGATGTTTTCGTATATTGGCTAACCGAGGTTAGTTATGAAGATATACGGAATAGGGCTCGGCCCTGGTGACCCTGAGCTGCTCACGGTTAAAGCAGTGAAAACTCTCGAAAGCGCAGACATAGTCGTCGTCCCCCAGTCTGATAAAACAGGCAGGAGCATCGCAGGCGATATAGTGAAGCACTATATCCCCGAGGGGAAGATATACTGGTATTATTTCCCCATGACAGGCATAAAGGCTGATCTGGACGAGCGTTACGACGACCTCGCAAACAAGATGGCGTGTATGCTGGGCGAGGGAAAGAAGGTCTGCTATGTCACCATAGGCGACACCCCCGTGTACAGCACATTCAACTACCTCAGAGACAGACTGATCGACGTGAACATACAGATGGAGATGATCCCAGGGATATCCGCATTCTCCGCAGGGGCGAATCAGGTCGCACTGCCGCTGTGTGAAAAGGGAGAGAACTTCTGTGTTATCGAGATGCCTCCGAGCAAAGACGAGCTGGCGGGTGTTCTGGAAGACTTCACCACTGTCGTGCTGATGAAGGTGCATAAGAAGCTGAACATACTGACCGAGTTCGTAGCGGAAAATCACCTGAGTGCCGCATATCTTTTCCACAGGGTAACTATGGAAGACGGCATCACATACGATCTCTTAAACGATGAAATAGACGAAAAGGCGGGATACCTCTCGACAGCTATTTTAAAAAGGTAAGGCTGTCTTTCAGGTCGGCTTCGTTGAAGACCTCAAGGCTGACCGTGAGGCTTTTATCCTTTGCAAACTGCATTATCTGCATGAGCATATCATCGGGGAAATATCTGACGGACTGATGATCTTTCCCATCATTCACCCCGTGCAGGTGAAACATCTTTATCCTTTCACCATACTCTGACAGCAGCTTTGAAATATCCTGTCCGTGCATCAGCATATGCCCCGCATCGAGGCAAATATCATCATCAGACAGAGCAAATGATGCGGTGTCAGACTCGCCGTTTTCAAGAGTCACGGACATATCCGTCTCAGACCTGAACCACTCCAGACCTCTGAAAAACTCATCCTCGGGCTGTATGTGAAATGTGTGGGTGTGTGCGCATAGCGGGCGGAGCACATCGGCAAATTTCGCCATGAATTCCCACTCTGACCGCTTCGTAAGGTCTCTGTCATACGGCATATGCACATTGAAGCGCATCCCCGTATCCGCCAGTGCCCTCACCTCTTCCCCATCGGGGAAGTCGTATTCGGACAAACTGCACATGTATAAAAGCTCGACCTCGTCCACCGTGCCTTTCAGATACCTGACATTCTCAATCCTCGAAGCAGGAATGATGAATGAAGGGCAGGAGACAAACATCACATGACCGCCAGTAGGGTCAGTCCGCAGAGTATCACCACAGCCACCATAGAGGCCAGATCGTAAAGGCTGACCGCCTTTTTGATGACGTCGGCATCCAGCGGGTTTTCACCGTCGCCAATGAAGGGCTTCTGCTTTACCTTGCCGAAGTAGCATACGGGGCCGCCGAGACGAACGCCCAGAAAGCCTGCAAATGCGGATATGCTGTGCGCCGAGTTTGGCGACGGATGCGCCAGACGGTATTTCTTCACCGTGGCAATGGTTTCAGCATATGCAGTACCCTGCATGATGCCCGAAAAGGCGATTATGAAGACCGATAAGCGTGCGGGGATGAAATTCAGTACATCGTCAAACTTCGCAGATGCCCTGCCGAAGAGGTCGTATGTGCCATTCATGTATCCTATCATGGAGTCCAGCGTGCTGACCGCCTTGAAAAACATAGCCCCCACCCCGCCGAAAAAGATGGAATAGAATATCGGCGAGAGGACTCCGTCGGTGAAGTTTTCCGAGACGGATTCCACCGTGGAGCGGACGATTTTCATTTCGTCCATGTCTTTGGTCTGTCTGCTGACTATCATGGAGAGAGCCTTTCGGGCTGTTTCCAGATCTCCTTTCACCAGAGGCTGATACACGGCATCCGCATGGGAGGCCATGGACCTGACGCTGATGGAAAAATATATTATGACGCTGTTCATCATGATGTATGCGACATTCCCGAAGCTGTGCGCAAACACCAGCAGAGAGTATGTGATGATGGAAACTATGAGAACGATGGTGATCAGCAGATAGCTGCCGCTGAGGATATGGTCGGGTGATTTATAAAATATCCGCTCCAGCTTTGATATCAGCCTGCCTATCATGCATATGGGGTGATACTTGCTGTTTGGTTCGCCGAAGAGCTTGTCCAGCATAAAGGCGAATATCACGGATATCATGTTCAGCTCGATGAACTCTATCATAATCAGAACTCCCTCAGAGCCTTCACAAGGGGAGCCATGTCGTCTGCGACGGCTATGCGGATGTATTCCCCGTCCAGCCTTTTAAAGTTTGAGCAGTCACGCACCAAAACTCTGCGCTGAAGGCAGTGCTCAAACAGAGCTTTCGATGTGCCCTTTTTCAGCTTCAGCATCAGGAAGTTTACTTTGCTCTCCTGCGGCTCCAGCCACTCAATGCCTGATATCTCTTTCAGAAAGTCCGCCTTCATCTTCAGCAGTCTTTCAGCTATAGGCTTTGTATCCACGTCCAGAAGCTGTGCGCCCGCTTCCTGCGCATATGTATTAACGCTCCACGGAGATTTAACCCCGTTAAACACTCTGATATTCTTATCCAGTGCGACAACGGCTCCGAGCCTCAGCCCGGGCAGTCCGTATATCTTAGAAAATGAACGCAGAATTATCAGATTTGATATGATCTCATGCCCCAGCAGAGTATTTTTATCTTCGTCCGCCATAAACGGCATATATGATTCGTCTAAGATGAATAATGTATCGGGATTTGATTTAAAAAAACTCGGCAGATGCTCACCCGGACATGAAAGCCCCGTGGGGTTGTTCGGGTTGCATATGAAGAACAGTCCTTTTTTGCATATATCGGCACGGACTTCTATCTCATTCTGAGCGCAGTAGTATTCATAGTCGGAATATGTCGGGTGCTTCACCGTCGCTTTTTTGAACCCTGATGTCCTGCATATTATGTCTATGGCCTCTGTCGTGCCTGATGTGATCGCCACGTTTTCAGGATTATGGCCGTATTTCTCGGCAAATTTTTTAACTAGGGTTTCACTGTGCGGTTCGGGCAGACGTAAGAGAACGTCGGAGGAAATATCCAGTTTAATTGGATATGGCGAAACATTACTGCTGTAGTCATAGATATCTTTGACACTGCACCATAGGTGCTTTGCCGCCTCATAAACGTTTCCGCCGTGTGCGCCCTGTATCATTGTAAAAACCCCGCATAAAACGCAAGCATGACAGTCTCTGTCAGCTCGCACTGCGCCCCGAGCAGGTCCCCCGTGACACCGCCGATCTGCTTTTTATACCACCACTGCAGAAGCAGCACGGACAGCACAAAAACAACCGTCAGCATCATGGCAGGTTTAAACCCCAGAAAGAGTGCAACCACAGCCACGGGCACTATCTGATATTTCCAGCCCTCGGAGCCCTCGCCGAAGAACATCTTCCCCGTGCCTTCGCTCCGCACATAGGGCATTGTCTTCATGCTCCACACCATGCCTATCCTCGCCATAGCGGGCACGGCCATCAGCACTATCAGACTGTCGAGGTTCTTTATCGATTCATATTTTATCAGCAGGAGGAGTATGGCAGTAACCACCGCCATAGCACCCGATCTGCTGTCTTTCATTATCTCCAGCTTCCGCTCCCTGTCCCTGTGGGAAAAGAGCGCGTCCGCAGTGTCCATCAGTCCGTCCATGTGCAGTGCGCCTGTCAGCGCAACCCACAATGTGAGTATCAGAAGGGGCGTGAGAAAGCTGTCTCCGAGCAGAACATGCACGGTGACAAATACTCCGCCGAGGATGAAGCCGACATACGCAAAGGCATTCATAGCCCGCACGGCATCGAAATCGTCACTCTGAAACCTTATAACGGTGAGGAAGGACATAGCGTCCCTTAAAGCTCTCATTCTTTTTCTGAAACTCCTGCTTCGGCGAAAGTCGCCACATCTCTTATAATAGCCGCCGCACTGTCTACCACAGCCATAGCGACCACTGCGCCTGTCCCCTCGCCCAGTCTCATGCCGAGGTCGAGCAGCGGGTTAAGCCCGAGGTATTCGAGCATCTTTATCTGTCCGGGCTCTACGGATTTATGCCCGGCTATCATATATTCCTTTGCATACGGAGATATGCCTGCGGCGATTATCGCACCCGCTGTGGATATCACTCCGTCCACTATGACGGGCAGTCCCTTGGCGGCACCTGCGAGCATTGCGCCTGCTATGGCGCCTATCTCAAATCCGCCCACTTTGGAGAGCACGTCTATCGCATCATTCTTATCAGGCTGATGCATGGCTATCGCTTTTTCTATCACTTCTGTTTTATGTTTCAGAGCGGCATCGTTTATGCCGGAGCCTCTGCCTGTCATCACGCTCACAGGCTCGCCTGTGTATACTGCGCCGATGGCAGCCGAAGGGGTAGTGTTTGCTATGCCCATATCACCTGTGGTGATGAGTTCCAGCCCTTCTTTATCTATGTATTCACATGCCACTTCATATCCTATGACAACCGACATCTCTGCCTGTTCACGTGTCATGGCAGTTTCTTTGGCAAAGTTTTTTGTACTTTCTGCGACCTTACGCACGATGAAGTCCGCCTTGTCGCTTATCTTCATAGACGGTATATGCGCCAGAGTGCCCACGTCTGTTACGACGACCCTTACGCCCGCTTCCTTACACAGTGCATTTATTGTTGCTATCCCGTGGGTGAAGGCTCCCATCATCTGAACGGTGACTTCCTGCGGGAATGCACTGACGCCCTCTTCGGTGATGCCGTGGTCGCCCGCCATTACAAAGACGCCCTTCTTTTCATATCTGGGTGCGAGAGTGCCGCTTATGGCACAGAGCTGTTCGGAGAGGTCGTTCAGCCTGCCCATAGCCCTCGGAGGCATGATGAGGTTTGATGTGCGCTCAACGGCCTTTTCATACATCTCTTTGTCTACCGGCTTGATAGACGAAATAATTCCTTTAATATCCATTAAGATACTCCCTCTATTTTACGCTGACGGGGATGCCGGATACCATCAGTATGACCTTATCCGAGATCTCAGCCAGCTGTCTGTTTATTTTTGATAATAGTTTTGCGTACAGGCGGGTATCTTTATCCCACGGGATGATCCCCAGCCCCACCTCGTTTGTGACGAGTATGACAGGCTTGTCAGCCTTTGAGAGCTCACCTATGAGCTCGGCGAAATATTTATCAGGATCTTTTTTATAATAGATCAGGTTGTTCACCCAGAAGGTGATGCAGTCGATTATCACCGCATCGGCATCTGCCCCGTGAAGGGCGTGCGCCAGCTCCAGCGGTTCTTCGACGGTGGCGTATGTCTCGTCACGCTCGGCCTTATGCGCTGTGATCTTCGCCTCCATCTCTGCATCTGTGGAGACTGCCGTGGCTATATATGCCTTTCGGGGACTGCCTTTGGCAAGGGCGAGAGCGTGCAGAGTCTTGCCTGCTCCTGCGCCGCCGGTTATCATCGTGATATCAGACACTTTTCCATCCTTTCATTTGAGAATAAATAATCATACACCACAATGAAAGACAGTCAACTGTCAGCTTTTAAGCAGAAAGATTTAAGATGCGGCGATGCTCTCTATCAGTTTGAAAACTTCCGCTGCGGAAATAGGTTTTTTAAGTATAAGGCAGTTGTTGAGAAACTTTGACTGCTCATGAAAGCCCGTAAGGACTATCACAGTCTGCTTCGGTGCGATGTGCTGTATCTCACGTATCATCTCCACCCCCGACATCACGGGCATGGTGAGGTCTGTTATCACTATATCCGGAGAATGCTCCTTATAAAGCTGCAGCCCTACAAATCCGTTCTCCGCCTGATAGACCTCGGCAAACTCTTCCTTCAGCTGACGGAAGAGTATCATGCGGGTTATTTCATCATCTTCAACATAGAGTATCTTTAGTCCGTTCATTCTCACACATCACTATAAAATAATAAAAAAATACAAACACTGACCCCTAAAGTATAACACCTTAAATCAATGAGGCATCAGAAATAAGCCTATGCAGTGTATTCTTTCTTTGTGACCGCCTCGGACTTTACCCTGTCGAGGAGAAGCGCGAGAGCAGGTTTCACATTTTCCCTTATATCTCCGCAGACGATGAGGTAAAGCAGATCGTCCCCCGGAACTTTCACTCCGTCCAGCGCCTCGACAACCACTTTATATATCCCTTCCATAGCTTCGATATCTTTTATTATTTCTTCTATCTTTGCTCTGTCGGCTTTCACCTCGAGCTTTTCAACCTTTGATTTATCGGCTCTTGCGGTGCCTCTGACCACACCGTTATGTATGAGTATCATGCCAACATTTTCAGCGAAATGTTCGTCCTGTTTCAGCTCTGCTATCTTTTTAGAAATATCCATGACGGACCTCCAATTAGTTATACCGATACATTAACAGAATCTCGCCGACTTTTACAAAGATTTTAATTAAATTGTTAATCCACTAATGTGACTAATATTTACTTATAAACAGGGGGTGTTAAAATAATCTTAAATACATATATTGTTAAACTTAAGGAGGCTATATGCGACATTTCAATCATTTACTAAAGCCCGTGAGCACATTCTTAGTTATCCTGATGCTGGCAACAGCAGCGCCCTATCAGGCGGCATACGCTAAAATGATATCCACAGGGGTATCAGCAGACACCCAGCGTGTCGAAACCGCCAGAGACTATATGAGCACATTCATGGCCAGAGACGATGTCAGGAATGAGCTCGTCAACATGGGCATTTCACCTGATGAAGCCACAGAGAGAGTGGCTGCACTCAGCGATGCGGAGATAGTGTCCCTGTCTGATACCATTCAGGAATCACCCGCAGGAGCAGGAGCAGTGGGCGTTGTAGTCGGCGCAGCTCTGATAGTATTCCTTGTTCTGCTGGTAACAGACATACTGGGCTATACAAAGGTATACCCTTTTACTAAGTGAAATCTAAAAACATTTTAATAACAGCTGTCATGGCCGCCCTGCTTTTAACGGCAGGGTGCGCCCGTGTCAGCAAAGAATGGCTCGACCTCGAAAAGAGCACCGAACACGAAAGGATCGCATTCAGCGTTCCATTTTTCGCTCAGGACGAATACCAGTGCGGACCTGCCGCTATGGCTATGGTGCTGAACGATAAAGGTCTGCTCGTCACACCGGAAGAGCTGAAGCCCGTCATATACACCCCATCCAAAAACGGCTCGCTACAGTCCGCCATGATATCCGGCGCACGCAGGTATGATATGGTTCCTTATGTATTTTACGGTCCTGAGACGCTCCTTTCGGGGCTGAAGGAAGGGATACCGTCCATTGTCCTGCTGAATTTGGGTCTGGGGATACACCCTGTGTGGCACTATGCCGTGGTGCTGGGGATAGATTTCGAGAGCAAAGAGATAATAATGCACTCCGGCACAAAGCAGTACGACACAATGAAGCTCGCCACATTTGATAAAACATGGGCAAGGTCGAACTACTGGGGGCTGTTTGTCCTGGAGCCGGGTGAAATCCCCGCAAAGGCCGACCCTCTGAGGTATGTGCAGACAGTTTCCGCATTTGAAAACACAGGTAAGACAGGCACCGCGCTCCGATCGTATAAAGCAGCCTATGAAAGATGGCAGGACGATCCGTTTGTCATGCTCGGTCTGGCAAATGCATACTATGCCATGAAAGACCTGCACTCCGCTGAAAATGTGCTGGCAGACGCCGCCGCTAAACATCCCGAAAACGGCGAGATACTTAACAACTATGCATACGTCCTGTTCCTGAACGGCAAGCACGATAAAGCCGAAGAATATGCACGTAAAGCAGTTGCCCTCGGCGGAAAGCACCTGAAAGATTATAAAGACACATTAAATGAGATCATCTCCAATAAGTAGCAGTTGCCCTATTCCGCATATTATTGTTTAATAACCGTTAACATGAATCAATTATATTCAAAATGTCAAGGCGACCAGTATGTTAAACAACATTAGCGCAAAGAATAAAACAATGGCCTTTGTTACGGTTCTGCTTATGGCATTTTCCGCCATACTCATGTGGACCATATATACCGACCAGAAAGAGAAGCTGCTCGCCATGGAAAGCAGCTACTACGACAATATCAAAAACTCATACGAAAAAGTGATCGAAAGACACAAAGAATTCTATACAAACAGAGCAAAAGCAAACATCACGTCAGAAGGCATAATCGAAGCCGTTAAAAACAAAGACAGAGAATCACTCATGCGCCTTTCACAGGGGCGGTGGAGCACTCTCCGCAGGGAAAACGAATACCTGAAAGTGATGCACTTCCATGCGGCAGACGGCACATCAATAGTGCGCATGCATAAGCCCGACATGTACGGCGACAGGGTGGCAGACATACGCCCTATGATAGCTAAAGTGCACAGGGATAAAGAGCCTCTCTACGGATTCGAAGGCGGTTTATTCTACCTAGCCTACCGCACTATTATGCCTATCTACGACGGCAATGAATATGTCGGTGCGCTGGAGTTCGGCTCCCGTCCGGACGTCATACTCAGCGAGATGAAGTATTATAACAACCTCTCCGGTGCGCTCTTCATCTCGAATCAGAAGCTGACCCTTTACAAAGAGAACAGAGACTTCAACATAGGCGACTATACTCTGCAGTACTCTAATATGATAGAACCACGCCTCCTGCGAAACCTGAAAGAGGACGGCTATGCATTCCAGAACTTCTATCACATTCATTTATACGGCGAGGCGTACAACATATATTCGCTCGATATGAAAAACTACGAAGGCGAAATAGTCGGCAAGACCATACTCGTACACGACATGACAGCCATGGAAAAGAATTTTCAGCACGGGATGAAAAGGCTCGGCGGGTTCCTCATCGCTTTGCTTGTCATGCTGCTCCTGGTGATAAACCTCGGCTTTAAAAAGATAATATCCACACTGGATAAGACAAACAAAGACCTGAATAACAACAGGCAGTTCCTGCATCTGATACTGGACAATACAGCCCACGCCGTCATAGCCACAAAGCCCGACGGAACGATCACCCTCTTTAACAAACGAGCAGAAGCCATGCTCGGCTATGCCGAAGAAGAGATGGTGGGGAAAACAACTCCGCTGAAATTTCATAAATCCGAAGAGCTTATATCCAGAGCTAAAGCCATGAGCATAGAGCTCGGACGTGAGGTCACGCCTGATTTCGACATTATAAAAACAAGTGCCGAGGAAGAGACCGACGACGAGTGGACATATGTATCCAGAGACGGATACGAATTCCCCGTCAGCCTCAGCATATCCCCTATGGAGGATGAGAACGGCGAGATCACAGGCTATGTGGGCATATCCGAAGACATCTGTCTGAAAAAGATAATGGAATCAAAACTGATAAAGCAGAAGGACGAGCTCGAAGCTATATTCCACACATCCAGAGACGGCATAGCCATAATGGATCTGGAAACAAACTTCGTGTTCTTTAACAGCTCCTACGAGCGCCTCACGGGATACACTGCATCAGAGCTGAAAAAGCTGAGCTGCCTCGACCTGACCCACCCTGACGATGTGGAAACATCAAAAGAGGCCGTGGCAGAGATATACGAGACAGGCTTCCTCGAAAACTTTGAAAAAAGATGCCTGCGCAAAGACGGCAGAATACTCAATGTAAGCATGACATTCGTACTGATGCCTGATAAGAAGCACTTCCTCACCACCACAAACGACATAACCGCAGCCAAAAAGGCTGAAAAACAGCTTAACGAATACATGGAGCTTCTGGATAAACACACAATAGCCTCCACAGTGGACATAAACGGCGACTTCACCTATGTTTCTCAGGGATTAAGCGATGTTTCAGGATATTCCAAAACTGAACTTCTGGGGAAAAATCACCGTATGCTCCGCCACCCTGACATCACCGAAGAATTCATACAGCACGTGCTGGACACCATCCACGCAGGGCGTGTCTGGATAGGCGAGCTGAAAAACATCACAAAAGAAGGTAAGACATACTGGACAGACGCATACCTCTCGGCGATACTCAGCGAAGAGGGTGAAATAGTCGGCTATACCTCTATATCCCACGACATCACCGACAAAAAACGCATTGAGCAGATATCCGTGACAGACGGACTGACAGGCATCTTCAACCGCAGGCACTTCAACGATATGTTCCCTAAATACGTCAATTCGGCAAAACGTCAGAACAGCCTGATGAACTTCATCATATTCGACATAGACCACTTTAAGCAGTACAACGACCACTACGGGCACCAGATGGGTGATGAAGCACTGATAAAAGTTGCAAAAGCTCTGCAGGCATCCGTACAGCGTGCAGACGACATCTGCTTCCGACTTGGCGGAGAGGAATTCGGCGTACTTTATAAAACAAAGACAGTTCAGGACGCCATAGACATAGCAGAGCGCATCCGCAAAGACATCGAAAACACGGCTATCCCCCACGCACACAGCGCAACGGCCGACGTTGTCACCGTATCCGTAGGTCTGATATGCAGTGTTGCCGAAGATATCGAATGCACCGACAAGCTATACGCCGAAGCAGACAAACTGCTCTATGCCGCCAAAGACAGAGGCAGAAACCGCGTAGAATTCAGCACTCCATATTAATTTTATCCCTATGCTCTAAGCACTTACAACTCTTCTATTGAATTAGTACTAACTAGTACTATATTTAACATCGGAGGCTGACAATGAGAAAAGAACGAATTTCATACGGCGAACAGGCAGACATGTCTATGAGAACATGGATAGAGATATCCAGAGCTTTCATCGCCATCAGACATAAAGAGACGGAATACTTTGAGTCTAAAGGGCTCACGATGCACCAGTTCGCCGTGATGGAGGCTCTGTACCATGTTGGGCCGCTGTCCATAGGCGAGCTGACAAAGCTGATACTCTCCACACCGGGGAGCATGACCGTGATAATCAAAAATCTGAAAAAGAAAGGATACATAGAGCCTAATCAGCAGGAAGCAGACAAGAGGAAGATCATTCTGAAGCTGACAGAAACAGGTCAGAAGCTGATCGCCGACGTATTTCCCAAACATGCGGAAAATATGGCGGGCTACTTCAGCCGTCTGAACGCAGACGAGCAGAAGACACTGCAGGAGCTCATGCGGAAACTTTCCAAAGCAAACAGGAGCATATAATGAAAACAAATATACACAGATCAGAAGAAAGAGGCAAAGGCGACCACGGCTGGCTTAAGTCCAGCTTCAGCTACAGCTTCGCCGATTATTACAACCCCGAACGGATGGGCTTTGGCGCACTCCGTGTCGTCAACGACGACGACATCGCAAAGGGGAGCGGATTCCCCATGCACCCCCATGCAAATATGGAGATAGTGACAGTCGTCCTCGAGGGCGAACTGGAGCATAAAGACAGTATGGGCAACGGCTCTGTGATCTCCGCAGGCGAGGTTCAGCGGATGAGCGCAGGAAGAGGCATCAGGCACTCAGAGTGGAATCCATCGGAGACAAACTCCGTAAAGCTCTTCCAGATATGGATACACACCAGAGACAAAGACATCACCCCCGAATACGACCAGACAGCCGTAGACTATCAGGGGCGTAAGGGCGAGCTGATAACCCTCGTCTCAGGCGATGCAGACGAAGAAGGGATGACATTTCATCAGGACGCATGGATGAAAAGGGGCATAATCTCCGAAAAAACTGAATATAAACTGCACGACAAAGCAAACGGACTGTTCATCATGATAGTAAAAGGGAGCGCAGAGGCTGCGGGCGAACTGCTGAACGAAAGGGACAGCATAGAGATAACCGGGGCAGACAGCGTGACCATATCGCCAAAGGGCGAGGCAGATATTCTGCTGATAGAAGTGCCTTTATAAAACAGATAAGTCATTCTGAGTGAGCGAAGAATCTGATATTTACAGCTCCTTCGATATCGCTCAGGATGGCTTTTATTTATCCTTTTTATCCATTCTAAATGTCATTTTTTCAAAACTTGTAAACCCAACTGTATTATGCTAGAAACTTATTTAGTTTATTGTTAAACACAATAATCTGTATTAAAAATTTCATTCAGGAGAGATCCATGAGCAAATCGGCTTTTGATCTTAACGGAACTCCTCCTCTGAAAGAGGCCGTTCCATTAGGTCTTCAGCATGTTCTTGCTATGTTCGTGGGGAATATCACCCCGATCATCATCATAGCAGGCGTCCTGAAGATCCCTATGGAGGAAAAAACTTTCCTCATCCAGTGCGCAATGTTCGCATCAGGCATCTCGACCCTCGTACAGGCATATCCGATCGGCCCGATAGGGGCTAGGCTCCCCATCGTACAGGGTACCAGCTTCGGATTCGTACCTACATCCATAGCAATAGGCAAGGCTCACGGTCTTTCCGGCATACTCGGAGCAGCGCTCATCGGCGGTATCGTAGAGATATTCCTCGGCGCATTCCTCAGACCTCTGAGAAAGCTCTTCCCCCCTGTTGTGACAGGTACAGTACTGCTGTCTATAGGACTTTCCCTCCTTCCTGTGGGTATAAACTACCTCGCAGGCGGGGTAAAAGCTCCCGACTTCGGCTCTGCGAGCAACCTTGCTCTCGGATTCATCGTACTGATAACGATACTGTTCTGCAAACAGTTCACCAAAGGAATGACAAGCGTATCCTCCATCCTGATAGGTATAGTGGTGGGATATGTCGCGGCATTCTTCATGGGTAAGCTGAACTTCGCAGGTGTGGCAAGCGCATCATACTTCAGCTTTCCTTCGCCTTTCCACTACGGCTTTGCGTTCCACTGGGATGCGATAATAGCCATGTGCCTTATGTATGTGGTGACAACAGTCGAAACAGTGGGCGACATCAGCGGTGTCACAATGGGCGGTATGAACCGTGAAGCAACAGACAAAGAGCTCGCAGGCGGTGTCATAGCCGACGGTGTGGGCAGTATGTTTGCGGCATGTTTCAACGCACTGCCGAACACATCATTCAGCCAGAACGTGGGCATAGTAGCCCTCACAAAGGTGACAAGCAGATATGTAGTAGCTGTCGGAGCGGTCATCCTCGTTGTCAGCGGTCTCGTGCCTAAATTCGGCGCGATATTCGCCATGATACCAAACAGCGTGCTCGGCGGAGCGATGGTCATCGTATTCTCCATGATAGCCGTCAGCGGTATGACACTCATCACAAAAGAGAAAATGTGCAGCAAAAACAGCATCATCGTTGCCGTTGCACTCGGTCTCGGCTTCGGTCTCGGCTCTGTGCCCGAGGCTCTTAAAATATTCCCCGAAGGGGTAAAGATGATATTCGGCGGTTCGGGTATCGTTGTCACAGGTATCATAGCACTCGTTATGAACCTCATAATTCCTGCGGAAAAAACAGAAGACAAGTAAATAACATAAAGCCCCTGTCCGTGTGGCGGGGGCTTCTCTTATTGCCTCAATCCTCCTTTCGATATATTATAAAATTTCCCACAAAATTTACGGATATTAATTATGATGATGAACATTGAAAAATATGTCCGTGTCTCCTCCCTGAAAGAGGCGCACGGCATACTGAAAAGCGAGAAAGGCGCATGTGTCCTCGGCGGATGCGGCTACCTCCGTATGGGTCGGAAGAAGATCACCACGGCGATAGACCTCACAGACCTCGGGCTCTCTTATATCAGAGAGACATCAAACGCCATAGACATCGGCGCTATGACGCCTCTGCGTGACATAGAGACCAGTACCCTGCTGGAAGAAACATTCGGCTCTGCCCTGCGTGTATGCACAGAAGGCATTGTCGGCATACAGCTCAGGAATGTCGTCACCATAGGCGGTACGGTAGCGGGGAGATATCCGTTCTCTGACGTTATCCCCGTGCTGATGGCTCTGGGTGCGAGGGTGCACATATCCGAAAGCGAGACAATGGACATCGAAAAATATATGGAAGCAAAATCCGTAGAAGGAATAATCACAAAGATATCTATACCGAAAGACGGACAGGTGGCGCACTTCACCTCTGTCAGAAATTCTGAGACAGACTATGCCGTGCTCAACTGCGCAGTATCACTGAAACAGGGGGAATACTCGATATTTGTCGGGGCCCGCCCGCAGAGATCAGTGCGTGCAGTCGAAGCGGAAAAGATAATAAACAGCGGACGCAGCCTCGAGCAGGCAGGCGCAGCAGCAGCGGAAGAGCTGACCTTCGGAGATAATACCCGAGGCTCGGCGGCATACCGCAAGGCACTGTGCAAAACACTGGTCAAGCGTGCCATAGAGGGGGTTATCCATGCAATTTAACGTAAGGATAAACGGACGTGAACAAACCCTCATATGCGAAGCGGGCGAACAGCTCAGCACCGTGCTCCGCAGATACGGATACATCGGGCTGAAAGAAGGCTGCGACACAGGCTCTTGCGGTCTGTGCACCGTATGGCTGGACGAACGCCCCGTTCTCTCCTGCTGTATACCTGCTGCCCGTGCAGACGGACGTGACATCACCACCATCGAAGGCGTACAGGCGGAAGCAGAGGAATTCGCAAAATATATGGTGGCAGAGGGCGCAGAGCAGTGCGGATACTGCTCACCCGGATACACCATGACGGTGCTCGCACTTAAACGTGAGCTCACCGACCCCACAGACGAAGAGATCCGCCATTACCTCTCGGGCAATCTGTGCAGATGCTCGGGATACGAAGGGCAGGTGCGTGCCGTGAGAAACTATCTGGAGGCCTCGAAATGAAATACATAGGCAAACAGATACCGAAGATTGACGGCATAGAGCTGGTAAAGGGAACCCCCGCATACACCAGCGACCTCGACACGAACAACAATGCACTGACAATAAAGATACTCCGTTCGCCACATCCGTCGGCACGGATAAAGGATATAGACACCGCACAGGCAGAAGCCCTCTCCGGCGTGGAATGCGTGCTGACGTATAAGAATGTCACAGACGTTAAATTCACCCTCGCAGGGCAGTCATACCCCGAACCCTCACCATACGACAGGAGTCTGCTTTCAGACACCCTAAGGTACGTGGGCGACGAGGTGGCGATTGTCGCCGCAGTGGATGAAAAGACCGCTTTGAAAGCTCTGGAGCTGATAAAGGTGGAGTATGAAGTGCTCGAGCCGGTGCTCGACCTAGATACCGCCGTGGATAACAAAAACCGTGTGCACGACTGCAATGTCTACGTCAACTTTGACATAGGCAACGACCCGAAGCGGAACATAGCCTCCACCACATACACCGAGCAGGGTGATGTGGAAGCCGAGCTGAAAAAGTGCGACATAGTGATAGAAAAAACATACCGCACACAGGCACAGGCGCATGCAATGATGGAGACATACAGGGCAACAGCCTCCATAGACGTGAACGGCAGGCTGAACGTCATGAGCTCCACACAGATCCCTTTCCATGTGCGCAGACACCTTTCAAGGATACTAGACATACCTAAGAGTATGATAAAGATAATAAAACCCCGCCTCGGCGGAGGATTCGGCGGAAAGCAGACCGCCAGCGTGGAAATGTTCCCCGCTGTGGTCACATGGCTGACGAAAAAGCCGTCGAAGATAGTCTATTCCCGCCATGAGACATTCGCCACCACCACCAGCAGGCACGCAATGCGCCTAGATGTACGCCTCGGTTCGGACAAGGATGGAAACATTCAGGTGGTGGACATCCACTCACTCTCCGACACGGGCGCATACGGCGAACACGCCCCGACAGTTTTCTACGTAGTAGGTAAGAAGACTCTGCCTTTGTATAAGTCATCGAAGGCATGCAGATACTACGGTCACGCCGTCTATACCAACAAGATGCCCGCAGGGGCTCTCCGTGGCTACGGCGCAACACAGGGGACATTCGCACTGGAATCTGCCATGAACGAGCTGGCGGACAAACTGGGCATGGATCCCGCAGAACTCAGGCTGAAGAACCTGCTGAAAGAAGGGGACTTCCACCCTGAGCTGGACGGCTCCGCACCAGATGCACCCGCACAGCTTAAAAGCTCTGCACTGCATAAATGCATCGAAACAGGCAAAAAGATGATCGGATGGGAAGATAAGTACCCGTCCGTAAAGATAAGCGACACAAAGGTGAGAGGCTACGGCATGGCTGTGACCATGCAGGGCTCAGGCATCGCAAAGATAGACACGGCAACAGTGATAATAAAGCTGAACGACGACGGATACTTCACACTCATCCACTCCGCATCGGACATGGGGCAGGGCTCCGACACGGTGCTGACACAGATAGCAGCCGAAGGTCTCCTCGTGGATATGAAGAAGATAGTCACCGTATCCGACAACCTAGACATAGCACCATACGACCCGGGCGCATACGCATCGAGCGGTACATATGTCACGGGTAATGCAGTGGTGAAAGCATGCGAAGACATGAACCATCAGATAATAGACGCAGCGGCCAGACTGTTAGACTGCGAGTCAGACACCCTCGCCTATGACGGCACAAAGATATTCAACGACGAAAAATCCATAACGCTGGACGAGCTCGCCATAAAGCTCAGCTCATTTGCAGGGAAAGACCAGCTGATAGCCAGAGGTACTTTCGGCGGGGAGACCTCCCCTCCTCCTTTCATAGCTGGATTCGCCGAGGTGGAGGTAGACCTCGAGACAGGCAAGAGCGTCGTGACAGACTTTGTCGCCGTGGCGGACTGCGGCACAGTGATAAATGAAAACCTCGCCCGCATACAGCTGGAGGGCGGTATAGCCATGGGGATAGGACTCGGGCTGTACGAAGATGTAGTCTACTCCCAGACGGGGCGTATGGTATCCGACAGCTTCATGACGTATAAGATACCGTGCAGAAAGGACATCAGGCAGATACGCACCGCATTCGAAGAGAGCAATGAACCCACAGGCCCCTACGGTGCAAAATCCATCGGCGAGGTGGTAAACAACACCCCCGCACCTGCCATAGCACACGCAATATACAACGCCACAGGCGTATGGCATCACGACCTGCCTATCACCCCCGAAAAGGTTCTGCTGGGGATGCTGAAGTGATATTCGACATATTAAAAGGCGATGTGGTCGCCATTGTCGGCGCAGGGGGAAAGACCAGCCTGATGAAGTATCTGGCGGAACGGATAACCACAGCAGGGATGAAACCTCTGATAAGCACCACCACACGACTAGGGAAGCATCAGATAAACGACGAATACGACTATCTGGTACAGATAAAAGATAACAAAGCACTCGCCCCCGACATGGGCGAGCTGAAAGATAAAATGACATCCTATGACATAACCCTCCTCGAAGCCGACGGAGCGGCGTGTAAACAGCTGAAAGGATGGCGTGAGGACGAGCCTGTCATACCCGACTTTGCCACTGTGACCATCGGCGTGGTGGACATCAGCATGGTCGGACAGACCGCCACAGAGGAAAACATACACAGGCACGAGCTCTTCACCGCACTCACAGGGGTACAGATGGGTGAAAGAGTCACCGTGCAGGCGATAGCGAGGCTCGTAAATCACAAGAACGGCATATTCAGACACTCGGCACACACCGCAAACCATCTCTTCTGCGCAAAGGCTGAAACACCCGAACAGATGGCAAACGCAACAAGGCTGAAACCTATGTTAAGGGAAGGGATGAGGCTGTATTCGGGCAGTGCCCGGAAAGGCTCGGTGCTGGAGCTGAGATGAACATCGCAGCCGTTATAATGGCGGCAGGGTCATCCCGCAGGATGGGGCAGAACAAGCTGCTTATGGACATCAAAGGGGAAACACTGCTGAACAGATTCCTTACTAATTTCCCCAAAGATATATTTTATAAAACAGTACTCGTATATGCAGACGACGAGGTCGGCCATACAGCCGAGTCCCACGGCATATCCGTCATAAAAAATACTCCGGGCAGTGTGAAGAACACCACCATAAAGCTGGGCACAGAGGCGTGCAAAGACGCCGACGGCATAGCATTCTTCACCGCTGACCAGCCATTCACAAAGATAGGCACTGTGCTGAACATGGTACTGGCGTATAAAGGGGTTAATATCGTCGTCCCAACATGTGAGGGGCGCAGGCGAAACCCTGTCATATTCCCCCCTGAAACATACGAAGACCTCATGACGCTGAAAGGCGACAGGGGCGGGCGTGACGTCATGGACAGATACCCGCAGCTATGCACGGAGGTGGTCTTCACCGATGCCGTACAGTTCACAGACATAGACACTCAGGAGGATGCGGAATATGCAAAAAACCTCCTGTGATAACCTCATAATAATCCGAGGGGGCGGAGACCTTGCCACAGGTATTGCCGTGCGTCTCTTCAACAGCGGATTTCAGGTAATGATACTCGAAACGGAAAAGCCCAGCTTCATCCGCAGGACAGTATCCCTCGGCATGGCAGTTTACAAAGGCGAAGCGACAGTGGAGAATGTGCGTGCGGTGCATTACGACAGCTTCACCATGACAGACGACCACATCCCGGTACTGACAGACTCGAATATGACCGTTCTCGGGCATATATCTCCGCTGGCACTGGTGGACGCAGTGATAGCAAAAAAGAATATCGGACTGACCATAGATAAGGCGGACATTGTGATAGCCCTCGGACCGGGATTCACAGCGGGAGAGAACTGCCACGCAGTGATAGAGACCATGCGCGGGCACAGCCTCGGACGTGTGATATACGAAGGCAAAGCATCGGCAGACACGGGCACGCCCGGCATAATCAACGGCATAGGCAAGGAACGTGTGATACACGCTCTATGTACAGGAAAACTGAGCATCATAAAAGACATATCAAGCACAGTACGCAAAGATGAAACAATCGCAATGATAGACGATACCCCCGTAAAGGCGACCATAGACGGCATCATCCGCGGGATGATAACAGACGGATACGCAGTGCATCAGGGGATGAAGATAGCAGACATAGACCCGAGGGAATCCGAAGTGAAAAACTGCTATACTGTATCAGACAAGGCACGGGCTCTGGGCGGAAGCGTTCTGGAAGCTGTGCTGAACCTAAGGAAAAAGAATGATAGAAGCTGAAGTTTTCGCAAAGATATCAGAAGCACTTAAAAATAATAAACCTGCCGCACTGGTGACAGTGCTCAGCCATGCGGGCTCTTCCCCCGGGAAGCAGGGCTCCGTGATGGCGGTGCTCTCAAACGGAGAGACATACGGCACCGTGGGCGGAGGCAGCCTCGAGCACACCGCCACAAAGGAAGCTCTTGAAGCAATAAAGGCAGGCACGGATAAAGAGCTGTCTTTCGACCTGACAGACGACGGCATGATGTGCGGAGGAAAGGTACGCCTGTACATAAAGACTTTCGCACCGTCTGAGAGGCTCATCATCTGCGGAGGCGGGCACATAGGGCAAAAGCTCTATCAGCTGGGCATCATGCAGGGATTCGCCGTCACCGTCATAGACGACAGGGCGGAATTCGCCAACGGTATAAACTTCCCCGATGCTTCTGAGGTGATATGCAAAGACGTGGGCAAAGCCTTATCAGAAATGAATATAGACGATACATGCTATATAGCCATAGCGACCCGCTCCCACGAGACAGACTTCGACGCCCTCGGCTCAGCCGTCGGCACGAAAGCAGCATACATAGGTATGATAGGCAGCAGGAAAAAGGTGAATACCGTTATGGACAAGCTGTCCGCCGAAGGGATAGACAAAGCGGTACTGGATAAGATATACGCTCCGATGGGGCTGGACATCGCCACTGTGAAAACAGAGGAGATAGCACTCAGCATCATCAGCGAGATAATGCTTGTGAAAAACGGCGGAAATCTCCGCCATATGAAAGACAGATAGATCAATGCGACGGCAGAAGCCTGTTCGCTATCCTTCCCCATAAAAGAAGCACTATTACGGATGTGGTCAGTGTTATCGCACCGTAAAAGAGCACGGGCTCTTTCCAGTGAAGCGTCACCACAGCCATGCTTATCGCACCGGATATAAACTGGTAAAACACCATGAAAGATGATGCAGAGCCCACGTCAGTCTTCACCAGACCGATGATGAGCGATCCGCTGAGCGGTCTGCTTATCCCCATGCAGAAAGAAAAGAGCGACATAAAAGCCAGAAAGAAAAGATAATGCTCCCTCGCAAGGAGCAGAACACCCGCACCTGCGAAGATAGTACCCACTATCGAAAGGGTTATCAGCCTCTTTTCGCTGAATCTCTTAACCAGTCGGGACGAGAAGAACGCACCTATCATAGAGCTGAGAGCGTTCAGACCGAATAACAGGCTGAATGTCCTCTCAGACAGCCCGAAGATGGATATATAATATATCGGGGAAAATGCTATAAAGCCGTAAAACGGCAGCGGCAGAAGCCCCATGCTGATATTCGTAAACATGAATTCACGGTTTTTGATATGCACCATGTATCTGCCGATGAGCTTTGACAGCGGAGTCGTTATCTTCTCCCCTATGGTTTCCTTAAACGAAAAGCTGATGAGCAGAGTGAAGCAGACTATCGTACCCTGTGCGCCGAAGATGAACCGCCAGCTGAAGAACTCGAGGAGCATAGCACCGATTATCGGCGCAACCATAGGCGCAACAGATACAATTGTCATCACATACGCCATCGCCTGATGTCTTTCACGCCCTTCGAATTTATCCCTGATGATAGCCATAACGATGGCAGAAGGCGCAGCAGCACCCATCCCCTGTAAAATACGGAAGATGATGAGCTGATTTACGTCCTGAGCGAATGCACAAAGGAACGAGGCAGTGACAAATATCGCCAGACCGCCAGACAACACAGGCTTTCGCCCGTATTTATCCGAGAGTGACCCGGCCACGAGTATGAACACGCTGAATGATGCGAACCAGAGCACAAGCGTCAGGTTTACCAAGTCTTTACCGACACCCCAGCCGTCTGCTATCTGTGGTATTGCAGCTAGGTACATATCAGTAGAAAGCGGCGGTGTGGAAGCCAGTAAGGCGAGAAACGTTATATAGATTGCTTTATTCTTTTCCAGATTAATCATATAAGCCTTATACAACACATACAGAGAATACGACAATAGTTGTTTTGTAAAGTTATATTAAATTTTAAACTGCTAAGACTTTACCACGGGGAAACTGATCTCAAAGACAGCACCGTGACCTTCATTATTTCCTGCGGATATCTGTCCGCCCATATGCTTTTCTATAACCAGCTTAGCCATATAGAGCCCGATGCCCGTCCCCTTCCCCTCTTCCTTAGTGGTGAAGTACGGGTCGAAGATGTTCTCAATGATATCATCGCTGATGCCTGTTCCGTTGTCGCTGCAGACCAGTTTTATATTATTTGTATCTGCGTAAATATCGACCTTCAGCTCTCCACAGGGCACAAGCCCCTTCGCTATGGTTTCGTCCATAGAGTCTACGGCGTTGTAGATGATGTTCAGCATTGCCTGTTTGAATTCACCGGGGTATCCCATCACCTTTGTATAGCTGTGGGTGCATACATCAGTCTTTCCGGGGGTCATCGTTGCACTCTTATGGGGGCATGCACATCTTATCTCTGATTTGATATTATGCATGGTCAGCTGGGATTCTATCAGGGCGAATATACGGCTGACCTCTTTCACCACTTCGAATTCCACCGGTTTGGAATCAGGCTTACAGAAGTCTTTGAAGTCGTCTATCGTTGTCGAGAGGTGCTGTATCAGATTTTCCGTAACAGAGTGAAATTCCTCCATGTCGTCCTTTGTCAGCTTTTCATGGTGGTATCTATCCGTGATGTATTCGATAAAAAGCCCGAGCCCGTTGAGAGGCTGTCTCCACTGGTGGGCGATGGCGTTCATCATCTGTCCCATGTCGGCGAGCTTCTTCTGCTCGAACATAGCCTTTTCCTGCTTTTCCCTGAGTGCTATCTCTTCCTTCACTCTTCTTTGCAGGTCTGCGTTCAGCTCGTTCAGCTCATACTGCATATGCACCCTTTCGGTCATATCCTGCAGCACTCCTATCATGTTTCCGTCGGGCATAACCTTCACGTGGGCACGCATGTGGAATATCTGCCCCGATTTTGAAATATGCGGATGCATCACCTTAAAAGATTCCTTCTGCTGATTTATATGCAGGTTGCTAGCGTGCTCGTCCTGCAGATAGTCCGGCCAGAGGTCATATATCTTCATCTTCATCAGCTCTTCGGCCGTGTATTCGAACTTTTCACAGGTGGCCTCATTAACTTCCTGAATCTCTCCCTTGTCATTCGTCACGATGATAGGATCGGGTGAGTTGCTGATGTATGAGCGGTATTTATGCTCGCTGGCTGCGAGTGCATCGGCAGAGTGCACGAGCTCTGTGATGTCCCTGTGCAGGGCGACTATGTATCTATTGTGCAGTCTGAAAAAATAGTTTTCAAACCACACGTCGTGATCCTTATCCTGGTACCTCATACGTGCCTGATACTCAGGCTCTCCCGTGTTGAATACTTTTGTGAAGACTTCGAGCTGGCCGTTCTCCCTCATTGCGGGGAAAAGCTCGGCGAGCTTCGCACCGACCATCTGCTCACGGGTATAGAGTGTCGGTTCCAGAGCGGCCTTGTTTATAAACTTAACGATGAAATCCCCCTGAAAGTCAGGCTTCAGAATGGTTATTCCGTCGTTGGTATTTTCTGCCATTGTTGTGTATAGCGTCTCGAGCTGATGCTCTTTCTGAAATCGGATGGCAACGGCATACAGCTTTGCCAGCTCACCTATGGATAAAACATCCGCATCCGTGTAGTCCTCGGGTGAATTAGCAGCGGATATCTGCCCCACCAATATGCCGTCTATCTCGACAGGGTAAGATATGAAGTTCTTTATGCGCACGTGCCACTCGGGCAGTCCTCCGGATATCTCACAGTTTGCCACGTCGTTTGTATAGAAAGGTCTGCCTGTGTTTAGCGTATGTCCCCACAGCCCTCTGTACTTGCCGTCTTCATCGGGTGAAAACATAAGCGGGCCGTCGTGCCCGTGGGCATCTGTCCTGCCCAGCGAGAAGGCGTGTATCATCAGATTATGGCTGTCCTCGTCCAGACTGCCTGCATAGCCGTCTGTGGAGCCTGTCAGCCTCTTCACTGAGTCCACCACCATCTTTGATATCTCGGATATCTCGGTGTCTGTTTTAAGAAGCTGCGTGGTGAATTCCGCCACAGCCTTGAGGTTCTGTTCTTTTCTGTATCTCTCCGTGATGTCTGTCAGCACGGTAAAGTTATAATTCTTCCCTTCGTATATAAGCGTGCTCGGCCATGCATCCACATAGCGTATTTCGCCGTTTTTCAGCCTGTGTCTGAAGATGAACGTCTTCGGCTCGCCCGAGTTACGCACCTCGTCCAGATACATGTTTATCCTCTCTCTGCTGTCGACGTTTATATCGGTGATATTCATGCCGACCATCTCTTCGTAGGTGTATCCGTAGAATCTGCATGCAGAGGTGTTCACGTCCATGATGTCCAGCGTGTTAGAGTCGTAAACCAGAAGGGGGACTGTCGTGCTGTTGAATATCTGATCATAGTTAGGGAGGCTTTCGTCTGCGGGCTCGGCAAAGTTGACAGCATACATGAATCTGCCGTCGTCGTCATATTCGGCAAAGGTGTCCAGAGTGACCTTCAGGTATTCGCCGGAGGCCTTTTTCATATCAGCAAGGATGTTTTTCAGCCTGCCGACGTATTTGCATTTTATTCTGAAATGTTCGAATTCTTCGACACTTTTCTCAGGGATCATGTCGGAATAAAGCGTTCCCGTCAGGACATCTTCGGTATAGCCCAGAAGCGTCAGCAGGCTTTCATTCACCTGCACGATCGTCCAGTTATCGTCTAAGACGAAAACCGGCTGAGAAGTGTTCCTGAAAGAATAACTTAGACCTTTATTATTCATATCTTCTACTCACAATGACAATTTAATCAAATCGGAAGCGAAAGAATGAATTCTGTCCCCTTCCCTGTCTCAGAGACAAAACTTACCTTCCCTTTCAGATAGTTTTCTCCTAACAGTTTCATACTGTATGTTCCCAGACCGGAGCCTGAGGGCTTGGTTGTAAATGTTCTTTTGAATATCTGAGTTTTCACATCGTCTGGCATCACGGCGGGGTTATGCACATGGAAGCTGACTGTCTCGAAGTGGTTCTCTGCCCATATAGTAACTTCGTCGTTCTTCGCAGATGCCTCTATGGCATTCTTAACCATGTTTATCATCACTCTGTTTAAGAGAGAGATGTCCGTGCGGATCTCCACATCGGCGGTGCCTTCCTTTATATTCAGCTTTACACAGCGTTTGTCTGCTATGCACTTATACAGCTTCAGCACATCCTGAAGCACGCTGTAGGTCTTCACCATCACAGGCATGACCATCAGCTCTCGCTTCTCCGCCAAAAGCAGCGTGCGGTATTCGTTTATCTCTTTCACCATGTCGGAGCTGGACTGATGCAGCAGCCCGATCATCTCAGGAGGGAGCTCTGTTATGCTGCCGTCCTTATACAGGTCGATAACGGAGTATATCCCGCTGGCGAGGTTCATTATGTCGTGGAAGAATATCTTTTCCAGAGCGGACTTACGCTTCTTTTCACTGATATCCTTAGCCGTGAAGAAGGTGAACCTGTGCCCTGCGAATTCAAAAGGATTAGCTATGACAAACAGTTCGTATGCTTCTCCGCCTTTTACAGAAAGAAGGCATTCCTCCCTCGCCTCGACACCCATCGTCTGGGCTTCAAGGATGGCATTCACCGCACCGCATTTAATGCAGAATTCTGTCGTGCCGCATCCGAGCACTTCGCCCGAATGGATGCAGCCGAGAGCCTCTCCCGGGCGTTTGCCCAGAACAGCGTAAACGTCATCTATCCCTAAAAAGTCAAGGAAAGCCTTATTGGTAAATATGACCTGCCTGTTCTGATCGAGAACAAACATGATCTCCGTAGTTTTGTCTATGAGTTCTTTGATAAGGGGCACTTTGTTCAGCTCAGAAAAAAGCTGTAAAATAATGTCCTGAGAACTGCGTTCTGCAGAAGCGTATTTGGATTCCATCTCACCACCGTCAGTGTTTTATATATAGTAGCAACATTAGGCATGAAACACAATTTAATGTCTGGCTCGCTGAGCATTGTCATTTTTGTTACGTTTGTATTTTAACATCAAAAAGTACAAGAAAAACATTCTAACATTCTATTTTCATAAAAAATACTGTAAACTTATATTACATATAAGGATATTAGATAGACAACCATCAAAACGCTTGTTAACTTTTTCGTTTCCATCTCATTGTTAAATAACGTGCATCCATTTTGTTATTTGTTGCAAATATTACACAATAAATACTGTATGAAAAATGTTACATTTTTTATATGCTTAATACCAGCGACTTACAGGCTAATTTTCAATTGGTGCTTTTTATACATCTCTGATTTTAAAACACAAACAGTATTATATTTTATTTTTATATTTTTCCTATATGTTACTGATCGTTTTTTTATGAAATTTTTTTTAAACATTTATCAGGAAGACTTAACCCACAGGAAGGCGTACTGACGGGGGATTTTCGTCACGGTTATAAACAGCCGTTTACCGCTATGCCGTATAAACGTGTTAACTTACATTTACATTTTTGACTTTAATATCAAGCTATGCTACTAAAATTATGCATCATATTAATCATTATTATAAATTTCTGATTTTCTATAAATGAACAAATATTTTAGACGGAGTTATTGATGCTAGCTATTGCTTGTATAAAACAGGTTCCGGATACCACACAGGTACAGATCGACCCCGTTACCAACACTCTGGTAAGGGACGGTATCCCTTTCATTATCAATCCGTACGACACCCACGCCCTTGAGGAAGCTCTCAGGCTGAAGGATAAGTACGGTGCGACCGTCGTCGTTCTCACCATGGGACCTCCGAATGCCGAGGCAGCCCTTCGCAAGGCCCTCGCACTCGGCGTGGACAGAGCCATCCTTTTGTCAGACAGAGTATTCGGCGGTGCGGACACACTCGCCACCAGCAATGTCCTGACTGCTGCCATAGAAAAACTGGCGAAAGAGGACGAAGTAGGCTTTGTGCTCTGCGGAAAGCAGACTATCGACGGAGACACAGCACAGGTGGGCCCCGGAATAGCCACCAGAATGAGCCTCGAACAGCTCACACTTGTCGACCGTATAGAGGATGTGGACTTCACAGCGAAAAAGACCACAGTGCGCAGAAAGCTCGAAGGACGCTATGAGCGTGTGGAAAGCAAACTGCCCGCAATGGTCACTGTCGTAAGAGAGATAAACAGACCAAGATACCCCTCTGTCCCCATGAGGCTCGCCTCTAAGGACGCTAAGGTAGAGGTTTGGGACAACACCGTCCTTAATCTGGATGTTAATACCATCGGACTGAAAGGCTCACCCACATGGGTTAGCAAGATATTCTCCCCCGAGCGTGACAAGGGCGAGATAATCGGCGACGGTATAGGCAAACCGCAGGAAACGGCACAGCTTCTCATCGATAAGCTGCTCGAAAAAGACCTGCTGAACATATAGGGGTATAAAAATGGCAGAAAAGAAAGTTAAAAAGCCAAGAGGCGTTGCTAGGCTGAAGGCAGATACCTGTATCTCCTGCGGTGCAAGGTGCGAGAGTGCCTGCCCTGTCGACGCTGTCAAAATGGACGAGAACGAAGTTCCCGTTATAACCGAAGAAAAATGTATCGGCTGTCTCAAATGCGTTAAGGTTTGCCCTGCTGATGCTATATATATGTATCTCACAGACGAGGAGAAAGCTATCCTCGCCGAGCTCGAAAAGGCAGGAGCCGCAAACGAGGAGCCCGAAGAACTCTCTGAAGAGGACAAAGCGCTCGCCGAAATGCTTAAGCAGTACAGAGGCGTGTGGGTCTTCATAGAGCAGACAGAGGGCGAGGTCGCAGAGGTTTCATGGGAGCTTCTGGGCGAAGGACGCAAACTGGCTAACAAGCTCCAGACAGAGCTCTGCGCTGTCGTCATAGGCGAGAATGTCAGAAACCTGTGCCACGACTCATTCACATTCGGCGCAGACAAGGCGTACCTCATAGACGAGCCGGTTTTCAAATACTACCGCACACAGGCATACCACGAAGCAATGTGCGGACTTATCACAAAATATAAGCCTGAGATAATCCTCATGGGCGCAACAGGTATGGGAAGAGACCTCGCAGGAGCCGTCGCTACGGAAGTGGCAACAGGGCTCACAGCGGACTGTACAGGGCTTGACGTTGACGACAAGCGTAACCTGATGCAGACACGCCCTGCCTTCGGCGGAAACATCATGGCGACCATCATGTGCGACAAAAAGAGACCTCAGATGTCCACAGTGCGTCCGCACGTTATGGATATGCCTGAGATCCAGTGCGACAGAACAGGCGAGATCATCGAAGAATCTTCAACAGTAAAGGAAGAGAACATCTTCACCAAAGTGCTGGAGATCATCAAGGACAAAGGCCACGCAAACGAAGAGGACATCGCAGGAGCAGAGATCATCGTATCCGGCGGAAGGGGCATGATGAATGCCGAAAACTTCAAGATCCTTCAGGAGCTGGCAGACGAGATAGGCGGAACAGTAGGCGCATCCAGAATGGCTGTCGATGCCGGATGGAAGCCTCACACACGCCAAGTCGGACAGACAGGTAAAACAGTAAGACCAAAGATATATATAGCCTGCGGTATCTCGGGAGCCATTCAGCACCTTGTGGGTATGCAGGACTCGGATGTTGTCATCGCTATCAACAGAGATAAGGAAGCACCTATCTTTGAAGTAGCTACATACGGCATAGTGGGAGACCTCTTTGAGATAGTCCCTGCTCTGACCAAGATAGTAAGAGAGATGAAAAGTGAGAAAGCGAGGTCAACAGTATGCATGTAAATAACACCCTATTCACAATAGTTTTTGCAGCTGCCATGCTGTTTTTCGCATACAGCTGTTATGTTAAATTCGGTCTGGTCGCCCTCGGCGCATCAGATAAAAGAAGCGGAAGCCTCGGCAATATGTTCAAGGACGCCATCGGTCAGACAAGGGTTATAGCGGGACCTTTCGGTATAAACCACGCAATGCTCTTCTGGTCATTCCTCGTTCTCGTACTGCTGAATGCTGAATTCCTGCTCGGCGGGCTCATCCCCGGCGTGTCTTTCAGCGTTCTGCCGAAGGGGCTTTATGCAGTACTCTTTAACATATTCGACGCAGTATCCGTGCTGGTTCTCATCGCAGTGATAGCTGCCATGACCAGAAAGATAGTGGCACCTCCATACCCTGAATCGCGCACTTTCGAGGCATTCTTTATCCTCGGTATGATAGGTACGCTGATGGTGGCATACTTCTTCCTTCACGGAGCAGAGATAGCATCAGGACACGCTCCTGCCGGCAGTTTTATATCCGGCATGGTGGCAGCAGGTCTCGCAGGTGCATCACCCGAATATGTACAGTCATTCTACGCCTCTTCATGGTGGGTGCACGCCGTAGTGCTCCTCGTGTTTATGAACTTCCTGCCTTACAGCAAGCACATGCACGTTATCACCGCTCTGCCGAACGTTTTCTTCAGAGCAACTTCAAAGCCTCTCCTTATGGAGCGTGAAGTATATGAAGTCGGCAACACATACGGCGCAGGCAAGGTCACAGACCTTTCATGGAAAGACCTCCTCGACAGCTTCACGTGCACCGAGTGCGGACGCTGTCAGGACAACTGCCCAGCTAACCTCACAGACAAACCTCTCAACCCGAGAGAGATGATACACCTTATAAAAGAGAACCTGAACGGCAACGGCAAAGGGCTCAAGACAGGCGACGTGAAGATACCACTCATCGGCGACGGCGAACACTCCGTATCCGAAGATACTATCTGGTCCTGCGTCACATGCGGTGCATGCATGGCTGCCTGCCCTGTGTTCATCGAGCACGTGCCAAAGCTCATCAAGATGCGCCGTAAGCTCGTGGAGATGGACGCCCAGTTCCCCGATGAACTTCTCAACCTGTTCGAAAACCTCGAGCAGAGAAGCAATCCGTGGGGCATCGCACCGTCCGACAGAGTTAAATGGTACAGCATGCTCGACCTGAAAGACTACAGCGACGAGACAGAATATCTGCTCTATGTCGGCTGTGCGGGAGCATTCGATTCCAGAAGCAAGCAGATATCCATAGCTCTCACACAGGTGCTCGATGCTGCGGGTGTTTCATACGGCATCCTCGGCAAAGACGAGCTCTGCTGCGGCGACTCCGCCAGAAGGCTCGGAAACGAATACCTCTTTGAGCAGATGGCTAATAAAAACGTCGAGATGTTCAAAGCTAAAGGCGTTAAAAAGATCATTACACAGTGCCCGCACTGCTTCACTACTCTGAAAAATGACTATAAGCAGTTCGGCATAGAGCTTGAGGTCATCCACCACAGCGAGATGATAAGCAAGCTGATAAAAGACGGCAAGATCAAGCTGGATGCTAAATCCGCTGAGAAGGTCGTGTTCCATGATTCCTGCTACCTCGGCAGGCACAACGACGTGTACGAAGCACCGAGAGACGTCATCAGAAGCACAGGCGCAACAGTGCTGGAGATGGACAGAAACATGGACAAATCTTTCTGCTGCGGTGCAGGCGGCGGACGTATGTGGATGGAGGAAGACCTCGGCACACGTATCAACGTGAGCAGGGTCGAGCAGGCGATCGAGACAAACCCTGACTCTATCTGTGTATCATGCCCATACTGCATGACAATGTTTCAGGACGGTCTGAAGGATGTCGGCAAGGAAGAGATAAGAGTGAACGACATAGCAGAGCTCACAGCCCTCGCAATGGTCAAGTAGCACTAGTAAACTTATAAAAAATTAAGCCCGCTTGAAAGAGCGGGCTTTTTTATTATCTAAACGGCTTGTTTCAGGCCTTGACCCTCAAAGCCGAAATTGGTTCACGAAGTAACCTTGTGTTTGAAAGCCAGCGCAAGGGCGACTCTGTCCCTCAGCCCTGTCTTGTTGAATATAGATGTCATGTGCGCTTTTACGGTGCGCACTGTTATATCTGCTTTTTCTGCGATCTCAGCGTTTGTCTTCCCCTCGGATACAAGATATGCGACCTCCAGCTCCCTTTCGGTCAGCTGAGATATATCCACATTCTCTTCATCCGCTTCTGTGTCTGGCACAGACATAATGATCCGGCTGAGTATATCAGGCGGCATCCAGACCTGTCCGCTGCGCAGTGTCTCCACTGCCTGTTTCATATTGCCGGGACGCATCATCCTGTTTCCGTAGCCTTTCACGCCATAGCGGAAATAACGGACGCACTCCGCCGCAGAAGGCACAGAGGCAAGGATAAGCACCTCAGACGCCAGTTTTGTCACATCAAAAGCCTCAGCCGTGGCAGTATCCACCACAACCACATCACCTGCCGAAGGCTCTTTGAACGCCCTCAGCTCCTCATAGCTTTTAAAAGCATGGGTCTTTTCCTCAAACGCCGACATAAAACGTTCAATAATAAATTTGTCGGCACTCAATAATATGACCATCATCTCTCCCTGAGAGCGTTGTACTTCGCCCTCAAAATAGGCTTCATCAGATACTGCATAACGGTCTTCTTACCGGTCACGATGTCCGCCATAACCGTCATACCCACGATGATCTCCTTCTTATTGTCCTCCTCCCCGAGGTAGTTCTTATCCGTTTTAATACGGACAAGATAATAGTGCTCACGCTTCTCGTCCACTATGGTGTCGGCACTGATATGCACGACCTCACCCTCCAGACCGCCGTAAATGGCATAGTCATATGCGGTGAGCTTCACCACGGCTTTCAGACCGGGGTATATGAACGCAATGTCCGAAGGCTTTATCTTCGCCTCCACAAGCAGTCTGTCGTCGTCGGGAACGATCTCGAGGATGTCCATCCCCGGCTTTACGACACCGCCTATGGTATTGACCAGAAGCTGATTCACCGTACCGTCAACGGGCGATCTGACCTGTGCTCTGTTCACACGGTCCTCTATGGCGACCTGTGTGGTGCTGACCCTTTTCAGCTCAGCCAGAGTCTTGTTCAGCTCTTCCTGTGCGGCACTTTTATATTTTGCCACTGCCTCGGCTATCATGCTCTTCGCCTCGGTTATCTTCGATGCGATAGTAGTCAGCGCTTTGGTCAGCGACTCGATCTCTGTTTTATTCTCTATCTCTTTCTGCTGCAGCTGAAGCCACTCCACCTCGGAGATGAGCCCCCTGTTGAATAGCGGCTGCGTCAGTTTGATCTCTTTTTGTATCAGTTCACGGCTGTCTTTCAGGTTTTTCAGCTTTGTTTCGGCATCGGTAAGCTCTATCTCACGCTGTCTGTGACGCTGTGTGAGAGCACCCAGCTCGCTGTTCAGCCTCTCTTTATTTGTGGCAAACAGTCTGCGCTCCTCCTGTACCAGCTCAGGAAAATTTGCTGCGACATCAGGGTCAGGGTTGAAATCCTTCCCTTCTGATTCTGCACGCAGTCTTGAAAGTTTTGCCCTCAGCTCGTCCTCTTTCGATTTACTCTCTTCGAATGAAGAGCCGAAGCCTGTGTCATCTATGGTGAGAAGCACCTGCCCCTTTTTCACATGCTGACCTTCGGATACGAGGATATCTTCGACAATACCCCCTTCGAGGTTTTGTATTATCTGTATCTGGCGTGAGGGGATAACACGCCCCATGCCTCGGGTCATCTCGTCCACTTCTGCTATGTTTGCCCAGATGATAAACGCAAATGTAAGCCCGGCTATGATATAGAGCACGATGGACATCTTCACGGGGCTCTTCTGCAGAACCGCCGCATTCAGACTTTTCATGAACTCTATGTCTCTGTTTGAGATCCTTTTCTCTTTTCCGTTCTTTCTCATTTGCCCTTACCCAGCTTCTGGAGTATTTCGTTCTTCGGTCCGTCCATGATAATCTTTCCGCTGTCCATAACGATCAGCCTGTCCACTATCGCAAGGATAGACGGTTTATGTGTAACAACTATGGTAGTTTTACCCTCGGTTGCTTTTTTCAGGTTTTGTATCACCTTTGCCTCGGATGTGAAGTCCATCGAGTTGGTCGGTTCATCCATCAGTACTATTGGGCTGTCGGTCAGCATAGCTCTCGCCACTGCCACAGACTGTCTCTGTCCGCCGGAGACATTCGCTCCTCTTTCGCCAACCCAGAGATCCAGTCCCATAGGGTGTCTGTCGGTAAAGGAGTTCACATTGCCTATCTGCACGGCGTTGAGTATCGCCTCGTCGTCTGACTGAGGCGCTTTGAAAACTATGTTCTCACGCACTGTACCTGAAAAGAGTGTCACCTCCTGAGGTACGTAGCTGATGTTGTGTCTTAAATCCGCAGGGTCCATCTGCTTTATGTCTATGCCGTCTACGAAGACTGCACCCTCTGTGGGCTCATACAGCCCCAGAATCAGCTTGCTCAGGGTGGATTTACCCGAGCCCACCTGCCCGATGATGCCTATGCGCTCTTTCGGGTTTATCTTTAGGCTCACGCCGTCCACAGCCGTTGTGGTCTCGTCGGGATAGCTGAATGTCACGTTCTTGAACTCTATAGAGCCCTTGAATACGGGTCTGCTGAGGAAGTTCTTATGCTCGGGTCTCTCGACATCTTTCTGCATCAGGTCTTCCAGAGCCGTCAGCGATGTCTTCATCTGAGAATAGTTCGACAGAAGCGCAGCCACCTGCGACATAGGCGAAATTGTTCTGGATGAGAGGATAACCGTTGCTATCAGGCCGCCCATGGTCAGCTCGCCTTCACGTATGAGATAAACACCGACCACGACAATGGCGACGGTGGCTATCTGTGTGAAGAACGAAGATACTGTGGAAAGGGAGCTGGAGAGCATCCTCGAACGGAGGCTCTTCGTGGCGATGTCGCCCGTGCGCTCTTCCCACGCCCACTGTATGCCGCTGCTGGCGTTGAATGCTTTTATGTTTTCAAGGTTTGAAAGGGACTCGATGAGCAGACCGTTCTTCCTTGCGGAGGATTCGTATGTACTCTCGATGCTCCTTTTCAGAGGTCCTTTGACTATCTGTCCGTATATGACGATGAAGCCTATTATCGCTATGGGAACAAGAACCAGAACGCCCGCCACGTATGATATGACCAAAAGGAATATCACTACGAAAGGCAGATCGATAAAGGCAACCAGTGCGGCGGATGAATAGAATGCACGCACACTGTCGAACTCTCTGATATTACTGGCGAAGGAACCCACAGAGCGGGGCTTCTCCTTCATCTTTATGTTCAAAGCCTGTTCGAATATCTTGGACGAGAGGATGACGTCGCTCTTCTTCGCTATCACCTCGAGGAAATATGTCCGCAGGAACTTCAGCCCGAGGTCGAAAGTGTAAACGACAAACATACCCACAGCCAGTACCCAAAGGGTATCCACTGCATTATGGGGGATGATGCGGTCGTACACGTTCATGGTGAAAAGTGGACCGACGATGACGAATATGTTCACAACAAGAGACGCAAGAAGGACATTCATATATATCCCTCTGAAACGCCATAATGTACTGAAAAACCAGCCTTTATTATGGCTCTTGTCCTCTTCGTTATCATACTCGTGTCTGTTGTCCAGATATATCTTTTTCATGAAAAAGGCATAGCCTATATATTCTTCTTCCAGCCTGTCGAGAGCTATCTCCTGTGGTACGTCGTCCACCTGAGGCACGACGATCTCCGCCCTGCCTGATTCTGTGTCTATGGATGTCAGCACGCACGCACTGTCATTCTTTAGTATCAAAATAGCAGGGAGCACCACATGGGGGATGCTTTTCAATTTGCGCTTCACCAGACTGGTATTAAAGCCGGCTCTGGCTGCTGCACGGCTGAAGTTCGCCTTTCCGCCCTCGGTGCTGAAAAGCTGCTGCCTCAGAGCCGAAGGATCAAGCGGCAGTCCGTGGGACAGCGCTTCTGCTGTTGCGGGTCTGTGGTTCAGCTTTGTCAGCAGAACCAGACACTGCATCAGCGGATCATTCTGTATGTTATTTCCGTCCATATCACTTCACCAGCGGGTTGATGCCTGCGACACCACGCCCCTGAAAATATTTTATATTATTGTCTTCCAGTTTCTTCTTCATCTCGTCGTTGTCTATCTTTGTCGCGATAAGTTTTATGCCGAGGCTGTCTGTGACAGTCTGCAGAGATTTCAGCGCACCTGTCGCTTCGCCCGATTCCGTATCTATAAGGTATTCGAAATCTACCTTAAGATAGTTCGGTTTAAGCTGCTGCAGGTTCTCCAGCGATTCCTGCGACATGGCGAATCTGTCCACGCCGAATGTAAAGCCGAGCCCCTTTATCAGACCTGCGAAGTCCATGCATATCTCCAGCTGATTCTTGATAGCACTGTCGGATATCTCGAATGTCAGCCTGCCAGAGAGATGCTTGGCGGATACCAGCAGCTTCCTGAACCATGAGAACGAAGCCCTGTCGTTCAGGAACATGTCGGTAATATTTATCGCAAGGGTGTTCTGCTCATTATCGGTGAGGAACTCCACTGTCTTTTCCAGTACGTATCTGTCGAGGTCATTCGCCAGATTAAGGTTTATCACCATAGGCATGAAGAAGCCCGCACGCTGTACGACCCCTTCCCTGTCTACCATGTTCACATATATTTCCTGATGAAGCTCCACACCGTCGGAGATAACAGGCTGAGATGTCAGCACAAATCTATCTTCCTGCAATGCAGACTCTATCATTGTTTTCCATTCCATCTTTCCGAGTACTGCCGAGCCGTCGTCTTTGAACATCTCCACAGTGCCTGTTCCTTTACTCTTCGCCACGGATACTGCGTAGTCGACCTTAGAGAGCACCTTGCCCATCTCTTCGTCAAATCTGTATGCCGCGCCTCCTGCGAACACGTTCACCACGTGGCAGAGCTTGTCTTCGCCGCACATTACATCGGCTATCTTTTTCATGACGCTCTTCGCCATCTCTTCCGCCTGCTCGCTTTCACACGCAGGGAGTATCAGCGAAAATTCTTTTCTGTTCATAAATGCAGGAACAGCATTTGCAAGCCCCTTAGACACGTCAAACAGGGCATCACGGCATGCGCAGTAGATGTCGTTTATCATCTTATGCCCGAACTCTGTCTCTGCCTCTTCCAGACCGTCGAATGATATCATCACCACGACACCTGTGGATGTCTCGTCGTCGGAATCGAGGAACTGATTAAGCTGTTTTATGAAAAACTTTCTGTTGTATAGCCCCGTCTGCTGGTCTTTATACAGCAGTTCCTGATAGCCTTTAAGGGCCTCGAGCTCTCTGCTGTAGATAGCCTGTGCTTTTGCCACCATGCTGTTCATTGTGTTCACCACCTGACGCATCTCAGGTGTTGCGGGGATCTTCTCATTTATAATGAATTCGTTGTTTTCGATAGCTTCGGCCTGCGCTTTAACCTCGTCCAGAGGTCTGAAGATGAACTTCAGCACGAAGTATGTCGATATCTGCGCCAGAACGCCGATGATGACAAACCACATGGAGAGGAATTTGAATGAATCCCACAGTCTGATATATGAAAGCCCCGGGTGCCCCTTTACGCTGAGAGTGCCGAATATCGACCATCCACTGGATATCTGTGCATCTGCGGGGAGGTTTTCAAAGTTTACCATATTTACGAAAAACTCAGGCACGCCCTCTATCACAGGCTCCTGAGAGAGCTTTTCTATCACTTTACCTTCGGCATCCGCGAGTGATATCTCTTCGTAATATCCGCCGTCGTACATGGCACGGATCATGGTAGTCATGGCGGCCTCGTCATCAGTAACGGTGCTGAGAGATAGCGAGAGCGAGTTTGCAGTATTCTTAGCGTTCGAGTAAAGCTGTGTGCGGACGAACTCTTTGGTGTTATCAAAATTAATCTTCAGCACTATCGCAAGCATAACTATCAGCAGGAATGCGATGAAAAGCTGTATCTGTTTGAACAATGTCATACTGCTACCTCTTTAGTATCTCAAGGTCGACGGATTTCAGCCTGTCGACGTTTTTAGACTGTGAGGGGTCTACCCTCTTACCAAGACCTTTCTGCTTCTGCAGGAAGAGGTCATTAGCGGTGAAACTGTATATAGGCACAAGGTCATCCCGCTTTGTGGCGGGCATTATCTGTTTCACATAATTGTCGAGTACGAAAGGGACAGTACCCGGTTTTTTATAATATGTGACAACCATATGCGCTTCATCAGCGTAGCCTTTTGCTTTTACGTATGTTAAAAAGAGCTTTTCCTGAGGCACGCCCAGCTGGAGCAGCGTAAGGAACTTTGCCACTGCATAATCCTCACAGTCGCCCTGTCCAACTCCTAAGAACTCCAGACGGCTCGCCCAGTAGTCCTTTTTACCCCATGTTTGTGTATCGGATTTGTATGGGAGCTGGTTATAAAAGGCATTAACCTGTATAACCTGCTTATCTTCTGCTTCCGCAAGAAGGCTGTCCATAAGGGTCAGAAGCCCATTGAGCCTCGTTACCGCCATGTCGCCGTACTTTCCCCCATATGCCTTCATCTCGGCTTCCGGCAGATAAAAACTGCTATGTGCGCCGATGCAGACACTTCCGAGCAGGATCAGTAAAATAAAAGCGACTAGCCCCTTATGTTTAACCATATTCTATTCGTTTGCGTTCAGCAGCCTTAGTTTGAATTCTATCCTTCTGTTGAGTTTGCGCCCCTCTCTAGTCGCATTGCTGTGCAGAGGCTCTGTTTCGCCTTTGCCGTATGTCGCAATGTTTTCGGCAGGTACACCTAGAGCAACCAGCCTGTTATAGACAGATTTCGCTCTCTCGCCCGACAGCTTTTTGTTAAAAGCCGCCCTTCCGCTGGTATCGGTATGCCCGATGATCTCCAGTCTGTAATTATCTACCTTTTTCAGCTCTTCCGCTATCTGATTCACCACCCCATAGGATGACTTCGTCAGCTTAGCCGAGTTCAGCTGAAAGAGTATGTTTGAAAAATTAAATGTCTGTACGGGTGCATCTTTTATAAGCATAACTTCGTCAGACTTTTCCTCTGCTGCGGGTGCCGACTGCTCCGGCTCACCGAGAGAATCAGGCTCGCCCAGACTTTCCGCATCGCCGAGGGTGTCGAGCTCCAGCGAGCTCTGCATAGGCTTGATATAAGGCTCGATAACATCAGGAGTCTTATATCCGAGCTGTACGTCTGTGTAATCCACACAGCCTGTAATGTTGTTATCATCGTAAAAGAGAGAGTTATCACACTGGTCATACTCGTCTTTTACAATGTCAGAGTCACGGTTGTCTTCGAGCTCGGGGCTCTTTTTCAGCATGTCGATGGTGAATGTGCTGTCTGTGACGCCTGTCTTTTTGATGAGGTCTGTCTTGTACTCGTATATAAGTATACCGGTGACATACAGCACTCTGTATTTCGCTACCAGAGCCGAGAAGCGGGATTCTATCCTTGCCTCCTTCGCTGACTGGAACTCATTTTCCATATCAAGCAGCTCCACAAGGGTTCTCCTGCCGAGCTGATATTCTTCTTTAAAGGCATCGAGGGTTTTACCCGTAAGGTCGAGGTGTTCTTCGAGAAACTGTTTCTTGCTCTCCTCAGACATCATAATATTATAAGCGAGTCTCACGGATTCGTTCAGGTTTCTTCTCTCGATGTATGCTCTCTCGTTTTCTTTGAGGATGTCGGCATAGTTCTTCTTTTTCATGTTTCCACGGGAACCGCCGTCATAGATATCATATCTAAAATATACCATAGCGCTGGCACTTTTGGTGTCACCTTCATCACCGCCGGTGTTATTCATATAATCCGCACGGAGCTCTGCATCCACCTTCGGCATATAAAGGGCTTCTGTTCTTTTCAGGGTATATTTCTTAACCAGAATGTTATACTTCGCCACCTGTATCGCAGGGTACTTTTCCAGCGAGAAGTTCACGAGTGTACCGATATCTTCGGGGAATTCATACATTCTGTTAGGCATTTCAAATTTGTCAGGATGGACATATCGTCCGAGGTGTTTGTGAAGCCTCACCAGTGCCTGTTTCAGGTTCTGCTGCTGGCTGACGACGTTTGCTCTGGCGAGGGACAGACGGGACTGAGAGTTGATCAGGTCTGATCTGCGTCCGAATCCTGCGTCGGTCTTTTCCTTTATCTGTGCGAGGATCTGCGCCTGAGTGTATACATTGTCCATATACAGCTTCAGCAGTTCACGCTCTTTAAGCACGCCCAGATAAGCCTCTGTGGCGGCGATGAAAACTTCGTTAGCAACATTCAGCACTTCATAGGCTGCTGCCATCTTTCTGGCTCTCACCTCTTCGACATAGCTGTCTGTGCGCTTTCCGTCATAGATATTCTGTCTGGCATAAACACCGGCGGTGCCTGCATTAAGATTTCTGCTTTCGTCATCGGTGTCCACACCGTTGGTGTATTCCCTTCCGGCAGACATCTCAACGCCCATATTAGGCCTTTTGCCGCTTTTCGCCGCTTCGAGCTCGTACTTGAGCCCCTCAAGCACCTGAAATGCTTCGAGTATCTGCGGGTGTGTGGATACGACTTCGTTAAGAAGGTCGTCTATGAGGAACGGGCCGGTATTATCATACCTGGCTGCTTCAACATCGAGCACACCGGTATTATCAAAGGCAAAGCCGTTCGTAGATTCGATATCATCTGCGTATGCATTCGTAAATGCAAACATGCACAGTACGGTCAGGATAACGTGTAGTAAACGTTTTTCCAGCATCATAATAAATTCTCCCCGATATTTGCGCTTCAGACTTATAAATAAATGAGCATGACGCCCTCAGCACAAATTAATAATTAAGCTACATAGCTATAAATCATTATACGAAAATAATGTACCGGTATCAAACTACCAGAAATGCTATGTCAGCATAATATGTAAAATCCGTTTACATGCCGCTCATGGCAAGATACGACAAAGGCTCTGCAAATGTCGGGTGAGCGTGCATAGTTTCTTTAACCTGCTTAACTGTAAGCCTGTTTTGAACTGCCATTACCAGTTCATGGATTATCTCAGTGGCGCAATCGCCGAGGATCACTCCTCCGGCTATCACATCGGACTTTTTATAAACAAATAATTTAAACATACCGACGGGGGTTTTGTCCGTTATCGGTCTCCCTTTCATCAGCCCCGGTACATGAAGCACCTTTATATCATCGTCCGCTTTCACGATACCGACAGATGCCATCTCGGGGTGACTAAAGACTACCCTCGGCACAGCCCTCTCGTCAAGGGACATAGACCCGTTATTTAATATATTCGCAGCACAGACCTCGCCTTCGTATGCGGCCGAATGCGCAAACATCCATCCGCCTATACTGTCGCCTGCGGCGTATATGTCAGGATTAGAGCTCTGGAGGTATTCGTTAACCTTAACGGCGTCCCTCTCAATCTCTACGCCTGCTTTATCCAATGAGAGCGTACCCAGATTAGGCTTTCGTCCGATGCTTATCAGCACCATGTCATAAACCTCTGCATCTGACTGACCTTTAAAGCGCACCTCCGCCTTCCCGCCAGATACATTCAGGCTCTCCATCATAGTATCCACGGCTACGTCTATCCCCTCTGCCTGAAAGCGATCTTTGAGCATGTTTGCTGCGTCTGCATCGTCATTAGGGATGAGCTGGCTCATCGCCTCGACAATCTTAACCATGCTGCCGAAGGTGTTATACATAGTGGCAAACTCACAGCCGATGGCACCGCCTCCGATGATAAGTAGCTTTTCGGGGAGTTTCTCATTTTCGAGCATCATGTCGCTGTTCATCACGATCTTTCCGTCGAAAGGCGCAAAAGGGAGCTCTCTGGAAACAGAGCCCGTGGCTATGATGATCTTCTCTCCACAGACGGTTTCTGTCGTTCCGTCATCCTTTGTTACTATAACCTCATTCGCAGAGGCAAATGCCCCCCTGCCGAATACGAAGTGCGCACCGGAATTTTCAGACATCATGCCTATCCCGCCTCGGAGCTTTGCTATCCCTTCGTTCACGGATGCTTTTACTTTTGCAAGGTCGACAGGCTCCGCAGAAGCAGACAGACCAAACATGGAAGCCTTCTTCGCATAGCGGTAAACCGAGGCAGATTTCAGAAAAGATTTGGTCGGCATGCAGCCCGCATTAAGACATACACCGCCCAGACGCTCTTTCTTATCCTGCACTATGCAGACCTTTTTCCCGGCTTTGACCAGCCTGAATCCTGCGTCCAGACCGCCGGGGCCTCCGCCTATCACAACGACATCAAACTTACCCATTAACTCTCTCCGATGCTTAATTCTATTTATAACCTTAGCTTATAAACATATAACTTGTTAATTATCAATCTAATACATCATTCATTATACACTATTTGGGAGACATTGTTAAATATTTATTCACAAATGTCGAAAATCATTTTTTATAACCATCCAACTTTGTTTGTAAACCGCATATAATATATGTATACTCTTCAGGATAGACATAGTCTTTTATTGCCTACATATCATTTCTTGATTGGGATATGTTTTATCATCTTTACTTATTCTTTATGCATATTTTTGAACCTATAAGATCGCACTTTTGCGCACGAGAATTTTGCAGAAATATTTTTTCGTACATATCGGGGGAAAGAAAATGTATCAGGAAGAGACAGTTACGTACAAAGACGTCCAGATCCCAAAGTCTCTGGCAGGCATCATCACACACATGAAGAGCGTTGAGGACTACCGAGAGGAGCTGAGGATACTCGCAGGGCAGTGGGACCTGCTCACCATACTCGGACAGATAAGCGGCACAGGGACAAACATGACAGGCACGAGAGAAGGCTTTAAGATGCTCACGAATGAGCTCCTCAGCCAGCTCGGTCTGGAAAACCTGAAAAAAGCGTCTCAGGAAATAGGCTCAAAGGCACAGGTCGCCGTCGATATCGTCATCAGAAACCTATTCGAAAGGACAGCCGACATCGGCTTCCTAGCCACAGACGACGACATCCGAAACTTCATCACGGAAATGGAGCGTCTGGACAAGCTCACGCAGGATCAATGCGCCGAAGAGAACATCAACAAAACACAGATAAGAGAAGACATGAGATCGGCACTTATCGAGCGCTTCAACGAATACACAAAGAAGTACTCGGTATATTTCGACATAATCCTCTTGGATACGCAGGGTAACCTGCTCTGCCAGATGGATACGGAAAGCAAACTGACAAAATCATACGACTCAATTATAAAAGAATCACTCACCACTGACAAAGAATACGTCGAAGTTTTCAAGACCACAGACCTATTGCCCGGCAAAGGCGATTCGCTGATATATGCATATAGGGTGACGGCCACAAACGATGCGAAATCCCGCAAGCTGGGGGTGCTCTGCCTCTGCTTCCGCTTTGAAAATGAGATGGAGGGGATATTCCGAAATCTCTCAAACGCCGACGACTGGTCCGTCATAACCCTGCTGGATAAAGACGGTATCGTTATCGCCAGCTCCAGCGGTCATCAGGTGCCCGTGGGCTCACAGATGGCAATGGTGAAAGATAGGGATTACGACATCGTCCGCTTCGCAGGGCGTCTTTACCTAGCCAAGACATGCGCCACAAAGGGCTATCAGGGATTCTTCGGACTCGGATGGCACGGACATGTACTGATACCGATAGAGCAGGCATTCTCTGCATCTGGAAGCAGCAACGGCATCAGCGAAGACATCCTCCACGCAGTCATGGACGACCCGAAGCTCTTTTCGAAAGAACTGCGGGACATCCCCGTACAGGCAGACCGCATACAGAGCGAACTGGAAAGAACCGTCTGGAACGGAAACATCACGGGAAACGACCCGAAATCAAAGATTCTCCTCTGGAACATTTCCGATGCGGGGCTGAAGACGAAAAAGGTTTTCGAAGACTCCATAGGAAACCTGCACGAGACAGTCATCACATCCGTAATGAATAATGTGTGGTTCTGGGCTGCGCTATCCGTAGATATCATGGACAGAAACCTCTATGAAAGGGCAAACGACTGCCGCTGGTGGGCACTGACGTCAAAGTTCCGCGACATTATGTCTCAGGGGCATGTCACCCCGGAGAATAAGGCATCCATGGCATCCATCCTAAAATACATAAACAACCTCTATACGGTTTATACAAACATATTCCTCTATGATAAATCAGGCACGATACTCGCCGTCTCAAACGAGGCGGAACAGCAGATTGTCGGACAAAAGATACACCACACATGGGCGAGGGAGACACTCACACTGAAAGACTCGCAGAAATACTCAGTATCTCCTTTTGAGGTATCCGAGTATTACGACAACCGTCACACATACATCTACGGCGCATCCATAACAAACCTCGAAACCCACGAAGTGCTCGGCGGTATCGGCATAGTTTTCGACAGCGAGCCACAGTTCGAGGCTATGCTCGAGGATTCTCTGCCGAGAGATACGAAAGGAAACGTCATCGAAGGGTGCTTCGGTGTTTTCGCATGCCGAAACGGAAAGGTGGTCAGCTCCACATGCAGTACCATAAAACCGGGTGATCAGCTTCAGGTACCGAAAAAGCTGTTTGAGATGCCATGCGGAAAGGGCTCGTCAGAGATAATAACATACAACGGCGCATACTACGCCGTAGGCGCACACACCAGCGCAGGATACAGAGAATATAAAGTTTACGACAACTACCGCAACGACGTTATCGGCTTCACCTTCATGCCGCTGGCACAGGTAAAGGACGAGGCTCTTAAACCTGTCAGAAAGCGTGAGATGCGCATAGACGTCCGCTCTGATTCCAGAGGCGGAGACACCATAGAGGTGGCGACATTCTACATAGGCTCACGCTGGCTCGGCATACGTGCAGAGCATGTCGTCGAATCTGTCACCCCCGAGGGGATAACCATCGTCCCCGGTGCATGCCAGTTTGTTAAAGGGCAGATAATATATAAAAACGTCCCCACGGTGATACTCGACATCCGCTCCATCCTCGAAGAAGAGCCGAGGGGCGTGGATAAAGACACACAGATAATAATAGTCCAGACGGGAAAGATGAAGATCGGCCTGCTGGTGGACGGGCTGGGCGAGATACCCGAGATACCAATGCACAGAGTGGAGGAGCCCGAACATCTGATAGAGAAGCATACCAGATACACCGACGTGGTAATAAAACCAGACCCGAAATCGGCAAATCAGGAGATACTGGTAGTGCTTCACCCCGACGGTCTGGTGGACTGCATAAGGGATCTTATCTGATACCTTTGCTCAATATCATCAAAAGCTGTTGAAAAACTTTGATTGGTGATATAAGAGAAAGTATGAAAAACTTGAAACGACTCTGGAAATATTTCAGAGGGCAGAAATTTTATATAATAATGGCTATGGTGTGCAGCAGCATCGTCTCCGCAACAGACGGTGCCGCTGCCTATATAGTTAAAGATATACTCGACGGCATCTTTATAAACAAAGATGTCTCTATGCTGAAGCTCATTCCGCTCCTCATGATAGCTATATACCTTGTGCGCTTTGTAGGGCGCATATTCCAGTCATACTTTATACAATACGCAGGCTATCACGCTGTCCAGCAGGTGCGTGAGGCACTGTATGAAAAGCTGATCTACATGCCCATGCGATTCTATGACAACAACGACACGGGCGCACTCATGACCCGCATCATAAACGACGTGGCTATGCTGCATAACGCTATCCCCGCTGCGCTGAAAATATTCCGAAGCGGACTTTCAGTCTTTTTCCTCATCGGCGTGGTGATGTATCAGGACCCCGTGCTCGGCTCGAGCATATTCGTCGCCATACCTGTCATGGCGTACATCATCGACAAGACAGGGCGAAAGGTAAAGCAATACAGCAAAAAACGTCAGGAAAAGATAAGCGAACTGGGCAAGGCTCTGCAGGAGACGCTGACAGGCATCTCAGTGGTAAAATCCTTTGCGAAGGAAGAGAAAGAGGAGAAGAAGTTCTTCAAGCTGAACGGAGTAGCACTCGTCTACAGACTGAAGCAGGTATTGGTGACATCCCTCAGCTCACCTTTCATGGAGTCTCTCGCAGGATTCGCCGCCGCACTCATACTCTTTTACGGCGGTCTGAAAGTTATCAACGGAGAGACCACCCCGGGTACATTCTTCTCATTCCTCACGGCTTTCGGCCTTATGTTTGAACCATTTAAAAATATAAACAACGACAATGTGACCGTACAGTCCGCCATAGCGGCATCCGAGCGCATCTTTGAGATAATAGACACCAACAACGACATACTCGAAAACGACGGCACGATTGAATGCGACGCCAAAGGCAAGGACATCACATTTGAAAATGTCTCATTCGCCTATAACGCCGAAGACGGAGACGTGCTGAAAGGGATAAACCTGACGGTGAAATCCGGCTCGACAGTGGCTCTGGTCGGGGCGAGCGGTGCGGGCAAAAGCACCATAGCGTCTATTATCCCCCGCTTTTACGACATCAGAGAGGGCTCTGTGAAGATAGGCGGCACAGACATCAGAGATTTTAAAGTGCACAGCCTCAGAAAAAACATCGGCATAGTGTCACAGGACACATTCCTCTTCAACACCAGCCTGAGGGAAAACATAGCCTACGGAACAGGCGAAGACGACATGGAAAAGATCAGAGCGGCGGCAGACTCTGCCTTTGCTCTGCAGTTTATAGAAGAGCTAGAAGAAGGCTTCGACACCCTCGCAGGACAGCGTGGAGACAGGCTCTCCGGCGGACAGAAGCAAAGGGTGACGATAGCCCGTGCGCTCCTTTCAAACCCGCCTCTGCTCATTCTCGACGAGGCGACCAGCGCATTGGATACTGAATCCGAGCGTATGGTTCAGCAGGCTCTGACGAACCTTATGAAGGGTCGTACAAGTATCGTGATAGCACACAGGCTGTCGACAATACTTAATGCGGATATGATTGTTGTCCTTGAAAATGGCGAGATACAGGCGACGGGGACACACGATGAACTTCTGAAAAAGTCTGAGATATACGCAAGGCTCTGCGAGCTTCAGTTCACGACGACGGGCTGATCACTTATCAATAGCGACGTTCACCGGCTTCGGCTTTAATATTCTTATCAGGTCGGCTGTTTTCATGCTGACGAGGAACCCTCTCTTACCGCCGTTTATATATATATTCTCGATATCGGCGATCGTTGATTCCATATAGACGGGCATCTTCCTCTTCGTACCGAAGGGTGATGTCCCGCCCACGAGATAACCCGTATGTTTGTTCGCAATTTCAGGTAGACATGGCATCAGTGTTTTCACACCTATCTCGCGGGCGAGGTTTTTTGTGGATATATCTTTGTCCCCGTGCATCAGCACTACACAGGGTTCGGATTTTTCATTTTCTAATATTATGGTCTTTATAACAGTGCTGAGGTCTGCACCCAGAACCTCCGAAGAGTGCTTTGCTCCGCCCTTTTCCACATAGTCGTATACATGGGGGACGAAATCGGCTTTATTAGCCCTCAGCTCTCTCACGGCGGGAGTCACAGGATACTTTTCCTTAGCCATTTTATGCTCCGAGCATGAGGTTCATCTTCCCCCATGCGAAATCTCTTAGCTCTCTGTCTTCGCTGCGTATGGCGTCTGTCAGTGCGAGCAGTTCGTAAAGCTGAAAGTCGTTCATGGCTGCCTTTGGTGCGGATGTGTACAGAGGCTTTATACTCGCCCCGACATATTCACCCACCTCCAGCTCCCACACGGGTATGAACCCGCCTGTGAACCTGTATCCCTCGAAGAGATGCTCCACCCCGTATGAGGTAGGCAGTCCCTTTGCGGGCTTGCCGTATACAGCGGGGAAGACATACATTATCCCGTGCTGCATAAACTCTTTCAGAGCTTCGATATCCGGCAGATGGAGTTTTTGTTCTGCTCCGCCCATATCCATCCTCAACTCCGACAGCAGATTACACCTTTTCAGCCTCTTAACGCCCGAATGCACCTCTGACGGGCTCATCCCGAGCTCGAGGGCAACTTCGCTGTATTTCCATTCTCTCTGATGCATGGTAACTATTTTAAGCATTATCATAACATCCTGAGGTTTCAGCATGACAGCTCCGTATTCAGCGTTCGAGTGCAAAGCGGGGCGAACCCCACTCCGCAGCAACTGATAAACTTATAACACACTTATTCGCGAATCGCAAATAGAAAATTACAAATCTGCATAAAAAATATTGGGAGCCGCAGCGAGCCGTTTAAAAGATTTGCTGCTACGAAAAATATTTAAGATAAGAAAAGGTAACCGTCACTCTGAGGAGTGAAGCGACGTGAGAGTCTCATAGCCTCTGATGATCAAGGCTTTATAGTCACTGTGACTAAAAGAGCTTAATAAGCAGTAGTCTGAGATTCTTACGCCTGTAAACAGGCTCAGAATGACAAGAAGATGTTTTCGTCATCCTTAGGCTTTAGTCGAAGGATCTGAACGCATGGACTCTCTGATGGTATCAGATTCTTCACTCAGCTCAGAATAACGTAGCCGGTTTAAAAAATCACATATTCAGCTTTAGGATTGTTTTCGGCTTAGTCCTTTTTCTGAGCGGGGGACTGTTTGCCTGTCATCTCTTCGATGTCGATGCGGATGACAAGCGTCTTCTCCACTGCGGCATCAGGGAATGAATGGTCAGTGCTGCCGTACTGCTCCATGACAGCGCTGAGCCCGACGAGCTTTTCGCTGATGTCCTCGACCATGACAGCCTTACCCTTTCCGATGACGGAGCGGAACTGATATGTCCATCCGCACGCCTGCTCTTTCGTTACGAGCTTCGTGTCGACGCTCACTTCAAAGCATACGTTCGGGTTCGCCTTCATAGCGGAGACCTTGCGCCCTTCGTGTGCACAGTGCAGATATATCATGCCGTCTTTGAATCCGTAGCTCATGGGCACGATGTAAGGCTCGCCGTTATCCACCATAGCGATGCGTATCACCTCGCCTTTGCCGAGGATGTCGTTTATCTGGCTTATCTCTTCGATCAGCTTTTCCTGTCTTCTCATCATGCACCTGCCATCTTTACTATTGTGTCGAATTCGCTCTTTTCCACAGGCATGATAGACAGCCTGTTCCCCTTCTGAACCAGACGCATGTCCGAAAGCCCGCTGACGGTCTTTATCTCTCTGAGACTGACAGTTCTGGGGAATTTCTCGATGAATTTCACATCCACCATAACCCACCTCGGGCTGTCTTCCTTAGATTTCGGGTCATAATATTTACCGGCGGGGTCAAATGCAGTGTGGTCGGGATATGCCTCACTGGCTACCTCTGCGATGCCCACAACACCGGGCTCTTCGCAGTTTGAATGATAAAAGAGAACCTTGTCCCCGACTTTCATATCATCACGCATGAAGTTGCGTGCCTGATAGTTCCTTATGCCGTCCCAGTGCTCTGTGCTTTCGGGCTTGGCTTTCAGGTCGTCTATGGAGAATGCTTCGGGTTCTGATTTCATCAGCCAGTAGTTCATGTCATCACCTGTTTTTAAGATATTCTCTCAGCCTGCGCACGCCTTCTGCCATGTGTTCGATGTTTCTGGCGTAGGAGAATCTGATGTATCTGTTCGTACCGTTATATCCGAAGTCCACTCCCGGAGTTACGGCAACGTGTGCGTTCTCCAGAAGCTCATGGGCAAATTTGAATCCGTCGTCGGAATAGTCTGATATATCCGCCCAGATGTAAAATGCGCCTTCGGGCATAACGTCTATTTTAAAGATGTCTTTCAGTTCATTATAAAGGAAGTTTCTGCGCTTTTCATACTCGGCTTTATAATCTGCGAGGAAGTCATAGTCGAAAGCATTCACGCATCCGAGCTGGCTCATGGTAGGCGCAGAGATGAAAAGGTTCTGCATGACGACCTCAGCCGCATCGATAAGATGCTCCGGAAGTATCATCCAGCCGAGCCTTGCTCCCGGCATACAGAAATATTTTGAAAAGCCGTTGATGACTATGGCATTGTCTGAGAACTCCACAGCCGTGTGCTCTTTCTTATCACCATAGACCAGCCCGTGATAAAGCTCGTCGGATATGAACCCTATATTGTTTTCCTCGCAATAGGTTACAAGCTCTTCGAGGCTCTCTCTGCCATAGAGATTACCTGTCGGATTGCATGGAGAGGATATCTGAACGGCCTTGATGTCCTTCTCTTTTTTCAGCATGTCTACCGTCATCTGATAGTTTGTATCAGCGCCCACAGGCATCATGACAGGCTCTATGCCGAGCACATATGAATAGTTTTTATAACAAGGATATCCGGGGTCGGTGAAGGCGAGCTTCTCGCCGAGATCCACCATGATGGAGTACGCTATGAGAAATGCGCCCGAAGTGCCCACTGTGAGCATTATCCTTTCGGGGGCCACATCTTTGCCGTAATAGTGTTTGTAATGTTTTGATATCTCCTCACGCAGGGGCATCACACCCTTTGCCGAGGTATAAGGGAACTGTCCCGCATCGAGGAATTCACGCATGCTGTTCAGCACACCCGCAGAAGGTGCTATGTCGGGCTGACCGACCTCGAAATGTATGCAGTCCTCTATCTCGTTTGCACGGGCAAGGATATCCATGACGATGAAGGATGTTAATTTTTCTGTTCTTTTCATTTATGACCTGTGGCTAGAATAATCGGAAACTCTATCTTCCTGCCGTCACGCTCTTTTTCAATGACTGCGGCAGTGTTTATCTGTACGTCTTTATACCCGCAGCTGCGGAGCATTTCCGCCAGTGCTTCGGGCTCGAATCCGCCGTGTTTCACCCCCTCATGGGGTACATCATGGAAAGGTTCTTCCGTCAGCTCAAGGTCTGCGACACATATCTGACCGCCTGTGCGTATTGCGTCGTATGCCTTTCTGAAAAATATCTCAGGCTCGTCCATGTGGTGTATCACCATGCTGGCGGTGAACATGTCGAATGATTCCTTCGGGAAGTCTTCCTTTTTCACATCCAGCAGGACGGTCTTAATATTCTTCAGTCCTGCATTTTCGACCTTTTCATTCAGCACGTCCAGCATCCCCTGCGAGGTGTCGAAACCTGTGAGAGACCTGCCGTACTCGGATAGACCGAGCATGATGAGCCCTGTCCCAGTGCCGAAGTCTGCTATATCTATATCTTTTTTCGGTTCTGCATATTTAATGATGGCAGAGACTACATCTTTCGCAAGCTGTACACGTCTCCCCTTCTTTTCCCATTCTGATGCTCTGGCATCAAATACTGACATATATCCACCTAATATTTAATCTACTAAGGCGGTTATTTTCTTATTTTTCAAGGCGAAAAATGCGAAGTTTACACCTTCGTAAATGAGCACTTTTGAACGAAGAAAAATATGAAAAGGGACGCCTTATTTACTTAATAGAAGTTTGTCGTCCGCTATCCCCACTCCCCTGACCTTTTCAAACATGCCGAGCAGATCGGGAATGGTGAGCCCTTCTTTATCTTTCCCTTTGATGTCGAGGACTATCTCGCCCTCGTGCATCATTATGATGCGGTTGCCGTAGTCTATTGCCTGCTTCATATTGTGGGTGACCATCATGGCTGTCAGCCCCATCTCACGGATTATCTTATCCGTCAGCTCCATGACAAGTGCTGCCGTGCGAGGGTCGAGCGCTGCGGTGTGTTCGTCCAGCAGGAGTATCTGCGGATTCGCCATTGCAGCCATCAGCAGTGTGAGCGACTGTCTCTGCCCCCCTGAGAGGAGCCCTGCGTTGGTCTTCAGCCTGTCTTCCAGACCGAGACCGAGCTGTTTCAGACGTTCTTTGAAATCTTCTCTCTTTTTGGCTGTGACACCCTTGCGAAACCAGCGCTTCACGCCTCTTTTGGAGGCTATCGCCATGTTTTCCTCTATGCTGAGGGATTTCGCCGTACCGCTAAGCGGGTCCTGAAAGACCACGCCGATATATTCAGCCCTTTTATATTCGGGCACTTTTGTTATGTCGTTTCCGTCGAAGAGTATCTTCCCTCCGTCGGGATTCTGGAAACCTGCGAGGATGCTGAGCATTGTCGATTTACCCGCACCGTTACTGCCGATGACGGTGACAAAGTCGCCCTTCTCTATCTTCAGGTTCAGGTCGTTTATGGCTATCTTTTCATTCACAGTGCCTGCGTTGAATATCTTTTTGATACCTGAGAGTTCTATCATCCTCTTATCCCTCCCAGCTTCTTACGTATCCCCGGGAATGTGAGCGCAAGGACGACTATGATAGCCGTTATGAGGTTTAAGTCCCCAGGTGAGAGCTTTATCGGCCCGAGCTCTACGGAGAGAGCATAAGCCACAGCCAGCCTGTATATCATAGAGCCGAGCACAACCCCGACCACAGCACGCAGAACCGTACTGCTGGAAAGGACAGCCTCGCCCACGATAACAGATGCAAGCCCCGCCACCACAGTACCTATACCCATATTCACATCGGCAAAGCCGAGTGACTGGGCAACGAGCGCACCGCACATGGCGACAAAAGCATTACTCAGTGAAACGCCGAAGAATACCATCCTGTCCGTGTTCACCCCCTGCGCCTTTACCATCTTCATGTTGTCACCTGTGGCTCTGAGAGCGAGCCCGAGGTCTGTATGGAAAAACCATACGAGGAAGACACACACGGCAACGGTAAATATAAGGAAGAGTGTAATAGCGGCAAACTGCGGAGATATACCCATAGACTCCATAGGAGTGAAGACGGTGTCATAGCCGAGCAGAGGTATATTCGGCATGCCCATCACACGCAGGTTTATGGAGTACAATGCGATCATTGTAAGGATACCTGCGAGGAGATTGAGTATTTTCAGCTTTGTATTCAGCAGTGCTGTGACAGCACCGGCACCGAAGCCTGCGATAAATGCGGCGGCAACCGACAGATACGGGTCGTAGCCCTTTGTTATCAAAAGGGCACTGACAGCCGCACCGAGAGGCAGCGAGCCATCCACAGAAAGATCGGGGAAATCCAACGCTCTAAACGTGAGGAAAACACCGAGAGCCATAAGAGAAAAGACAAGTCCGTGCTCTATGGCTCCCAGAAATGCAAAATATGTCATTAGTTATTAAGTATCTCGTCTGCGTTTTTAACAAGCTCTGCAGGGATGCCGTGGTTCAGCACTCTTGCGGGCTTCATGTTGATTATAAGTTTGAGATCCTTCTGGAATTCCACAGGGATCTCGCCGGGTTTCTCGCCTTTGAGGATACGGCATACGATAAGACCTGTCTGCTCGCCGTGTTTGTAATAGTCAAAGCCTTTTGCTGCGAGTGCGCCTCTTTTCACTGAGTCTGTATCAGACATGATGAGAGGGATCTTGTTCTCGTCGGCCACTTTCACGACGGATTCAAGGGCTGAAACGACAGTATTGTCTGTTGTCACGAAGAATGCCTGAACCTTTCCCACGAGGGACTGTGCAGCAGCATAAACACCGGAAGAGTTAGCAACGGCACGCTCGATGAGCTTCACGCCTTTCTTCTCTGCGGCGGCTTTTGTCAGCTCGAGCTGTGAACGGCTGTTCTGCTCGCCTGAGTTATAGATGATGCCCACTGCCTCGGGTGTGAATCCGAGCTCGAAGATAAGGTTGAACTGCTGCTCGATAGGAGCAAGGTCGCTCACGCCTGTTACGCTTCCGCCCGGTCTCATGAGGTCTGTGACCATCTTAGCACCGACAGGGTCTGTCACTGCGGAAAAGACCACGGGTGTATCGGGGGAGAGCTTTTTAAATGTATTGATGAGTGCGAGGGCTGTCGGAGTAGCGATACCTATTACGACATCGTCCTTATCCCCTGCGAATTTATTTGCTATCTGATTAGCTGTCACCATGTTTCCCTGAGCGGACTGGGTGTCGAATGTGATGTTCTGACCTTCGATATATCCGCAATCTCTCAGAGAACTGATGATACCGTCACGGGCGGCATCCAGTGCGGGGTGTTCAACTATCTGGGAGATGCCCACCTTTACCATTTCAGCGGCAAAGCCTGTGGCAGCGAATGCTACAACCATCATAGCTATAAGTAATTTCTTCATATGCTTACCTCTTTTAAAAGCAAAATAGTATATGATTGTAAACTCTGGAATGAAAAATTCAAGAAATATCTATTAGAGTGGAAAGAAAGCGGTGCCCGAAGACACCGCAAAAGGTTTAGTCCACAGCGACCATGATGGATGATGCCTTCATAACGGCATAGGCTGTTTTGCCTACCTCAAGGCCGAGGTTTTCACAAGATTCCTTTGTGATGATGGAAGTGATAACGGCTCCGCCGGCTATCTCGATATCCACCTCAACATTCACCATACCCACTTTGAGAGCTACGATCTTACCTTTAAGGTTGTTTCTGGCGCTAAGTTTCATTACAGGCCTCCTTATAAATTTAATCATTCGCTATTATTTCGATACATAACGATGCGTTATTATATTAGAATATAACGCCGCAGGCAAGAAAAACCACTCCTTAACATATGCTGACATTTTTAACATTTATCAAACACGCTCGTAAATTGGACTTTTTTCGTATTTTCAAATGACTAAATATATGCGAAAATGTGTAGTTAAATAGTATATAAACTTACGGAATATAAGGAGTGATTCTATGAAAGCAGTTCTGATGAAGGAGTTCGGCAGTGCCGACGTGCTTTATATCGGCGAAGCTGAAAAGCCGACACCTGCCGCTGACCAAGTGCTCATAAAGGTCGCAGCGACATCTATAAACAGACCCGACCTTGTACAGAGAGAAGGTAACTATCCACCGCCAAAGGGTGATTCCGAGATACTCGGGCTCGAGGTTGCGGGCGTCATCGAGGAAGTAGGTGCAGACGTAAAAGACTGGAAAGCGGGCGATAAGGTCATGACACTCGTAGGCGGAGGCGGATACGCCGAATACGCAGTGGCATATGCATGTCACCTGATGAAGATGCCTGAGTCTATGAGCTACGAAGAGGCTGCCTGTGTTTGTGAATCATACATCACAGCTTTCTCCAACGTGTTCATGTTAGGCGATTTTCAGGACGGACAGACAGCTATCTTCCACGGAGGCGGGGGCGGTGTGAACACTGCTGCCATACAGCTTTCTAACGCTCTGACACCAAACAGCAAATACATCGTGACAGCAGCACCTGATAAAATCGAGACCGTTAAAGAGCTCGGTGCCGCTCTCGTGATAGACTATACGACTACACCGGACTTCTCCGAAGCGGTGAAGGAATACACTAACAAAGCTGGCGTAGACCTCATCCTCGACCATGTCGGCGCAAAATACCTTAAGCCGAACATGAACTCACTCGGATACATGGGCAAGCTCGTCATCATAGGCGTTATCAGCGGTATCAAAGCCGAGCTGAACCTCGCACTTATGATGGTGAAACGCCAGCAGATCATCGGCTCTGTCCTCAGAAGCAGACCTGTAGCCATGAAGGGCGAGATAGTCGCTGAGTTTACAAAGCGCGCCCTGCCTAAGTTTGCCGACAGAACGATAGTTCCGAAGATACATAAGGTCTTCTCTATCGAAGAGGCAGCCGAAGCACATAAGATGATGGAGGCCGATAGTCATTTCGGCAAGATCGTTCTCAAGATACAGGAAATCTAATCATAAAGCCCCCGTTGCCCACATGCAGCGGGGGTATTTTTTTGAGAGGGACAGATGGACAAACTGGTAACACTGCTCAGGGTTTCTATATTCAGACGCCTCATATCTATTCTGGTCTATACTATCCTGCTTTCCGTGTTTTTCACGGGCGGGGTTCTGCATCTGTTCATTGCAAACAATCTGGACAAGACCGTATACGAATCCAACCAATACATTGAAAAAGCAGATACACTCGCCGACGACGTGAACGGCATAATGGACACTCTGCAGGAGGGCAACCCGCAGGTGTGCGACGACGCTCTGCTGAAAAAGATGCGTGCCGTACAGTTCCGCTCGGAATACGCAAAGGACATCGGCTTCAGTAAAGACAACAAGCTGATATGCACCACAGGGCTGGGCATGCTTGAGAAGCCTTTCGACGAGGAGCCTCCTCAGTTCACCACAAAGCGGGGCTATTCCATGTGGCTGAATGTACCGGTGAAGCTATTTGACTTTCAGCGTATGGGCACAGTGCTGAAACACGGCAATTTCAACGTGCTGATAAATACGGACGGATTCTTCAAAGGTGTTAATCCTGACTTTAATACCGCCGTATATCTTAAGCTGTCTGAGGACAACATGCTCTTCCAGGGCGGAGATAAATCCGTCGCACCGATACAGAACACCGACTATAAAGACTTCGGACTTTCAGGTTTTTACTCTTTTCAATGCAGCGAAAAATCCATCGTGTGCGCCATGACATATCTGCCGATGTATAAGGCAGTGCAGAACAACAGCTCACAGATTCTCGGCATATTCATGCTTTCGTTCATAAGTTCTACATTCATAACTCTCTATCTGAACGGATACATGAACAGGCTGATAATGTTCAAACACAGGTTCCTCCGCAATATGACAAATGAAAACATCATATGCTACTACCAGCCGGTGATAGAGGTCTCCACGGGCAAGCTCGCAGGCTGTGAGGTCCTCGTAAGATGGAGCGACGAAAACAACAATATCGTAACCCCTGATAAATTCCTCGACATAGTAAAGCAGGAGAAAAAGACTCAGGAGCTGACAAACATCATCACCGCCAATGCCTTCAGAGACCTTGAAAAGGTGCTGAACGATATTGATAAGTTCAAGATAGCATTCAACATATTCCCCGTGGATTTCAAACAGGGCGACCTGCGGGACATGTTTGACAAATACAGGCAGAAATTCCCGAAGGCAGACATAAACCTCGAGCTGACAGAGGACGAACTGGTCGAAGCACCGAAGATATCCGACGATATAAACCGCCTGCGCAAAGCGGGATACACCGTATCCATAGACGATTTCGGAACCGGATATTCCAGCCTTTCATACCTGCAGGAGATAAAGGTGGACTTTATCAAAATAGACCGCAGCTTTGTGAAAGACCTCGAGCTCGGCACCGTGAAATCCCAGCTCATCCCGCTGATAGCCTCCATAGCGAAGACCATCGACTCAGACATCATCATAGAAGGGATAGAGACAGCCGGACAGGTAGAATACATAAAAGGGCTCGGCATAGAGTACGTACAGGGATATTTCTACAGCAGGCCTCTGCCTGCGGCGGAGTTCATCGCCTACGTTGCGAAAAACGCCTGATCTGTACTGCTACGGCGCATCTGCACCGTATATAAAAAAAATATCTGTATATTTATTTTCCGACTGTAACCATTATCATGTATCATCGGAGGTGAGAAATGAATATCAAGATATATCAGGCTGATGCCTTTGCTGATGAACTGTTCAAAGGGAATCCTGCTGCCGTCTGTCCGCTGGACGAGGTGATCTCTGACGAGATGATGCAGCTCATCGCAGCCGAAAATAACCTTTCAGAAACCGCATACATTTTTGACAAAGACGGAGTGAGAAACATCAGGTGGTTCACACCCTCGTGCGAAGTCGCTCTATGCGGTCATGCCACACTCGCCTCTGCACACATACTCTTTAATGAAGAAGGCTTTAAAGGAGACGTGATAGAATTCATGTCTAAAAGCGGCATACTGCGTGTCAGCAGAAAGGGCGAAGAGCTCGAGCTCGACTTCCCCGTAACGGAAATAATCCCGTGCGACGCAGACCCCCGCATAGAAAAATCTCTCGGCATCAAGCCTCTTGAGACATACACGGGGACAGACATACTCGCCGTTTTCGAAAATGAAAATGATATAAAGAATTTTAAGCCTGATTTCAGACTGCTCGCAGAGCTGGAATCCAGATGTGTCATCGTCACTGCCAAAGGGAGCGAATGCGACTTCGTAAGCAGAGTTTTCGGCCCGGCAGTCGGCATAGACGAAGACCCTGTCACAGGATCTGCACACTGCATACTGACACCCTACTGGGCTGAAAAGCTGGGTAAGACAAAAATGAACGCTCGCCAGATATCCCCAAGGGGAGGAAAGCTCACATGTACGCTGGAAGGCGACAGGGTGAAAATAGCAGGTAAAAGCGTGACTTATCTGAAAGGGATGATCACTGTTTAGAAGCAGGGATGAGCTTTGTCAGCTTGATCTCGAAGCAGGCACCCTCTTTGTTGTTATAAGCGGTCAGCTTGCCGTCCATGTGGTTTTCTATGATCAGCTTTGACATATAGAGCCCGATCCCCGTACCCTTCCCCTCTTTTTTCGTGGTGAAGTACGGGTCGAATATATTTCCGAGTATTGTCTCGGGTATGCCTCCGCCGTTGTCGCATACGGTCACGGTGATGTCACTGTCGGTGGCGGCTATATTAACGGCCAGCTTCTTATCTATGGATTTATATTCCAGTGCATCTTTTGCGTTCTGTATCAGGTTCATCATCACCTGCTTAAACTCCGACGGATACCCCGCAACGAGCGTCATAGGATGCTCACATGGCGGGTGGCTCGTATCATTACAGCTCAGGAAGTTTTTATGTGCGCACTGACAGCTCACGGTGTATTCGATAAAGTGGCTCTTAAGCTGTGCATCCACAAGGGAGACAGTCTCTGTCACTGCACCTATCACCTGAAATTCAGTCTTATTCTTACTAGGTTCGAAAAATCCTCTGAAGTCGTCTATAGTCTTTGACAGATGCTGGACAAGTCCTATGCTGTCCGCCTTGAACTCTTCCAGACGCTCCGCCGTCACCTGTTCATCCATCACGCTTTCTACAATATACTGTATATACAGACCGAGCGCATTGATCGGCTGACGCCACTGATGGGCTATTGCATTTATCATCTGCCCCATATCGGCGAATTTCTTCTGTTCGAAAAAGAGCTGTTCATGCTGAAGCCTTTTTGCGGTCTCGTCACGCACCTTCTGCTCCAGCTCCATAGTCAGCTTTTTCAGGTCTCTGGTTCTCTCCAGCAGTTCCAGCTTTGCCATCTCCAGCTCTGTTATGTCGTTTGCCGTGATGATGACACCGTTGATCTTTCCGTCTATGTAATGGGGCACGAATGACATATCAAAAAACCGTCTGTATCCGCCCATAAAGTCATACCAAATCTGATGCTTAACAGCTTTACCGCCGAGGCAAGTTTCAAAGCAGTCCTTCAGGTATTCATTATACCTGTGCACACCGTGAAACTCTCTGATGTGCATACCGATCACCTGCTCCTTCGGAACGCCGAAAATGCTCTGATATGCATCATTCACGGCGACATACCTGCCCTTTACATCTACGTAGGAGACAAGCTCATTCACGGAGTCCATGATGTAGCCGAATGTCTCACGCTCCTTACCGGCACTTCTGATATCTTCGAAATTCTTTTTGCTGAGAGCATAGAAGATAAACCCGCCGCTGCCGAGAACCACAAGGCATATGACGACGGCAGAAAATATAGCTGCGTATTTCGGTTTTGATATCTCGGCGTAAGGCACACTGGCTAGGAGCACTATACGATGATCACCCATATCGAGATAATCATACGCAGTGACCAGCTTTACGCCGTATTCGTTTATGTCTTCTTTGACACCGCTTGCACCTCTGAAAGCGTGGGTAACCACCTGATGCTCTGACTGGTCAGCCAGAGGTTCCTTCAGCGGGAACGGCTGTCCGTTCAGGTTTTTATAAAGAGAATAGTATGCGCCCTTTTCCTTTGAAATGATTATGAATTCGTTGCTGAGTCCGCTCTTCTGATAAACCCGAAAGCTGTCTTTCAGAGTTTCGATAGAGGATTCGAATGCTTCTTCCTGTGATATCTGCAGTGTTTTTAGCTGCTGGATGTATGTGCTGAGGAGTGAATTTTTACGATTATAGACTATATCCTCCAGCCTATGCTTGTGCATAGTAAGGATACTGCCGTACCAATACTGCATAACGCCATACACGGCACCGATAGCAATGATCGCCGTTATGAGATAGGTGATGCCCATCCTGACAGAATAGACCCTCATATTTCTCCCCGTAGCCAATAATTATTACTTCATCATCTTTTGTTATAGAACCATACTATCATAAATCTCAAAATACTCAATCTCAGCATTTGCTCATAACCACAATTCCATTGCTCTAATTCAAAAACTTTGAGATAATTATTTACTGCACATCAGGAGACTTTTATGAAGAAGTTGCTTGTACTTGTAATTTTAATATCTGCCTCTGCGGCATTTGCCGATGTCACTATTAAGGAAAACTCTGACGGAGCAGAGCTCGTCACATACTTTTCCAAGGGCATGTCCGCACACTACGTCGACGGACAGGTCACCAATATCACAGATATGAACTCCGGCACGATAACCGTGATGAACCCGATGAGTAAGACATATTTCCAGGCGACTCTGGCACAGATGAAGAATCTGGCCGACAGCCTGAATGAAAAGATGAAATCCATACAGAGCAACCCTCAGTATCAGGCAATGCTGAAACAGCAGGCAGACTCTGTAAAAGTAGCAAAGCAGGGGAGCGAACAGATCGCAGGATTCTTCTGCACCAAATACTCTATATCTATGGACATGCCGCCCACAAAGGCAGATATATGCCTTTCAAAAGATCTGGCTGACCTGGTGTCTAAAGAGATCAGCTCAAAACAGCTTGAGAAGATAATGGACTCTCTGGACAGCGGCGACGGCGGAATGGACATGCTGGCAGGAAAGATATCCGAGCTGGAAGAGAAAAACGGCTATCTCATGAGCGAGAATATCGACATGATGGGTACGGGCATCTCGACTGTTGTCACCGAGGTTTCAAAGAAATCTATCAATAAGTCGGTCTTTAGCATCCCGTCCGACTACACCCGCAAACCAATGCCACAGGCATTCGGTGAATACTGATAAATTCCCCCGGGTAAACCTGGGGTTCGATGCTTCGCTCATGCTAACGCACAGATATACAACTTCGTTGCCACGGCTAGAGCATATGCAAAAACGTCACTGCGAAACCCAAAGGGCTGTGGCAGTCTTAGGACTCGTTAATTAATCCAGAGATGAAGGCGAAACAAGTTCGCCATTCTTCGTTTCACTTCGAAAGCTTCGTCATTGCACTCCTCGCAATGACTTTCACGCCCTAAAGCTGTGACTTGCTCATTCATCCACGCATAAAAAAGGTAACCGTCACTCTGAGGAGCACTAGCCGAAGGCTGAACGAATCCATAAATACATAATTGATGAGTAGAGCGACGTGAGAGTCTCATAGCCTCTGATGATCAAGGCTTTATAGTCACTGTGACCAAAACAGCTTAATAAGCAGCAGTCTGAGATTCCTACGCCTGTAAACAGGCTCAGAATGACAAGGAAACATCTCCTTAAAATAAAGAATCCCCAATCTTGTTATCAAAATTGAGGATTCATTTATTTAGATTGTGCGAAACAATACGTTTATTAAACGGCTTGGCATTGCTTCCCCTTTATTGTTTATACGATCTTTAATTACTCGTTCGACTTAGCCGACAGGCTGGATATCGGGATTATCTTACAGAAATCCGCAAGTATCTGCTCTGGATTCGCCTCAAAGTTTTTGGCAAACTCGTTCAGGCTGGCGTTATACGCCTTATCTATCTCCACATCCTTAAACTGCGCTATGAAGTCCTTTATATGCCCAGCGAGGAACTCTTTGTCGTCAGGGGTGAGGTACTCTATCTTTCTCACGCCTTTACCGAGCTGGCTGTCTGTCACACGTCCTCTGATGTATGCGGCACCTGCTGTCATGCCCGAGCACACATAGTATCCGATAGGATCCATGCGGTTCACTATGTTCAGGATGATACCTATACCGCCCTGAGCGTATTCCATGAAGTAGTCGCCCATCCCCTTTTCGTGTCCGAGACCGTAAACGGCGACGGGGGCTTTCCTCTTCATCAGCTTTGGTTCGAACTGTTTCAGGAAGTCCTGCCAGTTTGCAAGGGCACGCTTCGCACGGCGCTGCTGATATTTCTTCACCAGCTCTTTGAGTATCTCGTCCTTCGGCGCATCCTGAAATCTGTCTACGTTCAGATTCTTCCATTCTTCGGGCAGTCCCGCCTTCATCAGCAGGAGGTTACGCACACCGCCCGATTTCGCCACACGGAAAGTACCGCTGACGGAATACGCAGCGAAAAGGTCGCTCACGTCCCCGGCGATGTTTATCTCCGCAGGGTTTGATGTATTCGCAACGCCCACCTGCGCATTGGCAGGTACGGTTGTTATTGTGCTGTGGTTAGGGATAACATTCACCTTCACATCTCTGAGGAATGCAAAGGAGTGGTTCCCCACGAGCCCTCTGACGGTTATCTCTTCGCAGTGGATACCCGTACCGAGGGTTCTCTGTCCCATTACGTTATCGAGGAAGAATTTTTTTACGCCTCTGTCCACAGCCTCTTTCATTATGTGGTTCAGGTGCATGGACTCTATCTTGTCAAAGCCGACGTCAATCTTCAGACTGTCGCCGTCGATGGCTGAGAGTATTTTTTCAAATGCTTCCTTGTTTTCTGTATATGTTGCTTCTCTCGATTTAAATATCTTTTTATCACGCTCTTTCACCTGAACATGCGGAACCTGTTTCGGATATTCTCCACGTCCGAATGTCTCGAAGAGGAGCGGGTCGCTTCCGTGGTATCTGAAACGGCGGGCACCGATGACATCCGCATGGTTCGACATGCCGAGCCCCGCTGCCATACCTTCCATATCATCGTGAAAGGTCTTTATCATACGGACGATGTTGTCCGATGCCGTGGCAGGGTCTATGCGGTGTCCGTATGGTCTGGATGTGATACCCCATGCGCACTGTCCCGTGTGGCATCTCTGGCAGAGAGTACATCCGAGTACATGGAGGGTTCGCATACCCATACCCACAAAGTCCGCACCTGCGAGCATGGCAAGCATAGCGTGGAAGCTGTCCATAACACCGCCCTCTGCGATGATGGATACATGCTCCCTCAAGCCCTCCGCACGGAGAGCCATGTCGGCCATGTGTGTGAGGTATATGATGTTCAGACCTCTGTTCTGCAGATCGACAAGGTGCGCTGCACCCGTAGAGCCGTCGCCCGCTTTCACAGTGATGTAGTCAAATCCTGCTTTTGCTATGGCTACGCAGATCTCTGCAAAGTTCCATGCAGTGCCGTAAACATCCGCACCGATGAGCTTGTCGTCACCGAGGAGAGCACGGAGGGACTCCACCCTCATGGGAAGCTCCTCGATGGAGTACTGGAGGTGCTGAGGGTTCGGGCTGGAGAGATGGCGCAGAGCCTCCACACAGCGGAGGAGTGCTATCTCATAGTCGTTCTTCTTATCCTGAAGGCGTCCGCCCTTACCTTTCTTCGCATCCTGACCGTATTTCATGGAAATACCGGCGAATTTATCAAGCTCCACCCAAGGGCCGAATCCGCCTGAGCCGAACTGCAGTATGCAGTGGCCTGCGGCCGCCATCATATCAGGGTGTACGAATCCTTCACCTGTAAAGAACGGTCTGCCGAGTTTCACACATGCCATCATTCTGGCGAGTATCGCCTCGTGGCTGTTCGATCCGTAGGACTGATGCACGTCGAATATCGGTGTATCCACCTTAAACCTTGCGGCACGTTTGCCGAGGGTCATATCACGCATCTGACCTGCGTATTCGTTCATGTGGTCTCTGGTGGGGGAGAGTATCTCCGCTGCGTCTATCAGCCAGTCGGTGTACATCTTAGACTGTCCTCGTCCGAGGTGTGCCGATGAAATAGTGGACTTACCCCCCGCACGGGAGATTATGTTGTTTATCTGCTCATGCCCTGTGAGCGTCACGCCTATGTCGTGATAGTCAGGGTTGTCGTAAACCTTGATGGCTCTCTGAGGGCACATTTTCACGCATCTTTTACAGTTACAGCACTCGTCGGGGTTTATCCACAGGATCTTCTCCACAAGGGATATCTCGTCTGCGTCATCCCTGCTGACCCTGTGTCCGCCGTCGTCGAAGTAGCGTTCCTCCATGGTGAAAACGCCGTGCCCCGATGAGGGGTTTGATACGTTGTGCGTACAGCTTTCCACACATGTGGAGCAATGCACGCATCCCCTGCCCGGTTCTTCGATGTCGTCTGTGACCTTCACCCAGTATTTAGCACCCTGGGCAAAGATGCCCTTCTCTGTGGGCTCTGTATATCTTATGGATCTCTGTATTACTATATCTTTTTTATCAGTCATTTTTCTTCCACCCATAGTCCAGTTTGGTCACCTTCTTATCCTTTATGCCGAAGCCGACTATCTTTCCCGCTTCCGGGTCGAACATGTTCAGCTCCTCGTGCATAAAGTACGCCGCAGAGATAACCGCTCTCTGCTCGGAGCCGAGCAGGGCTATCTTATCATTCACGCCGATGGAGAATGAGCGGAGGTGGTCTCTGTCGGTGAAGCCGACTATAGTGTCCTCAACCAATGTGATGGCTGTGGCAGGGCCCGACATCTTCATCCTGTAAAGGAGAGGGTCAGACATCAGCTCGCTATACCTCTCACGCTTCTCGGGTGTCATGGCGGCGAGCTCCTGAGGGAACTTCCTGCACATCACCCACTCTATCTCCTCCAGTGAATATCCGCTGCGGAGCAGGTGCGCCACAGAGAGGAATATCGCCTCGGAGTCTGTACCCGCCGTCAGCATGATGTCGAGCTGCTCGAGGGCACGTGCGTTCGACATGTCGCTTGAGAGGTGTCCGTTATGCACCCCGCAAACCTCGCCTATTGATATCGGCTGAGGCCCCCACCAGAGTCCACGGCCCTGAGATGTAGGCCAGCGAAGGTGGATGAGACATGCATCGTAGTAGTGGTCTTCGAATTGGTGAATATTATAAATATCTATGGTGTCCTTCAGCTCGTATGCAGTGAGGAATGTCCCGTTCTGCTTTGAGCTGGAGAATACCCTTGCATCGTCCATGTGCTGACGGTTGAATTTGCTGACGCAGTGGGCTATGTAGTCCAGTTCGTTATTTATCTTCTCACGGAACATCATCTCCTCCGGTGACGGAGGCACTATGCTGTAGTGCATTATCACGGGGAGGTCATATTCGTAATAGAATTTACGCTGTACCATGTCTCTCTTTTCGAGGATGCGCAGCCCCATACTGCTGAGCACTTCGTCCAGCTCGGCTATCTTGTCCTCGGAGCGGAACATGATGTGAAAGTTAAAGAATCCCGAGTCCTTATACAGGCTTTTGAGCGTGACGCCCGCACCCGTACGGCCTCTGTATTGAAGACATCTGGCGGCCTTGAGCAGTGCATCGAGGCTGAAATCGCCCACAACTGCGAGCAGTCCGCAGGCTCCGCCCGGCAGACCGAGGTCTCCGCCTGAGAAGTCGTTCACCGTGATATTGCGGGTTGTTGAAAAATCGCCCTTCTTAATGATCATGGTCGCAACCTCCGTCTTCAAATATCTCGCAAGCGCTGATGTACTGTTCCTGACGGAATTCGTCCAGCTTTGAGCCCTCTTTGGTCACTGTCAGAGCAGAGCGGGGGCATGCCTCCACACTCTTATATGTCGCATCGCACAGCTTATCTTCGAGGAATTCATAGAAGTGTGCGTCCTTTTTCGGCGTCCACTCCTTTTTCAGCTTTATCAGCGAACCGTCGCTGTAGAACCAGCACCAGTCGCACTGTATGCATATACCGCAGTTGAAACATCTGGAAGACATCAGCATAGCCATGTCCTCCTCCACGGTTTTCACTATCTCGTCGAAATTGCCATCACGCTCGGCAACAGGCAGTTCGTCTTCTATCAGACGTCCTGTCTTTTCAAAGTATTTCGTATTCAGGGTGCTGTAGTAGGCTGTGTCACGCCTTGTCTCAGGCTCTGCATCCTCGCCGAGGAATTCACGCACGGCCTTCACCGTGTCCTGAGCGAGACCGACCACACGGACAACCATACCCACGCTTTCGACATTGCCCATTGCGGCATCACCTGTGATGAATACTTTGTCTCTGTCGTCTTCCTGCAGGTCGGGGCATAGCATGCGGGGGAAATCCACGCTGAAGCTCTCGCCCACGAAGTACAGATCGGGTCTGTCGCCGATGGCGAGCACTATACGGTCAAACTCTAGGGTCTCTATAAGGCCGGGAACAGCGAAAGGCTTCGCACGTCCGCTCTCGTCCACGGGGCCGAGTTTCATAACCTGTACATGGATAACGAGCTTTTCGCCCTTTTTCTCTATTTTCAGAGGCTGACGGAGGAATTTGTAGCTGACGCCCTCTTTTATGGTGTCTGCCACTTCGCCCCCATGGGCTGTCATCTCGTCCTCTGTACGTCTGTATACTACAGTCGGGCTTGCGCCGAGGCGTACGCTGCATCTCGCAACGTCTATGGCGGAGTATCCGCCGCCTACCACGCATATCTTTTCGCCCTTTTTAATATTCAGCTCTTCCGCCCTGCCGAAGTTTATGCTTCTGAGGAAAGGGATAGCAGATTCGGCAAGTTTTTCACCCTCGATGCCCATCTCGACAGGCTTATGCGCACCTGTCGAAACTATGACGGCGTCATACTCACGGGCGAGGTTCAGGAATTTATCTTTGTTTATATTTTCTCCGCATTTGATGTTAACACCCGCTTTTTTGATAAAGCCGAGCTCCTTTTCAAACACGTCTCTGGGATAGCGGAATGCAGGGATACCCTGTGTGAGGAGACCTCCGGGGGTTTCCTCCTTTTCATACACGTCTGTGCGGTAGCCGAGCCTTGCGAGGAAATATGCCGCAGCCAGCCCCGCAGGACCTGAGCCGATAACGGCGACCTTCGCACTCTTCTCTCCGCCGAGCTTCTTCGGCTCGAGACCGTGGGCATATCCCCAGTCGGAGACGAAACGCTCCATCGCTTTTATATCCACGGGCTCGTCAAATTTTGTCCTGTTGCATGCTGTCTCGCACGGATGATCACAGAAACGTCCGCACCCGGAGCTGAAAGGATTGGTCTCTTTCAGAACGTAGAAAGCCTCTTCGAACCTGCCCAGTTCTGTGAGGTATAAAAATCTCGGTATGTCGTTTCTGGCATAGCAGCCGTGATTGCCCAGATGGTCTCTGGAATAGCACGGGCTGAGCTTATTAAAGTATAAGGGAAATAGTTTTTTCACCCAGACCTCCGATGTATTTAGATGTTAGTTTAATCTCTTTTTAAAAAAATGGCTGTATATCAATTATAGCTTACATATGGAGGGTTTAGCAATTCACAAAAACGGCGGATGATCCGTTCATCCGCCGCTTTGCTATAATGAGAGAGTAGAGGTTTTATTGGATTCGCCTTTTACAGCAACCATATTTATAAACTATACCATTTTTATCTTATTTCAAGTGTTTATTATAAAAAAAATAATATGTCAATAAATCAATTATTATATGGAGTTTGAGAGGATGACAAGCTTCTCTATTGCGCTGTTTATCCCTTTGCGTACATCTTCTTTATGGAACGACTTCTCCATGCACGCAGCAACGGCTCTGGCTGTCTCCTGAAGGGCGTCTGCGGCTGCATCAGTCGGCGACATGGCTCCGCTCACCTCGGGCAGTCTGCTCACACAGCAGTCCATGTCACGGGCGACCATATTCAGCACGTCCACGCACTTATACTTTGTCAGCACATAGAGGAAGTTTTCCAAAGTCGCGGATTTACTGCTGTCGTATGCATAGTTTTTTATCTGGTTCACAGATATCCCCAGCTCAGAGGCGAGCTTTTCCCTGCGGATCCCTTTCTTATTAACGGCTTTGAACAGCTCTCCGCTGATGTCGCATGCGTATTTTCTGAAATCTCCCATGACTACCCCCTTATAATAGGTATTTCGAATAATTCTATATCTGTGAATTTCCTAAGCAGTATATATAATATTTACTTATATTACATATAGTAATATATTTCAATTTAATTTTCAACATGTGAATATGGAGCCCGAATGAACTTATACCTGGTACAATGCGACTTCAAACAAGGCAGTGATGCATGGGAAAAGATAGGCGCAATACTAAACGCACACGAAGGGAAAAGGCACAGACCAGACAGCTGGATAATCCTGTCCGTAGAACCCGTCAGCATAATATATGAGAAGCTGAGACACAGCCTCGGCGATTCGGACTTTATCCTGATAACAAAGATAGGCGTGGACCAGATGAACAATTACCCGGAAAACATCAAAAACTGGATTCACGCAAATATAGCCTGAAACGATCAAACACCCGCCGAAAGCTAGATGCAGATATTTATTTAGTCAGATATCTGCATAACTATCATTTAATACAGCCTGTAAAAAAATTGCAAAATAACTATTGAAAATATCGGCCGTTAACCTAGATTAAAAGTATCAGCACCGGACAGAACAGAACGTAGGAGGCGCGGAAAGGCCTCGTGTGAAAAAAATGGTTCTCCGGAGTTGTTAAAATAAATATGGAGGTAGGACGATTAATACCTCGATCTCAAGCCCCCGCTAAGAATGATCTTGATGACAAGGTTTTGCGGGGGCTTTCAATTTATAGGGTGTCCACCCTGCCCCGTTTCTCATCAAAGATTATCAGACAGATGCTATTTATCGATTATATCAAAAAATTTCTGCGAGTTTCTAAGGTCTATATCTATTTTAAGGTAATACATATTTTCCTTTACCTCAGACGGCAGCTTCACATAGTCCTTCTCAGTGGTAAGGATAAGGTCGGCCTCCATCTCTCTCGCTTTGCGCTCGATGACATATGTCTCTCTTCCGCAGTAGCAGTGATGGTCTGTATATATCTTTTTACCCAGCAGCTCTGCGCCGAGTGAACGTACAAATTTAAAGAATTTTGAAGGTGAGGCTATCCCCGCAAAAGCGAATACTCTCTTCCCTTTCAGTGCGACTTCCGCCTTTCCTTTGTCGTTATAGACCCCCGCATATGAAACATTGCTGAAAAACACGGGTTTGCCCTCGACATACTTTGCAGCTTTTTCAGGTATCGTGTCGTTCTCCGCTCTGGTAAAGATGACGATGTCCGCACGCTTTATCCCCGATGCGGGTTCACGCAGATATCCAAAGGGGAACATCCATCCTGTCGAGATAGGCTTTGTATGGTCGAGCAGACATATATCTATGTCACGCTTCATCTGCCTGTGCTGATATCCGTCGTCGAGAATATATATATCGGGCTTAAAATGCTTTTCGGCATATTCGTAAGAGCGCACACGCTCTTTCCCAGTGATGACTATCGCCTCGGGGCAGTTCACAGCCATCATATACGGCTCGTCCGCTGCCTTGTCGGGGCCGATAAGGATATTCTGCCCGTCGCTGATGACGTGGGTGTCGTATCCAATATTCCCTTTGTAGCCTCTGGAGAGTATGCAGACCTTTTTACCTTTTGATATATAATGTTTGGCAAGCATAACGGTGAACGGAGTCTTCCCCGTGCCGCCCATGCTGATATTGCCGACGGATATTATTTTAGACATTCTTTTTTTCCTGGATTTCCTTTAAGAACAGATATTTGAGATATACATATATAAATGAGCTGACGGCGACAGCCATCCCCGCAAAGCCGTCCATAAAGCCGAGCTTTATGAAATACTTTTTAACGAAGGCAAACAGAGGCTTTGTATAAAGCGCCGTGTATGAGAACTTTTTGCCGTTTTTATCATAAGACTGCGCTGCGACCTTCGCATACTTCACCAGCCTCTGATAGTGGTCGAATATATCTCTGTATGAATAATGGAGCAGATCGCCCCTCTTTATCTTTTCAACGCTGCCAGTGATGCTCAGCACATCGTGCGGGTCATATCCGCCCCATTTCGGGGATGCATCCCTGCGGACCAGCCTCAGCTTCCAATCGGGCTGCCACGAGTATTTCAGATATTTACCCATATAATATGTACGCCTGTTAACCATGTAGCCGTCAGACGTAGGATTTTTCACAGCGTTTATAACAGACTGTACAAGCTCCGCATCGGCTACCTCGTCACAGTCCAGACTGAGTATCCATTCCTGAGTGCATTTCTCGAGGGCAGAATTCTTCTGTGCCACATGCCCCTTCCAGTCTTCGACGAAAACCTTCGCTCCGAAGCTCTCCGCTATCTCGACTGTCCGGTCTGTGGAGTGGGAATCCACAATGATAATCTCAGAGGCAATACCCTTAACGGCATCAAGTGTTTTGCCGAGGTTATCCTCTTCGTTAAAAGATATGATAGCCACCGAAAGTGGAAGTTTATCCTGCATTTATTATCCTCGGGTCTGATTCAGGCAAGGATTATATCAGTATTTATAAAAAATACGCAATATTTTGTTACTTTTCGCTTCCATAGTGCACATTATTATGGTTTACTGTGGGCAAATACATGGTGACATTTATAACAATATTTTAAAAGTGTTTTTTAAGTAATATTCTTCGCTAGAGTATTCATAAACATAAGGAGCCGATCATGGTGTACAAACCAGATGTTAAACCTATTCAGTCAGTGTATCACGCGCTGCAGCTTTTCGAAGTTTTTAGGAATGCTGAAAATAAAGACGAGTTTGGCGTGACAGAACTGAGTAAATCTCTTGGTCTGCATAAGAACAATGTTTTCAGACTTCTGGCTACACTGGCATCCAGAGGATACATAGAACAAAACCTTAATACAGAGAACTACAGACTCGGCATAGGCATTTTCAACCTCGGCCAAAAGTTTGTTAACAAGCTCGGCATTCTGAAGCTCTCCAGACCTTTCATGGAGAAGATAGTCTCCGAGGTCAACGAGTCCGTATATATCGGCATCCTGCGTGAGGGGAACGTTATCTACCTCGACATAGCAGAGACACAGCTCCCTGTGCGTGTTATCAGCCGTGTGGGCAAGGATGTGCCCGCATACTGTACAGCCATAGGTAAAGTACAGCTCGCATTCTCTTCCGAGGAGGAGATAAACAAGATATACACGGGCGCAAGGCTGAAAAGATACACAGACTATACCATCACATCTCTCCCTGCTCTGAAAAAAGAGCTGAAGCAGGTGGCTATAGACAACTATGCATTCGACGCAGAAGAGTTTGAAAACAGAGTCCGCTGCATCGCCGTGCCTATCAAAGACTACCTCGGCGTACCTGTCGCTGCGCTCAGCGTCACTGGACCTGCATGCCGTATGACACAGGAGCGCATGGAGAAAGAGATACTCCCTGTCGCCAGAAAATATGCGAGAGAGATTTCAAAACGTCTCGGATATCAGGAAGCTCTTTAACAGCTTCACCTTAGATTTGAATATACTAAGCATAGCGGTGTCTTTTCTGGCACCGCTTTCTTTTTGTCCGGACACGTCACTTGCTAAAGCACCCTAAAACTCCCTTTACTTTTAAGGGCACTTCGTTTAATTTCTCTATATGTCATACATAGCACTAGCCAGAAAACTGAGACCCCAGAACTTCGACGAACTTTCAGGTCAGGAGTTTGTGGTCACCACCCTGAAAAACTCTATCGAGATGGGACGTGTAGCCCATGCATATCTTTTCACAGGCCCTAGAGGCGTGGGAAAGACCAGTGCCGCACGCATACTGGCAAAGGCTGTGAACTGCCTCGAGCCCGAGGGCTCAAACCCTTGCAACAAATGCGAAAACTGCCTTGAGATAACATCCGGCACATCCATGGACGTGGTGGAGATCGACGGTGCTTCAAACCGAGGCATCGATGAAATACGCGAACTGAGAGAAGCTGTCCGCTTCCTCCCGCTCAAGTGCAAGTATAAGGTCTATATAATAGACGAGGTTCACATGCTCACCGAGCACGCATTCAACGCACTCCTTAAGACCCTTGAGGAACCGCCTGAGTACGTTATGTTCATCCTCGCCACCACAGACCCGCAGAGACTCCCTGCAACAATTATCTCCAGATGCCAGAAGTACGACTTCAACAAGATACCCTTCGAAGTGATGTATACAAGCCTCGCAGGTGCCCTCGACAGTGAAAACATCGAGTATGACAAAGACGCTCTGAGCCTTGTGGTGAGGAACTCTGACGGATGTATGAGGGACTCGCTCTCTCTGCTGGATCAGATAATCGCCTTCACAGGGGGAAAGCTGGACGAGCAGAGCACATCTTTCCTGCTCGGATTTTCTGAAAAATCTCTGGTTGATAAACTGTTCAGCCTGATAATAAAAGAGGATGCAGACGGCATCCCCGAAGCGATAGAAGAGCTGTCCGGTAAAGGGGTGAACTTCACCTTTGCCACAGAGACGCTCATCGGACACACACGAAACCTGCTGATGCACCTTGTAACCAAAAAAGACAGCAAGGAGCTCACATCGAAAGAGAACGACTTCTATCGTGAGCTTTCAAAGATAACCTCACAACAGAGGCTTTATGCCCTCTTTCAGGTTTTCCAGAAACTGCTGAACGATATTAAATTCTTCAGCTTTGAGCAGTATGTATTTGAATTCGGCATGTATAAAGCGGCGAACATAGGCTCCGTGATATCATCAAAAGCTCTCTCCACAGGGGGAAGCACACAGCCCGCACAGGCTCCAGCAGCACCTAAAGCAGCTGTAAAGAAGCCCGCCGAACAGCCTGCACAGCCGTCCCTGAGCTCCACAGACCTTGAGCTTCAGAACTTTATAAACGCAGTAGAGCAGGCGAGCCCAGGCTCACTCTCATCCATGCTGGGACACGGATACATCATCAGCACAGACGGCGGAGTACTCAGCATCGGCTTTTCATCTGAAAAGAAATTCTACTTCGACTTTATCAATCGTGCCCAGAACATGCAGGCGCTCAACAGGATAATCCCCGAAGCCTTCGAAAACATAAAAGAAGTCAAAGCGGTCCTCGAGCAGGACATCAAAAAAAAAAGCATAGTTGAAAAAAAACAGACCATAGAGACCTTCCATGAAAAGAAGGTGAAGCAGGAAGCCAAAGAGGACGAACTCGTCCGGAAGATATTAAGAGAATTCGACGGAACACTGGAGGAAATCGAAGTCCTGCAGAAGCCGTCTTATGAATAATGCGGGAAGAGACCTTGAAAGACATATCAAAACAAAACAGCAGCACGGGATGCTTTGTCTGCGGCGTGCATAACGACCACAGCCTTAAGGCGGGGTTTTATCACCTCGGCGAAGGTACCCTCGTGTCACTCTTTAAACCGCTGGATCAGCACCAGAGCTATCCGGGCGTTCTCCACGGAGGGATAGCAGCAGCTATACTCGACGAGACAATGGGGCGCACGATACTCTCGCTGGATGAAACCCTCTGGGGCGTCACCATCGAGCTGAATATGAAATACCGCAAGCCTCTCCCCACGGAAGAAGTGCTCTATGCAAAGGCGATAGTCACCGAGCATAAGAGCAGATACTTCATCAGCAAGGGTGCAATAATCCTCCCCGACGGTTCGGCTGCCGTTACCGCCACAGGGAAGTTTATGAAGCTGCCGCTGGATCAGATAACCCAGGGCGGAGACTTTCTCTCTGACTGGTTTTATGTAAAAGACGAAAATCAGATCCATCTGCCCGAACATGTGATGAATTTCGCACTCTGACAGACGGGTTAAACATTTATCGAATATTTACCTGACAATATTATTAATTAAGTCATTAATAATAGAGCTGATAATCGCCATAAAAGGGGTCAGCTATGCTCAGGTCTTTTGTCCTGCTTCTGCTGTTGTTTACATCAGTTCAGGCATATGCGGAAAAAAACTTTATAAATATAAGTGTTGATAATAAACTTTTTACAAGTTCCGCTGTCAACATAACGATAGGTGATATGAAGACCCTTTTGGAAGAAAGTTTCAAAGGGAAGCCTGTCACACTGAACGGCCCGCAGGCGGAGATAAACATCCACCTCGAGCTTAGCGATTACTACACAATTTCAACTGCAAGAGATTTCCCCTCTAGCATTTTTTATCCTGTACAATTTTACAAATGGAGTTCGAGACCCTCAGCAGAGGGTCTCTCTCTATATCTATATGCCCCGAATGAGATGGGGCTGGTCTACGGGCTTTACGGACTGCTTCAGGAGAAGCTGGGGTTCAGGTTCTACCATCCGAAGGACACCTTTACCCCTTCCTTTAGCGAGTGGCCTCTCCCCGATACTTTCACATTCGAGGCGGAGCCCCTGTTCAACAAACGGGGATTCCACCTGCACACCATGCACCCCATGGAGCTGACTGAACAGCTGCACGACGACATGGACGGCACAGCCCTGAACGACGTAAAGGAATACATCGACTGGCTGGTGCGCAACGGACAGAATGTCATGCAGTTCTGGCTGCTCCGCACGGTAAACCGTGAGACATGGCCCTCATACGCAAAGGAATATGTGGAATACGCCCGCAAGCGGGGTGTGCTGACAGGCGTGGTGATAAGTCTCTCGACCCTCCAGCAGAAGGCATTCCAGACGGTAAACCTGCTGAACCCGCTGAAGCGGTATAAGAGCCAGATCGACGAAAACCTCGAATGGCTGCTTCAGGTTCCATTTGACTATGTCAGCATAGACTTCACCATGGGGGAGTATCTTCCCGATCTCTCCGTCATGCTCCCTGCCCAGAAGAAATATCTGATAGAATCCATAAAGAAGAAATACGGCGTAAACGTGATGGAGAACACCCACGTGATAAAGCGTGAGCATACCGTCAGCCCCGAATGTGCGGGGATAATAATCCACTCCGTCATGTTTTATTCGCTGACAGAGCAGGATGCGCCCGTCTATGGAAACGAGAACCAGCAGTTCATGTATGACATGCTGCAAAAGGAAAAAGACAAACGTGAGACATGGTACTGGCCAGAATCATCTTATTGGGTCACATTCGACACATCCGTCCCGCTCTTCCTCCTCCCATATTTACAGAGCCGTCACGACGACATCATCACCATGTCCGAGCAGGGGATAGACGGACATGTGACATTCACATCGGGGTGGGAATGGGGCTACTGGGTCATAGACTACAGCATAGCCAGATGGAGCTGGAGGTTTAAGACCGACGGCATAGAGCACAGGACATCACCCGTGTCCGTACTGGCGGATGTTTTCGAAGATGACGGCGAGGCGCTCTTCAACTACGCCGCAAACATACAGCAGACATACCTGAAAGATGAAAAGCTCATAAGCCTGCTTTCGGCAAAGACGCCTTTCGAGGAACTGCCGTGGCCTTTCAACAGACAGTTTCAGCCCACCAGCGATTATTCCATGCTGCGTGCCTCTATGCCTGTGATAGGGAAGAAACACAGGGATAAGATAAAAGAAGAGGCAAAACTGCTGCAGGAATTTGCCTTTGACCTGCGCTTCGTGGTAAATGCACTGCACAATAATGCCCAGCCCACGGACAAAGTGCGGGACAAGATGCGTACGGAGATAATCAATGCTCTGGACATAACAGCCCTCCGTGCCGAACACCGCAGCTATACCATGCTTGCGGGCGCATACCGAAACCCTAACCTGAACGACTCCTCCGACTTCTACTTTGAGTCCCTGATGGAAAAAGCAGAACACACGAGGAAGAAGGCGATGTACATCGTAAAGAATATGGAGAACGACTACAGATACCCCGTATCACTGATAGCCAGAAAGATGCAGGGGCACACGTCATACGACTTCGGATATTTATATCCTGTCAGCGATCTATACTTCTGGCAGCGGGAAGAGAGGCAGGTGGCAGGGACAAGGTTTGACGCTTTCTTTATGAATTTATGGAATTTCTGGGATACACTAGGGCTGGACGGGCTTTTTAAATAATGGGGGACAAAATGCTGAACAAACCGAAATTCGGACTTTTCAGAAACACATCATTCGCTCTGCAGGGGCTTGCTGAAGTTTTTAAGAACGAATCCTCTTTCAAAGTAGAGGTTTATATATTCATCGTTTGCCAGATACTATTCTTTTCCATACCCATCCCTCTGCTGGCAAAGGCGATACTCTCCACATCATGTTTCCTCCCTTTATTCGCCGAGCTGGCAAACAGTGCCATAGAGCGGAATGTCGACCTTGTCACCATGGAGTTCGACAAGCGGGCAAAGGCAGCAAAGGACGCAGGGAGCGCAATGGTGTTTGCCTCGTTCATCATCACGGGCATCATATGGGGCTGGACAGCTTATTTTCTCATTTTTTGACATCCGTCAATTTAATCAGGACGAAACATTCATATATTAGCTTCAACAACTGATATAAAAGGAGTGTTATTATGCATGACGGTTGCAGCGGAAGCTTTGAATCAGGCAAGCAGGTAGTGGATAAGCTGAGAGCAATGGGCTTCTCATCGGGCAATATGCCTCTGCCGCTTGAAGTGACATGTGAAGAATGCGGAAAAGGCTTTAACATGTATACATTTGAGCATAAATGTGAATGCGGTATGGTATACGGTGTTACTCCCTGCCACGCCTTCGACCCTTCGAATGTTCAGGCAGCGGGCAAAGACTACTAACATTCACTTGTAATCAGACGTCCTGCCACTTATTATCAATATATACAAAGGCAGGGCTGTAAATGAACAATATTCTCAGACAGCCGATGCAGTTACTCGCTAACTTGTCGGCTGTTTTTATTTTTATTATTATTCTGACATACGCATCATTCCCCGCACATGGAGAGGCGTCCCGCATCGTTAAGGTGGGCGCATATAACAACCCTCCGAAGATCGCTATAACATCAGGCGGAAAGGTCACAGGCTTCTGGCCGGAGCTCATCGCACACATCGCATCAGAGGAAAACTGGCAGATAGAATACGTCAAAGGCGGATGGGAAGAAGGGCTCGTAAACCTCAGCAGCAAAACCATAGACATAATGCCCGACGTAGCCTTTACAAAACAGCGGGCGAAGCTCTACCACTTTGCCAATACGCCCGTGATGGCGAGCTGGAGCCGAGTATACGTGCGTGAAGACGACGACAGGATAAAGTCCCTCGAAGACCTCCGCGGGATGCGCATAGCAGGGCTATCCGGCAGTGTAAATATCGAAGGCCCCGACGGACTGAAAAAGATAGTCCAGAGCTTCAACCTGAACTGTCATGTCTCAGAGATGAACAGCTACGACGAAGTTTTCGAATCACTGCTTACAGGATATGCCGATGCCGTTATCACAAATATGAGCTTCGGCGATGAATTCATAAAGCATAACCCTGCGAAGAAGACACCGATAATGCTCTCCCCCGTTACGCTCACCTTCGCATTCCCCAAAAATGCGCCCGATACCGAGTATCTGCAGAAACGGATAGACTTTCAGATGGCAAAGATGATGGACGACAGCAACTCGATATACTACGAACTGCTGACAAAGTATTTCTCGCCGAAGATAGCCGAAAAGACAGTACGGATCATGCCTATGTGGGCAAAGGTGCTCATAGGATTCGCCGTTATTGCCCTGATATTCACCTTTACGGTGCTGAAGACGACGCAAAAGCAGGTAGACGCTAAAACAAAAGAGCTGAAGGCGCTGAATGACCACCTGAAAGAAAAGATAGATGAAGAGACAGCTAACCGTATCCGACAGGAAAAGATGCTCTATGACCAGCAGAAACACGCCGACATGGGGCAGATGATAAAGTCGATAGCCCACCAGTGGCGTCAGCCTCTGAACAACATATACATAATATCCCAGAACATGCAGGACGAATGGGAAAACGGCAAGCAGTACGATGCAGATGTAGCGCAGAGCTTTGAAAGGCAGGGTGAGCTTATCAGCCATATGTCTGATACCATTGACGACTTCCTGCACTTCTTCAAACCTGATAAGCTGAAAAGCAGATTCAACATAACAAACTCTCTGATGCGTTGCCTGCGCCTTGTAAATGCCGAGTCGCAGACAAAGCGTATAAACATTAATTTCATGTGTGAGTGCGAAGATAATAAATGTGATATCAGCACTTATCAGCAGGACAACTGCACATGCAGAGACATATATGTGGACGGATACGAAGGGGAGTTCAAGCAGATAATGCTGAATCTGCTGAGCAACTCCATATATGCCCTCTCAAAACAGGAATCGGACTATAAAAAAATAGACGTCACCATCAGCTGCAAAGACGGCATAATAACGCTGAAAGTAACAGACAACGGCGGCGGCATCCCGGATAACATTATGGACAAGATATTCGACCCTTACTTCACCACGAAGAAAGAGGGGGAAGGTGTCGGCATAGGGCTCCACATGAGCAGAACGATAATAGTGAATCATATGAACGGAGAGATAAATGTAGCCAATAAAGGGGACGGTGTGGAAACTACGATAACCCTTAGCAGCTCTAGCCGTTGAGGTCTTTCAGAACCTTTATCTCACGCCCCTGAACCTCGATGTATCCTTCCTCGGACAGCTTTTTCAGCACTCGGCTGAATGTTTCTGCCGTGGTTCCGAGCAGAAGAGCCAGCTCCCCCTTCGGCACGGGCAGCTTTATCACTTTCGACTCTTTCTTTTTCTGTGCGGAGAGCCAGTTGACAAGCCTCGCACGGACATCGTTTATGGTCAGGCTTTCGATAAGATTTACGAAATATTTGATCCTTTTGGAAAGCGCACCGATCAGCCTCATGGAGACCTTCGGGTCTGCGGTGATTATCTCCTCGAGCTTCCTCGCATCTATCTCTAAGAGGTCGCAGGGCTCGAGGGTCATGGATGTCACAGGGTATCTCAGCCCAAGCTGAAGGAGTATCTCGGCAAATATCTCTCCGCTTTTGACAAAGTGAACGACGGCTTCCCGCCCTTCTTCGTTTGTACGGTAGAGCTTTATGCTCCCCTTCACGAGGAAATAGACCGTGCTCCCCTCCTGATTCTCCATGAAGATTATCTGCTTTTTATCCACCTTTCGGTACTTACACACATCTTCGAGGAGAGAGATCAGTTCTTCGTCGGAGCTTCCGAAAAATCCGTTTGCAAATGCCTTTACGGCTGCCTGTTTATCCATGTAGGGATTATATCCTAGTTCTCGTTTTCCGTCATCCCGAACATCGTGAAGGATCTGAAAACCTATTCAGATTATTCGTCGAGGCTCCTCAGAATGACGAACTTAAGGTTTAAATGTAAATTTAAGGGTGTCCTGTTTCTTATTATCGGGGCAGGCGTCTATGCAGTCGCCGCAGTTGTGGCAGTGGAGGCTTGCGCCCTCTTCCATAGGGTTTATCACAGCAGGGCATACCCTTATACAGCTTTTGCACATGGAGCATTCGTCCACGACCTTCCTCACCGTCATCCCCCGCCTGTTGCGAAATAGCGAAAGAAATGTCCCCGTCGGGCAGAACAGCCTGCACCAGTATCTGTAATAGAACAGCTCCATAAAGAGTATGGCGAAAACTATCGCCAGCTCGAATGTGACATAGCCGAACTTCACTATCACCAGTGCCTGAGACGATATTATCCCCGGAGCAGAGATAAGGTTCAGCACGGGCACACCGATGATCATCATCACCAGCAGACCGATAAGCAGGAATATAAACCTGAACCTCGATGCCTTTGAAGGGTAGCTCTCGGTATATACCGGTTTATTCAGCTTTATGCCGAAGCGTTTCTTCGCCGCCTCCACCCACTCGGTGAAAAGGTAATACGGGCAGAACCAGCTGCACCACACCCTGCCGAGGAGCATCATCAGTGCGAGCGGTATCACCAGCGAGCCGAGCATATATATATTCACAATGCCGGAGGCGACCATAGACTGAAATACGGCAAGAGGGTCTGCGATGGCGGCATCGCCTATGTCCATGCTGTAGAATGTGCCTTTAATAAAGTACAGCTCCCACACATTCATGAACGGAATGACGAATATAGCTATCAGTGTGGATATCTGGGCAGTACGCCTGAGTTTTTTTATCTTCATTGTTCCTGCCACTCGTCCTTGTCCTCATCGAGCTCTACGTTATACTCGAAGTCGGGTTTTGCGCCGAATGAGCTTATCTTCTGCTTCTCGTTCAGCAGTTCCTGACCGTGCAGTGTCCCTTCCTTTGACTCTGTTTCGCCTTGGAGCTTCATCTTACGGTTGTAGAACCCAGCCTCCGCCTTTACCCCCATCCCCACGGGATAGATATTTATGGACTTCGGCGTTGTGGGGCATTTCTCCACGCATATACCGCACCCTGTGCACTTATCTGTCACCACGGGCAGTATGAATTTATCAAGGAATATAGCCTCGTCCGTAAACGGGCAGACGTTGTTGCATGTGTTGCAGAGCTGTGCGAGACCGTCGGCGGATACGCCCTTTTCCTCATCTCGGAAATATTTATAGTTCAGGCATGTCTCCTGATCTATCACGGCGATGCCCATGCGCACCTTTTCGGGTTCAATGAGTTTAGGGTTCAGCGCACCTGTGGGGCAGACGGATGGACACTTCATACAGAGATAACACGCACGCTTATCCGCAAAGACATATGGCGTGCCTATCTGAAGTTTTTCATACAGGTCGGCTCTGTGGATGGAGTCATAGGGGCATACCTCTATGCATCTGGCACAGCGTATGCACAGCTCCATGAACATCTCCTCACCAACCGCACCGGGCGGACGGAGCCTGTTCAGCTTAAAGAAGTTTTTGAACGGATTGGTGTTTAACAGCTTCCCAAGGCGTTCGGTGAATTTGTTACGAGGCATCTTTACCCTTCCTGAACGGTTTCAAGCGGGTGCTTATCCCTGCGCTTACTCCTCTGGAATGCTTTGATATCAGGCACTTTTTTGCCTGAGAGGATATCTTCCACATCCTCTTCAAAGTGCATTATATGGTGTCCTATGTCGAGTATCTCGTCATAGCTTTTTATCTTTTTCGAGAGTTCTTCGAGGTTGTCGTCGTTCTCTGTTTCGATGGAGACGACTATCTGAGTTTTATCCTCACCCACGGCATGAATCTCTATCTCTTTGAATTTGCCGAGGATGGAGCGTGCTGCATCCAGATTCTCAGGCTGGATGAATACTATGCTTCCTGAATAGATCATTTTCGGCTCCTGTACATCACAAAAATATTAATTATAAAATCGTCACTGCTGGGTTTCAGATCCTTCGCTTTGCTCAGGATGACAAGTTTTCTCGACATCGCATATCAGTGGATGATTTTGTTTTTATGCAAGTCGGGAAACCGTGAGGAAGCGCAGTTTACTTTCAGTAAATGAGCATTCCGAACAGTTTTACAACGCCGCATAGAAGCAAAAGGAACACTGATCATTAAAAAAAGCGCTCTCTCCCGGGAGAAGAGAGCGCAAATGTGATGCCGGTTGCCTTCCTTAAGAGAAGGATGCGTTTATGTCACTTATTATGTATTTTTCTGACACGTCTTTCGGTCCTGATACACGCTTTATCTGTACTGCGGCTATCTTGAACTCAGGCTCTTTCGATCCAGGGTCTACTGCGTCGTTACAGACAAAGTTGATCATCCTGTCCATAGCCTGATCATGCCACGGAACAAAGAGGATGCCCGGCAGGGAAATCTTTGTAACGTGTGCAGGGAGGACAGATTTACCACGGATGCTGGTCACTTCGACCATATCGCCTGAAACTATGCCGTATTTCTTAGCATCGTCAGGGTGGATCTCGATGTATCCGTTAGGGTGTGCTCTCGCTATCTCAGGGATACGCATTGTCATGGTACCTGTGTGCCACTGCTCGATAACACGGCCGGTGGTGAGATAGAACGGATACTCCGCAGAAGGTACTTCCGCAGGGCCTGCGTATGGTCTCAGCCAGATGTTTGCCTTACCCTCGCCGTCCTTATCCATATAGAAGTAGAACTCTCTGTCTGTAGGCATTGTGATGCCGAACTTCGCCTTGAAGGCTTCGTGCTCGAACATAGGGTCCATGCCTCGTACATATCTCTTATATGTGCCGGGGTGGTCTGTGGACGGACACGGCCACTGCAGACCTGCCTTTTCCTTCTTAAGCCTGTCGTATGTGGCTCCTGCGAGGGTATGGTCAGTATCTTTTGTAAGAGTGATGTAGTCGTTCCACGCCATTTCGTTATTTTTCATATAGTTGTCGCTGTTCCAAGGGATCAGCTTCTCGAGACCCATGCGCTTAGCTATCTGAGCGGCTATCCACACATCAGGCTTCGCATTGCCCATAGGCTCTACACACTGCTCTGTGAGCTGGCTTCTGCGCTCGGAGCATCCGTAAACGCCGCCTTTCTCATAGATAAATGCAGCAGGGAGCACAACATCGGCGAGCTGTGTCGTACGTGTAGGGAACAGGTCTATAACAACGAGGAATGAGTTCTTCATGCCGTCGATGTATTTGTTAAGGTTAGGCAGAGACTGCGCAGGGTTTGTCGTACATGTAATCATCCCCTTGATAGGCTTGTCTGCCTGATCTTCTCCGCCGAGGGAGTCGAACATCTTCATAGTGTGGAAGCCGGGCTTAGGGTTGATGGTTCCCGGTGCTATGCCCCACTCTTTTTCTACGAATGCACGCCACTTGTCGTTTGCCACAGGTTTAGTACCGGGCAGAAGGTGACACAGAGTACCTGTCTCGCGCACACCGCCGCAGGCATTCGGCTGACCTGTGAGGGAGAATGAATCCGCGCCCGGCTTAAACAGGTTTCCTGTTATAAGGTGCAGGTTGTGGATGAGGTTGTTCGCCCATACGCCTCTGGTACGCTGGTTCAGACCCATTGTCCAGAGTGTCATGGATGCGCCTGAGTTGGCGAACCACTCGGCAGCCTTGCGTATGTTGTCCGCAGGACAGCGTGTTATCTTCTCTACCTTTTCAGGTGTGAAATCTTTTATGAATTCTTTATATCCTTCGATGTCGAATGTCTCTTTGCCGTTGGTGATACGTGCGTTCTCTGTCATGAATTTCTCGTCATGCCAGTTGTTGTCCATTATCACCTTTGCCATAGAGTGGAAAACAGCAAGGTCAGTACCCGGATCCACAGGAAGCCAGAGGTCGGCGATCTTCGCTGTTGTTGTCTTTCTCGGTTCGCAGACGATAACTTTCACGTCAGGATTCTTCATCTTATGACGCATGATACGGCGGAAGATGATAGGGTGACACTCGGATGTGTTTGAACCGACAAGGAAGATACACTTAGAGTATTCGATGTCTGCATATGCGCCCACAGGCTCGTCAGAACCGAAAGAAGAGATGTATCCGCCCACGGCAGATGCCATACAGAGTCTCGGGTTTCCTTCGACCATGTTAGAGCCGAATCCGCCTTTGAAGAGCTTGTTGAATGTGTAGCTCTCCTCTGTCATAGCCTGACCGGAGCCGTAGTATGCCACTGCGTCTTTGCCGTATTTGCCGTGCAGTTCTTTGAACTTGTTCACTACGGTGTCGAGGGCAGTGTCCCAGCTCACTTTTTTGAATGTACCGTCAGACTGGCGTACCATAGGGTCTGTTATCCTGTCTGGATGATACATACATTTATATGCGAGGAATCCTTTTACACAGAGGAATCCAAAGTTTGTTTTGCCGTCGGGGTTACCCTTTATAGCGACTACCTTGCCGCCCTTTACTCCGATATATACAGCGCAGCCTGTACCGCAGAAACGGCAGGCTCCTTTTACCCATTTATCAACGTCTGCACCACCTGCAGCCTCAGCCTTTTTAGGCATGCTGATGCCGACAGATGCGGCAGCAGAGGCAGCTACTGTTGCTTTCAGAAAATTTCTTCTGGTAATGCTCATGGAAGTCCCCCTTACTTATAGTCGTGTACTTTATGTACGGTAAAGTTGTGCGATATGTGGCAGGATGCACATCTGGCCTGCGGAGCCTGATTGTTTTCGATCTGCATCGAATGGCAGCCTTCACATGTTGCATTTGCAGGAGATTTCACGAAGTTTACCTCGTCACCGTGGCAGACCTGACACTTTACGCCGGTAAAGCCGTGTGCACTCTCTTCCCACTGCTTATAAACGTCAGGTGTGACATCCACATGACATTCTGCGCAGTCCTGATTACCCATTTCCTGCGGGTGCTGATCAGCAGCATAAGCAAAGGCAAATGCACCGAGCACCAGAACCATTAAAATGAAAAACACTCTGTTGAACGATCCCATACTGTACCCCCGGGATATATTTTGTATCTCTCTCTAAACCTTTAAAACGGCACACCGCAGTCCAACCCTGAACTACGGCATGTCGGAGGTTGCTGAGCGTATTAACGCCCATATATATATTTTGCTTCTCGCTATTAGCCTAACCCCATGAATACAATTCTACTGTGTACTTTGTAAAACGGTCATTAAGGTTGTAAGGCTGATGTAAATAATGTGAACGTGGATAATTTTTATATATATCTGAACAAAATAAACGCCCTGGTGTCTTGCCTACACACATATGAGGAGCTATAATAAAACATTGGAGGACACAATGAGCAAATTTGATTTTATAGTCGCAGGCAGCGGTATCAGCGGAATGAGCTTTGCCCACCATATGGCTGCAAAGGGGAAAACTGTCCTTGTACTCGAGAAAAAGAGCTACGCAGGCGGATGCCTCTGTACGCTCAGACACGAGGATTTCTGGCTGGAGCTCGGCGGTCACACAGTTTACAACTCCTATATGTCATTCATCAAATCTCTCAGAGAGCTTTCCTGCGAGGACAAGTTTCTCCCCAGAGAGAAGGCTTCCTTTAAAATGTATAATAACGGCTCCATAGAATCTCTGATGAAGTCCCTCAGCAAGTTTGAGGCTGCGCTGAATGTGCCTAAAATGTTCTTTATGAAGAAAGACGGCAAAAGCGTACGTGAGTATTACTCCGCCATCCTCGGCAAGGGGAACTATGAGAACATGTTCTCCGCTATGCTGCAGGCTGTTATATCGCAGGACGCATCAGATTTCCCTGCGGACATGCTCCTTAAAAAGCGTGACAGGGACAAAACAGCCCCACGCAACTTCACTCTGAAGAACGGTATGGCATCATTCATAGAGACTGTCGCATCAGAGGAAAACGTGACCCTCAAGACCGACAGCGAGGCTGTGGACATCACATATGCAGACGGCGAATACAGCGTAGAGACCGTCGGCGGAGAAAAATTTCAGGCGGACAATATCGTCATGGCATGCCCGCCGCCCACAGCGGGGAAACTGCTCGCAGGGTGCGCACCTTCCGTCGCCTCACTCCTTTCTGAAATAGGCGGTGCAAAGGTCGATACTGTCGGTGTCATCGTTAAGAAAGAAGATATCAGCGTAGAACCTTTCAGCTTTATCATAGCAAAGAACGACGTGTTCACCTCTGCGGTATCCAGAGACATCATCCCCCATGAAAAATACCGCGGGGTATCCTTCCACTTCCGTGAAGGAGCTCTGGACAAAGAGGGCAAAATATCAAAGATAGAAGACGTGCTCGGCATCGACAGGGGCGCAATAGTCGCTATGGATGCCACAGTCAACTTCTCCCCGACACTCGGCATGGATCACAAAGCCCGTGTGGCGAAGATCGACGAAGCTGTCAAAGGATATAAAGGTCTGTATATAGTAGGTAACTATTTCGGAGGTGTGGCGATAGAAGACTGTGCGCTCAGAGCCGCATCACAGGCCGCAACCGTATAATCTAAAGCAAATCCAATACGTCGGCCATACGGGCAACCGTGTGGTCGGCGATTTCGCTGTAATCATCGTGTGAGAACTCTTTCGTGAAAACTGTCGTACAACCCGCCGCTTTCGCAGACATCAGACCTATCTGAGAATCCTCTATGCATATGCACTCCTCAGGATTCAGCCCGAGAGCCTTCACGGCATAAAGATATCCGTCCGGCGCAGGCTTGCCCTTATCATAGAGCTCGTCTGTGGCTATCACGTCGAAGCCCGACAGGTCTATGCAGTGGGCGAACATGTCCACCTCTGCCTTTGAGCTGCCTGTCACTATCCCCTTTTTGATATCAAGGCCGAGGAGCGCGTCCAGCCCATCTGCTATGGGAGCGTCGCATGTTTTGAAAAATTCGGTCTTAGCATTGATGAAGACGGTGCGGATATCATCAGGATGCATATCAGGCAGATAGAGAGTGTTTAAGGTCTCGAAGATGCCTTTCCATGTGGAACCTTCGAAATTCCTGCTGTCGTCATCTGTAAGCTCTCTGCCTATCAGCCCGCCCATGGTGTCTTTAAATAATTTATAATTATACTTTTCAGTACCGATTATCGTGTTGTCAAAATCTATCAGAACAGCTTTAAATTTCACTCGCCACCCTTCATGAGAGCCTTTATCTTCTGATTCACCGTTTCAGACTCGGGGCGATACTTCAGATATTTGGAATAGTCGAGTATGGCGTCGTCCTTCTGCCCCAGCTTTTCATATGCTACGGCTCTGTTCATGTATGCTTCTGGCATGTCCGCATTCAGCTTTATGGCCTCTGTACAGTCTGTCACAGCCTCTGTATATTTTTCCAGCTGGTTGTTCACCATGCATCTGTTGTTATATGCGAGTGCATCCTTCGGGTCTATCTTAATAGCGAGGCTGAAATCTGCCGCTGCGTCCTGATATTTCTCAAGGGCGATGTATGCCTGTCCTCTGTTGTTATAAGGTGTCACATAGTCACGTTTGAGTGATATCGCCTGTGAACAGTCTGCGATGGCGCTGCCGTATCTGCCCATTTTCAGGAATGTCATACATCTGTTGTTATGAGCCATATAGCTGGCAGGGTTGATGCTTATCGCTTCGGTACACGCCTGATGCGCACCTTTCAGCTCACCCTGATCGAGATACAGCCCGCACAGGTTTGTGAGGGATGCGTAGTCCTCTTTATCAAACTTATAAGCCAGCTTATAATTCATGATGGCGTCGTCTATCTCGCCCAGCTGGGACTGCACATATGCAAGGTTGCTGTATCCTCTGGAAAACTTAGGATTTTCATTTATAGATTCGTTGAAAAAGACTTTCGCTGCCTGAAGGTCGCCCGTTTCCAGAGCTTCCATCCCTTTTTTATAATATTTCCCCTCGCCAAAGGCAAAGGCGAACATTGTAACCGACATAACCAGCGCAAAAACAGTAATAAATCGCATAAGATTCCTCCTATGGGATATAAATTAGCACCTATACATTTTTTCCGCCAGAGTTAAGAGAGGGTATTATGAACAATCGATGTAAAATGTTTATGATAACTTACTGATAACCTCAGACTCTTCCATGTCTATCTCCAAAACCTTATGACGGGATTTGTCGCCGGAGACTATATTCACCTTTGATCTGGAGAGACCGAGCTGTTTTGATATGAACTTGACGAGTGCCTCATTTGCAGCGCCTTCCACAGGCGGAGCGCACACTCTTATTTTGAGCTTGCCGTCGTGCTCGCCAGATATCTCTGTCTTTTTAGCACCCGGCTGTATGTATACGGACAGCTTCATCATTCCCTGCGGAGAGCCTCGATTGGGTCGAGCTTCGCAGACTGCCTTGCGGGGAAGAGCCCTGCCACGTATGTGATGATGAGTGCGCACACTGTCACCACGATAAATGTCGAAAGCTCCATCTTCACAGGTATCCTGTCCATGAAGTACACGTCCTCTGGCAGAGATATCAGCTTAAACTTTTCCAGCACCACACAGATGATGAATCCGAGGATGTTGCCCATCACAGTACCCGTGAGGCCGATTATCATCCCCTGCTTCATGAATATGCCCGAGATCATCCTTTCGGGTGCACCCATGGCACGCATGATGGCTATGTCACGCTTCTTATCCTTCACGGTGACGGTTATCATGCTTATCACGTTAAATGATGCCACGATGATTATCAGGGTGAGAATGATGAACATTGCGTACTTCTCCAGCTTCAGAGCGGAGAAGAGGTTTTTATTCATACTTATCCAGTCACGTGACCAGAACGGAAACTCGAGCTGAGACTGTATATCGGCGGCTATTTCCTGAGCCTTGTCAAAGTTCTCCGTACGCACGCTGAAACCGGATGCTATATCACCCGTGCCAAAGAACTCCTGTGCATCTTTAATATCTATATACGCCAGAGAGTTATTGTACTCATACATCCCCGTGTCGAACACGCCCGAAACTTCGAAACGCTTCATCTTCGGAGTGATGCCGAATGGCCCCTTCTTTCCGAAGGGAGAGACCATAACGACCTCGTCGCCTATGAGAACACCGAGGCTGGCCGCCAGCTCTTTACCCAGAGCTATCTGCGGGTTGCCCGATTTCTCGGCCGGTTTGGAGATATCGTTGAAGTAGCCGTCGGTCATGAATTTTTCTATGGCGGTGACCTTCAGCTCCTCTTCGGGGATGACGCCCCTGACGATAACGCCGGAGACATTGTTCTCACTGGTCAACAGAACCTGATTCAGAATGAAAGGCGAGACGCCTGTGACGCCCTTTGTGTCCTCTATGATACTCTTTATCCCGCGCCAGTTATCTATGGGCGAGACATCCACACGGTTTACCACTATGTGGGCGTTTGCACCGATGATGCGGTTTTTCAGATTATCCGAAAATCCGCTCATGACGCTCACCACGACAATGAGCGTAGCCACGCCGAGCAGTATTCCCAGTATGGATATACCTGATATAAAAGAAAGTATCTTGTTTGACTTACGGCTTCGGAGATATCTCTTTGCCACGAACCTTTCAAAACGCAAATTGAATCCTTTTCTAATTTGTCATTCTGAGCTTTGCGAAGAATCTGTGTGTATCAGATCCTTCGCTAACACTCAGGATGACTTAATATTTTATTTAGACCGCCTGAGCAACCAAAAGGTTGCGATAGCGGCAATTCGTCTGTAGGTGCTTACCTACTCCCATTCGATGGTTGCAGGTGGTTTAGAGCTGATATCGTAGGCAACTCTGTTTATACCGCGAACCTCGTTTATTATCCTGTTTGAGATGCGTCCGAGCACTTCATAAGGTATGTGTGCCCAGTCTGCCGTCATGCCGTCTGTGGACTCCACAGCACGTATGGCGACTGCATTCTCATATGTTCTGTTGTCACCCATGACACCGACAGTGTTTACAGGGAGCAGAACAGTGAAAGCCTGCCATATCTTACGATAGAGGCCTGCTTTATGCAGTTCCTCGAGGAAGATGGCATCCGCCTCACGGAGCACGTCGCAGCGCTCTTTTGTGATCTCGCCGAGAACCCTTACGCCGAGGCCTGGGCCCGGGAATGGGTGTCTCCATATGAAATGATCGGGGATACCGAGCTCTGCACCTACCTGACGGACTTCATCTTTAAAAAGTTCACGCAGGGGCTCAAGGAGCTTAAATTTCATATCCTCAGGTAGACCGCCCACGTTGTGGTGGGTTTTGATGGTCGCAGAAGGACCTTTAAAAGAAACTGATTCTATAACGTCGGGATACAGTGTGCCCTGTGCGAGGAAGTCGAATTCGCCGAGTTTGGCGGACTCTTCTTCGAAAATACGGACAAACATGTTTCCGATTGCTTTACGTTTTTTCTCCGGATCTGTGACACCTTTGAGAACTTCGAGGAATTTATCTTCGGCATAAACAGCCACAAGGTTCAGGTCAAACTTGCCGTGGAAGGCTTCCTCGACCTGCTTTCCCTCGTCTTTACGGAGGAGACCGTTATCCACGAAGACACATGTGAGCTGGTCGCCGATGGCTTTCTGGATGAGAACGGCAGCAACGGATGAATCCACTCCGCCTGAAAGCCCGAGGAGAACTCTCTTATCACCCACAAGCTCTCTGATGCGCTCGATCTCTGTCTCAACGAAATTATGAGGTGTCCAGAGCTGTTCGCATCCGCATATCTTCACTACGAAGTTTTCGAGGATCTGCTTACCGTTTACGGTGTGGGCAACCTCAGGGTGGAACTGTATGGTGTATATAGGTCTTGTCTCGTGGCGCATAGCAGCCACGGGAGCGTTATCTGTTCTGGCGATCACTTTAAAGCCTTCGGGCATTTTATCCAGTCTGTCGCCGTGGCTCATCCACACGACAAAGCTCTCTTCGTCTATATCTGCGAAGAAGTCGTCGGATTTATCTGCGTAGAGCTCCGCACGGCCGTATTCTCTGTGGTCTGCAGCAGCGACAACACCGCCGAAGTACATACCTGTGAGCTGGTGTCCGTAGCATATGCCGAGTACAGGCACGCCGAGCTCGTATACTTCGTTGGAAACCTTCGGAGCATCTTCATCATAAACAGATGAAGGACCGCCCGAGAGGATGATGCCTTTCGCGCCGTATTCTTTTATTTTTTCGAATTCCACATTACATGGGAAAATTTCGCAGTAGACATTCGCCTCACGGATACGTCTCGCTATGAGCTGTGTGTACTGTGAGCCGAAGTCGAGTATTAATACCTTCTGGCTGTGTATATCCATTTTTCGTTTATCCTTTCGTCACCAACGAGCCCAGAGACTGCTTCGTCATTTCAATCCTCGCAGTGACGTTATTTACATTTAAAGGACAAGTATGTCCCTTGCGGAGCTAACATATATGCTCCATCAGCATCACAAAGTGATGCGTAAAAAGAGGAAGCACAAACAGCATTCTCAGCTGGTGCTATGCCTCAACCTGCTAGGTTGATATCCAATAGTTAGGAGCCTCTTTGGTTATTATTACGTCGTGAACGTGGGATTCTTTAAGTCCTGCGCCGGATATGCGGACGAACTCTGCTTTCTTGCGGAGGTCTTCGATAGTAGCGCAGCCTGTGTATCCCATACCTGATTTCACACCGCCCACCAGCTGGTAAACTGTGCTTCTGAGGTCGCCTTTATAGTGGACACGTCCTTCGATACCTTCGGGTACGAATTTCTTTTCGTTATCTGCGTCATCCTGGAAATATCTGTCCTTTGAGCCCTGATTCATAGCGCCCACGGAGCCCATTCCACGATAAACTTTATAGCTTCTCCCCTGGAAGAGTTCGATCTCTCCCGGAGCTTCCTTTGTACCTGCAAAGAGTGAACCCATCATAACGACGCTTGCGCCTGCTGCGAGGGCTTTCACTATATCGCCTGAGTATTTGATACCGCCGTCTGCGATGATAGGCACATCATACTTATCCGCTGCTGCCGCACAATCCATGATAGCTGTCAGCTGGGGCACGCCCACACCCGCTACCACACGGGTAGTACAGATGGAGCCCGGTCCGATACCCACTTTAACGCAGTCGGCACCTGCTTTTATCAGGTCTTCCGTGGCTGAGGCAGTGGCAACGTTTCCTGCTACTATCTGAAGGTCAGGGTATTCGGTCTTAACCCATTTAACCATCTCGAGCACTTTGAAGGAGTGTCCGTGAGCCGTATCTATAGCAACGATGTCTACTTTCTTTTCGACGAGAGCTTTCACTCTGTCTCTAGCTTCGTCACCAACGCCGATGGCAGCACCCACGAGCAGTCTGCCCATGTCGTCTTTGGCTGCGTGCGGATATTTTATGCGTTTGTTTATATCTTTGATAGTGATGAGACCTTTCAGTTTGAAATCTTCGTCGACAACAAGGAGCTTTTCAATGCGGTGCTCCTGAAGGTGTCTCATGGATTCCTCGAGTGATGTACCCACAGGGACAGTCACAAGGTTTTCACTGGTCATATATTTCGTTACGGATGCTTTGTAGTCTTCGACAAATCTGAGGTCTCTGTTTGTGAGGATACCGACGAGCTTTTCACCGTCTACGACAGGTACCCCGCTGATCTTATACTGGCTCATCAGCGCCTGTGCGTCTTCGACAGTTTTGTTCGGTGCGATGGTCACAGGGTCTACTATCATTCCTGATTCAGACCTTTTAACCTTATCCACCTCGGCTGCCTGCTCTTCTATCGTCATGTTTTTGTGGATGAATCCTATCCCGCCTTCCTGCGCTATGGCTATGGCGAGCCTTGCCTCTGTTACAGAGTCCATGGCAGCGGACACGAGAGGTATGTTCAGTGTTATCTTTTTGGTCAGCCTTGTCTTTGTCTCCACATCTTTCGGGAGGACATCGCTTCGTGCCGGAACCATAAGCACGTCGTCAAACGTGAGCGCCTCTTTTAGAATTTTGTTGTGATACATTATATCCTCTTCTTTTGAATGTATATTATATCTGTTTCCTGTCATTAAGGGCTGACCGGCGAATATATCTTCCGATGTATTTATATTACGCAGTCGGAAGATTGCTTCGTCATTACATCCCTCACAATGACATATTTTTTGCTTATAAATCCTATAGAAACAAGCAGTTCAAACTGATTCCAAAGAAACGAGCAGTACGCAGTTTACAGGAGGTCTAGTAGCCCCAGTCACGGCAATAGCGGAAATCACGCCCGATAGTCCTCTGGCTCACTTTCGCTATAACGGTTGTGCGTCTTTTGAACTGGTTTCTTCTTATCCTTTCGTACACGTTGTTTACGAAGTCTGGCTCGTAGCCTTCTTCGATAAGTTCGGCTGTGCGCATCCTTTCGTCAACCATTTTATAGAGGAGCTCGTCCGCCTGTTTATAGGTGAATCCGAGTTCCTGTTCGTCCGTCTGGCCTACCCAGAGGTCTGCCGTCGGCGGTTTCGCTATTACGGAGTGCGGCACGCCGAGATATTCGGAAAGCTCCCACACCTGTGTTTTGTAAAGGTCTCCGATAGGGTTCAGGGCACTGGCGAGGTCGCCGTACCATGTGCCGTATCCGAGTAGAAGCTCTGTCTTGTTGCTTGTACCGAGCACGAGCCCTGCGACCTTCGCAGACATGTCGAAGAGGCATATCATACGCTGGCGTGCCATCACATTCCCCATGCGGAGCTTGCTGATGTCTGGCTGCATTTCAAAGTACGGGTCGCACATGTTGGTTATCTCGATGACTTCAAAGTTCAGCTTAAAGGCATCGGCAACTTTTATGGCATCTTCCAATGATTCTTTGCTGGAGAGCTTGTAAGGCATGCAATATGCATAAACCCTGTCTCCGCCGAGAGCTTTCGCTGCGAGGGCAGCACTGAGTGCGGAGTCTATACCGCCGGAGAGACCGAGGACGACATTTTTCAGTCCGATCTTTTCTGTCTCTTCCTTTATAAAGTTTGTGAGTATATCAAGTGTAAGGTCAAGGTTCAGCTTCATGTTACTGCTCCCTTTCCAGATGTTTTTTTAATATATAGCTTTTTTCGTCACGGAGGAAAGGTGTCTCGATGCGTGCCCTGCGCACTGTCTTCATGTTTATCTCGACGCATCCCCTGTCTTCTTTGAACATGGCGAGCCTTGCCAGCTTCTTGCCTCTGGCGTCGTATGCCTCGGAACCGCCCCAGAAAGATACGCCGTCTTCGACGCCGACCCTGTTTGCGTATACGAGGTTTACGGTAAGTACGCCTGCGACATAGCTGTTTGATGTCTGCCAGACATTCGCCGCATCATGTCCTTCTTCAAGGTTGCCTCTGGCGGGGCTGTTGGAAAGTATCAGGATGTTCTGCACTCCCGACTGGGAGAGGATGTAAAGGGCACTCATGTGGAATGAATCTTCGCAGATGAGTATGCCGAATTTACCGAACTCTGTGTCGAAAGCCTGAAAATCTTTCCCGGCGGCGAAGTATCGCCCCTCTTCGAAAAGAGTGTAGTCAGGCAGATAAACCTTGCGGTGGGTGTGCACTGTCCTGCCTCTGTGGAGGAAAGCTGCGGAGTTGAAAAAGCGTCTGTCCTCAGACTCTTCCACATATCCGAAGACTATCGCAATATCCTTCGACATTTCGAGGAACTGCTGATAGATAGGATGGCTCTGATCCATCGCCACTTCATACACGAGATCCAGCAGATAGTACCCTGTGAGCGAGAGCTCGGGGAACATAACGAGGTCACAGCCGCTTGCCACGGCCTCTTTTATAATCTCAAAGTGTTTCTCTGCATTCTTCTCTACATTGCCTAATATAGGGCTTGTCTGAGCAATGTGAACTTTCATAGGGTCAGCACCTTTTATATATTTAGCTATATTTTAAGCTAATTCATCGGATATTCCACCCGATTCATGCGAAGCTAGAGTTTCGTGAGGGTTATTGCGAACCTTGTGAAGCAATCCTAGTTCTAAGATTGCCGCGTCGCAATGCTCCTCGCAATGACATTTCCAGCCATGCTTCTTCCTGAAGCCTAGTCCTCTTGCCTTATGAATGTGCCTGACTTTCCGCCTGTTTTCTTCATCACACGGATGTCACCAATGACCATGTTCTTATCCACGGCTTTGCACATGTCGTATATGGTGAGACCGGCGACAGAGACGCCTGTGAGGGCTTCCATCTCTACGCCTGTCTTGCCTGCCATCTTAACTTTTACCTGAATATCTACTTTGGAATTTTCTTTGTCAGGGGTGAAATAGACATCCACGCCTGTTATCTGTAGCGGGTGACACATGGGGATGAGGTTATGTGTCTGTTTGACTGCCATGACGGCTGCCACGCGCGCCACTTCAAATACGTTGCGCCCCTTTGCCATCTTTCCGTCTATCAGCAGCTGCAGCGTTTCGGGCGCCATGCTGATATAGCCTTCTGCAATCGCTTCTCGGACTGTCTCACCCTTTTCGGTGACGTCCACCATGCGGCTTCTCCCCTCTTCGTCAAAGTGTGTCAAAGGCATGTTACTCTCCTGCCGTTTTGGCTAATGCGGGTAGTCTACGAGCATCTCTTCGGGGCGTTTCTGGCTGTGTACATAGTCCCATATGCTCCCGGAGCCGCTCTTTATCTCATCTATGTTTGCGAAATTCTTATCAAGTATCAAAGTGTCGTAAGTCTCTGTACGCCCTCTGTATGTGCCGCCGACAAAGTCAGGCACGAGGATGGTTATCCTGTATTTGTTATAGGGCATCACGAGCATCTTCATATATATCAGCTCGATCAATTTCAGCATATCTTTCTGCAGCGGATTATCCTTCAGCGAAGGCACATGCTCGCCGTCTGCATTCACGGCACTGTAAAGGAGATAAACATCGTCACCCCTTTTAGCAGAGCTGAGGTAAAGGGCAGGTATAACCTTCTGTTTTTCGGCAAACCATGAAGACTGGACTGTGTCGTTGAACTGGTCGAGGAGTGTCTGTATATCTATCACGACCTTGCTTTCGGATTCGTTCCTCGTAACATTCTCGCTGAATGAGACATACTTAGCATACACCCATGCAGCCGATTTGTTAAAAAGACGGATATGAAGCCAGTCCCCGTCCTGCTTTATTATTAATACTTTTGAGTTTTTACTGAGTCTGGCCACAGCCTTACTGTCGAAAGAAGGCTCTTCATAGGCAAAGGTCTGGGTCACTGAAACATTCCCCATAACCTCGACGATGTCTTCGAAATCGTCTTCTGCCAATGCGTTCACGGCAAAAAGTAATATAAGAGTTAATACCAGCAGTCTTTTAAACATTGAACCTAAAGTAGATTATGTCTCCGTCCTGAACGATGTATTCTTTCCCTTCAAGCCTCATCTTACCGAGTTCCTTTGCTTTTGTCAGGGACTTTATCTCTTCGAAATCTGCGTATCCGACAGTCTCCGCACGGATGAATCCACGCTCGATGTCAGAGTGTATCTTACCTGCTGCTTTCGCCGCAGTTGTACCTTTTGTAATGGTCCAAGCACGAACCTCTTTCTCGCCCGCTGTGAAGAATGTGATGAGCTCGAGCAGTTTATACCCCTGCTCTGTCATCTCTGCCAGACCTGACTTTTCCAGTCCGAGGTCTGCGAGGAATTCCCTCGCTTCTTCCTCTTCCAGCTCAGAGATCTCCTGCTCTATCTTTCCGCATATTTTAACGCAGACAGCGCCCTCTTTTGCGGCGTATTCACGTACTTTTTTAGCGTAATCGTTATCTTCGAGGAGGTCTTCTTCCTCTACGTTCATAACGTACATCACAGGCTTTGCAGTGATGAACTGGTATTCGTACAGGTCTTTCACTATATCTTCATAGCCTTTGATCTCACGGATGAGTTTTCCCTCACCCACAGGTCCCTGAAGCTGTGTAAGCAGTTCGAGTTTTTTTATCTGCTCTTTATCGCCCCCTTTGGACGATTTCTTCAGACGCTCTACGGCACGGTCTATTATCTCCATGTCGCTGAGGAGCAGCTCTGTGTTGATGATCTCTATGTCACGGATAGGGTCTACGGAGCCTTCGACGTGTGTAACTTCACCGTCGAAGCAGCGGACAACGTGTGCAACAGCGTCTACCTGACGGATGTTTGTCAGGAACTGGTTGCCGAGTCCTTCGCCTTTACTGGCGCCTTTTACAAGCCCTGCGATATCCACGAACTCTATTGTGGTGCGAACTACTGATTTTGGTTTTACATATTGGATGATGAAGTCCTGTCTGTCGTCCAGAACAGGTACGATGCCCGTGTTCGGGTCGATAGTACAGAAAGGATAGTTTGCACTGGCGGCTCCCGCCTTTGTAAGTGCGTTGAATATTGTGGATTTACCGACGTTTGGAAGCCCCACTATACCGCAGTTGAATCCCATTTATGATGTCTCCGTTGTTTCAGAATTTTATGTTAGGGTACTCTACAGAAAAACATACCGTTTTTCCAGAGAAATGTACCATTTCAAAACACAAAAGACTAACTAGAAGCAAGCAGTACAAAGAAGATTTTATCTGACGAAGGCGAGCATACATACTAGTATGTGAGCCAAGCAGATGAAATCAGCATGAAGTAATGCGCGGCTTATAGATAGTCTTAAAAAAAAGGCGGTCATTTCTGACCGCCTGTTACTTTCGTTAATCTGCTCTTATATTATAAGAGGAGCGATGATAAGAGATACAATGGACATCAGCTTGATGAGAATGTTCATCGCCGGGCCTGATGTATCTTTGAATGGGTCACCTACAGTGTCGCCTGTAACAGTAGCTTTGTGCTGGTCAGAGCCTTTACCTGCACTGCCCCAGTCGCCTTTCTCTACAGCTTTTTTAGCATTGTCCCATGCACCGCCGGCGTTAGCCATAAGGAGCGCAAGAAGAACACCTGTAACTGTAGCACCTGCAAGCATACCGCCGAGAGCTTCTTTACCGAGAAGGAAGCCTACGACAACAGGAGCAAGAACTGCGATAACACCAGGAAGGATCATTTCTTTAAGTGCAGCACCTGTAGAGATATCCACACATGTCTTAGGATCCGGCTTAGCGCCTGGCTTGCCTTCGAGAAGACCCGGGATCTCACGGAACTGACGACGAATCTCTTCAACCATCTGCTCAGCAGCCTTACCAACGGATGTCATTGTAAGAGCGCCTACGAGGAATGGGAGGAAACCGCCTATGAAAAGACCGATAACAACAGTAGGAGTTGTTATGTCGATTGTTGTAACTTTAGCACTGGAGCTGTAAGCAGCGAAAAGTGCAAGAGCTGTAAGAGCAGCAGAACCGATAGCGAAACCTTTACCGACAGCAGCAGTAGTGTTACCGATTGCGTCGAGGTTGTCTGTGATCTTACGAACATCAGGGCCGAGTTCAGCCATTTCAGAGATACCGCCTGCGTTGTCAGCAATAGGTCCGTATGCGTCAACAGTCATTGTAACACCGACTGTAGCAAGCATACCGACAGCAGCGATACCGATACCGTAGAGACCTGCTGTGTAGTTAGCTACATAGATACCCACACAGATGAGTATGATAGGAGCAACAACAGACTCGAGACCAACAGCGAAACCTGTGATGATGTTTGTAGCCGGTCCGGTTACGGATGCTTCAACGATTCTCTTAACAGGGCCTGCAGCAGTGTAGTACTCTGTTACGAGACCTACAAGGATACCTACGAAACAACCTGCAAGAAGTGCCCAGAAAACGCCTGAAGTAACGCCTACGGATGTGATAACAAAGTAAGCGGCAACAAGGAAAAGTCCGGCACCGATATATGTAGAGTTACGCAGAGCAGCAGCAGGCTCGGAGTTCTTCAGGAGCTTCATAGAGAAAACACCGATGATAGAAGAAACAAGACCTACAACAGCGAGGAATACAGGGAGGAACATAAGTGTTCCTGTGAATCCCGGTGTAGGAATGCCTGTTGCAGAGAGCTTCGCCAGAAGCATAGGAGAAGCTGTAGCTGCGATTGTAAGTGTAGCGATGATAGAACCAACGTATGATTCGAAGATGTCCGCACCCATACCTGCGATGTCACCAACGTTGTCACCAACGTTATCAGCGATAACACCGGGGTTTCTAGGGTCGTCTTCAGGAATACCTGCTTCTACTTTACCGACAAGGTCAGCACCAACGTCAGCAGCTTTTGTATAGATACCGCCGCCCACTCTTGCGAAAAGAGCGATAGAGGAAGCACCCATTGCGAATCCGTTGATGTATTTAGCTGTTTCAGGCTTGCCGAAGATGATGAAAAGTACACCGACTCCGAGAAGACCAAGTGAAGCAACAGCAAGACCCATAACCGCACCACCGTTATAAGAAACGGAGAGAGCAGCAGCAAGTCCGCCTGTTCTGGCAGCTTCGGATGTTCTAACGTTAGCTCTTGTAGCTGACTTCATACCGAAGAAACCTGCAAGGATAGAGCATATAGCACCACCAAGGAAAGAAAGTGCTGTGTATAAACCAAGGTCCTTTGCAAAAAACATAAGTACGAAAACTATAGCTATAAATACTGCAAGAACTTTGTACTCACGGCCGAGGAAGGCCATAGCACCGTCGTGAATCTGGTCTGAGATCTCTCTCATTTTCTCGCTGCCGACGGGCTGCTTTACAACGCCAGTGTAGATAACAAAGGCGATAGCAAGTCCGATCACACCAAGCACAGGCGCGAGATAAGACAAGTTAGTCATTATAAATTCCTCCTATGGAAACTTTTATCATTAAGCATTCGGGAAAAAGCAGATGTCATTCTGAACATAGTGAAGAATCTGCAAAAACATTTCCTTCGCAAAAAAGCTCAGTATGACCAAACCTTATTCCGACTGCTCGTTTTCTCCATCTTTCTGCGGAGCCTTTTCGGGCTCTTTCGGGGTCTTTTTACTATTAAAGGAGTTCATCGCAGGACGCACCCCTTCATTAATACAGCAAACTACAGCTTTTACACCAATATCGATGAATTCGTCAAGTTTTTCAGCCTCTTCGGGTGAAAATTTTCCTAAAACATGCCCAACGGTGTCTCTGAGTCCGTCTTTGCCTATCCCCATCTTCAGCCTGACAAAATCTTTATCGCCAAGCATCTGTATCATAGAGCGTATGCCCTTATGACCGCCGTCGTTTCCGCCCTTTTTCAGCTTCATCCTGCCGAACTCTATGTCCATCTCGTCGTGAACGGCGATGATGTCCTCAACGTCTATTTTATAATAGGCGGCGAGCGGCTGTACGGATTCACCCGACAGGTTCATATAAGTAAATGGTTTGAGAATATAATGTTTCTCGCCGTTTAAGAAGAACTCCGCATAGATACCCTTAAAGCCTTCTTTAAAGGATGCGGAATACTCATAGGCGAGCCTGTCTGCAACCATAAACCCCAGATTGTGCCTTGTCCGGTCGTATTTCTCGCCCGGGTTTCCAAGACCGACGATCAGCACTTCTTAAACGTGACCTTTTACGAAGAGTGAGCTGATGGACTCTTTCTGGTATATCCTTGTGATAGCTTCGGCAAAGAGAGGAGCTACGGAAAGCACCTTGATCTTGCTTACTTCGCTTTCAAAAGGGATAGAGTCTGTCACGATCACCTCTTTCAGAGGGGATTCAAGGATGCGCTCGATAGCAGGGCCGGAAAGAACACCGTGCGCAGCACAGGCATAAACCTCAAGTGCGCCGTGGTCTATACAGGCTTTGGCAGCCTGTGTCAGGGTTCCTGCCGTATCTATCATGTCATCGATAAGGATGACTTTTTTATCTTTTACATCACCGATAACGTGCATAGCCTGTGCGACATTGGCTTTCTCACGTCTTTTATCCACGATGGCGAGTGTTGTATCGAGGAGCTTGCTGTATGCTCTGGCTCTTGCCACACCGCCTGCATCAGGGGAAACAACTACGAATTCCTCGCCGAACATTCCCTTCTCTCTGAAGTAAACTTCGAAAACAGGTGAAGAGTAAAGGTTGTCCACAGGGATATCAAAGAAGCCCTGAATCTGTCCTGCGTGGAGGTTCATAGTAACTACTCTGTCTATACCCGACTCTGTGAGCAGGTTAGCAACGAGCTTCGCCGTGATAGGCACTCGTGGTTCGCTTGTCCTGTCCTGACGTGCATAGCCGAAGTAAGGCATGATGGCTGTCACGCTGTTTGCAGATGCTCTTTTAAGGGCGTCTGTCATGATCATCATCTCGATGAGATGCTCTTCTGCAGGAGCACATGTAGACTGGATAAGGAAGACATCGCGTCCCCTAACACTCTCATTGATACGAACGAAGATCTCTCCGTCGCTGAATTTACGCACATCTGCGTCTCCGAGTCTCATGCCAAGCTTTGAGACTATGTTCTGTGCAAGTTTTTTGTTAGAGGTCCCTGCGAACACAAGATAATCCATCACATACTCCTGTTGTTATTGTATTAATTCTGTTTTGTACACGCCCCAAGCAGGGTGTGTCTTATTTATTTTTTCTGCGGCGTGGTCTGCCGCCTCGTCATCTCTGAAAATGCCGAAAACAGTGGCTCCGCTTCCGCTCATAAGGGAAAAGTCGGCCCCCGCGTCCAAAAGCGCGTCCTTCGCCTCCTTCACGACGGGGTAAAGCTGAAAGACAGCCTCTTCCATCCCGTTGAAAAGGATTTCGCCATATTCATTGTAGTCTGATATGTGGCGCATTCTATTAACTTCTGTACTGTCAGTCAACGTTAAATTTCCCGATGTAAATATCTGCCCCGTAGGCACATGCACAGAGGGATTCACAAGGAGCACCCTGCACTCGGGTAAAGCTCCGTACGGAGTGAGTATCTCGCCACGCCCCCTGCCGACCATAGGCTCGTCATGCAGAAAGAACGCAGTGTCCGAGCCGACCCTTGCCATGATGTCTGTCATGGTATGCATATCCATCTCAATCCCTGTCAGCTCGCAGACACCTTTAAGGTACGCAGCGGCATTACCGCTCCCCCCTCCGAGTCCGCCCCCGTCGGGGATGTTCTTTATCAGCTCTATTTCAAAGTTCTCTCCCACGCCGTATTCCGTGCGTAGTATATTGTGTACTTTATTTATGATGTTGCTGTCGTCTGTGGGGATGCCTGCCTTGTCGCAGATTATTTTCTGCTCGGCAGATTTCTTTATGTGCAGAGTATCATGTATGGATATTTTCGCAAAAAGAGTGAAGAGCTCGTGGAAGCCGTCTGACCGCTTCCCGAGTATATGGAGGAAGATGTTTATCTTTCCGTAGCTTTTCAGGCTGAGCTCGTTCATCGGAGCTTTATCTCCAGCGTCATGCCGTCGCCCGTGTATGTCAGTCCGTTAAGTGTGTCTTCCTCATAGCTGTATGCAAAGGATTCTTCGCCGAAGCTGATCCTGCGTATGAGGTAATCCGCCCCCGCAGCAACAGTCACCAAGCCCTTCGTCAGGATGAATTCGTCGCCGACAGCCTTCTTTTTAAAGCTGTTGTCCACCTTTACATGGGGGTATCTGATTAGGGATATCATGCTGTCCAGCCCTTTGGAGCGCATGAAGTAGGCTATCTCGAGGCTGACGTCCTCGTCTTTTTTAAACGCCTGAACCTCGCCGTCCATATATGTGACGTCGTAGGCAACAGTATTAAAAAGTCCGAGTATCTTAAGTTTGAAATTATCAGAACAGTCTTTGTCCAGATATCCTTTAAAGCGGACATCGTCTTCGCCCTTTTGGTAAACGACGCTCACACGCCCTTTATAGGAGCATGTCGCCTCATTTTTTGCGGATATCTTCTGAGCGAGGTCGTCGGGAACATACATGATGACCCCTTTGGGAGTACAGGCACTGAGCACAAGGAGTGCGGCAGTCAGGAATATATATAGGCTATTTCGCCTGAATGAAGTCATCGACACTCTTTTCCAGTCCGAGTTTATTTATGATAGCTTCCATATGGCCTCTGATCTCGTCCTCTTCAGGTGCGAGGTTCAGCGCCTTTTTCTGGTATTCGAATGCATCTTTATATTTGCCCTGCTGATAAAACACCCACGCCATGCTGTCGAGATATGCAGCTTCCTGCGGCTTCTGCTTCAGAGCTTTTGATATCATCTTTTCCGCTTCTTTCAGGTTTATCCCCTGCTCGGCATACAGATATCCGAGGAAGTTCAGCAGAGACGCATCATCAGGGTAGTATTTCATACCGTTTTTGATAACGTCTGCGGCCCTTGATTTCTCCCCCTGCTTATCTACGGCGAGGGCGAGGTCTATATACAGCTTCACTTCTGCGGGGTTCAGCTTTACAGCTTCGGTGAGGAGCGTTTCGGCTTTCTTAAACTCTTTCATGTCTGTGAGAGCCTGTGCAGATATGCGGTAATAGTCGACATCCTTATACACATCCTCCACCTGGCTGATGGTGTCGAGTGCAGTGTCGGGGTTCCCCTGACGGATGTTTATGATAGCCAGCCTTTTTCTTGCCTCTGCGAAGTCGGGTCGGTTCTTCAGTATCTCTTCGTACCAGCCCTTTGCAGTGTCCAGCTCGGATACGGACTCTGCCAGCAGAGCCAGAGAAAATGCTGTCTGTGTGTCGTTGTTTATCTCATAGGCGAGAGAGAAGTATTCCTCTACCTTTTCGTTGTCTTTTTCATCCAGCGCCATTTTGGCAAGCTGTTTATAAACGTATAGCCTTTCAGTATCATTCAGCACATCCACTATGCTGAGAAAATAGTTTTCCGCCTCGTCCCTTTTCCCCATCTTGCCCAGCAGGACAGCTATTCTGAACTTTGCGATGGTCATGTCGGGGCTGGTCTCCAGAACCATACGGAGGTATTTGATAGCCTCTGTGTCATTGTTCTGATCCATGTAATAGTCCGCCAGCTTCGCCGCAGCGGTGAAGTTTCCGTCCAGCTCGGCTGCTGCACGGTAGTCGTCAATAGCCTCTTTCTGCAGTCCGAGTTTTTCAAAGTTTCTTGCACGCTGAACGTAATAGTCAGACTTTTTATCTATATCGATGAGTGTGCCGTAGATGTTTATGGCACTGTTATAATCTTTTTTCTGAGAATATGCTCTGGCCTCTGCCTCGGCATATATAGGGTTTCCCGAGAGCTTGTAAGCCTTGCGGAAGAGTTCGAATGATTTGTCTATGGTGGTTTCGTCCATGCGGTAGACATCCGCCAGTGCTCCGATGAGCATGTAGGACTTAGGGAGCTTTCTCACCGCTCTTTCAAGGGTGAACTTCACCATCTCGTTATCTTCGAGCTGGCTGTATATGTCTGCGAGCTTAACGTATATATACTCGTCGTCCACAGACTCGAGAACGGCCTCCAGCAGTTTGGAGGCCTCCTCAAAATTTCCATCCTGCTCATACAGTGATGCTTTGATATACGCTGAATCAACGGATTGACCCTGTGTAAGGAATCCGGCAGCGCCGGCGTCGGTTAAAAACATAGAAGCCAGAAGCAAAACTATAAGAAGCGGGGTTTTTCTCATCCAAAGTACCTGTCGATAAACTCTGTACTGATGTCACCGTCGATGAACGCATGGTGCTCCAGTATCCTTTTATGCAGAGGGATGGTTGTTTTTATGCCGTCCACGACAAATTCGTCGAGGGCTCTGTTCATCCTGGCGATAGCCATCTCTCTGTTTCTTCCGTATACGATCAGCTTTGCTATCATGCTGTCGTAGTAAGGAAGTACATAGTAGCCGTCATAGCATGCAGAGTCTACCCTTGTGCCGAATCCGCCCGGGTTCACATATCCTGTGACAGCGCCGGGGCAAGGCATGAATGTCTTAGGGTCTTCTGCGTTTACACGGCATTCTATAGCGTGCCCGTGAAGGACGATGTCCTTCTGCTCAAGGTTCAGCCCTTCGCCTGCGGCGACTCTAAGCTGAAGCTGAACAAGGTCGGTGTTTGTAACCATCTCCGTAACAGGGTGTTCCACCTGAATACGGGTGTTCATTTCCATAAAATAGAAGTTTTCATCCTTATCCACAAGGTATTCTATTGTTCCGGCGTTCTCATATTTCAAAGATTCCACCGCAGCAACGGATATAGCACCCATTTTTTCTCTCGTATTCTGGCTTACGGCTGTGGACGGAGCTTCCTCGAGGAGCTTTTGGTGACGGCGCTGGATAGAGCATTCACGTTCGAAGAAGTGGAGTCCCTTTCCTTTTCCGTCGCCGAAAACCTGAACCTCGACGTGTCTTGGGTTTTCGATGAATTTTTCTATATATATCTCGTCAGAGCCGAATGCGTTCATCGCCTCTGTTCTTGCCATTTCGAAAGCGTTCATGAAGCTGAGCTCGTTATGCGCCACACGCATACCTTTACCGCCGCCGCCTGCGGATGCCTTGATCATTACAGGGAATCCCATAGCCTCGGCTATCTCTTTCGCATGCTTCACATCCTTCACGGCTCCCTCAGAGCCGGGAACGACAGGCACGCCGAATTTCTTCATAGCTTCCTTTGCGCTGGATTTGTTACCCATCATGTTGATGTGCTCAGCGCTAGGTCCGATGAATTTGAATCCGCAGTCTTCACAGATAGCTGCGAACTCGGCATTTTCAGCGAGGAAACCATAGCCCGGGTGTATAGCATCGACGTTTGCTATCTCCGCAGCAGCAATGATGCTTTTTACGTTCAGATAGCTGTCTTTCGATGCAGCAGGCCCGATACAAACGGCTTCGTCAGCCATTGCGACGTGAAGGGATTCTCTATCCACATCGGAATAGACCGCTACGGTCTTTATGCGGAGTTCCTTACACGCTCTTATGATACGCAGGGCGATCTCTCCCCTGTTTGCGATCAATACTTTGCTAAACATTCAGCACTCCTTAAAGAGGCTCGACTACGAATATCGTCTCACCAAATTCAACAGGTACGCCGTTCTGACCGACTATTTTGACGATCTTGCAGTCGTACTCTGCTTCTATTTCATTCATTATCTTCATCGCTTCCACGATGCAGAGTGTCTGACCTTTGCTTACTTTATCTCCCTCTTTAACGAATGCAGATGCACCCGGTGACGGAGCTGCGTAGAATGTACCCACGATAGGGGAGACAACTTCGTTGCCCGCAGGTTTTGCAGGTGCGGCAGCCTCGGCAGGAGCAGCAGCCACAGCAGGAGCCGCAGCAGGTGCAGCAGCCACAGGAGCCATAGCAGGCGCTGCGGATGTGTATATGTTCTGAGCCTCACCTACTTTAGAGATGTAGATGCTCTCTTCACCGTTTTCGTATTCAAATTCTTTGATGTCGGACTTTTCAATATACTTAATTAATTCTTTGATCTCTTTGATATCCATTACTCTACTCCTATTTAGCTGAGCTGACTCTTTCGAGATATACTCTGTCTCTTGTATCTATTTTGAGAACGTCGCCGATGTTGATGAACAGAGGCACGTTGACTGTTCCGCCTGTGCTGATTGTGGCAGGCTTGTTTCCGCCGGAAACAGTGTCGCCTTTCAGACCGGGCTCAGTGTATGTGACCTCAAGCTCGACAAAGTTAGGAAGGTCTACACCGATAGGCTGTCCGTTGAAAAGCTGAACGCTTACCATGCAGTTTTCAGGCATAAAGTCTACATCGTCGCCGATAGCGTCAGCGCCGACTTCGACCTGCTCATAGTTTTCGTTATCCATGAAAAAGAATGTAACGCCGTCGTTGTAAAGATACTGCATAGCCTTATCTTCGAAATCAGGCTGCTTTATCTTTTCATCTGATTTGAAAGTACGCTCAAGCACTGCACCTGTACGGAGGGATTTAACCTTTGTACGTACTGTCGCACCGCCGCGTCCGCATTTAATGTGAAGATACTCGACAATGCTGTACGGTTCGCCGTCGAGTTCGATTTTTGCTCCTCTTTTAAACTGGTTCGGAGTGATCATTTAACACCTCATACTACTTCATAAATGTATTTTTCAAAGACCGCCGTGAGATTTTCACAGCCGTCGTCCTTAACAACAACAGTATCCTCCAGACGAACGCCGAAACGCTCGGGAAGATATATACCCGGTTCTATAGTGAGCACCATATTAGGCTCGAGAACAGTCTTGTCCCTCGGGTTGAACACTGGCTTTTCGTGTACGTCTATGCCGACGCCGTGCCCCAGCCCGTGATTGAAATAAGCTCCATAGCCGGTGGAGTCGATGTATTCTCTAGCGATGGCGTCTATATCAGAGCAGACTATGCCTGTTCTGACGGCGTCCTTCGCCTTCTGCAGAGCAGTGTATACTATGTCGGCGACTTTCCTCACCTCTGCGTCAGGGGCTGTCATTACCAGCCTTGTGACATCACTGCAATACTCTTTTTTACTGCCGAAGTCCACAACAACTGCATCACCTTTTTCAACTACCTTCTGCGATGCTGTCCCGTGGGGCATGGCTCCTCTGTATCCGCTTGCGATGATGGTCTCGAAAGAGGCATACTTCGCACCGTTTATCTTCATATTGCGCTCGAGCTCCGCCGCCCAGTGCATCTCGCTCACGCCCGGCTTAAAAGCGGGGAGTGACTGCACGAACGAATCGTGGGCACACTTGAACTGCTCACGCAGCATGACGAGCTCTTCCTCATCCTTCACTGCTCTCAGCCTGTCTATCATACCCTTTGCGTCGATGGACACCTTGTCCACATTTTCCGAAAGGTATTCGAAGTCCTGCAGCTGACAGTCGTATGTGACAGTCACTGCGGAGAGCTTTTCTGCGTACTCGGCCACCATCTTGCGGTAGTCCTGTACAATCATTATCTCGGCATCCCTCACCTGAGCCTTTGACTGCTCAGAGTATCGCCCGTCGGAGACAAAGACGGCTCCGTCTGTGTCCACCAGCAGATACGCCGTGCTCCCTGTGAAGCCGGTGAGGTAATATATATCTGACAGAGATGTGACGAAAAGGTTTGAAACACCTTCTCCGCGCATCATCTCACGAAGTTCTGTTAATCTGTTTCTCAAGAATTCTGCTCCAGAAAGTAATCGAGGGCAAAGGCATAAGACATGGCACCAAAGCCTGTTATAACGCCCTTTGCAACATCGGAAAGATAAGATGTGTGTCTGAACTCCTCTCTGGCGAAAACATTAGAGAGGTGCACTTCGATGAACGGTTTTGAAACAGAGAGAAAGGCGTCACGTATGGCAACACTGGTGTGTGTGTATGCGCCCGCATTGATGATGATACTGTCCGCATCTGTGCGCTGTATCATGCTAACAATCTCCCCTTCGTGGTTAGACTGAAAAAACTCTAAGACGCATCTGCCGCCTGCACGCTGGCTCAGCATTTCATTTATGCTCTCCATCGTAGCCTCGCCGTAGATGCTCTTTTCTCTTTTGCCCAGCATGTTAAGGTTCGGACCGTTGATAACAAGTATCTTCACAAATCTCTCCATATTCATGCGTTCATATCTGAACACAGCTTTACTGACATTTTTAAAAATGCATGTAGATTATAACGTAAATATAGGATTTATCCAGTGGTAAGAGTTAGTTTGTTAAACTTTCTCAGTTTGATGCATTATTTTTTATAGTTTCCAACAGGTTTTCAAGCCTGTTCACCTGTTCACGTGTTTCGGGATCAAGGTTTTCCACCCCGTTTTCGTCATCTTCGGGGGCATTTTCCATCAGTTCGTCCATAGAAGCTTCATAAATTTCCTCTGAGGTCTCAGACACATCTGGGGATTCTTCTTCAGCATCTGTTAACATTTCAACATGCGCATCCGCTTCTTCGGGTTCTTCATCTTCGGCGGGTATCTCTGCATCCTCAGACACAGGTTCGAATCCTTCGAGGTCTTCTATATCCTGAAGCTCAGCGACATGCTCTGCCTCCGCCTCAACGGTATCTTCGACAGGTTCAATATCTTCGCCAAGGAGTGCTTTCAGATCGTCGTCAAGTTCGGGTTCGGCCACGGCAGGCTCTTCTACGGCTTCTTCCGCAACAGCTTCTTCTACAGGTTCGACATCTTCACCAAGGAGTGCTTTCAGATCGTCGTCCAGTTCGGGCTCGGCAACGGCAGGCTCTTCTACGGCTTCTTCCGCAACGGCTTCTTCTGCAACAGGCTCGACATCTTCACCAAGCAGTGCTTTCAGATCGTCGTCAAGCTCAGGTTCGGCAACGGCAGGCTCTTCTACGGCTTCTTCCGCAACGGGTTCTTCTGCAACAGGTTCAACATCTTCACCAAGCAGTGCTTTCAGATCGTCGTCAAGCTCAGGTTCAGCAACGGCAGGCTCTTCAATGGCTTCCTCTGCGACAGATTCTTCAGCTACAGCTTCCTCGGCAACGGGCTCTTCTGCCACGGTTTCCGTTTCAGCGACAGCTTCATCCACGCCCAGCATAGCCTTAAGCTCATCGTCTAGCTCTTCAGGAGCCTCTGCATCTACCCCGTCAAAGAAGGATTTCTCCTCTTCGGTCTTCTCTTTCTCTTCGCCGAAAACTTCGTCCAGTGCCTCGTCTATATCATCAGGCGGCAGTGCGCTCTTAGTCTCCAGCCCGAGGTCTGCACCAAGCTCTGCAGCTAGGGCGGCGACCTCATCATCATCAGGAGCAGCCTCTGTGCCGTCTCCCATTATCTCTTTATCCAGCTTAACAGCTTTATCCACGTCCTCTTCGCCCATTTCGTCCGGACTGAGGTCTGTGTGTATTATCTCGTCGTCAAATGATGCGACAAGCTCTTCCTCGAGCTCATCAGCGGCTCCCGCAGACGATGATTCCTGATAATTGTCCAGGCTCATATCTTCCATGCCGGATGAATCATCCACGCCGACAATTGAGTCGACAGTACTGCTGATCTCGTCGTCGCTCGCCTCTACTTTACCGAGTTCCTCTTCGCCGACCTCCTGTCTGACCTCTTCTGCCAGTTCGCTTCCGAGCTGGTCGAGGAGTTCATCATCAGCATCCATAAGGTTCGGCTCTGCCGATATCTCTCCTGCGGATATGCCCGCAGCTTCCATAAGCTCATCCATAAGTGCTCGGAGCTTTGTATCCTCAGGCGCTACCATCAGAGCATTGCGGTAGTTCACCAGAGCTTTCTTTATATTCTCTTCGTTTCGGAATAGGTCTCCCATCAGCTTACACGCAAGATAATTGTGCGAATCCGTAGCGAGAACGCCAGTAAGAATAACCTTTGCCTCGTCTACATCGCCCTGCCCCATATAAGCCTGTGCCAGCATGGTTTTAGCAGCGTAGACCTCAGGGTTTTCATCTATCCCTGTTTTGAGGACACTGACGGCTTCGTCGTATTGTTCCAGTTTGATATATGCATTGGCGAGGGGGACAAAGAGCGTAGAGGATGGGTTCTGCTCAACTTTCGCAGAAAAGTATTCGACGTCTTTAAGATAAACAGACTTCTCTTGCTCTTCCATACAGATCTGGTCCTTTTGTAAGCGGCTTGTGATCAGAGATTATTGAAATAATCTACAACAGACTGCTGGGAAATATTTTTTAGGATTTTACCTGAGCCTATCTTTGGTGTCAAGGCTAGGGTAAGCCCTTTTTTACCCGCTTTTTTGTCCAGCTTCATTGCGCTGAAAAAGAGCTCTTTGTCTTCTATCTCATAGGAAAGGTCAAAACCGTATGCAGTAAGGATGCGCTCCATGTTTTCGAGGGTCTCTTTTGTCGCTTCGCCTGTCTTAACTGCGAAGTCTGTCTCGAGATACATCCCCGTGGCGACAGCGTATCCGTGTTTTACCCCGTGGTGGGAATCTGTCTCTATGGCGTGGGCGAATGTATGCCCGAAGTTAAGGAGGGCTCTGTCGCCAGTCTCCTTTTCGTCCCTTTTCACCACTTCTGCCTTCATCTCACAGCAGCGCCTGACAACATAAGCGAGGGTCTCTGCGTCTCTGTCCAGTATGCTCTCTCTGTTGTCTTCGAGGTATTTAAAGAATTCGGCGTCGAATATCGCACCGTATTTGATAACCTCTGCCACACCGTTCAGGAACTCTTCGTCCGAAAGGGTGTAGAGGAAGCTCATGTCTATGTATACGTGTACCGGCTGGGCAAAAGCGCCTACGTTGTTTTTCGCCCCTCGGAAGTTTATACCTGTTTTACCGCCGACACTGGAATCCACCATGGAAAGGAGCGTCGTAGGTATCTGAACAAAGCTGATGCCGCGCATGTATGTCGCAGCGACAAATCCGCCCACGTCGCCTGTTATCCCGCCTCCGACGATGGAGAACATAGCGTCACGCTTTGCCCCTTCTCTGAAAAGGAAGCCTAGCACGGCGACAACGGATTCGTGAGTTTTATTATGCTCGTCCGCACGGAAGCGGAACGTACTGTCATGGGTGAAGTAGTCTCCGTAAAGGTCAAACACATTCTCATCCACCATGAAAAATGCGCCGTCTTCACGCAGCTTCGCTATCACATCCTTTACAAAGGATGAGCCAATTGTGATCTCATAAGAGGAATCAACCTCTTTCTTAAGGTCTACTTTGACAGTCTGCATAATTCTAATTCAGCCTATGCCTCGTTTTTCACCGTTTCGAGGATCTTTTCGGCTGCCTCTCTTGGTGTTATATCGGATGTATCTACGATTTGATGAGCATTAATGTAGAAAGAAGCTCTGTCGAAGAGCAGTCTTTTGATCTCTTCGAACGGCTCGGCCACCTCCAGAAGCGGTCTACAGGTCTCGTCGCCCTGTATGCGCTCGAGGATAGTATTTGCATCTGCGATGAGCGTTACGACTATTCCCGTCTGCTTCATCATCTCCAGATTGCCCCTTGTGACGACGATACCGCCCCCTGTGGAAACGACCAGCCCGTCCCTGTCTGTTATCTCACGGAGCACTTCTGTCTCCAGAGCACGGAACTCCTCTTCGGAATCCTCCTCAAAGATATCGGCTATCTGTCTGCCTGTCTTATCCACTACCATCTGGTCAGTATCTACGAACTGAGAACCGAGCTCTTCGGCGAGTATCTTACCCACTGCGCTCTTTCCTGTTCCCATGAATCCTATCAGATATATATTTTTCATTTCAGCTCCCCTGATTATTATTAGTCGTTTCAAATGCCGTACGGCTCTTTTCACATGTTTCGGGCACATTCTCTTCGAGGAACGCCTCAGTATAGCTTCTGCCACCTGAGCACCCCTTCCCTACGACAGCCCCCGAACGGGTGTCCACTCGTTTAAATACAATACCTTGCGGAACATTGAAATCTATTTTTTTCACATTCTGCTTCACTATCTTCTGAAACTCGGCTATCACAGGCGCCGCACGTCCGCCGCCAGTCCCTTCGTCGCCCATGCTGCGGTGGTCGTCAAAGCCCACCCAGCAGACGACTGCATACGGAGGGAAAAGAGCGACTGTCCATGCATCACGGTATTCGTCCGTTGTCCCAGTCTTTGCCGCCGTACCTGTTATGAGTCCGCTCCCTCTAGCCGTCCCTCTGCGGACGACATCTTTCATCATGTATATTACCTGATACGTCTCACGTTCGGGTGCTACCCTTTTGGGCAGTTCTCTTTTGATATAGACCTCTTCGCCCTGCGCATTCACAATGCGGTTTATAAAGCCGATCTCACGGCGCACGCCGTACGTGCCGAATGCGGAGTAGACCTTTGCCAGATTCAGCGGTGTGATGGGGAATATGCCGAGAGGCATAGCAAGGTATGGCTTTATCCTAGCCTTCATCCCCAGGTCCACAGCCATCTGCCCGACCTTTCTCAGCCCTGTGGTCTTCGCCAGACGTATCGTGGCATTATTCAGCGAATGCACCAGCCCGAAGCGGAGGGGAATGCTCCCCATGTAATAGTCTTCGAAGTTTGCAGGGGCATATGTATAGTTCCCCAGATTATATTTATATTGCTTGTCGATTATTATCTCATTGGGCATTGCGCCCTCTGTCATAGCTGTCAGATATACGATAGGCTTGAATGTAGAGCCTATCTGACGGCGCATCTCCATAGTGCGGTACTGCCATTTATCATTAGCGGCGAGGGCTTCCACGCCACCTGTCTCATAGTTCACCACCGCCATGGCTATGTTCACCCCTTCGGGGTATTTCACCAGTCTTTTGCTTATGGCATCATTGGCAGCATTTATGGTGGAGACTCTGATATTAGCATGCACCACGAGCTGTCTGTCCGTACGGATGCCTTTTTCCCGCATCTCTTCCAGTATCAGCGACGTGTATTCGGGGAGAGTGTCCACATTTCTGTGCAGTGCATACTCAGGATGTTTTGATGCCGCCTGATATGCATCGTAGGATATCATCCCGTTCTCATACAGCCTGTACGAGAGCATGTCTTTACGTTTGTAAAAAGCGGGGATGTCGTCATCGGGCATATGCCCCAGAGTCAGCACGGATACCAGCCACGCCTTCTCCTCTATCGGAGCGAACCTTACAGAGTGTCCGAAATAGCTCTGTGATGCGGCCTCTATCCCCCATATGTCGTTCTGCATATATGTGTTTTCCATATATGACAGCAGTAGTTTACGCTCGCCGTATCTGGATATGATGTCCGATGCGGTCTTCCATATGCGCAGACTATTCGTCTTTTCACCTTTGGAGGCGAGAGCCTTTTCGGCTATGTTCAGGATTATGCAGTTATTGAGCCCCTCGGCCGGCACACCGTGAAAGCGTAAGAGCTTCAGCTCGGCTGCCGTGTCGGGAATGTCGCAGGTGAACAGATTCTCCCCTGCGAATTTAACCATATACATCACGTCTTCGGGCATTTCAGCGGGGAGTTTCGCCGTTTTCTCATATACCTGTTCGTATATCTTATAGCCGTCTGCGGAGTATATCGTGAGTGATTTACCCTCTCTGCCCCCTTTGAGTATGTCGTCAAGGTCGACAACACACCTCTCCAGAGCAGACCTCTCCCCCTTTAATACAGCACCTATCCCCGCCAGAAAGAGCAGGCATACGGCCATCGTCAGGATGAGAAATCTTTTCAGGGTCATTGTTTATTCCGTTTTTGTCTTTAAATATTCTTTGAGGCTCTGCAGAGCCATATTTCTGTGGCTTATGCTGTTCTTCTCTTCTTCGGACAGCTCTGCCATGTGTCTTCCGTCGGGGAGCATGAACATCGGGTCGTAGCCGAATCCGTTTTCCCCTTTATATTCCTTTGCGACGAAGCCTTCGCACAGCCCGCTGAATGTACGCTCCACAAGACCGCCCTCTGCGAGTGCTATCACGCACACATAGCTCGCCCCGCACCTTTCAGGCGGGAGATCGTGCATTATCTTCATCAGCTTTTCGTTGTTTTCCCTGTCTGTGGCCTTCGGGCCTGCGTATCTGGCGGAGTAAACGCCCGGCGCACCCTCCAGTATATCCACGGAAATGCCAGAATCGTCCGCTATGACATATCCGTCCACCATCTTCGACAGTGTCCTCGCCTTCAGCGAAGCATTCTCTAAAAATGTAACGCCTGTTTCCTCTACGTCGATGGAATCATCCACCACGTCATAAACAGACACTACATCTATATCATCTAATATTTGACTAATTTCCTTTAATTTGTGTTTATTTTTTGTAGCTACATAAAGTTTCATATTCCGAGCACCTGTTTCTGAGCTTTTGTGAGCGCCTCTATCCCTTTGAATCCGAGGTCGAGCATGCGGTTCAGCATGTCTCTGTCGAATGTCACCTTCTCTGCAGAGCCCTGTATCTCTACTATCTCTCTCACATCTTTAACCACCAGGTTCATGTCTACGTCTGCCATGCTGTCTTCGACATATTCGAGGTCGAGCAGGGGCTCGCCCATCACTATCCCCACGCTGACGGCAGACACCATCCCCGTCACCGGATTTTCCTCTATCATATTATGCTCCACCATCCATTCACACGCCATATACAGAGCGCAGAATCCGCCCGTGATGGCTGCTGTTCTCGTTCCGCCGTCTGCCTGTATTACATCACAGTCGATCGTGACGGTGTTTTCGCCCATTTTGTCAAAGTCCACTGCGGCACGGAGCGAGCGTCCTATCAGTCTGGATATCTCCTGAGATCGTCCGTCCTGCTTCCCACGCTTAGACTCACGCTGGTTTCTCGTGTGTGTGGCTCTGGGGAGCATGGCGTATTCAGCCGTTACCCAGCCTTTCCCCGTGTCTCTGAGGAATGGCGGCACGCCCTCTGTCACTGTTGCATTGCATATAACCTTTGTATCGCCGAAAGAGACCAGCACAGACCCCTCAGGGTGGCTGATGTAGTCTCTGATGATTTTTACGTCTCTCATCTGATCGTTCTTTCTTATCTTTCTTATCATATATTCCCTCTGTTGTCGAAATCGTCATCACGAAGCCAAAGGCTGAAGTGATCTTCCACGTTTGAAGAGTCAAACGATGCCGGAAGATTGCTTCGTCGGTCGAGCCTCCTCGCAATGACGGTTGATATTATAAGTTTAGTCCTCAGCGATTACAAGTGCGCCGGGGTATCTGGAGGAGACTTTAGATTTGTAGTTTTCTGCTGCACTGCGGGAATTAAATCCTGTGACCTTAACACGATAGTAAGGCTTTCCGTTCACATACGCCATAACAACCTTTGAATTGCTGATGCCGTCTGCCAGATCACGGGCGTATTCCCTCTGGCTGAATGATGCGAGCTGTACGGAGAAATGTCCGTCCACGGGGTCTTCGTCGGCTCCGTTCAAGAGCTCCAGCGTCACCCTTGTGAGCCCCTTATCCACAATGCCCAGCCTCTGTGCGCCTGTGTATGAGAGGTCGATGATGCGCCCTCTCACATGGGGGCCTCTGTCGTTTATGGAGACTATGATGTCCCGCCCTGTCTCAAGACACCTCACGAGAACCTTGCTCCCCAGAGGGAGCTGTTTATGGGCTGCGGTCATGGCATACATATCATACTTTTCCCCGCTGGCGGTGAGCTTTCCGTGCTCTTCCTTGCCATACCAGCTGGCGAGACCTGTCTGTGTAAACGATTTAACTGATTTAAGACGATAGTATGTGACACCCCGCACGGTGTATGGTCTGTCGAAGACTGCACCGTCCATGACAGCGCCCGCAGGGGTTCTATTACCGCTCTGCACCGTGCCGTAGCTCGAGTGTGACGGTGTGGATGTACACGCAATAAGCAGCAGGCAGAGACTAGTCAGCCTGAGAGCTTTTGTAGATATCGGCAAGTTTTTCAGCGCCTTCTTCAATGCTGTCATACTTTATCACATGGTCCGGTTTCTGTGGTATTGAACGCAGATAGAGCGGGTCGTAATACTCCACCAGCAGGTCACGGGTAAATGTCTCGTAGTCCTGCCTGTCAAGCATTGCCGACAGCTCCGCCACCTTTGTATTGCCTATATAAGGCTTAAGGCGCAGGAGCGACACTCTTATCTCATCTATATATCGGTCGGGTTTATAGTTTTCTACAGTAAACGAAATGCGGAAATCAAGGCTTGTGTCTGCCACAACGCTGATCCCCGACTGCATCCTGTCGAAAATCGGGTTCGGGATGCTCACCTTTCCGATCTTTTTGCTTTCACCTTCTACTAAAAAGAGCCTCCCCCCTTTTCTATAGAATGTATGCCAAATTTTCGATTCGAAATTCTTCTGTGTGACGCTTTCATAGTCCGGCTCGTCCACCTTGCCGAAGCTGGAGCCTTTGTGTGCGGCATGCTTCTCAAGGTCCAGCACGTTCAGCCCCTCGCTTTCCAGCCTGCGCAGTATCTCTGTCTTTGCGCATCCTGTCGGGCCGTAAAGGTTTATGAAGCGGTATTCGGGCGGGAAGTTATCCATAAAATCCGCAACATGTATGCGGTAGCTCTTCCATCCGCCTTTTATAACGTATATCTGCATCCCTGCTATGCGCACGAGCCCCGCAGAGCTGTTGCTCCGCAGACCGCCCCGCCAGCAGTAGCAGACTGTCATCTTATTATTCTGTTTTATCGTGAGGAACTGACGTATGAAGTCGGGCAGCTTCGGGCTGACCAGCTCCACACCGAGCATTCTGGCGTCCTTCGGGCCTTCGTGCTTATAGCAGATGCCCACCTGTTTACGCTCTTCGTCGTCGAGCAGAGGTATATTCACCGCCGTGGGGATATGATCCTCGGCAAACTCAGAGGGCGAACGCACATCGATAAGGTTGATGCTGTCCAGCCCCTTTTCCAGAATATAGCTCAGCTCCAGCTCTTCGTTCAGGCTCACTTGAATTTCAGTATCGTATCGATGAAATGCTTAAGGAGTTTTTTGTTCGTTCTGTTTTTGCTGTAGACGACATAAACATCCTTTTCCACCATAAGGTCTGTGACGGGGATCGCCTTAACAGAGGAATCATGCTCCTCTTCGGCGAGAGCCATTTCAGACATGAAGGCTATACCCAGCTCACGCTTCACCGCATTACGTATGGAGAACGTACTGCTGAGAACAGCCACGGCGTTCAGACTGTCGAAGTCGTAGCCCTTGTTCTTAAAAGCGTGCTCCACTGATGCTCTGGTTCCCGAGCCCACCTCACGTGTGATGAACTCCTCGCCCAGTATCTCTTCGATAAAGACGGAGTCACGGGTATAGAATTTATGATTTTTGTGCACGATGAGCACTATCTTATCTTTGGTGAGAACCTTATACTCGATATCTTTCTTAGGTATCTTTCTCGCTACGATGGCGAGGTCGAGTATACCGTCGGAGAGCCTCTGTATAACATTCTGAGTGTTTCCGTTATCAATGGTAAAGAAGGTCTTGTAGTAGTCTTCTTTGAATTTCTTTATAACCTCGGGGAGGATGAACTCCGCAGCGACGGTGCTGTAGCCGATGTGCAGGTGTCCGCTCACTTCGTTGAGGAACTCTTTGACCGCTTCGTGAGAACGCTCACGAAGGTCGAGTATATCGACTGCATAGGGATAAAAGACCTGCCCCGCCTCTGTCAGCACTACTTCCTTTGAAAGTCTGTCAAAGAGCTTTACCCCGAGCTGTTCCTCAAGGGTGCTGATGTGTGTAGAGATGGTGGGCTGAGATAAAAGGAGCTTTTCCGCTGCTCTCGAAAAAGATTTGTACTTTGCCACAAATACAAATGCTTCGATCTGTTTGAAATCCATATGCTTCTCCGTGTTATTATGAATCATGATAGCGAATCAAGTAATCAACAATAGCATAATGATTAAGAAAATCAATAACGAAAATATATGACTTAGTGAATATTGCTTTTGAGGCACCTATGGTTCAGCCTGTACAGCCTCAAAGCACCGCCATCGGCATAAACCAGCCTGAAACACTGCATATCGGCAGTGCCTATAACAGCGAGTCTGAAATATACGGTATCCTCCAATGAGATAGCCTGAGAGCTTTCAGCATTTCCAATACCTGTCAAAATCACTCCGTTTTTATCCTGTACTGCTTTATACCCCGCAGTGGTAAGCAGTCCGCTCATTTTTTTGTCCATATCAGGGGTAAAAAGGAGATAAATATGACTGCTTCCAGAAGCATCATAAAGCATATCTGCACTTGCTCTTTCATCCGTCTGAAATATGGCATCGGCGTATGCCTTTGCCCCTTGTTTAAACTGGCTGGCTCCGTCGGCAAGGACTCTCCGCCCCGCAAGGTGCTCGATTGCAAAGCCTTTATCCCAGATGCCGGCTATCACGGCATCCTTTTCCGTGGCATCCAGATGCTTTATAAGGGCTGCCGTCTCCCTGCTCAGAGACGGCTCGGGAATGATATACAGGTTCTCATAAACCGGGATGAATATCAGACAGGCTGTCACCATCGCATATCCCAGAGCACATCGCTTCGGCAGGCATTTGTCGAACAGCACGCCTATCCCCGCACCGCAAAGGGGCGAGAGGAACATCGCAAAGCGGATACCCTTTGTAAAAGCAAAGAGGCCCAGCAGATAAAAAACAGCCATAAAAACCATATGCCGTCCGGATATCACAGACAGCAGAAGCCCGATGACGGCGAGCCACCAGTATGTGCCCACATGCTTCATCGTTTCGGTAAACGGTAGCACAGTGAGCTCTGCAACATCGGCATAAACATGCTGTACGGATGAGCTGTCGACAAACTGAAATAAATTCATAAAACCTGAAAAGAAGACAAACGGAGAAGCAAGCACTATATAAACAAATGCCGAGAGTGATATAGTCCGCAGCCCATGAGTGCGCACGGCAAACATCAGCAGGAGAAAATACACAAGGGTGAACCCGCTGTGGAAATACCACAGCCAGAATATATACATGGTAATGCCCGCCAGAGCAGACCAGAGGACAGCCCGCCCCCTCTCCGCCATAAAGACGCACAGAGCACCCATAGAAAGGAAGAACAGGTTCAGCATGTCCGTGTCTATCTGATAAGCCGACGTGCGGGACAGATAAGCAAATGACAATGCACCCAGAAGCCCTGCTCCGACACCGCTGGCGGGGTATCCCGCAAGGTAAAAGAACATCCCGAGGGGGAAGATGAACAGCCCCGACAAAAATACTGTCATGAGACTGCCTGCCCTCTCAAATGACAAGCCCGAAACACCGCTGACAGCGGATATCGTCCTGCTGATAAGGGGCACTGCGGGAGGTTTCGACGCAGGGGAAAGAGTATCATCACCTTTTACATATGAGCCTTCGGATATTTCCTTTGCAAAGCGCACCCAGCGGTATCCGTCGTCTGTGGTCAGCACTGTCTCCCCGATGGAGAGAACCTCATGCTGGTGAAGCCGAACACCCGTGGAAAAGCCGTATATAAGAACTAAAAATAAAATAAAAACACTAAGTCTCTTCATATTTGTCTGTGAAAAAAGGGGGCTCATGCCCCCTTATAAATTACTCTGCTGTATAGTTTGTCTTAAGAAACTCTGCGATGAGTCTCACACCGAATCCCGTGGCATGCTTGCCGAAAACGGGGTGCGGTTCGTTAAGGTATGCCGGCCCTGCGATGTCGAGGTGTATCCACGGCCAGTTGTCCACAAATTCCTGAAGGAAAAGCCCTGCTATGGTAGAGCCGGCCTCACCCTTCTGCTTTGCTATGTTGCGCAGGTCTGCGATGTCACTCTTTATGCGTCCTTCGTATGCCTCCAGAAGCGGAAGCTCCCATATATCTTCGCCCAGCTCGCCTGAAACATCAGATATATTTTTTGCGAGGAACTTTCTGTTGCTGAAGAGCCCCGCACAGTGAGAGCCGAGTGCGACGATACATGCACCTGTCAGTGTCGCAACGTCTATGATGACCTCAGGGTCTGTCTTTGTCGCTTCATACAGAGCATCGGCAAGGATCAGCCTGCCCTCTGCGTCTGTGTTTAGTATCTCTATGGTCTTACCCATTTTGCTGGTGAGTATATCGCCCGGCTTGTATGCACATGTGCCGATGATGTTTTCCACCAGAGGGATATATGTCTTTATATTCACAGCCATGTTTGTATCCGCTGCGAGCTTTGTCACGGCGAGCACTGTCGCACCGCCCGACATATCTGTTTTCATATCTTCGATAGAGCCTGTCGGCTTCAGGTTTGAACCGCCAGAGTCGAATGTCACGCCTTTACCCACGAGGGCTACGTGCTGCTCTGTTGCCGGTGCACCGTTGTATTCCAGCTTGAGGAAACGGGGGAGGTTTGTGCTCCCTTTACCCACTGCGTATACGAGCGGATAGTCCTTTTTCAGCACTTCGATGTCATCGATGACGCTTACTTTCAGCTTGTCGTCTGCGAGCTCCAGAGCCTTTTCGGCGAATATCTCAGGCGTCATGTCCGCAGGGGGAGTGTTGATGAGGTCTTTCGCCAGATAGATAGACTCGAAAACAGAGTTCCACCCGTCTGCACTGTCGTCCACGAACCTTTTCAGCTTTGTGAATGCGGTGATGACCTCTACCTCTTCGAACTGATAGTGCTTCTCCTGCCTGCTTTTGAAAGTATCGAAGCTGTACTGACCGAAGAAGAGACCGTCGATGAACGACTTTGTAAAGTTTACGTCCTTTTTCTCCATATATATATCTTCGAATGAGAGGAGGGAAAAGGATGTGATGCGCTCCGCCTTAAGGAGCTTTGCGAAGCTGCTGCCGAGCTCGGTATAGTATCTGTAGCCCGCAGGGTCTTTCGGCACCGTGACTATATATACTTTTTTCAGCTTTCCGCCTATTTCCATGAAAAATCCGGTAAATTCCTTCTCTTCGAATGAAAAATAGTCGGATGACATTACATTATTTATCTCGTCTTCTATCTTTTTACCTGTAAGGGGCTTAAGAGAGCGCATGTTCCTGTAAACAGGGATAAGAATTGCATCTTTTTTGGAATTCAGCGCCGTCTTTTTTCTGCAAGAAATCTTCATTTAAACTAACCTCGTTGTAAGTTGGAGTAATTTCATACTATTAAGCTACTTTTTACCTAACATTTCAAGTGGAAAGAAATATGTAATATTTTTTTAAATTTATATGTTGACATAGGAATCAAAAGTTGATAATCTTCCATTCCCTTGACGCGGGATAGAGCAGCTTGGTAGCTCGTCGGGCTCATAACCCGAAGGTCGTTGGTTCAAATCCAGCTCCCGCAACCAAAAATAACAGCCCACCCTTAACAGGTGGGCTTTTTGCTTTTAAGGGTTTATTTTCAGGCGGTGTGCTTATGAGCAACGGTATGCTGTACTTTTTCCTCACCCTCGGCATGATATGCTGGGGCGAATCATGGATATCTGCAAAACTACTCGCAGGGATAGCGACACCCGAGGCACTTGTCTTCTGGCGTTTTTTCATAACATGGCTTACGTTCATTCCGGTGCTTTACCTTTTTAAACAGCCTTTCAAAATAAACATAAAAGGACTGACAGTGGCCGCGCTCACTGCTCTGCTCATGGTTTTCTACAACGAAATGTTCTTCAGAGGACTAGTGGACGGACTGGCAGGGGCGGGAGGCATACTCGTCACAACTCTTGTACCGATACTCACATTCGGCATAGGGTGCATCATCACTCTGAAAGCGCCGACGCTGAAAGATACATTCGGGCTTCTGCTCGGTCTCACGGGTGCTGCCATCATCATGCAGATATGGCATCTCGACATACACCTGCTCTTTAAAAGCGGGAACGCATACTTCCTTCTGGCTGCACTATCATGGGCAAGCCTCACACACCTGAGCACTAAGGCGAGGGAATACACATCTGCATACACTTTTAGTTTTTACCTGTTTCTGCTGACTGCTGTTTTTGACCTGATAATGGTTTATACCACGGGAGGGACAGTGGCAGTGGTCGCCAATGACACATTCGTATTGAATATCATTCTGATAGCCGTGGGAGCCACGACATTCGGCACTACGATATACTTCATCGCCGCATCCCGTCTCGGCGGGCAAAAGGCGAGCTCGTTCATATTTCTAGTTCCGCTGAACGCACTGGTGATGAGCTATGTCTTCCTCGACGAGCCTATCACGCTGAACACTGTCGTGGGCGGTCTTTCAGCTATCACTGCCGTGTATCTGATCAACCACCGCAGGAAGGCTAGATAAACATATCCGAGGCAGATTTCGCTATTGAGCTGTAGAGGTTCATATATTCCTTAGCGGAATTTTCCCAGCTATAGTCCTTTTTCATCGCCCGTTTCTGCATTATCTCTATGTGCTCGGGTCTGTCGTAATATGTGCTGACAGCCCATCCTATCGTATCGAAAAGTGCTCCTGAGCTTATGGCATAGAATTTAAAGCCTGTCCCTTCGGCCGTCTGCTCGTCATAATTATCAACAGTGTCGTCCAGCCCGCCTGTGGCACGCACCAGAGGCAGTGTGCCGTATGCGAGGGAATACATCTGGTTCAGCCCGCAGGGTTCATAAAGGGAAGGCATGAGAAAGAAATCCGCCCCGGCCTCTACAAGGTGCGCCAGCTCCTCGCTGTATCCTATATAGCTCCCGCATTCACCGGGAAATCTGCCCGGCAGATTACCGAAGAAGTCCTCATACTGCTGTTCGCCCGAACCGACGACGACAAACTGACAAGCCATCTCCAGCACGGCACGCTCTATGGCGGGCTGCATGAGATACATTCCCTTCTGATCGGCGAAACGCCCCACAAAGCCGAACAGCGCAACGCTCGGGTCTACTGTCAGCCCGAAACGTTTCTGAAGCTCCTGCTTGTTCTTAGCCTTTTTAGCCAGTGATTTATATGTATAATTCTGCGGAATGTACTTATCCTTCGCAGGGTTCCACACGTCTGTGTCTATGCCGTTCAGTATGCCGCTGAGGTCGCCCCCTCTATGGTTCAGTATGTCGTGCAAACCCGACGAGCCTATCGGCCCTCTGATCTCTTCTGCGTATTTGGGGCTGACGGTGGTTATCTTGTCAGCGAATGCTATCCCGCCTTTCAGCAGGTTCACATCGTTGAATGACTCGAACGCCATAGGGTGCATATCCTCGTCCATGATGCCTGCGTAATCCCTGAATTCTCCGCCGTATATGCCCTGATAGCCTATGTTGTGTATGGTCAGCACGGATGCAGTGTCTGCAAAGTAAGGGTCAAAGTGCTTCTTAAGGTAATAAGGCACCAGAGCCGTCTGCCAGTCATTTGCGTGCATTACATCAGGTACGAATTTAATATCCTTCGCCACCTGAAAAGCCGCCTTCGAGAGGAAGCTGAAACGGTACGGATTATCCCCGTATTCGCCCGCTTTGGTATGATAAATGCCTTCACGGCTGAAATATTTGTCAAATTTTATAAAGTAGAAGTCCACCCCGCCGTCTTTGGCATGGTGGAGAGAGTAGAACTCTTCGCAGTTCCCCATGTGTACACAGCACCCCGTCATAAGCTCTGTTATGCCGTATTTCACCGTGTCGATGGAGCTGTAAAGGGGCATTACGACCTTTACGTCATTTGTTCCCGAGAGAGCCTTTGGAAGGGCAGAGCAGACATCCGCCAGACCGCCTGTCTTTGCGTATGGAGCGGCTTCGCTTGTGACAAACATTATGTTCATATGTGACCCCGTGATGAGTTAATACATCTAAGGTTTAACGCATTTTAGAAGGGATGTCTAGGGAAGTGGAAGAATTATTCATCATTCTGAACGGAGTGAAGAATCTGATCGACACAGATCCTTCGCCCCCGCTCAGGATGACATATTTGTTTATTACTTTTCAGCCTTTACTGTCTGGCTGAGGATATTTTCAGCTATGGCTTTGAATGCCTGTGCAGTAGGTGTATCCGTCACTTCGAGCACATAAGGCTTTCCGCTGTCGCCCTGTACCACGACCATAGGGTCGATAGGCACTCGTCCGAGGAAGTTAACTTCCATCTCGCCCGCAGCCTTTTCACCGCCGCCAGATTTAAACAGGTCTACTGTCTCGCCGCAGTGAGGGCATACCATGCCGGACATGTTCTCAACTATGCCGTATATCGGGATGTTGAGCTTACGTGCGAATGTCACAGACTTTCTGGAGTCGAGGAGCGCAACTTCCTGTGGTGTTGTCACGATGACAGTACCGTCCACATTCCCCTTGCCGATGATGTGAGCCACGGAAAGAGGCTCGTCGCCTGTGCCGGGCGGAAGGTCGATGATGAGGAAATCAAGGTCGCCCCATTCCACATCGCTCATGAACTGCTCTATCATGCCGTGCTTCACAGGTGCACGCCAGATGACAGCATCGTCGTCGTCACGCACGAGGAAACCGACAGACATAACTTTCAGTCCTTCTACAGCCTCGAAAGGAACAAGCCCTTCTTCGCTGGACTGAACGCCCTTTTGTGTCATGCCGAACATTTTCGGAATGTTTGGTCCGTGGATGTCCGCATCGAGGATACCTACGGAAAAACCGAGGGCGTGGAGAGCAGATGCAAGGCTGACGCTGACGGTAGATTTACCTACGCCCCCCTTACCGCTCATGACCATTATCTTATATTTTATTTTCGACAGTCTAGCAGTCAGCATAGCTTGGGTATGCTGCTTTTTCTCGTCTGCATCACAGGAACCCTGTGTATTGCACGAGCTGCATGAGCTGCCTGAATCACAACTACTCATGGAGTACCTCCGTTTGTTTAGGGTCAGTTTTCAAATATATAAACAATCGAATATTATTACCAGAAGTTTTTCAATATTCTAATTTCGGTGTAAATAGATATTTTTATTGCCTGTTTTATTCTTAGAAGTTAAAATAGTTTGTAAGAGAAGGTATTTGAATGAACACTGATTACATAAAAGATGTTGAGCTGCTGAAGCAGTTCTCTGTGATGCATGTTGAGGACGACACCAGCGTAAGGGAGAGCCTTATGCGTTTCCTCAAGAGACGCTTCGACAGCATTTACTCCGCAAAAGACGGCGCAGAGGGGCTGGAGCTATATATTCAGCACAAACCCGACATAGTAATAACAGACATCCAGATGCCTGTTATGGACGGTGTGGAGATGTCCCGCCGTATCAAAGAGCTGAATCCCGACGCTCTCATAATCGTCACCACCGCATTCAACGAAAAGCCTTATATGCAGAAAACTCATGAGATCGGCATCACCGATTATCTGAAAAAGCCCGTCGTTAAAGACGACCTTATGCAGGCTCTCCGCAGATGCGCAGAAGTCCTTCTTAAGAAATAACCAACGCCAACCAACCCCAGATCAACCGCCGCCTACGAATCTGATGAGTTCTATGGTGTCGCCGTCGGCAGTCTTTATCTTTCCGTATTCGGATTTATCAGGCAGGTCGCCGTTTATCTCAACGACCACCGTCTCTCTGTTCATATCATATTTTTCTATCAGGTCGTTCAGAGTGAGAGCCTTTTCCAGCTCTACCTGTTCTCCGTTTAGCTGTATCTTCATCTAATCCTCCAGTATTCCCTTTAAAACGTGTCTGACGGCGAGGTTCGCCTGTATCCCTGCGGCGATAGTCACCCTTGTGGACATCAGCCCTCTGCCTATCTTCGCCTCGGCGACAAAGTCACCGACCAGCTGAACATTCTTCCCTGCTTTAACAACACGAAAGCTCTCGTGAGAGCCGAGCCCCGCCACACCCGAAGCACCTACGATAAGCGCATCAGAGTACAGCTTCGAGACCTCCATGATGAACATAGCCTTCGTCTCTGCATTGTCGAATGCCTCTATGATGACATCGCATCCGTCGAAGAGCCCCTTGACGTTCTCTCTGGTGAGAAACAGGTCTTTCATCTCATATTTAATGTATGGGTTCACCCTTTGCAGGTTTGCGTGGGTGGCGTCAGTCTTTCTCATCCCTATCTGGTCTATATAGTACTGCTGACGGTTTATATTTGACGGGATTATCACGTCATAGTCTATCAGCAGGAGCTCGCCGACACCCATCCTTGCCAGAGCAAGGGCGATGTTTGAGCCGAGCCCGCCGAGCCCGCAAACAGCCATGCGGCACTGTTTCATTCTGTCTGCAACCTTTGGCGTGTGGCGTGCTGTTATGAGGTACTGCATCTCATCCGCATCGGGTATCTCGCCCTTTTTGATAAGATATAATACATCCCCCGACTCCAGCTCTGTGTCAGGCTTAACTATGTGTCCGTTAAGGATTATAATGTCCGTGTCGGGTTTGTGGTCACGCACTATGTCAGCGGCCTTTGCCTCTGCCCTTGCTTTCACTTCCTTTTCATTTACTCGGATTATCAATTTTCAGGTCTCCCGTTTCGTATAACAAATAAGTGTTTTCGTCTGCACATCTGTTTTTATATAAAATGTGCACTCGGTCTTCGTCACAGCCGTATGTGTTCGATCTCGTATGATATACCGCTTTACAGCTTTCATCAAGACTGTTGACACACACCCAGCCGTAGTCCTCCGACACCTCTCCGACCGGTATAAATATATTCTCTCCGCCGTAAATGTCTATAGTCCCGGTGTCTGCCCTCTTCACCCCTATCTCCGCCAGATAAGGGAGAAAGCCGTAGACGAAATCTCCGTGATGCCCTTTATAGAACACATGCACCCTGTCGTCCACAACTACAAATCCCTTAGAGCGTCCCAGATTAGGGAAATATCCGCCCATCTCCACATCCGAGGGGATATACGGCACGGCAAGGAGCACAAGCGCCAGCCACATAAGACGTAGCCGTGTGCAGAGAAACAGGAAAAATGCCATAGCCAGAGCCCAGCCTATATGCGCCTTATACAGTGTAAAAAACGGAGCAAAAGCCCCCGCAAAGATATCTATCATCCACAGGTGAATCTTTTCCAGCAGTATCATCGGCGCAAGAGACATAGATGGAAATATCAGATATATAAGGAAACATATCACCTGTGCCGACAGCACGGGGATGAGAAATATAGTAGTGACTACGGAGCTGATGTTAAACGTGCCGAATGTGGCAGTCCCTGCGGGGATAATGAAGAGCGTCGCCACCAAGCCCACCGCAACGGGAGCCATAAACTTAGGATATTTGAGCTGATCCAGATGGAGCAGGCCGTAAACAGCGGAAAAAGACAAAAGGAACGACGGCGAAGCGAGCATAGACGGAGATATCAGGATGAACAGCCCCGCAAAGAATAACAACAGCTTCCGCACGTCGGATGTATAGTCGAAGAACTTTGCCGTGATGATGGCAAATCCGATGAGCCCTGCACGCAGTACGGGTATCTTAAATCCCGTGAAGGGTATCAGCAGTAAAAGCACAAGCCCCGCAGGTATCAGCCGCAGCTTATAAGGGAGAAAGCCGAATATAAGATAGACCACCATAGTATAAAGACCCACATGGAGCCCCGATATGGCGAGCAGATGCCCCAGCCCCGTCAGCTGGAACTTGTCTATCACGTCATCTTCCAGATACTGCTTATCCCCGAGGACTATCCCCTGAGTGAGACGAAGCGCACCGCCTGTCACGGCAAACAGCTTGTCTGAAAGCTCCTGTCTGTTTTCCAGTATCCCGCCGATAAATGGCAGATGTATAGAATATAGCTCCACATCAGACACAAAATACCCTCTGGCATACCGCCCTTCTGCTTCGCCCGAATATTTCTGCTTTTCATATCCGCCGATGACGATATCGCCCGCACTGAGAGCCTGCGCCGTCACCAGCGTGCCCGATGTTGTAGTGTACAGACGTTTATCCTTGTCCGATGATTTCTCCCCAGTTATCAGCAGAGCGTTAGATGCGAAAAGGTATAGACAAAGCACGATGAGCCCTATCAGCACGCCCCGCTTCCTGCGGATGAAACCGAAGGGGAGAGCAAATGCAAAAAGCGCACCTGCGAATCTGCTCGGGTAAAATGCGAAAGAGGTAAGGATACTTAGTATGAAAAACAGCTCCACCCTGCCGTGTTTTACAATAAATATCTGGTAAAAAAGCCTTTTCATCATACCTCTTCCGTCTGATAGTTATAATATTTTAGTTTATTTCTCCTTTCATATAAAGCCCGCTTTTGTTAAAATATCATCAACAAAAAAATTGTGGATTTGACATGAGCGGTAACAAGGATTTCGTACATCTTCATTTACATACACAGTATTCACTCCTCGACGGTGCTATCATCGTCGGCGACCTGATGCAAAAGATAAAAGAGACTGGCATGACACCCATGGTCGGCATATCCGACCACGGCACGATGCACGGTATAGTAGACTTCTATAAACAGGCACTGGCAAACGATATTAAGCCCGTGCTGGGGTGCGAGGTCTATGTCTCCCCAGATTCCAGATTCAACACCAGCTACGAACGTGGACAGGACAGGAACTATCACCTTGTTCTGCAGGCGGTGAACAACACCGGTCTTTCAAACCTGCAGAAGCTCGTCTCCCTCGCCCAGTTCGAGGGATTCCATTACAAACCCCGTGTGGATAAAGAGATTCTCGCTAAATATTCCGAAGGGCTGATCGCCATGTCGGCGTGTCTGGCGGGCGAGATACCACGTAAGATAATGCGTGAGCAGTACGACGAGGCCGTCGCTGTCGCCCACGAATACAGAGACATCTTCGGCAAGGATAACTTCTTCCTCGAAATACAGGAAAACGGCATAGAGGAACAGCTGATGGTGAACAGAAACATCATCAAGATGTCCCGTGAATCGGGCATCCCCCTCGTCGCCACAAACGACTGCCACTACCTTAACAAAGGCGACCACCTCAGCCACGAGGTACTCATTTGCATACAGACACAGTCCACCATAAACAGCCCGAACAGGTTCGAGATACACTCCGACCAGCTCTGGGTGAAAACACCGGAGGAGATGTGGGCGTCATTCGGCGAAGTGCCCGACGCTCTCACAAACACCGTAGAGATAGCCAACAGGTGCAACACATCGATTGAATTCGGCAATCTGCACCTGCCCGAGTATGAAGTGCCCGATGGGTACAGCATCGCAAGCTACCTCGAACACCTAGCACGGAAAGGACTGCATGAGAAACTGGCGAAAATCCCCGCCGACAAGCATCAGGTATACTACGACCGTATGCAGACAGAGCTGGACGTCATCATAGGTAAAAACTTTGCGGGATACTTCCTCATCGTATGGGACTTCATGAATTACTCCCGCCGTGTGGGCATCCCTGTGGGACCGGGGCGTGGTTCGGGTGCGGGCTCTCTCGTTGCCTATTCCCTCGGCATCACAGACCTCGACCCTATACATTTTAAACTGCTCTTTGAAAGATTCCTTAACCCTGAAAGATCATCCATGCCCGACTTTGATATCGACTTCTGTGTGCGTGGACGTGAACAGGTAATAAAATACGTCCGTGAAAAATACGGCGACGACCGTGTTTCACAGATTATCACATTCGGTAAGCTGCTCGGACGAAGCACCGTACGTGACGTCGGGCGTGTGCTCGAAGTGCCCCTGCCCATAGTCGATAAACTGGCGAAAGCACTCCCTTCCGACCCGGGCATGACTCTGCGCAAAGCCCTGAAACAGGACGAAGAGCTGGAGCAGATATTTAAATCTGTGGATCAGGGGGAAGAGATACTCCGACACGCCGTAAAGCTGGAAGGGCTCGTGAGAAACACGGGTATGCACGCTGCGGGCGTTATCATTTCCGACAAACCGCTGGATGAATACGTGCCTCTCTGCAAAGGGCAGAACAATGAGGTCGTTTCCCAGTTTGAAAAAGATACTATGGAGAGCGTCGGTCTCGTTAAGTTCGACTTTTTGGGACTGAACAACCTCACCATCATAGACGAAGCTATCAAACAGATTAAGAAGAACAGGGGGGAGGATCTCGATATTACGAGAATACCTCTGGATAATGCAGAAGTTTTCGACCTGCTCAGCCGTGGAGATGCTACGGGCGTATTCCAGCTGGAGAGCTCGGGTATGAAAAACCTGCTGAAAAAGCTGCGTCCTGAATGTTTCGAAGATATTATCGCGCTTGTGGCGCTTTACCGTCCGGGTCCTATGGAGTCAGGGATGCTTGATTCCTTTGTAAAACGTAAATACGGAGAGGAGGAGATAGACTATATCTTCCCCGATCTGGAAGACATCCTTAAAGAGACCCGAGGCGTTGTTATTTATCAGGAACAGGTAATGCAGATCGCCCAGATCGTGGGCGGATACTCTCTCGGCTCTGCGGATAACCTCCGCCGTGCGATGGGTAAAAAGAAAGCATCCGAGATGGAAAAGCAGAAGGAATTCTTCCTATACGGCGACGGCGACACCATCCCCGGTGCAAAGGCACGCGGCTATGATATGGTCATGGCTGAAGACCTCTTCGACAAACTGGCGAAATTCGCCGGATACGGTTTCAACAAATCACACTCCGCAGCATATGCCCTAATCAGTTATCAGACAGCATATCTGAAGGCACTTTATCCTGTGGAATACATGGCGGCCATCCTCTCATGCGAGATCGATAAGGGCGAAAAGATCGTAACCTTTACCGAAGAATGTAAGAGCATGGGGATAGAGGTTCTGCCTCCGAACGTAAATAAATCAGGTGCAAACTTTGAAATAGAAGGGAAAGCCATACACTTCGGACTCGGCGCTATCAAAGGCGTCGGAGTAAATGCCATCGACGCAGCCATTCAGGAGCGTGAGGCAAACGGAGAGTTTAAGAGCATATATGATTTCTGCGAGCGTGTTGACCTGCGTGCATGTAACAAGCGTGTCATCGAAGCACTGGTCAAGGCGGGCGCATTCGACTGTACGGGGAAAAACCGCAGACAGCTCCTGCAGGTGATAGAGAAAGCTCTGGAGGAAGGCCAGCGTAAGCAGAAGATGGCGGAACAGGGGATAATGTCCCTCGAGGCTTTCCTGCTGGACGAGGACGAGACCGAAGAGGAACAGTATTTTTACCCTGATGTGGATGAAATGCCCGAAAACGAACTGCTGAAAATGGAGAAGGAAGTTCTCGACTTTTACATCAGCAATCACCCTCTGGCCATATATAACAACATTCTCAAGACATTCACCATACCGCTCAGCGAGGTGAACAACCCCGACAGCACAGGCGATGTTGTCGTAGGCGGGCTAGTAAAGGAAGTGAAGCGCATCATGACCAAAAAAGGCGACAAAATGGCCTTTGTAAAGATAGAGGACATGAACGCAGACGTGGAAGTGATCGTTTTCCCACGTACATTCGAGGCTTATCAGAGACACCTCGAAAACGATAAGATCATCATCATAGCTGGCAAGGTAGACCATAAGGAAGACAGCAGCAACATTCTGGCTGATAAGATCATGGACGTGACCGAGGCTATGGAGATGCTCACAGAGGAAGTGACCATCACACTCAGCTCCGTCGGCATGACATCCGAGAGACTCTCAAAGCTGAAGACAATATTAGGCACACACCACGGCGAAGTTCCGGTGAAATTAAAACTTGAAAAGCCGAAGACGTTCGCCGTTTACATCAATACCGGCCCCGATTTTAAGATAAAGCCGGGGTACGAATTTTACAGCGAGATTGACTCTCTGCTCGGTAAAAACAGATATGACATCCGCTCCAAAGCCTATGTGCACGAAGAGCGAAAGAACGGATTCAGAAAGAATAAATCGGCTTAATCCCATTTGTCATTGCGAAGCCTCGCAAAGGCTGTGGCAATCTCCCACACAGGTATACGTAATAAAGCTGGACGACTGCTTAACATTTTTTGCAGTGACTTTTCAGAGGTAGATATGAAAACATGTTTAACCATCGCAGGTTCCGACTCAGGCGGCGGAGCAGGCATTCAGGCAGATATAAAGACCATGAGCGCAAACGGCGTCTATGCCATGAGCGTCATAACAGCCGTCACAGCTCAGAACACCACCGGTGTTCAGGGATATGTCGACATCCCCCTTGAGTATATAGACATGCAGATAGACTCTATTTTTTCAGATATCGTCCCCGATGCCGTAAAGACGGGAATGCTTTCAAACCCCGACACTGTGGCACTGGTAGCAAGGAAACTGCATGAGTACAGGGTGGAAAACCTTGTGGTAGACCCTGTGATGATAGCAAAGGGAGGCTCGCCGCTGCTCAGGGAAGAAGCCGTGCAGAACATGGTTCAGATGCTTTTCCCACAGGCAAAGATCATCACGCCGAACATCCCCGAAGCCGAATTTATAACAGGCAAAAAGATCGTCACATCATCCGACATGCACGAGATATGCCTCCTGCTGACAGATATGGGTGCGAATGCCGTCCTTTTAAAAGGCGGGCACATGGGCACTGACGAAGCGAACGACCTGCTCTTTGACGGTGAAGATTTCTATACACTCTCATCACCACGGATAAATACCGAAAACACACACGGCACAGGGTGTACACTCGCATCCGCCATCGCATCGAACCTTGCGAAGGAGCTGAACATACTGGACGCCGTACGTGCGGCAAAGGGATATATTCAGGGAGCTATAGAGCACGCCGACGACCTTGAGATTGGCTCCGGTCACGGTCCTGTGCATCATTTTTATCAATTCTACTGATTAATTATATTTTTAAGTCCGTCCATGGACTTGAAAATTCGGCGCAAGTCTGTACAAGTATTAGCCTTGCTTTCACTACGTGAGATGCGTCCTGCATCTTCATAGATTTTCAAGTCCGTACAATTAATTGTCACTCTGAGGAGCACTAGCCGAAGGCTGAACGAATCCATAAATACATAATTGATGAGTAGAGCGACGTGAGAGTCTCACAACCTCTGATAATCAAACCTTATAGTCACCGTGACGTTAGACTTTGGTAAGCGTCAGCCTGAGATTCCTACGCCTGTAAACAGGCTCAGAATGACAAACCATACAAACAAAGCTACGTCATTCTGAGCGTAGCGAAGAATCTGATACCATTAGAGAATCCACGTGTTCAGATCCTTCGGCTAAAGCCTCAGGATGACGAAAGAATTTTCCTGAAACATAAAAACCCCAATCTTATTATTAAAATTGGGGTTTTTCTTATTTTACTTCAAAATTTCAACACGTCTTTTAAGTCTCTTGCTCAAAAGAGGGGCTTATTAGTTTACTTTAGAAACAGAGAATATATTCTCTTATATAGTGCCGCCGCTGGCTGACCAGTCAGCGAGGAACTGTTCGATACCTTTGTCTGTGAGAGGATGCTTCATCATCTGCTCTATCACTTTGTAAGGTATAGTGGCGATGTCTACGGCTATCTCCTGACACTGGAGCATATGCGCTGTGCTTCTGATGGAAGCGGCGATGACTTCTGTGTCGTAGTCGTATGTATCCACAACATTCTGGCACTGGGAAACAACGTCTATGCCGTCGTGACCTATATCGTCCAGTCTGCCTGCGAACGGGCTGATGTATGCTGCGCCTGCTTTACAAGCGAGCAGAGCCTGATTCGCTGAAAAGATAAGTGTAACGTTTACGTCGATCCCTTCGCCTGAAAGGATGCTTGTGGCCTTCAGACCGTCCTTTGTGAAAGGAACTTTTACAACGACATGTTCGCTGATGCCTGCGAGCTCGCGGCCTTCTTTCACCATGCCTTCCCAGTCGAGTGCGATAACTTCTGCACTGACAGGTCCGTTCACGACGTCACATATCTCTTTTATCGTCTTTTTGAAATCTTTCTTCTCTTTTGCTATGAGTGACGGGTTTGTAGTAACTCCGTCGAGAATGCCGAGGTCTTTTACCTCTTTGATCTCTTCTACATTTGCAGTATCAAGGAATATCTTCATTTTTCTTCACCTTTTTTCTGTGCTATGAATTCGTCCATTGATTCTTTAGAGCTGAAGTAATACAGCTTGTCGTAGTATTTTACCTTGAATTCCGTATCGGTGCCAACATAAACGCCGTTTATCGGATCCTGAACAGTTTCCACTGCTGTGGGGTCTGTCTTCGGTTTTTCTTCTGTGCCTACGGGCTTTTTAAAAAGTTTAAAAGCGAGAAATCCGAGTATCGCCGCTATTACAAGCTTCATCACCATTACTCTTCTCCCTGTGCCGCCTTTGGAGCACGGTTTTCCCCGCTCCTGTTGGAAGGTCTGCGGCTTCTCGGCCTGCGGTTTCCGTTTCCGTTTCTGTTTCCGCCTGCTGATGGTGCTCCGCCGCCCTTTCTCTCAGGAACGATGAGTATCTCTTTCAGGTGCCCTTCGCCTTTGCTCACAGTGCTGATACCCTGCACATCTTTGAGCACCATGTGTATCTCTTTGCGAACCATTGTCACCATTGGTGCCATCTTTATAGGTTTGCCTGTTCTTTTAACTGTTTTAGCGAGTTTGAGAGCTTTCTCTTTAAGGTTTTCCACCACACGCTCTCTGTAGTCCTCTACATCCACGATGAATGTCATGTCATGGCTCTGCCAGCTGATCATCCTGTTCAGTATAAACTGGAAAGAGTCGAGTGTCTGGGCATTTTTGCCTATGAGGAGCTTAGAATCGGGGGAGATAATGTTCAGCACCACATCAGGGTGTCTCTCTTTGATCTCTATGCTGTAGTCGGCGAAGCCTGCTTTCTCCAGTATTTCGGAGAGAGTGAGCCTTGCCTTTCTGCTGTAGAATTCTGTGTCGTTGAACTTTATCTTTACCAGAGCGTTCTTGCTGCCGAAGCCGAGGAAGCCTTTAGAGCCTGCCTCGAGAACCTCTGTCTCGATATAGTCCTTTGGTATATCGTTTTCTGCCAGGAAGTTGTCGATGGCCTGTTCGGCTGTCTTACCTTCCGCTTCAAAATATTTCATATTGAATGTGTCTCCGTTTTCTACGCAAGTTTTTTGTTAATAACATACTGCTGCGCTATGGTCAGTATGTTGTTTGTCAGCCAGTAGACAACAAGCCCCGAAGGGAAGTTGAGGAACACGAAAGTGAATATCAGAGGCATGAACATGAATATCTTTTTCTGAAGTTCGTCTGTGGCTGTGTTCGGTGTCATCTTCTGCTGAAGGAACATGGTTCCGCCCATTATTACAGGCGTGATGTAGTAAGGGTCTTTCAGGGAGAGGTCTGTTATCCAGAGGACAAAAGGAGCACCCTGAAGCTCGATAGCGAGCAGAAGCGACTTATACAGTGCGAAGAATATCGGTATCTGAAGGATCATAGGGAGGCAGCCGCCTAGAGGGTTAACGCCCTCTTTTTTGTACAGCTCCATAGTAGCCTGATTTGTTTTCTCTTTATCGCCTTTATATTTCTCTTTGATCTCAGCCATCTTTGGTCCGAGTGAAGACATCTTCTTCATGCTGACCATACTCTTCTGTGTAAGAGGGAATGTGATGAGCTTTATCACGATGGTAAGAAGGATGATGGCAACACCATAGTTCTGTACCACGCCGTATATGATCTTAAGGAATTTAAGCATTGGGATAGCGATGAATGCGAAGATACCGAAGTCGATAGCCTTCTCAAGTTTCAGTCCGTATGACTTAAGGAGGTCATACTCTTTCGGACCTGCGAAAAGTGAGAACTCCACAGTCTCTCTCGCACCCGGGTTAACCTTATACTCTTTCGCACCCATGATGCTTGCAGAGCCGTTTTTCGGAGCCATAACAGCTTTGTCATAGTCCTGCTCTACGCCTATCATGAAGTACTTGGACATGTATCCGACCCATACAGGTTTCTCAAAAACGAGGTCTTTATCTACTTTTTCAGCCTTTTCCTTTTTCAGACGTTTACCGTCGAAGAGGAGAGGTCCCTGAAAGGAGTATCTGTCAGACTCGAATCCGTCTACGGCATTTGCGCCTATCCCTGAGGAGAGAGGAATGCTGACTGTCTTGTCGCCTGTATTTGTGATGATGAGCTTACCGCTGATGAGGTAGCTGTCATCTTTGATCTCATAAACTTTGTTCACGACGATGTCGCCCTGCTCACCGGTGAAGGTGACGGTTGTCACGCCGTTGCTCTTTTTAACATCGGAACGGTACACACTGATGAAAGGTACATCAGCTACGAAAACATCTGCGCTTCCGCTTTTGAATCCTACATTCTCAAGATCGCGTCCGTGGTATTTGTTTATCACGGCCTCTTTCATGTTTCCTGTATTATCATTAAATGTGTATTTTACATAGTTGGTGTCTACATCAAATGTTCTGAGGACAACAGGCTCTGCTGCCGGAGCTGCCTCTTCGATAACGACCGGCTGAACGTCCGCTGTCTGTTCGCTGGACGCCTGCGGTGCTGCCTGTTCTGTTGTAGCAGTCTGGGGAGTTTCTGTCTGGGGTGCCGGCTTGGGGGCAAAGAAAAACTGGAATACTAGAATTACAAGGGCGCTGAGGCCTATTGCCAGTACTGTATTTCTATTCATTTCTGGATAACCTCCGAAGGTTTCTGCTTATTTCACAGGGTCGTACCCGCCTTTCGACAGGGGGTTACAACGTGCCACTCTCCATACGGTAAGCAGCGTGCCTTTGATCAGGCCTTTCTGTTTAAGAGCCTGAACGGCATAGTCAGAGCATGAGGGGTAAAACCGGCATCTGTTTCCCAACAGAGGAGATATGAATAGTTTATATAGTCTGATCAGGCCGATGAGCCATAGTTTCAGATTTAATATTTTCAGCAAGTGAGAGGATTTCATACCTAAGTTCACCGTAGTCGGCAGCCGCACTTCGAGGTAGTGCCCTCAGGATTATGTCGCAGCCTTTCGGAAAAGTCCCCTTGTTCATCCTGAAAATTTCTCTGAAAATGCGCTTAAGCCGATTTCGGGTCACCGCTTTTTTGTCAACACGCTTGCTGACGGTGACCCCTAATCTCCGCTGGTCTTCCTTTATATATATATAATGCAGGGCAACGTATCTACCTACGCTTTTTCTCCCCTGCCTGAAGACCATGTCAAAATCTTTTGTGTTCTTCAGCCTTTCAGCTTTTGTGAAATGCTGGTCGTTAGACTGTGAGACGCTTACGGCCTTTAGCTCTTCTTCTAGCGATAGCGAGTTTTCCGCCTCTTGTCTTCATTCTTGATCTGAAGCCGTGCTTACGCTTGCGCTTTGTGTTGCTTGGCTTTTTCATAGTCAGTTGCTGTGCCATGTCAACCACTCCTTTCTAGTGTTTATATTTAGAGACTAGTATATTGTCTTGCTAATATGTGAGCCCGTGATTATATAAGCATGATTCATGTTTGTCAACAGATGAAAGTTGCATTTTTTGCTTGACTAATAAACTGCACTTATGTATAAGTGATGTTCCCTGCATCTGGCAGGTTTCGTGGAGGTACGTATAAAATGTTCGCAATTATAAAGAGTGGCGGAAAACAGTACACTGTCAAACCCGGTGACACACTGAAGGTTGACAAGCTGAACGCTGAAGAAAACTCAACTATCGAAATCAGTGATGTCCTTGCAGTTAGCGAGAATGGTCAGCTGAACGTCGGTGCTCCTTTTGTTAGCGGCGCTGTTGTTAAGGCTACTGTTGTTGCACATAGCAAAGGTGATAAAATTCTCGTTTTCAAGAGAACACGTCGTAAAGACTACAAAAAGAGATACGGTCACCGCTCTGCACTTACATCTATTAAGATTGAAGATATCAAAGTAGGCTAAGGGAGGCGTACTAATGGCTCATAAGAAAGCTGGTGGTAGTACCAGAAACGGTAGAGATTCGAACTCTAAACGCCTCGGCGTTAAAAAGTACGACGGTGAGCAAGTTCTCGCCGGTAACATCATCGTTAGACAGCGCGGCACAAAATTCAAGCCCGGTGTAAACGTTGGTATCGGTAAAGACGATACACTTTTTGCTCTCACACACGGATTTGTAAAATTCCAGGACAGAGGCAGCAAAGGTAAATTCGTTAATATCGTAGAGGAAAGAGCGTAAGTTTTTTCTTACTCTTTTCAAACCGAATAAGAAATAACAAAGCTCACCTTTCAGGTGGGCTTTTTTCTTGGTATTATGTTTCATAAAGGAACAAGAGATGAAATTTATAGACACCTGTGAAATTATGGCTATCGGCGGTAAAGGCGGCGACGGATGCATGAGCTTCCGTAGGGAAAAGTTTGTCCCCCGCGGCGGTCCTGACGGCGGAAACGGCGGTCCCGGAGGCGATGTTATCCTCCGTGCAGACAGCACAAAACACACACTGATGGACGTGCGCTACATCTATCACCGCAGAGGCGAAAGAGGCATACACGGCAAAGGTAAAGACATGCACGGACGCAAAGGTGAGAACGCCATTGTCATCGTGCCTATCGGTACAGTCGTAAAGAATGCCGATACGGGTGAAATACTGGCCGACCTGACAAAGCAGGACGAAGAAGTGATCGTGGCCAAAGGCGGCAAAGGCGGCCGAGGCAACGCAAACTTTACATCACCTACACACCGTGCTCCCACAAGACACGAACCGGGTGAAGAGGGGGAGACGGTTAAACTGGCTCTCGAACTTAAACTTATCGCTGACGTAGGTATCATCGGATTCCCTAACGCAGGTAAATCTACATTCATCTCATCCGTATCAGCCGCAAAGGCTAAGGTTGCGGATTATCCTTTCACCACTCTGACACCTAACCTCGGAGTGATAAAAGGTCTTTACGGCAATGCATTCGTACTGGCAGATATGCCGGGGCTCATCGAAGGCGCACACGAAGGTGTCGGTCTTGGAATTCAGTTCCTAAGACACATCGAACGTACAAAGCTGCTCCTTCACCTTGTGGATGCTTCAGCAGAGGAATCTATGATTGAGAGATACGAGAAGCTGCGCCTCGAGCTGGACAAGTTCAGCCATGAAGTGGCAGGAAAGCCTGAAGTCATCGCAGCCACGAAGATGGACTCTGTCTATCAGGAAAAGCTGGACGAGTTCAAGGCTTATCTCGCTGAGAACCACCCCGAAATACCTTTCTTTGAGGTGTCTTCCATCGCAAAGCAGGGAACGGATAAGCTCATAAAGCATCTGGACGATTCTCTCACGGATCTATTTGGTGAAGAGGATGAAGAAGCTCTCTGATATAATAGGCAAATCTATGCCTGCGAACTTCCAGTCCTATCTTAAAGTTAAGAAGGTCTGGAATGACTGCGCAGGCGAGACGCTCGCTTTCCTCACTACCGTGGGGAGCTTAAAGGAGGGCGTGCTTAATGTCGCCGTCCACGACCAGATGTGGCTCTCGGAGATCGGCTTCCTGAAAGGCGAGCTGGTGAGCAAGCTGCAGTCATACGGCGTGGATGCGACAAACATCAACTTCTATTACAAACCCAGACCAAAATCTCAGGCGGAAAAAGCCATACCTAAACGTAAGGAAATGTCCGCCAAAGAAAAGCAGTTTGCGGATAAACTCGTAAATACCGTCGAGAATGACGCCCTGAGGGAATCATTACGCAGGGCAATTTACGCTTATTTCACCGTATACACCCTTGACGACTACTTAAACTGCTGATTTAATAATCTTTATAAACAATTTCTTATTTACACCATTTTAGTATGACTTATTTTTAGAAATGGAGGCGAGATGATATTAGAAGTTAAAACATTTCCGGACAAGGTTCTCAGGATAAAGGCTGAGCCTGTCGTAGATATAAATGAAGAAACCGTAAAGCTCCTCGACAACATGGTGCAGACCATGCATCATCAGAAAGGTGTCGGTCTTGCTGCGCCGCAGGTAGGCATAAGCAAAAGAATCATCGTAATAGACACATCCGCAGGCGAGGACGAAGGGATGATCCTGCGTGTCATAAACCCTGAGATAATCGAAGCATCAGGCGAGCAGGTCGGCGAAGAGGGATGTCTCAGCGTCCCCGGAGAATATGAACCTGTGCGCAGAGCAGAAAAGATAAGGGTAAAAGCCCTCAGCGAAGAGGGTAAACCATATACAATGGAGGCCGAAGGCTTCCTCGCACGTGTCTTTCAGCATGAAATAGACCACCTGAACGGAGTGCTCTTTATAGACAGACTCCCCTCCTTTAAGAAAGAGACAGTCAAAAAATCTATAAAAAGACGTATTGCCGACGGAGATTATGTAGTTACAGGTGAATAATCACTATTTTTTCAACATTTAAGTGCTATCATTACTTAAAACATCTCAGGAGACAGGTATGATTGAGAGTATCGCTCTTGCGCTTATGAAAACTCTGGCTACTTTTCTTTTTAAGTCTTATATGGTCTCTCAGGCAAAGATAAACATAGAGGGAGCACCTGCATGGTACATGCAGAACGACTCTGCAAGGGTCTGCGTCTATGATTTCCAGAAAGGCGGGCTCGGAGCCGTGGATAAAGCGAAAGACGGTGCATACCTCAAAATGAACGAAGAGCTTTCAGACATCCTTGAGACTGTCATTTATCAGAATTTCTCCAACCTTAAAGATCAGAAAGAGAAAACATTCGTAATGATGTTTAAGGACGACAAAGATGCGCCCTATTTCATCAGGCAGCATATGACATTCCTAGATATAGAATATAAAAAGAATATTCAGACTGCTTTTGTCAAAGCATGCATTGATAAAGACACCATCATAGCTTATCAGGACAAGCGTGTGGGCACTATAAAGTATGAGCTGACACATAAAAGAGCCGATAACGCATTTGAAGAACTGGACAACAGCATCACCGAAACAGAATAATATCTAGCCCTCCTTCGTATTGTGTATATCTTACACTTTATAAGGAGGGCGTTATGCGTCTAATCATTACACTATTCATAATATCTGCCTTTGCCGTATCTTGTGGCGGGCTCGGCAACAAATACAGCGCAGACAGCGATTTCTATTACAATCAGGTGACAGAGCAGAATGTTATCGACACATACATCTTTGACGAAAAGATGAAGCGTGAATTGATGTTTACACCGCCTCTGCTGCGGCCGACATACACTGACTATCTCACTATAAATGCAGACCTCAACGGCGACGGTAAAAAGGATATACTGGCAGCCGTAAACCATCGTAAATTCATGGAAGACGGTAAATACAGAATCTATGTATTCATCGCAAATGAGTACGGATTTACCCAGCTTAAGCCCTATTTCCTCTCTGATACTCTGAACATAAAAGTTTTGGGTACTTCTTCACAAGGCATGGCGGAACTTTCCGCAGGTGAACGTGTCTTTAAATATGACGGTACAACATATAAGTGAGGAAATTATGCGATACTTACTGGCACTGATGCTTCTCTTTACAGGTCTGAATGCCTATGCAGGGCAGCCTGTTAATATTAACGACACCCTTACTGTTTCAGCAGATATAACGCCGGATACTATGACAGCACACGTCACCGTGTCTACAATAGCGGACTCTTTCTCTAAAGCTGCGGCAAAGATGGAGAAGGCATCTGAGATCATTAAAAGCAACTCAGGGATATGCTCTTTCAACAGCTACAGAGTAAGCCCCAGATATCGATATACTGACGGCAAACGCATCGACGACGGCTTTGAGGGATACTTATCTTCACCATGTTCATTTACAGAGATAGACTCGTATAATGACCTGCTGAATGATCTGGACTCTCTTTCGTCTGAGCTGTCTGTATCTGTGTCTCCAATATCGTGGACAACTAACCCTGACAGGATGGATGCCATGCAGACACAGCTTAAGATGGACCTTATAAAGGAGATATACTCAATACTCCCCGCATACTCCGGTGCTACACAGAAACAGTGCTCACTGGCATCTGTAGACTATACAGGCAGTATGGACAATACTTACGCTCCCGTAATGATGCGATCAGAGGCAAAGATAAATATGTCCGTACCTGATAGATCGGACAAAACTGTTTCCGTATCTGCAAATATATTGCTAATATGTAAATAGATTCTCAGATGATGATTCTGGGGAGTAAACCATGAAGTATTTAGTAATCATATTCATAGCCGTTATGGCTGTAATGCCTGCTAAAGCTATGGCGACAGACCAGGACATTCTACGGGCTATCATCTTTATGTTAGAATCAGGTAAAGCGACTAAAAGATCACCTGACAAAGATCTGCCTTCATATTATGAAAATGAAAAGGATACTCCTTATGATATGCAGGGCTATGACGAAGGGAACATACTGATCATCCATGTACCTGTGCCTAACAGCGGCGGTTTGACCGTTCCTAAGTTCATCTTTGTAGACGACAAAAAATAACCATAAAAAAAGGCCACCCGAAGGTGGCCTTTTCCATATCTAAAGAGCGTTAACTCTTAGTTCTCAAGGTTTACAATATCATCGTAGAGATACTGTATGTCCTTCTTATGACATGCGACATCGTAAGCGAGTCTTTGAAAAGCCTCACCTGCTTCGCCTTCAAACTTTTCAGCCATCTGCTCGTAGAACTTCATAGAGTTATCTTCGTGTCTGATAGCGATAAGCAGAAGCTCCTGCACGTTCAGGTCAGGTTTTACAACCTCAGAACGACCTGTTTTACCGATGCCAAGGTCTCTCAGCTTACATGTAGAATCAAGCCCCAGTTTATCCAGGCATCCACACATAATAGAGTCTTCTATGTCCTTCTTGAATCTCTGCTTTGTATCCATAAGCTCCTGAATGATCTTCTTGGAGCTCAGTTCTGATACAAGTGAGAGAAGTTTCTCATAGAAGTCATAAGTGAGCTGTTCTTTCTGTGCGGCTTCTTTCAAAGCCTCAACAACTGTTGCTTCCATTTAACTCTCCTACACAAGCAGTGTCTTCACAAGGTTTACGAAGAACGATGGGAAGAAACCGATCGCAAGCACCATCACTGCTCCGATGAAGGAAGTGATGAATGCAGAGCGTGTTACAGTAGCGTCAACATCGTACTCAGCCTCTTTGAAGTACATAAATATTGTGACACGCATGTAGTAGTAACAAGCGAGTGCACTGTTAAGACCGCCGATGATAGCGAGCCAGTAAAGCTCAGCTTTCATAGCAGACATAAGGATCTGGAATTTACCGATGAATCCTGCAAGTGGTGGAATGCCGGCAAGAGAGAACATGAATATAAGCATTCCAAGAGCATACATTGGGTTCTTTTTAGCAAGACCAGCAAAGCTCTCGATTCTCTCGTCGTCGATCATACCTTTGTTCTTTATAAGACCGAGCAGTGTGAAAGCTCCTATGTTCATGAAGGCATAGATAAGTGCGTAAAGCGCAACAGACTGGTAGCCTTCTGGGTTCATAGAAACAAGACCGATCAGCATGAAACCTGCGTGTGCAATGGCAGAGTAACCGAGCATTCTCTTAACGTTGTTCTGTGCGAGAGCAACGAGGTTACCGTATGTCATTGTGATAACAGCAAGGATGCTGAAGAACAGTCCCCACATTCCGCTAACCGGCTCAAGCGCGATCCATGCGAATCTTATAAGCGCACCCATAGCAGCAGCCTTAGGAGCAACTGTCATGAAGCCTGTAGCAGGTGTCGGTGCACCCTGATAAACATCAGGTGCCCACATGTGGAACGGTACTGCGGAGATCTTGAACGCGAAACCGGCAAGCATCATAACAAGACCGATCTTAAATGTGGAGAGGCCGGCAGCCTCGCCTTTAAGAGCAGCAGCTATCTCAAGGTAGTTGAGTGAGCCGGTTGAACCGTATACATAAGTAAGACCGTACAGGAAAAGACCGGAAGAAAAAGCACCTATGATGAAGTACTTGATACCCGCTTCTGTAGATCTTACGCATTTTTTGTTAAATCCTGCAAGGATGTACATGGAGATAGCCATTGTTTCCATACCAGCGTAGAACACTGTCAGGTCGAATGCAGAAACCATGAACATCATGCCGATGATGCTGAAGAACATGATGGAGTAGAATTCGCCCTTAAGGATTCCCTTGTCTTTCAGGTAGCTAACAGAACCGAGCGATGTCAGTGTGTATGCCACGCCGAAGATCAGGAAGAACACAAAAGAGTATGAGTCCCACATAACCATGTTGTTAAAGCCGAGGAATTTCTTTCCAACCGGCGGCCAGGATATAAGAACTGTTATAGCTATGAATACGATACCGAAGTAACCTACCATAGATTTCTTCTCGCCCTTTGTCATTACGTCGAGTACGACAAGTACGAGACCGAAAACAGTCATGAACACTTCTGGGTAAATCGAAAGAAGGTTTAATAATGCTTGTTGTGTCATATCTCTGAACCTCCCCTTACTTCATCGCCACGGCGGCTGTCGCCATGTGGTCAACGAGGTGTTTTACACTTGCGTGCATATACTCAGTAAAGGTCTCAGGATACAGACCAATCCAGAACACTATGATCAGCAGAGGGAAGATATAAATAACTTCTCTCAGGTTCATATCTTTCAGGTTTTCCCATCTAGTGTTGAGCTGCTGATAAAGCACTCTCTGGTAAACCCAGAGCATGTAAACAGCGGAGAAGATAACACCGATCGCCGCAAGTATCGCCCAGTCGCTGAACGCCTGGAAAGCACCTACGAGAACGAGGAATTCACCGATGAATGCACCCATAGAAGGAAGACCGATAGAACCCATTGTAAAGATCAGGAAGATAGTAGCGAATACAGGTACGCTTTTAGCGATACCGCCGTAGTCGGATATCTCTCTGGTGTGTGTTCTTTCGTATATCAGACCTATCAGAAGGAAGAGTGCACCTGTGATGATACCGTGGTTAAACATCTGCAGGATACCGCCTTCAATACCGGCCTGATTAAGAGCATATATACCGAGTGTTACAAAACCCATGTGTGAAACAGATGAGTAAGCAACAAGTTTCTTAATGTCTTTCTGAACCATCGCAACAAGAGCACCGTAGATGATCGCTATGACAGACATCACTGCGACGAACGGCATCAGCTTGATAGATGCGATAGGTGTCATTGGCAGACAGAATCTCAGCATACCGTAAGTACCCATCTTAAGAAGTACACCGGCAAGGATAACAGATCCTGCTGTAGGCGCCTCAACGTGAGCGTCAGGAAGCCATGTGTGTACAGGGAACATAGGAACTTTAATGGCAAAGCCGAGGAAGAATGCACCGAAGATCAGCATCTGGAATCCAGGTGCGTAGCTTGCGTGCATAGCTGTTATCGACAGTATGTCGAATGTGTAGACTCCTGTAAGGGAACCGTGCTTGAAGTAGAGCGCGATGATCGCGATCATCATAAGTACGGAACCTGCAAATGTATACAGGAAGAACTTAACAGCAGCGTATACTCTTCTCTTACCGCCCCATACACCGATGATGAGGTACATTGGGATAAGCATTGCTTCCCAAAGGATGTAGAAGAGGAAGAAGTCAAGAGCAAGGAACACACCGACCATACCTGTCTCAAGGATAAGCATAGAGATGTAGAACTCTTTCTGTCTCTTCTGGATGTAAGTAAAAGAGCCGAGTATAGCTATAGCTGTAAGCAGTGTTGTGAGGAAGATCATAAGGATAGATATTCCGTCAACACCGACAGCATATTTAACCCCGATAGCAGGTATCCAGTCGAAACTTTCAACGAACTGCATAGCAGGGTTTGACTTATCAAAGTTAGTCATAAGCGGAATAGTAAAGATGAACTCTACTATTGACGCTACAAAGGCAGCCCACATGGTAGCCTTTCCACTCTTAAAGAATATAAGGATGAAAAGTGCCGCCGCGAGCGGGAAGAAAATGAGAATGCTAAGAATGTTTTCCATCATCTTTCCATCCCCCTTACACTGTGTAGAATATTGTGATCAGAACTATCACACCGACAGCCATTGTAAAAATGTATGTCTGTAAACGTCCTGTCTGTACGTGTCTTACAACTCCGGATAACCACATTGGAACACGTCCGAAGGCGTTTACAATGAAGTCGATGAAGTTAGCATCGAAACCTCTCCAAAGCATGTTGGAGATTGTTACGATAGGGTGTACGAATAAGAAGTCATAAAGCTCATCGAAGTACCATTTGTTAAGAAGGAACTTGTGGATAGGCTTAAATGTCTTAACTGTTTTCTCAGGCAGTGCCGGGAACATCTTAACATAAAACAGGTAAGATACGAATATACCGGCAGCAGCAACCGCGATGGAGAGCAGCATCAGCATTGTAGCTGTAGAGTGCTCCATGTGGTGCGGATGTGCGTGAGCAGGTGTAAGCACTGGTCCGAGGAAGTGGTGGATGTATCCGTTTTCAAGCGGATATCCGAATACCATACCCACGAGAACTGAAAGTATAGCAAGGAACACAAGTGGTCCGGCCATAGTCCATGGAGATTCGTGAGCGTGATCGTGCAGATGCTGATCTCTCGGTGTTCCCTGGAACACGAGGAAGTAGGATCTGAACATATAGAATGCAGTCATACCTGCAACAGCTGTACCAACGAACCATGCGATGTTATGTCCGCCTGCGAATGTCATGGCAAGGATCTCATCCTTAGACCAGAAACCGGCAAGTGGCGGAATACCGGCGATTGCGATACAACCTATAAGGTATGTCCAATGTGTAACAGGCATTTTCTTCTTAAGTCCACCCATTATTCTTACGTCCAGCTGGTCATGCATAGCGTGCATAACAGAACCGGAGCAAAGGAAGAGAAGACCTTTGAACATAGCGTGTGTGAAAAGGTGGAAGATAGCTGCAACATATGCACCCACACCAGTAGCCATGATCATGTAACCAAGCTGTGATACTGTGGAGTAAGCAAGGATTCTCTTAAGGTCGTACTGTGTAAGACCGATAGAAGCACCGAGGAATGCTGTCATAGCACCCGCGAACACAACGAACTGAGAAGTCATGTGCGCTTCAGAGAAAAGAGCGTTACATCTAGCAACCATGTAAACACCGGCTGTAACCATTGTTGCCGCGTGGATAAGAGCGGAAACCGGTGTAGGACCTTCCATCGCATCCGGCAGCCATGTGTGCAGAGGGAACTGAGCAGATTTACCCATCGCTCCGCAGAAGAGACCGAATGTCATAAGGTCGATAAGAGGGAGCTTCATGCCGAAGACAACAAAGCCTGCCTCTTTAATATGATGAATAGCTTCTGTGTTGAAAGCATCGGAGTACTGTACGCTTCTGAAAGTCACGATCACAAGAAGGAGACCGACATAGAAACCAAAGTCACCGATACGGTTCATAACGAAAGCTTTCTTACATGCATCAGCTGCGCTCTTTTTGTGGAACCAGAAACCGATAAGCAGGTATGAAGACAGACCCACAAGTTCCCAGCCGACAAAGAGCATAAGGAAGTTGTTACCAAGAACAAGTACAAGCATGGAAAGTGTGAACACTGAAAGATATGTGAAGAATCTCCAGAATCCAGCATCACCGTGCATATAACCGATGGAGTATATATGAACCATCAGAGAGATTGTCGTAACAACTATAAGCATGATGGATGACAGCGGATCGATCAGTATACCAAATGGTATGGTGAGTTTACCCGCTACAACCCAGGTGTATAGTGTACCGTCTACGCTGAAACCTTGAGAAACAAGGTAGAATAATATAAGCGCGCAGATCCAGGAAACACTGACACCAGCGATAGCCACGATTGGTGCGGCATTTTTGATGTATCTTCTACCGAGAAGACCGTTTATCAAAAACGCAACAAGTGGCCCGAGTAGTGTTAATACTGCAAAAATCATAACCTACCTCTACCCTCTCATTGTATTAATTTCATCAGCGTTGATGGTCTGCTTGTTTCTGAACATCGTGATGAACAGAGCAAGACCAACAGCGGCTTCAGCAGCAGCTACAGCCATGACGAACACGATAAAAACCTGTCCGCTCATGGACTGAAGGTGGTTCGAAAAAGCTGCGAGGTTGATGTTAACGGCGTTAAGCATCAATTCCAGTGACATGAACATAACTATGAGGTTTCTGCGAATCAGAACACCTGCCATGCCAATGGCAAAGATGATACCGCTCAGAACAAGATAATGTGCAAGCGTAAGCATCTTTTCCCCCTTAATCCTTTTTCGCTATTACAATTGCGCCGATCATTGCTACGAGGAGCATGATAGAAACTATCTCGAAAGGCACAAGGTAAGTTGTGAAAAGTTCAATACCGAACAGTTTTACGTTTCCGAAGTTGTGCGGATCCGCAATACCTGTAAGCTTTGCTGTTTTGATGACATCAGCACCCATGAGAGTCATTACAACCTGAAGGAAAAGAACAAGAGCTACGATTCCTCCGAGTATAACTTTAAACGGCATCTTAATGAAGCCGGTAGACTTTGGATTGAGCAGCATCACAACAAACATATACAGAACCAGAATCGCTCCTGCATATACCATTACCTGAATAGCCGCAATGAACTCGGCGTCAAGCTGTACGAAGATACCAGCTACACAGAAAAATGTGAGCAGCATCCACAGTGCTGAATGAACAGGGTTTTCTCTGGTTATAAGAAACAGAGCAGATACAACCGCAGTGATTCCCAGCACCCAGAATCCTATGTTTGCCAGAATTGCGTTCATTGCTTAACTCCTTCAACAAGTTTCTTTTTGAGATGCTTATTCTTCCAGTTACCTTCAAGGTTGTCCTTGTAGTTCTGGGAAAGTGTCTTCATGTTGATGACATAGTTGTCTCTTGTGGAGTCAACTATGTTCCACTCCCATCCCATGTGGATGGCGTCAACAGGGCAGACCTCTTCGCAGTATCCGCAATAGATACATCTGGAAAGGTCGAGCTCGTACTTTCTGATAAGTCTCTCGCCGTTTGGACCGCAGTCAGTTTCGATGTGGATACACTCTGAAGGGCAAACCTTCTGGCAGAGGTAACAACCCACACACTTTGTGCTGCCGTCAGCGTGTGTCTTTATATACTGAACACCTCTGAATCTATCCTGTATAGGAGTAGCTTCATAGGGGTATTTGTAAGTCACAGGTTTTGTAAACATGTGCTTCAGGGTAATGCTGAGACCCTTGAGGATTTCAGTAAAGAAAAGTGTTTCAAATACGTTCTTTCTCATTTTCATCACCCCTTAATTCCTTACCGCGTATACAACAATACTTGTTACAAGCAGGTTGCAGAGTGCGATAGGAATAAGTATTTTCCATCCAAGGCTCATAAGCTGATCGTATCTGAGTCGTGGGAGCGTAGCTCTCAGCCACAGATAGAAGAACATGAATGCAAGCATCTTAATGAGCATCCAAGCGAGCGGTGGAAGAAGAGGACCGTTGTAACCGCCGAGGAACATAACTGCACATATAGCAGAGATGACCCACATGTTTGCGTATTCGCCGAGGAAGAACATTGCAAACCTCATAGATGAATACTCAGTGTGGAAACCGGAGACAATCTCTGTCTCTGCTTCCGCAAGGTCAAACGGAGCTCTGTTTGTCTCAGCAACGGCTGAGATAGTAAATATTACAAATGCAACAATCTGTGGAACGATGTACCACATACCGGCCTGTGCATCAACGATGCTCTTGAGGCTGAGTGAGCCAGCAAGAAGGACAGGACCGATGAGTGAGAGTCCCAGAGCTGTTTCATAACTGATAACCTGAGCTGTAGAACGAAGAGAACCAAGTGTGGAATACTTCGAGTTAGAAGCCCAACCGGACATAATGATACCGTAGACACCCACAGAAGAGAGTGCCAGCAGGTAAAGAAGTCCGACATTGATATCAGCTACATAAGGCTGAACCTGCATGCCGAAGAGAGTCATCTCATCAGCAAAAGGTATAACCGCGAAGCCGGCAAGACCCGGAACCATGCCAAGAAAAGGTGCGACATAGAATACAGGTTTATCAACCATATCTGGTGTCATATCTTCTTTAGCAAAGAGTTTCAGACCGTCGGCTAAGGGCTGCAGAAGTCCTTTAGGACCTGTGTGCGATGGACCGAGACGTACCTGCATATGACCGATAACCTTTCTTTCAGCATAGGTCATATAGGCAACACCGGTAAGCGTGCACACAACTATAATCAGTATCTTGATTAGTGTGAAGACAATCGCGAGTACCATTCCCCTACCTCTTATCTATAACTTTCATTACTTACTTATTTCCGCTTTCAGATATCTTCCGAGTGAGAAGATATCGGCTGTCGAAACAAAATCCTCAGGGAGTGTTACACAACCCTTTGTCATTTGCTTATCTATCTCAACAACAAACTCACCGGAGAAGCCGTCGCCTTTAACTTTGGCTGTGTCGCCGTTGTTAAGTCCGAGAGCTTTCGCATCGTCCACGCCGAGTGTGAGCTTCGGAGAGCCATACACCTTAGCGAGGTCAGGTGACCATCTTGTATAAGAACCTGAATGCAGCCTGAGGCTAGCGGGATAAAGGTAGAACTTGCCGTTGCCTTTGGCTGTGGCTGCGACCTTCTCAGCATCAGCTTTGAAAACTGATGGATAGGCTACAGTACCGCCGTCCCACTCGACACCGGAGTAAAGTTTCACCTCTTTTTCAATGAGACCTCTTACAGCATAAGCGTCTGTAGGAAGCTCTGCACCGAGAGCCTTAGCGAGCTTAGCAATAACTTCAGCATCTGAAGGTACGCCTTTGTCAACAGCCTTGCTTACGAGCTGAACTCTTCCCTCAAGGTTAGTGAAGGAACCGCTCTTCTCGGCAAATGTAGCAACAGGAACGTAAACGCTCGCTGCTTTAGCTGTTTCGCTCATGAAAGGATCGGTAACCATAAGCAGATCAAGTTTCGCAAATGCGCCTGCGAGCTTGCTCCAGCCTGTTCTGGTGAGGATGTTTTCTCCGAGGCAGATCACATTTTTGATCTTTCCGGATTCAACACCTGCAGCGAATTCAGCAGGAGATTTAGCTGCGCATCCCATATCTACGATACCAACAGAGTTGTTCTTAGACTTAGCAGGGACCAGCTTGATCTTATCACAAGCCTTTTTGATGGCCTGTGCAATATAAGTGTCTGCTTCGTTGTACGGATCGAAGACAACAACAGGTCTCTCAGCGTTTACAAGCGCCTTAGCCTCTGCTGCGTATTCATTCTCCGCACCGCCGACAGCAGCACAGAATTTCTCCATCTCGCCGTGAAGCTCTTCAGGGTTGCCTGTTACAAATTTTGTAGCGACTCTTCTGAGAGCAGTGAAGCTAGGGTAGAAAACTGTGAGAGGAGCCTCACCTTTTCTAGCCGCAACTCTTACTGCGAGACCAAGAATTGGATTGGATTCTGTAACGTTGATGTTAAGAACTGCGACTGCATCGGAGCCCTCTACATCTGCGTATGTTGCCTCAGGGTTGATAGCGTCTGTCTCTGTGGAGTAGATGCTGCCTGTGCCGATAACGCCTGCGAGCTTAGTAGCGAGGAATGCTTCCTCGTTTGTAAGTCTAGGTGAAACAACAACAGCAACACTATCCTTAGCAGCTGCTTTAAGTTTTTCGGCAGCGTACTCGACAGCTTCGTCTATAGAAACTTTTTTAGCTTCGCCGCTTACTTTAACCTGAGCCTCAGTTTCACGCTTTACGCTGTTCATAAAGTCGAAACCGAAACGTCCCTTAGCACACATGTATCCGTGGTTAACGCCTTCTTCAGGCATTTCATTCATACGGAATACTTCGTTTCCTTCGTAGTCTATGCTGACAGTACATCCGCAAGAGCAGAGACCGCAGACAGTCTTTTCACTTTCGAGGTTCCATGGTCTGTTTTTGAACAGGTACACTCTGTTGTTAAGTGAGCCGACCGGACATACGCTGATACACTGACCGCAGTATTCACAGTTCCAAGGCTGCTCGAATGAAGTACCGATGATAGTATCTGTACCTCTGTTAAGGAATGAAATAGCCTCAACGTTTACAACCTCGTCACATATACGTACGCAGCGTCCGCAAAGTACACATCTGTCGATGTCCCTCTCGATGAAAGGGTTTGTGTGGTCAACAGGTGTATCGTTAGGAACAGCGTCGAAACGAACTTTTGTAACACCGACTTCATAAGTAAGGTCTTGCAGAGTACACTCGCCGCCTTTGTCACAAACAGGACAGTCAAGCGGGTGGTTGATAAGAAGCAGCTCGATAGCTGTCTTACGTACTCTGGAGAGCTTCTCAGATTCGGTAACGATTTCCATTTTATCGGTTACAGGTGTTGTACAAGCGGCCTGAAGCTTTGGCATACCGACCTGCTCAACAAGACAAACCCTGCAAGCACCGAAAGGATTAAGCCTGGAGTCGTGACAAAGCACTGGAATGTGAACCCCGGCCTCTTTTGCGGCATCGAGTATCGTAGTTCCCGCTGGAACCTCAACCTCTTTTCCGTTTATTTTTACAGTAAGCATACTGAAATTCTCCTCGGTCCTAATCTATCGCGTTAAATGGACAGTTCACGATACACTCGCGACACTTAACGCATTTTTCATTGTCGATAACTGCATAAGTACCTTTCTCCCATGTGATAGCATCAACAGGGCAAGCCTTTTTACAGAGACCGCATTTTTTACATCTCTCGTCGACAACAACAAACTCGATGAGCTCTGCACATTCCCTTGCAGGACACTTCTTATCAAAAATATGAGCTTCATATTCATGTCTGAAGTATTTGATTGTCGTAAGTACCGGGTTCGGAGCTGTTTGTCCGAGACCGCAGAGAGAAGCTGTCTTAATATCCTCACCGAGCTGAAGGAGCAGATCGATATCTTCTGCGCGTCCTTTACCGGTTGTGATTCTGTCCAGGATATCAAGCATTGTCTTAGTTCCGATTCGACATGGTATACATTTACCACAGGACTCTCTCTGTGTGAATGTAAGGAAGAACTGTGCAACGTTAACCATGCAGTTAGTCTCATCCATTACAACCACACCGCCGGATCCCATCATAGCTCCAGCCTGGATAAGTGAGTCGTAGTCGATTGGTGTTTCAAGGTGGTCAGGTGTAAGACATCCGCCGGATGGTCCGCCGAGCTGAACAGCCTTGAACTTTCTCTTTTTAGGGATACCGCCGCCAACGTCAAAGATGAGCTCGCGTACAGTAATACCCATAGGAACTTCCACAAGACCGGAAGATTTAATCTTTCCTGAAAGAGCAAAGATCTTTGTACCTTTTGATTTTTCAGTACCGATGTTTGCATACCACTCAGATCCCTTAAGTACGATGTTAGGGAGGTTAGCAAAAGTCTCAACGTTGTTAACGTTGGATGGTTTCTGCCAGAGTCCTCTAACAGCAGGGAAAGGAGGTCTTGGTCTTGGCATTCCTCTTTCGCCTTCGATAGATGCAATAAGAGCTGTCTCTTCACCACAAACGAAAGCACCGGCACCGGCCTTCAGCTTAAGTTTGAAGTTGTATTCTGTACCGAATACGTGCTTGCCGAGATACCCGGCAGCTTCTGCATCTGCGATAGCTTTTATAACTCTTTCAATTGCCAGCGGATATTCCGCACGGCAGTAGATGTAGCCTTCATCACAGCCGATTGCATAACCTGCAATAAGCATACCTTCGATAACGGCGTGCGGGTTACCCTCGATGATGGAACGGTCCATGAACGCTCCCGGGTCACCCTCATCCGCATTACAGATAAGGTATTTGTGATCTTCAGTTTTGCTTCCTCTACAGAATGTCCATTTAAGACCTGTAGGGAAACCACCGCCCCCACGACCGCGGAGACCGGACTTTTTAACTTCTTCGATGACATCCTCAGGCTTCATTGTGAGAGCTTTTTTGATGGCTTCGTAGCCGCCGTGCTTCACATAGTCCTCAAGGCTTTCCGGGTCTACGCGACCGCAGTCATGAAGAACATAACGCTTTTGTTTATCGTAGAACTGGAAGTAGTCAGCTTTGGCAGCCCACTTTTCAACAACATTGCCGCCGACGATGTGCTCTTCTACAATAGTAGGAACCATCTCAGCAGTAACGTGCTCGTAAGTGATGCCTTTTTCAGCGCCAGGAATGTAGACGTCTATAAGAACGTCACGGGCACAAAGACCCCTGCATCCTGTCTGCTTAGCTTCACAGTTTCTTTCTTTAGATTCAGCGTTTTTGAGACCATGCTTCTCGAACTCAGCGTCGAGAGCCTCCATGACCTCTTTCGCGCCTGATGCCACCCCAGCGGTACCCATACAGACGTGAACTTCAACGTGATCTGTTTTATAATCGTTCATAACCTGCCCCTATGCTTCCGGAAGATTTGCCGCATAATCCTTAAAGATCTTTCTGGCATCTTCAGGCTTAAGGTTACCGTATGTTTTATTGTTAATCATGATAACGGGAGCCATACCGCATGCACCGATGCATGAAACCTCTTCAAGTGTGAAAAGGAGGTCAGCACTTGTTTCACCGTTAGCAATTTTAAACTCTTCGCCGACAATCTCTGAAATACGTCCGGAACCCTGAACGTGACAAGCAGTTCCTCTGCAAACCCTGATGATGTATTTACCACGAGGTTTTGTATAGAACTGTGCGTAGAAGGTGATCACACCGTAAATAGTGTGAGGAGACATATTCATATTGTCAGCAATTCTTTCAACCAGCTCCGGGAAGAGAAAACCGTAAGCGTCCTGAGTCTGCTGAAGAACAGGTATTGTTGCTCCAGGCCAGTCTTTGTACTTCTCACAGATCTCGTCGCACATAGCGGGATCGAATTCTTGAGTTTCTTCTTGTTCTACTACTTCATTCTCTGCCATTTCTGCTTCCCCTTACCTGTCAATCTCACCGAGTACAACGTCGTTTGTACCGATGATAGCAACAAGGTCAGCCAGCATGTGGCCTTTAGCCATTTTGTTGAGAACGCCAAGGTTTACGAATGAGGGGGATCTGATCTTCATTCTGTAAGGTCTTTCTTCCCCTTCACTGATCAGGTAGAATCCAAGCTCACCTTTTGTAGCTTCGATACCCTGGTATGTCTCACCTTTAGGTGGACGGAAACCTTTGGAAACTATGTAGAATCTTCTGATAAGAGATTCCATGCGCTCGTAAACATCTTCGTGTGAAGGCATAGCGACACGAGGGTCTTCTGTCATCACGCCGCCTTCAGCAGGTATCTGCTCAAGAGCTTGTCTGATGATGCTGTTAGATACGCGCATCTCTTTCATTCTGACTTTATATCTAGCGTATGTATCGCCTTCCTGCTCAACAGGTACTTCCCATTCGAATCTATCATAGATTCCGTATGGCTCGTCTCTTCTGAGGTCGAAGTCCACGCCGGAGCCTCTCATGATAGGTCCTGATGTACCGTAAGCCATAGCCTCTTCACCTGTGAGGTTACCGATGCCGATGGTACGTCCCATCCAGATTCTGTTTGTAGTAAGAAGGTTCTCATATGTATCAACACATGTTTCAAATCTGCTGACGAAGTCCGCAAGTTCTGTGTAGAAATCTTCCGGCATATCTTCTCTGACACCGCCGATTCTCATCCATGAAGATGTCATACGCTGACCTGTTCCCTTCTCGAAAAGATCGAGGAGTTCTTCACGCTCACGGAAAGCATAAAGGAAAACAGTCATAGCACCAATATCGAGTGCGTGTGTAGCAATCCAAACTAAGTGGGAAACCAGTCTAGACATCTCTGCGAGGATAACACGGAGGTACTCCGCTCTCTCTGGGATTTTAACGTCAAAGAATCTTTCAACAGCGAGACAATATCCAAGGTTATTAGAAAGAGGTGATAAGTAGTCGAGTCTATCTGTCAGTGGAATAGTCTGGTGATAAGTTCTGTTCTCAGCCAGTTTTTCAGTTCCTCTGTGCAGAAAGCCTACGTCAGGGTCAACATTGACGATTGTTTCACCGTCAAGGTCTACAACAAGTCGCAAAACACCGTGTGTACTGGGGTGCTGAGGCCCCATGTTTACGGTTAATACTTCTGATACGTTTTCCATTCTACTCATATTTCCGCCCCTACCTTGTAAACTTAAGTCCGAGACCCTGTTCGTCAGCATTGTTGAACCAGGTTCTCTCCTTAAGCGGAAAGTCTTTTCTGAGAGGGTGTCCTTCAAAGAACTCAGGCAGAAGTATTCTTCTGAGGTCCGGATGTCCTTCGAATATAACACCGACAAGGTCGTATTGTTCTCTTTCCATCAGGTTAGCACCTATCCAGGTGTCAGTGATGGTCGGGAACTTATTGTCTTCACTTGCAAGCTTCACAAAAACCCTGAGTTTGTTCTCAATAGAGAAGAGATTGTTTGTTACTTCAAACTTCTCACGTCTCTTAGGCCAGTGAGTCGCAACGACATCGACCATATATTTGAAGGAGTATTCGTCACGAAGAGCTGTAAGTACCTCTTTGTAATCAGCAACGTCCTTCACTTTGATAAAATTACACTTGAACTCTGTGTAGCAGTTAAGCTTTTCAGGGAACTGTGCAGACAGTTTTTCAGTAAGCTGTTCGAATGTCATAGTATTACTCCTTATTTCCTAAGAACTTTTTCAGTCATGATCTTAGACTGAAGAGCTACTATTGCATCTAACAGTGCTTCTGGTCTTGGAGGACATCCCGGAATATAAAAATCCACAGGAATTACTTCGTCCACACCCTGAACTGTAGAGTATGTGTTATAGATACCGCCTGATGTAGCACAGCTACCCATAGCGATAACCCACTTTGGCTCCGGCATTTGCAGGTAAACTTTGCGAACGATAGGAGCCATCTTTCTTGTAACCGTACCAGCGACGATCATAACGTCGGCCTGTCTCGGTGTAGCACGGAATATGATACCCATTCTGTCGAGGTCATACTTCGCAGCACCGGTAGCCATCATTTCGATCGCGCAGCAGGCAAGACCAAAGGTCACCGGCCACAAGGATGATTTCCTACAATAGTTGATTACGTTATCAACTGTCGTAGTCAATACATTGTCTGGTAATTTACCGTCAATTAAGCCCATTCTAACGCTCCTTTCTGCCAAGCATAAAAATAGCCGAAGACAAGTATCACGAGAAATAGAATCATCTCGATAAGTCCAAAAAGGCCGATCATGTCAAACGCGACGGCCCACGGAAACAGGAACACTGTCTCCACGTCAAAGATCACAAACAGCATAGCGATAATGTAGAATCTAACATTCATACGCTTTCTGTTCTCGTCGAGTGGCGGCATACCGCACTCATAAACACTAAACTTGATTTTTTCATATTTCTTCGGGCGAATAATAGCACCGGCAAACATTACTATTATACCGAGTGTAGACGCCACTAAAAGAAATAGCACTATAGGCAAATATCCACTCATACATCACCTCTGTATTTTGTATACAGTATGCAGTATCTATCACGAACACAGCAAGGGTGTCAACAAGAAACATCGTTTTAGGATTAAAACTTTTCCGTTTCTCACACCCTGATTTCACAAAGAATTTAAATAAGCAGACGTTCAAAAAATACTATAATTTCAGTCTTTTTATAAGTTCCCTCATATCTGATGGTATCGGTGCCTCGAAAGCCACTGATTCCTTTGTGAACGGGTCTGTAAATGATAGCTTTACTGAATGCAGAGCCTGCCTATTTATAGGCATTTTCAACGACAGCCTGCTGCCATAAACTTCATCCCCCGCCAGCGGATAGCCCGCATTTGACATATGTACTCTTATCTGATGTGTTCGTCCAGTATAAATGCGGATTTCAGCAAGAAAAACAGACGAACCGCGTTTTAGAACACGTATTTCACTTCTGGCATTGCGTCCGTCTTCACGCACGCACATCTTCTTTCTGTCTTTCTTATGTCTGCCAATCGGCTCGTCTATGAAGAAGTGATCCTCCTTCGGATTGCCCCAGCAGACGGCGAGGTATCGTTTATCTATCTCTCTGTCAGCAAAGACCTTTGCAAGAATCTCGCGGGCGCGTCTGTTCTTGGCGATGATCATAAGTCCTGATGTATCCTTATCCAGACGGTGAACAATCCCCGGTCTGAGATCGTTATCGTCCGTAATATCAAATTCGGCGAGCATTGCGTTCACCACTGTGTCCTCTGCGTGCCCGGGTGCGGGGTGCACCGTAACGCCTGCAGGCTTGTCTATCACGGCATAGTCGTCACAATCGTATATGATATCTATGTCCATTTTCACCGGTGTAAGCTCGGGAATTTCCTCTCTCGGAACCTCTATATATATATGGTCGCCGTCCTTCAATTTATACTTTTTCGGTTTTAATACACCGTTCACCTTTACGCATCCGTCCGTGACGAGGCGCTCCGCAAAAGAGCGGCTGATGTCTGAATTCTCCGCTATAAAAGCATCCAGACGGGGCCCTCCGGTTTCAACATTTAGTTCTATTGTTTTTTCAATGTTACTCAACTTCTGCTTCTCTTATCATTTTTATACGCTCCGCTGGCGCAGGGTGACTGGAAAGGTATGTAAACACTTTGCCATCTTTCCCCCTCCCCTCGGTCAGTCGGTCCAGCATATCTGCGAAATGCTTAACAGGAATATCGTGTTTTATCAACATCTTTATGGCGAATTTGTCTGCCTCGCGCTCGAATTCACGGGAGTATTTGGACTCCACGAGGAACGTCGGTATGCCCACCGTCAGAGAAGACACGTCTCCTGTGACTGCTATCGCCACGGCAGACATGAACGAATGCTGAAGGAGCGTCCTTATGCCGTGTCTCTGTGCCACATGCCCCAGCTCGTGTGCCATGACAGACACTATCTCTTCGTCGTTCTCCGCAAGGTTTATCAGCTCATCGGTGAATATGACCGTCCCGTTGGGCAGCGCCATTGCATTTGCGCCTATTCTCCCGCCCGATCTGAAAACCATCCTGTATCCGAAGCCTTTCGGCATATCATCGAGCAGCTTGTTAAACCTGCCCATCAGACGCCGTTTGACCTCTTCGCTGAGGGTGCTTTCGGAAAACAAATGCTTATCCAGTGCGCTGAGAGTGCTGGTGCCCAGCCGGATGTTTGTCTCAACGGGGAGAGCAAATGCAACCCCCTTCGCCAGCATGGGCACACCGTAAAAGAACATCCCGAGCACAAATGCAACGGTAAAGACAGAGGCGAAGATGACATAACGTTTCTTCATCTCCAGCTTATGCACCATGCGGGCAGTCTTCCCCGTACCCATGAACTCCATCAAGGCGTCCACGGCATCGTTATCCGATGTTTCACAGGATCCGCCGCTGGGGAATGTCATGTGTCTGGGTAGATCGCCTATCCTGTCCTTTATCTTCACGGCGGCGAATGGATACTCCTCGAGCACCTCTTCACCTCGCCTGACGGAGAGCTTGTCTCCTACGAGGCTGACCGTCACTGTTTCCGACCCGGCATATCTGCCGTTATAATATTTAGCTTCGAACTGCATCATAATCCAAAATCTATATCGAAGAAGTCGTCGAACTCTTCGCCGAATGCTCCTATATTTTCTGTTTCCGCAGCGACAAATCCGCCCATGTCGCCACGCACGAAGAACTTCATGTGTTCATACCTGTACTTCATGGTCCTGACGACGGCGAAAGGGATGAAAGAACCGATGGTCAGGATGGTCGCTATATAGTTAGTGACGGATATCCACACATACTTCTTCGGCTGCATATAGCTTTTCAGCTCGCATCCGGATATGGATACATTGCTGAAGACATAGTTGAACTGAGACGCACGCAGATATCCCAAGACAATAGGTATAGACAATATAATAGACAGGGTCATGACGAACTGCCCGCCCGCATACACGGGCATCAGCCCCACAAAGCCGATGATGAAGCCGACTGCAAACACGAAAGCCACAAGGAGCAGAGCAACCCCGATGGTCTTAAGGAATATAATGTACATATCCCCGACCTTTCCCGAATAGCCGAACTGCTTTGTGCCGAATCTGCTGTGCTCTATTATATGTTTCTTCATCACATGTATATAAAGGGGGTAAAGAAGCCCCGCAGTGATACCCGAAAGAAAACCGAAAACGATAAAGTTGATGAATGTCTCCCAGTATTCGGCGGCATAGCCGAAGCGTACGTTACGATAGCTGGAGTTATAAGCGTTGAACCTGAGAGCACGGTTTATTATCACAGGCATTATAAATGAAAACACGATAAATATAAGAGTACCGATGGCGGGTATCGCAGAGGATATCACCAGCCAGAGGAAATACATCGTAAAGACTATCAGACGCCCCTTCAATATCTTCTTCGGGTCTGCCGTATACTCGAAGCCCGAACCGTCGAGCCTGACCGAGCCGTAGAAATAGCGTTTCCTGCGTACCTTTGCCCATGCGGAATATATCCCCAATGTTATGATGCTGAGCAGTATATTCACCGTCCATATCTTGAAATACTCCCCGCCCTTCCCCTTAAATTCGAAATTAAACACCTGAGACTGAACGGAAACTTCAGCCTGTTCGACCTCGTTCATAATAAACCTCTTTAGAAAAATAAATTGATTGTAACATAATATATGAATAGCACACGTATGTTTATCACATTTTAAGTTGTTGACATCCTGAAACTCAACTGTTATAAAGTCCGACCACCTTTGTTGCGTGCAAATATAGGTACGTAACTGCGTAAGACCATAAAGGAGGAAAAATGAACACTTACGAAACCGTATTCATCGTCCGTCCTGATCTGCAGCAAGAGGAACTCGACAAAGAGCTTGAGTTCTACAAAAACAACATAGAGCAGAACGGCGGTAAGATCCTTAAAGTAGAGCCTTGGGGCAAGCAGACAATGGCATATGACATTGAAAACTTCCGTGAAGGCGTATACTTTCTCATTCAGTTCGAAGCTGACACAGAATACCACAAAGAACTTACTATGAGATTCCGTTACAACGAGAACATCCTCAGATTCGTTCTGGTATGCATCGACGAGAAGAAATTCAAACTGAACCCTAAGAGAGACACTTCCGGCCCTAAACGCTACGGCAAAAAACCTGGCGGCCCTAGAAAGCCGAGAGAAGAAGCAGAGCAATCTGAAACAACTGAGGAGACACCAGAAGCACCAGAGGCTCCTGAGGCTCCCGCAGCTGAAGCAAAAGAAGAAGAGGCTGAAAAGTCCGCTGAGTAATTCTCTTCTCTAGGAGTATCTTATGGGTTTTCTCAATAAAGTTATGCTGCTCGGCAATGTCACAAGGAATCCAGAGGTGCGCTACGTACCCGGACGTGATCTCCCTGTTGCGAAATTCGGCCTTGCGGTAAACAGAAAAACTAGAGACAAAGAAGAAACCTGCTTCATCGATATAGTCACTTTCGGCAGAACAGCCGAGATGTGCGGCGAATATGTCACAAAAGGCATGCCGATACTTATCGAAGGCAGGCTTTCATACAATACCTGGGAACAGGAAGGTCAGAAAAGGAGCAAGCATGAGGTGGTTGCTGAAAACATCCAGTTCGTTTCCCGCAGAGGCGAGGAAGGCGGCGGAAGTTACGGAAGCTCCTACAGTAATGAACCTTCCGATAATACTATCGACGAAGATGACATACCATTCTAGGAGGATTTGATGGCTGTTGTAAAACGCAGATTTCAGCGCAGAAAAGTATGTAGATTCTGCACAGAAACTATAGATATCGACTACAAAGATGTAAAACTGCTCAGACAATTCGTTACTGAGCGCGGAAAAATAATGCCTCGCAGACTGACAGGAACATGTGCAAAGCACCAGCGTCAGCTTGCAGTAGCAGTTAAGACGGCAAGAATAATAGCTCTTCTTCCGTTCAGCCTTACAAAGTAAGTAACAAAACAACGAAGGGGAGTTTAAACTCCCCTTTTTTTATAATGAAAAATACCATGCATATAGCTTTATACCCTTTGATAGCAGTTATACTTTTCGCAGCGAACGCTATTATGCCCCAGGTGGGGATAGTTTCTGCCGTGTTCAGTCCCCTTGTGCTCCTCTTATACCTCTCGCACGGGAAACGCACGATACAGTATGACGCTATGCTTGTGGTATTGATCGTTGCCCTTGCGGTGTTTAACCATGTCCTTGCGGGGTTCTTTGTCATTTCTCCACTGTTCTCGGCTTTCTTCATCAGATACACCCTGAGGAACAATATGTCGACATCGTGGCTCCCTGCCGTGGGTGCTGCTTTTGTCTCTTTCATAGTGACATTCGGCATCATATACGGCATCCCGACATACAGGGCGGGGCTTGTGGAGTTCACCACAAACGCTCTGAACACCTTCATCAACGCAGCCAAAGAGGCAAACGCACCGATGACTCAGTCCCCATACTTTGCACAGATAGAGGCAAACAAGGCTGATGCAGCCCTATCCGTTGTGCTGATATTCCCTGCTTTCAACTACATGTACACGGTCTTTGCGGCGTTCATCTCCCTCAGACTGTTTGCAAAGATAAAAAAGATACAAACTGAGAGATTCCGCCTGCCAGACAATTTCGTCTGGATACTCATAGCGGGCTTCGCTCTCATCTTCACCCCTTTCTTCTACGGACGTTTTGTCGGTGTTAACATCGCCATGATGTTCATAGTCCTTTATGCATTTCAGGGGTTCGACATCATCCTCTTCTGGATGAACAAGTTCCGTGTGATCCCTATGATAAAGGCGATTATTTTTATATTTATTTTTTCTGAACCTCCAATTATACTTGTAATCTCGCTGATAGGACTCTTCAGCGTGTGGTTTAATTTCTACGGCAAAGAGCCGAAAGAGGAGCAGGAGCCATCGGAGTAACAAAACTCACCGCAACCAAAGTCTCAATAGCCACAGCGACCATCCTTGCGCTGTCGAAAGCCACCATAGGCATATGGACAGGCTCCCTTGCGGTATTATCATCTGCTTTCGACTCTATACTGGACATTGTTTCATCCAGCATAAACTACTTTGCCGTTAAAGTGGCGGAGCAGCCGCCGGACGAAAAACACCCGTACGGCCATGCGAAGTTTGAACCGCTGGCAGCACAGATTCAGTCTTTCCTCATTCTCTTTTCAGGGGTGTATATCTTTTACAAGGCATACACAAACGCAGAGGAGCATGCGGTAATAACGCATCTGGGCGTAAATATATGGGTGATGCTGTTCTCAATGACGGCGACATTCTTCCTTGTCACCTTCCTGAAACGTGTGGCAAAGAGGGAAAGGTCGCAGGTGCTCGAAGCGGACGCACTGCATTACGAGGTAGACCTTCTGACCAACGGCGGTGTACTCATTGCCCTTGTAGTGATTAAATATACAGGACACCACCTGATAGACTCTCTGGTGAGTGCCCTTATCGCCATATACATTATATTCTCTGCGCTGAAGCTGAACTTCGCCGTGACAAAAGACCTCCTCGACGAGGTTATCCCCGACGAAGAGCTGGCACAGGTGGAGGACATAATAAAGAGCCACAGCCACGAGATTGTCGAGGTGCACAAGCTCCGCACGAGAAAAGCGGGGAACAAGAGCTTCATCGACATGCACCTTGTCCTGTGGAACGGCATGAGCCTGGACGATGCGAACACCCTGCGTGTGGACATCGAAAACAGAATTAAAAACAGCCTTGAAAACGCTGATGTTAATATTTATATCGAACCGTGCAAGGCAGACGTATGCAGCGACTGCGACGTTTGCGAAGACGGTAATAATTTCGGGAGAGATAAACAATGAGCCTTTTTATGGAAAATTTAATATCCGAGAGACTCGGCGGTAAGATGTTTGGTAAAGACACAACCATCTACAAATTCGAAAAGATCAAAAGAGCAAAAAGAGCAGCCATGAAGGAGAACCCTGATATGGAGCTCATCGACATGGGTGTAGGCGAACCTGATGCTATGGCTCACCCTGATGTAGTAAAAGTACTTCAGATAGAAGCAGAAAAACGTGAGAACAGATTCTACGCAGACAACGGTATCGATGAGTTCAAAGCCGCTGCTGCAGGATATATGAAAAAGAGATTCGGCGTTGAGATGGACCCTGCCACACAGATAAACCACTGTATCGGCTCTAAGCCTGCCCTCGCCCTCTTCCCTATCGCCCTTATCAACCCCGGCGATGTGGCTCTTATGACTGTTCCCGGATATCCTGTTTCCGGAACAACTACAAAGTATCTCGGCGGTGAGGTTTACAACATCTCTCTTCTGAAAGAGAACAACTTCCTCCCTGACCTCGACAGCATCCCTGAGGACATATGCAAACGTGCAAAGTTCCTCTACCTGAACTATCCTAACAACCCTACGGGCGTACTCGCTCCGAAGGAATTCTATGAGAAGGTTGTCGCTTTCGCTAAGAAATACGACATAGCAGTTGTCTCCGACGCTGCATACATAGAGCTCACATACGGCGAAGACCCTATTTCCTTCCTCTCTGTTGAGGGCGCTATGGAAGTAGGTATCGAGATACACTCCCTCTCCAAATCCTTCAACATGACAGGCTGGAGAATCGGTTTCGTATGCGGTAACCCGCACCTTGTTCAGGCTTTCGCCACTGTTAAAGACAACAACGACTCAGGCCAGTTCATCCCGATACAAAAGGCAGCCTGTTACTGTCTTGAGCATCCTGAGCTGATCGAGCCTACTAAAAAGAAATACAGCCGCAGACTGAACATGCTGGCTAATGTCCTCCGCAAGCACGGCTTCACAGTGGACGAGCCAAAGGGTTCTTTCTACCTCTACTTCGGCATCCCGAAAGCAACAGCTTCAGGACGCAAGTTTGAGTCAGGCGAGCAGTTCTGTGACTATCTCATCCGTGAGAAGCTGATATCATCAGTGCCATGGGACGATGCGGGCAACTTTCTCCGTTTCAGCGCAACATTCGTGGCTGATTCCGTAGCTGAAGAAGAGCGTATCGCGAAGATAATCGACGAGCGTCTCTCTTCCGAAACATTTATATTCTAAGCGGAGCACCTGTGCTCCCCCGCTTATGCGCCATACGCTGTATGGCTTAAGCGACACAAATGATATACCAAGGGCCCGACTCATCTGAGTCGGGTCTTTTTGCATATATTTTCACATTCCTAACAAAGCATTAACAAATAACATTTTTATTAATTTTCATTTTCATTCTCCTGAACATTAGCTCATCAATTCCGCAAAAGCACCAAATAGAATCACAGTATTATTTTTCAGGAGGCGATTTGTGTTTACTATAAGAAAAGCACTCGCAGTTGCGATCATATTCGCAATGACAGCAATGATCTCTGCATGTGGCGGCGGAAGCGGAAGCAGCAGCTCCGACACACCGGTACAGGTAAAGATACTGCATATGAACGACTCTCACTCTCACATCGAGGGCGACACTGAGAAGCTCTCATTTGACGGTGTCGAAACAGAAGTGACAATGGGCGGAATGGCGAGAGCCGCTGCTCTCATCGATTCTCTCAGAGACGAAAATACTCTGCTCCTCCACGCAGGAGATACAGTACAAGGGACACTCTACTATACACTCTTCGACGGTGAAGCCGACGCAGATGTTCTCAATGCTATGGATTTCGACGCTATCACAATAGGAAACCACGAGTTCGACGACGGCGACGATTTCCTCAGCAGCTATATAGACATAGTTGACGCTCCATTTATCAGTGCGAATGTGATCCCCACAATGGGCAACACTCTCTATGGTAAATTCAACCCTTACATCATTAAAACCGTAAACGACCAGAAGATAGGCATCATAGGAATCACTATCTCAGGAAAGACAAAGGATTCATCCAGCCCGAGCGACGAGATAACCTTCCTAGACGAGTCAACAGCTCTGCAGAACACTGTGAACGAGCTCAAAAACCTCGGCGTACAGAAGATCGTCGTACTCAGCCACTACGGATACACTAACGTACAGGCTATGGCAGCTCAGGTAACTGACATCGACGTTATAGTAGACGGCGATTCACACACTCTCCTCGGCGACTTCGACTATGTCGGTCTCTCATCATCAGGCGACTATCCTACTATGGCTCTGAACGCAGACGGCGACGATGTATGTATCGTACAGGCATGGGAATACGGCAAGGCAGTGGGCGAGCTGAACGTCACATTCGACGGCGATGCAGTTGCATCATGTTCGGGTGACGCACACCTCATCATTTCAGACGACTTTGAGCAGGCAGACGCAACATCCCTCGCAAAGGCTGCCGTATCAGACGATGTCAAAGCATCTATCCTCGCCATCATCGCAGGCAACGGCAACATATCTGTCATCCCCGAAGCAGACGTAGACCAGTCTATATCCACAATTGTAGACACTTACTCAGGTCAGGTGGATGCACTCTCTGCGGAAGTTATCGGTGAAGCCGCTGAAACTATATACCTCGGCAGAGTCCCGGGGAAAGTTTATAACGGCGCAACACTCCCCCTCGGCTCCGAGATAGCTCCTATCGTAGCCAAAGCATTCTATGACCTCAGCAACAGAGCAGATATGTGTATACAGAACGCAGGCGGTGTGCGTGAAACTGTGAACGCAGGCGACATCACATACGGCACAGCATACACACTCCTCCCATTCGGAAACACACTTTACGAAATAGAGATGTACGGTTCAGAGATAAAGCAGGTTCTCGAAGATTCTGTTGAAGGGATAGCTCAGGGCGGCTCCGACGGCGGTTTCCCATATTCATACGCCCTTAAATATGACGTAGATGCTACACAGGCATACGGCAGCAGATTCAGCAACCTCGAAGTGAAAGACCGCACAACAGGCATATGGAGCGCACTCAATGACGACACTATGTATGTAGTGGTCACAAACTCCTACACAGCCAGCGGTAAAGACGGATACACCACATTCGGCACAGTACAGGCAGAGAGAGGCCCCGGCGTGGACACATACCTCGACTATGCTATGTCTTTCGTGGCTTATGTACAGGCACTGACAGCAAACGGCGACCGGCTTGAAAAGCTCCCCGCAGAGGATCACCCTGTTAAGAGCTATGTAGAACTTGATCCCGCAGGGAAATTATAAGAATACTCTTATAGGATAATATCTTACAACGGCTCAGAGCGAAAGTTTTGAGCCGTTTTTTATGTGGGGTGGATTATGTTTTTATTGATACTGATTGTTCTGAATATAATCTGACTAGCACTGTGAGTAGAGGTCTTTCTCCAGAGTGGAGATGACCAGCTGAACCTCTTTGCTCTCTTCCAGCTTTGACGCTGTGGTATTGACAGCGTGAAGCACTGTGGAGTGGTCTCGTCCGCCAAAAATAGAGCCGACTTCCTGCAGAGACATATTCAGCTTTTCCCTCAGCATATACATGGCTATCTGACGGGGGTAGGATATGCTCTTCGTACGCTTTTTAGAGCGCAGGTCAGCCATCTTCACATTAAAGTAGCTGCATACGGCATTGATGATATCCTCGGAGGATACCGCCCTGTCTTTCTTCACGATGAACTTGTCCAGAGCCTCTTTGGCGAGGTCTATCGTCAGCCCTCTTTTATGGAAGGAGGCAAAGGCAGAGAGGCGCACAAGCGCACCCATAAGCTCACGCACGTTTTCAGTAAGCATGTTTTCGGCGATAAAGAGCGCAACTTCACTAGGGAGCTTAAGCCCCATGAATTCTGCCCTTTTCATAAGTATCGCTGTCTTTTCCTCTGTGCTCGGCGGCTGGATGTCCGCTATCAGTCCCCATGCGAAACGGCTCTTCAGCCTGTCTTCCATGTCGGGGATCTCCGCAGGGGTCTTATCACTTGTGATGATTATCTGCTTCTGATTGTCATAGAGAGCGTTGAAAGTGTTGAAGAACTCTTCGGTACTCCGCTGTTTCCCCGAGAGGAACTGAACATCGTCAAAAAGGAGAACGTCTATCGTGCGGTATCTCGCCTGAAATTCTTCCATCTTTCTTGTACGCAGAGAGTTGATCATATCGTTTGTGAAAGTTTCGGACGTGATGTATAAAACCTTCATCTTAGGGAACTTTTCAAGGATGCGGTTGCCCACGGCATGCATAAGGTGAGTCTTACCCAGACCGGAACCGCCGTATATAAAGAGCGGGTTATACTGCATGAACTGCCCTTCGGAGACAGCCTCACATGCGGAGAAAGAGAATTCGTTGGACGAACCAGCCACGAAGTTTGTGAATGTATAGTCTTTATTAAGTCCGGAGCCGTTCTTATGAACAAAGGCGGATGCACCTGCGGCCACTTTGGACGCTTCCTGAGAAGGCTGCTTCTTCACACCGCCGACGACAACTGTCACATCCGCGTCGATGCTGAGGTTATCATTAAAGACTTTCTTTATATGTGTGAGGAATTTATCGTCTGCCCATTTCTTATAGAATTTATTAGGTGCAGAGAGAGTGACCATATCGCCCCTGAGCTCTGCTATGGAGAGAGGCTCGAGCCATGTTTTGATCTCGCTGTCTTCAAGTATTCCCTGCAGGTTCTTCAGAACCTCTTCCCAGACGCTGCTTTCATCCATTCGAATAAATCCCGGCTTTAGGTCGTTTTTTCACTGACCCGAATTTTATGAGGAACGACCAATATAACAAATCGGTTTCGAAATGTATAGGGGATAAAACATGAAAATCCTGACTAGGGCGGTGTTTTCCGCTACTTCAGGATGTAAACTGTCTTTGGTCCTTTGAAGATGTCGGCTGCTTTCTTGATATCATCGACACTTATCCCTTTAAGTACATTGATATAATTCTCAAAGTACTCGCTGCCGAGCCCTGCATTTTCAAAGAAGCACGCATACCAAGCCTGTTTCGAATTTGTCTGAGAATCTATCAGTATCCTTCCGAGCACATAGTTGCGCACGGATTCAAGCTCTGCATCGGTGAGGTCATTTATAAAGTCTCTGTTCAGCCTTTCGATGGTTTCCAGAGCGTCCTGAACATTCTGCTCAGCGAGCCCTATGTGTGCGATGTACCTCGATGCGCATATCCTCGAAGGATAGAATGCGCCTACGGAATAGGCATAGCCCTTATCCTTACGCAGTACGTTGAAGTATCTGCTGCTCATGCCTCCGCCTAGTATGTCGGAGATGAGCTTCACGGCGGGGTATGTTTCAGACGATGCAGACGGAGCGGTATATCCTATGAACAGCTTAGCCTGCTGCAGTTTCTCATCGAATTCCTCTATCTTCACATCTTCTTTTATGACGCTTGCACCGCATTCCGCCTCAAAGGGTTTCCCCTTCGGCAGTTTTGCGAATATTGCCTTGATCTTTGTGAGCTGTTCGGGGGTGTATTTACCCGCCACGGCCACAGTGATATTTGCACCCTGCAGTAGCTCTTTGCCGTAGGACTTCATGTCCGCAACAGTCAGGGTGTCTACACTTTCGATGGTCCCTTCGGAGTTCATCCCGTAAGGGTGCCCTTTGTATGTCGCAGCCATAAAGCTCTTCATGGCTCTGGCATCAGGGTTATCCTGAGATGCTTTTATCCCTTCTTTCTGAAGGTTTTTATCATGTTCGAATATCTTTTCGTCTATCTTAGGATTCAGGATGAGTTCGCCGTAGCTGTCTATCATCTTATCGAAATATTCGGCAGGAATGGAGAACGTGGTCTCTACAAAGTCGGTACCGACGGATGAGTATATACCTCCGCCGTAAAACTCTGTCTGTTTGATGAGGTCGCTGGATTTAACCCATACGGAGCTGAAGAGTGAGCCTACGCCGTTCTTCGCCTCTGTTTCTCTCACAGTGCCGCCGCGCACGAAAAATACCACTGAGAGCGTCTCAGTGTAGTCCCTGTTTATCTCGATAAATTTAACGCCATTGTCCAGCAACGATTTCCCTCCGGCGAAAGCGGACACCGCCATAAATAATAGTGTTAGAAACAAAACCGCTTTTCTCATCAATTACCTCAGTCTATGTATACTTTCCTGCCCTCTATGCGGAGTCTGTCGTCACAGAACAGCTTTACCGCTTCGGGGTATATTCTATGTTCTTCGACAAGTATCCTCGCAGAAAGTTCGTCTTCGGTGTCGGTCTGCTCCACAGGCACAACAGCCTGCAGGATGATGGCTCCGTTGTCCATCTCTTCATCCACAAAGTGGACGGTGCATCCCGCAAATCTCACTCCGTATTCCAGAGCGTCCCTCTGCCCGTGCAGTCCTTTGAAGGAAGGGAGCAGCGCAGGGTGTATGTTTATTATCCTGTTGCGGAAAGCCTCGATGAAAAGCGGCGATATCAGCCTCATATACCCCGCAAGGCACACAAGGTCTGTCCCCTTTTCATTAAGTATCCGCACAAGCTCTGCGTCGTATGCATCACGGTCTGCGAATGCCTTCGGGTCTACAAAGCGTGCGTCCAGTCCGTTCTCACGGGCAAATTCCAGCCCTTTCGAGTCCGCCTTATTGCTGACGACAACTGCTATCTCGCCGTTTATATCGCCTGCATCCACAGCTTTTTTAATAGACATGAAGTTGCTCCCCCTGCCGGAGAGCAGAACCGCTATCTTTTTCAATTTATCCCCTCGATCTCAACTTCGCCGCTGTCTGTTACGGTTCCGATAACACAGGCATCATCTATGAGGCTCATGCATTTTTCCGCTTCAGACTGTTCCAGTATCATGATGTAGCCTATACCCATGTTGAAAACACGATAGAGCTCTTTCTCTTCGATACCGGATCTCTCGAGGATGAATTTATATATGCCCGGTGTGGGGAACGCGTCAGGATTTATCTTCACGCCCTTCCCTTCGGGGAGAACACGGGGGATATTGTCATAAAATCCGCCGCCTGTGATATGCACCATACCTTTGATGTCTATGCCCTTTTCGATAACGCTGAGCACCTGCTGCACGTATATGCGTGTCGGTGCGAGGAGCGCATGCTTGAGCTGTACATCATCATAAAGAACGTCGTCGTTGCTCATGCCGAGCTTATCGTAAAAGAGCTTTCTGGCGAGGGAGAATCCGTTGCTGTGGAGTCCGCTGGACGGCAGCCCCACGAGAACATCGCCCTTTGTAATGCGGTCGCCTGTAATGGCTTTCGGCTTGTCAAGGATGCCCACGGCGAATCCCGCAAGGTCGAAATCCTCACCTGAATACATTCCGGGCATCTCTGCTGTCTCTCCGCCCACGAGCGGTGATCCTGCCTGACGACAGCCTTCTGCTATACCTTCCACAACCTTTGCCATCTTCTCAGAGCTGAGCTTTCCTGTCGCCATATAGTCGAGGAAGAAGAGCGGCTTTGCTCCTGTGACGATAATGTCGTTAACGCACATAGCCACAAGGTCTATGCCCACTGTGTTCAGTATGTCGGAGTCTATCGCCACTTTCAGCTTTGTACCCACTCCGTCTGTGCCCGATACGAGCACGGGATGCTCCATCCCCTTAGCCGATGCTATGTCAAAGAAGCCGGCGAATCCGCCGATGCTTCCGAGTACGTTTTCGTTATATGTGGACTCTACGGTCTTTTTAATGACGGAGACAAACCTGTTCCCCTCGTCTATGTCCACGCCGCTGTTTTTATAGTCAAGCCCTTTGTCAGACACTTCTCACCTCAAATATCATTTATCGCCCTTAACGAGCCTCTGTATCTCTTCTTTTATAGCTTTTTCCAAAAGTCCGGGGAGCTCCTCACGCAGGATAGCGGATATCCTTTCAGAGAGCATTCCCTTCACGGTGCTTCTCAGCGCATCGTCGTCTATGCTTTCGCTGACTGCCTGTGCCACAGTATCCTCAGCAGGTGCATCTTCGCTGAGCTTAATATCGTCTTCTTCATCGTCGAAGACAGGCTCGTCGTCCAGACAGTCCAGACACTCTTCAGCCTCGTCCAGCGCATCGTCTATGTCGCCTGCGGATGTATATCCGGGAGTCCCGTCTTCATTGATGCTGTCGAGCAGTTCGTCAAATCCGTCGACATCAGGGTCTGGCTCAGGCTCTTCGATCAGCATCTCGACCTCGTCCTCTATGGCGGGCTCTTCCTCTGCCTTCTCTTCGTCAAATTCCTCGAGACCTGCGAAAGGATCGTCCGAGGCAGGTTCAGGCTCCGCCTTCACCATCTCCTCCATGAATTCATCCTCTGCAGATTCTTCAATTTCCGCTTCCTCTTCGGATTCAGCCTCTGCCGACTCCTCCTCGAGTATTTCGTCTATGCTTTTACCCGCCGCAGGCTCATTTGGTATCTCACTGAGCATGCTTTGGATATCTTCATCTATATCGTCAGACCCTTCCGATGTTTCCTCTTCTGAAACTTCTTCATCGGCGATCTTCTCTTCGTCCACCTCTGTCAGCCCTGCGAAAGGGTCAGACTCTTCATCGGCTATTTCGGCCATAGCCTCAAGCTCTTCAGGCAGTTCCACGGCTTCGGATTCCTCTGCCGCTTTGGCGAGGATATCGTCTACGGATTCTTCCTCTGCGGGCTCTTCCTCTTCGGCTGTTTCCAGCTCCATAAGGAGGCTTTCTGCGGTAGCTTCTATATCTGCGGATTCGGCTCCGTCTATTTCGTCTATGATGACGGGCTCGCCCTCTTCCGCCTCTGTTTCAAACAGATTGTCCAGATCAGCGACAGGTATGCCGCTCTCCTGTGTTTCATCCGTATCTTCTGATGCTCCGCCCATTGCCGCTTCTGCGAGGAGGTCGTCTATGGATTCCTCCGCAGGCATTTCAAGCGGTGCATCGGCAAGCTCTTCGAGAAGGGCTTCAGCGGATGTTTCATCCCCGCCTTCGTCGAGCCCTGCGAAGAAGTCCTGCTCGGCTTCCTCTTCCCCTTCGGCTTCTTCGTCTTTCACTTCGTATGGGTCCTCCGCCAGCTCGTCTAGCAGTGCGGTGCTGTCCATCTCTTCCTCTTCATCCTCTTCGGCTGCGGCATCTTCACCCTCTTCACCGGGCTTGTCTGCCAGTTCTTCGAGGAGGTCTGCCACATCGTCTTCGATGGAGGGCTCTTCCTCGACTGCTTCCTCAGCGTCGTCTTCGGATTCCTCATCTATCTCAGGCAGTTCTATCTCTTCGTCGTCGAGCTCTTCGGCTTCTTCTTCCATATCTAGCTCGTCTGTGTCTATCTCTTCATCTTCGGCTGTGATGTCATCTTCAAATTCGATATCCTCTACAGCCTCGTCGGAAAGTTCTTCTTCCTCGGTTTCCTCTATATCTTCGGCTTCCTCTTCGTCGGCCTCTTCTATTTCGTCCTCTATTTCGTCTTCGGCTATTTCGCCTTCATCACCGGCGGGGACAGCTGCGGCTGCGAGGGAATGCTCACCGCTGAGACCAGTCTCTATCTTTTCTTCGAGCGCTTCAGAGTCGAAGGGTTTATAGATGAAGTCGTTTGCTCCGGATTCTGCGCACTGGGTTTCCTCGAACTGGTCGAAAGCCCCCACAAGGAGTATCACCCAGCAGTCGGAACAATGCTCACGCACCACAGCGACCATCTCGCTGGATTTTATGTTCGCCAGTTTATTATCCAGCAGAACAAGATCAGGCTTTTCAGATTTCAGCTTTGAGACGGCCTCTTCTCTGGAGAAAACCTTGCTGACATCATACCTTTCCTTATCCACACAGAGGTCTATCACTCTGTGTATGGTCACACTGTCGTCTATAAGCAGTATCTTCTTTTTCATGAAATCCCTCATTAACCGAAGCGCGGTCTCACAGCACACACGTGTACTGCGGGAACAATAGTCCTAATTTATTATATTATCACCTTAGATGTTAATAATCAACAGTATGAGGCGTTAAGATGCGGATAAAATAAGGGTTTTCAGCATACGCTTGTGGGTTCGCCGTAGAGATTGGTTATATACCTGTTAACACACGTAGGGACAAATTCTGAAACGTCCCCTTTATGGGCTGCGACCTCACGTACCATACTGGACGAAAGGAAGATATATTCCTGATTAGGCATGAGAAAAACTGTTTCGAAGTCCTTCTCCATCTTTCTGTTCATAAGGGCAAGCTGGAATTCGTACTCGAAGTCGCTTACGGCACGAAGCCCGCGAACCACGACGTTTGCTTTCATCTTTTTCATGAATTTTATGAGCAGACATGTGAAAGGCACAACCTCGATGTTATCCACACCTTTGAAGGTCTCCTTCGCCATCGCCACTCTTTCTTCAAGACTGAATGCCGTATTCTTCTTTCGGTTCTCAGACACAGCTATTATCATTTTATCAAAGAGCTTTGCGCCTCTCAGCGCTATGTCCACATGACCGTTTGTGAGCGGGTCGAATGTACCCGGGTAAAGTGCAATCATATCATCACCGAAAGATAGTATATTTTCGTATCTCCGTACTTTTTCTCACCGTCGAGCTCAAAGCCCTCAGGCAGTTCAAAAGCCGTCCTTACGCTCTCTTCATATATCAAAATACCTTCATTTGCAAGGATTTCATGTTTTTTTACAAGCTCCAGAAGCTCCTTTGGATCGAGTTTTCCATAAGGCGGGTCGATAAAAACTATGTCGAATTTTTCACTAAAACGCTCGATAACGCTCTCAACCTTCCCTTTTATCAACTGAAACGTGCCTTTTTCTGCCATTTCACAGTTCTTTTTGGCGAAATCAGGCTTAATATCCACAAATGTACAGTGGGATGCGCCCCTACTGAGAGCTTCCAGCCCGAAGGCACCTGTTCCGCAGAAAAGATCAAGCACTTTTGCCCCCTCCACCCTGTCATACAGGCTGGAGAAGATAGCATTACGCACCTTATCCGTTGTGGGTCTGACTGATGAGTCTTTCGGCGTAGTCAGCGATTTGTTCTTGAAGCTGCCGCTTATTATCTTCACCCGATGTCTCCAGTATCTTCTTTGCTACATGCACAAAATCAGGCTTTGCGCCCTCTTTTATGCTTACTTTGTCTTTGTGCATATTCTTCAGATATGCCTTATAACCATATGCTGTATTTAAATATTGCTGCGCAATCTCTAAATCATTACCCATTTCGAAAAAGGTTTGAATCACAACTGTTTTTGCCATATCACCCATAGCAGGATGATATGCTCCGGCCAGTGCAGATTCCTTTACGGACGGACTGTCATGCAGCCCCATCCTTATCACATCAGAACCCGATGCTGTCAGCATTATATATCCGTATGCGCATTTTGCAACCGCCTCGGCGAGAGTCAGCGGTTTATACGCTCCGCTCCCGTAAAGCTCAGCCAGCTCCGTTTCCTCTATCACCACAGTAGGATATATCCTTGCATAGTCTGCATTCACCGACATTGCCGTATCGACAGTCGACGCAAAAGTGTCGTCTGTCTCCGTATACATCCCCGCCATAAGCTGTATGCCGAGGGATATACCGCTCGATTTTATAAGCTCGATGGCACGCAGACACTGGGCAGAATCATAGGGTCTTTTATTCGCTTTCAACACATCGTCGTCGAATGACTGTACGCCAAGCTCTATTGTTTTGACATTATTTTCGATACTTTCACGGATGATTTCTTCATTTATGCAGTCGGGAGAGGTGGAAAACCTTAAAGTACTGATACCTGTTTCATGGGCAAGTACATACAGAGATTTACGAATCCCGTCAGGAAGACAGCTGAAACTGCCCCCATAGAATGCAAGCTCTGTCCACTCCACATCCATAGACATACATTCGTCTATCTGATCTTTTGCAGATGTTAAGACATTGCTGGGTTTTATCCCTGTGATGCGGTGCTGATTACAATAGACACATCTGGAGGTGCAGCCTGCAAATGTTATAAAGACGGGGAGTATTTTATTTTTCATTTCCCAGAGCTTTGAGAGCGTTCTTTGCTGCGTCTTTCTCTGCGCTCTTCTTTGTCTTGCCTATCCCTTTTTCACAGACGAGGTCCTGCACTTCCACCCTTACTACGAATATCTTATCATGCTCAGGACCTTTCTCGTCCAGCACGGTGTATTCGGGGAGGGAGCCGTATTTCCTCTGGGATATCTTCTGAAGCTCGCTTTTCGCATCTACAAAGGAGCAGTTCGATATGTCCTCGTCTATGCGTGAGCCGAAGTGGGTTATGATGATCTGTCTGGCAAAGTCATATCCGCCGTCGAGGTAGATAGCAGCCACCACAGACTCGAATATGTCGCAAAGGAGGGATTCTTTATATTTGCCGCCGGACGCTTTTTCACCCTTACCCAGCAGAATGTATTCGCCGAGTTTGAGTTCAATGGCTACCTTGCTTAAGAATCCTTCGCTGACGAAATATCCACGGAGCTTGGATAAAAGACCTTCGTCATAGTCTTTATACCTGTCCAGCAGATACTCTGTAACAATAAGCTGGAGTACCGCGTCTCCGAGGAACTCCAGCCTTTCATAGTTTTGTTTATTCTTTTTTTCGTGAGCGTATGACCTGTGTGTCAGAGCCTCAAGCACGATAGACCTGTCGGAAAAGCTGTAACCAAGACGCTTCTCAAGCGACTCTATGTCTATCCCTGCTACGCTATTCATATTTCTTAAATATCAGTGTACCGTTTGTACCACCGAAGCCGAAGGAGTTGCTGAGGGCGTATTTGACCTCTTTTTCCTGAGCTTTATTAGGTACATAGTCCAGCGGACAGTCTGGGTCCTGGTTTTCAAGGTTGATAGTAGGAGGCAGTATGCCCTTTTCTATCGCCATACAGCAGTAAATACCCTCGACACTACCCGCAGCACCGAGAAGGTGGCCTGTCATAGACTTTGTAGAGCTTACCTTCAGTTTCTGTGCGTGCTCACCGAAAACTTCTTTAAGAGCGAGAGACTCACCCTTGTCATTAAACGGTGTGGATGTACCGTGAGCGTTCACATAGTCGATATCAGACGGTGCGATGCCTGCATCTTTAAGAGCAGCTCTCATGCATCTGATAGCTCCGTCGCCTGTCTCGTCAGGTGCTGTCATGTGATAAGCATCTGCGGAAGCGCCGTAACCTGCGAATTCGCCGTATATTTTGGCTCCTCTGGCCTGAGCATGCTCAAGTGATTCGAGAAGCATGATACCGCATCCCTCGCCCATTACAAATCCGTCACGGTCTTTGTCGAATGGTCTGGAAGCAGCTTTAGGATCTTCGTTTCTTTTAGAGAGAGCCTTCATGTTTGAGAAACCGCCGATGGCGAGTGCTGTGATGGAGCTCTCTGTTCCGCCTGCGAGCATAACGTCGGCATCACCGCGCTGGATGATCTTTGCTGCTTCGCCGATGGAGTGTGTACCTGTTGTGCAGGCAGTAACGATGGAGAGGTTAGGGCCTTTGAATCCGAACTGGATGGAAACGCCGCCGCTCGCCATGTTAATGATGGAAGTAGGAATGAAGAAAGGAGAAATCTTTTTAACGCCTTTTTCATCGTATGCTCTTGTTGTCTCTTCAATAGCCTGGAATCCGCCGATACCTGAGCCGACACATGTTCCGCATCTGTCGAGATCAAATTTCTCTGCATCGAATTCAGCCATATTAAGAGCCATCTGTGATGCCACGATAGCGTATGTTACGAATCTTTCATGTCTTTTCACAGATTTAGGATCAACAAAGTCTCCGGGCTCGAAATTTTTCACGAGTCCTGCAAATTTTACAGGCAGCTCAGTGGTGTCCAGTCTGTCCTCAGGGATAAAATCTATACCGGATATACCGTTCACCAGAGAGTTCCAGTTTGCTTCATTACCTATACCGATAGGTGTGATGAGGCCATAGCCTGTTACAACTACTCTTTTCTTCACAAAATCCTCCACAAAACACAGAGCCCGTGCCCTGCTTGCGCTAAAATTATATAAAGGCCACAACAGACGTAGCTGTAGTGACCGTTTTCTTGTAAGTTATTAAACAGTTGGGGGCATGTTATGCCCCCTGTAAAGTTGATATCTTATTATTCAGCAGCGGCTTCGATATGTTTGATAGCGTCGCCGACAGTTTTGATCTTCTCAGCTTCCTCATCAGGAATCTCAAGACCGAACTCCTCTTCGAAAGCCATGATAAGCTCTACTGTGTCGAGAGAGTCAGCATCGAGGTCATCGATGAATGAAGCTTCTGGAACAACTGCTTCTGCATCTACGTTGAGCTGCTCAACGATGATTTCTTTTACTTTAGCTGCGATATCTGCCATTTTAGGTCCTCCTAGATTTCTCGTTAGAGAGATATAATTATTTCAACTATTATGCAAGATTTAAATTACAAATTGATCAATTGATTAATTGATCACATATACATTCCGCCGTTAACATGTATAGTGTTACCAGTTACATAGTCGGATTCTGGGCTGGCCAGCCATACGACTGCATTAGCAACATCTTCAGCCTCGCCGAGTGTGCCGAGGGCGATTTTAGCGAGCATAGCCTCGATGACATTCTCAGGGAGAACATCTGTCATAGCCGTTTTTATGAAGCCCGGAGCCACTGCATTCACACGAATGCCTCTGCCTGCGAGTTCCTGTGCTGATGTTTTAGTAAGACCGACAAGACCTGCTTTGGAAGCGGAATAGTTAGCCTGACCTGCGTTACCGGAAAAGCCTACAACGGAAGCGATGTTAACTATCTTTCCGTATCTGGCTTTCATCATACCCTTAAGCACAGCCTTAGTACAGATAAATGCGCCTTTAAGGTTTACATCGAGCACTTTTTCCCACTGCTCCACTTTCATTCTCATGATAAGTGTGTCCTGTGTGATACCTGCGTTGTTCACGAGGATATCGACAGGCCCGAGAGTATCGCCGATCTCTTTTATCATTGCGTTCACGGAATCTTCGCTGGAAACGTCAGCCGCGAATGCCGCTGCCTCGCCGCCTGCTGCCTTTATCTCGGCAACAACAGCTTCTGCGTCTGCTTTTATATTTGCTATGTCGATGTAGTTAACAGCTACTTTCACGCCAAGAGCAGCCAGCTTCATTGCTATTACTTTACCGATACCGCTGGATGATCCTGTTACAAGAGCTACTTTACCTTTCATTTCATTCTCCTTTTATCTTTTGCAAAAAAAGTTTCGTCGTGGACTTTTTTTGTACGAGCTTCGTCTGAACATGTACAGACTGCGCTCCCGCTTTGCTGAAACCTGCGCAGTAAACTGCTGCGGTTCGCTCCGCGAGGTGCGTCCTGCACCTTTATTTATTTTTCTATATCAGCCACGGAACCGATGCTTTCGATTGTGACTGTCTTGTCTATTTTTTTGATGAGTCCGGCGAGAACTTTGCCCGCTCCGACCTCTATAAATGTGTCTACTCCGTCTGCTATCATGTTTTCGATGAGCTCTGTCCATTTAACGGCACCGTCAACCTGACGGCAAAGCGCATCGTAAACCTCGTCTGCGGTCTTCTCTATTTTCGCATCCACGTTGTTAAAGATAGGTGTTGCGAGGTCTTTGATAGATGTTTCGTTTTTAAGGTAGCCCGCCATGTCTTCTCTGGCCGGCTTCATGAGAGAGCAATGGAATGGAGCACTGACAGGGAGGAGCATAGCACGCTTTGCGCCCTTCTCCTTTATCTTTGTGCAGAATTCCTCTACTGCTTCGGCGTGTCCCGCTACGACAACCTGCCCTGGGCAGTTAAAGTTTGCAGGTTCGCATACTTTATCACCGCTGACCTCTTTACAGGTGGAAACGATATCAGCATCGTCTGCCCCCATAACGGCAGCCATGGCACCCACGCCGACAGGCACTGCCGTCTGCATGAATTTGCCTCTGTTATGCACGGCTTTTACGCCCTCTTCGAAAGTGAGTCCGCCCGCAGCGACAACTGCGGAGTATTCACCGAGGGAATGCCCTGCGAAGTAGTCCGCCTTGACGGTATCTTTCAGCACTTCCCAGATGGCGACGCTCATTGTGAGCAGTGCAGGCTGTGTGTTTGAAGTGAGCTTGAGGTCTTCCTCAGGTCCTTCGAACATTATATTTGTGAGGCTGTAGCCGAGGCTTTCGTCAGCCTTGTCGAATATCTCTTTTACTTTGTCATACTTTTCATAAAGGTCTTTCCCCATCCCGACGAACTGTGAGCCCTGTCCGGGGAATACAACTGCTGTCTTGCCCATTTATGTATCTCCAAAATATCTTTTAAGTCAGTGTGCGAATCTGTGCTTTCCTGCAATTCAGAATCTGAGGGTTGCTTCATATTCGTTCGCAATGACCTTATTTACAGTTATCAACAAACCTCACGAAGAGGTTTGCGAAGGATTTTGCCCTGATTAGAATGTAAAGGCCATCGATCCCCATGTAAGCCCGCCGCCGAAAGCAGCAGAGACAACATTGTCGCCTCTTTTGATCTTGCCCTCTCTGACGTATTCGTCCAGAGCAGTAGGGATAGTGGCTGCGGATGTGTTTGCATACTTCTGTATGTTTATCACAACCTGCTCCATAGGAACACCTAGCCTCTTAGCCACTGCGTCGATGATACGCAGGTTAGCCTGATGAGGGATGACCCAGTCGATGTCCTCCGCTGAGAAGCCTGCGCTGTCGGCTGCCTCTTTAGCGGCATCAGCCATGGCACGCACGGCTATTTTGAATATATCGTTACCCTTCATATGGATCATATTATCTTCAATTGGTTCGTTTGTGAGTTCTCTTAAGAATTTAGTCCCGATATTGTCCTGCTTGAGGAGCTCTCCGTACTGACCGTCGGAGTAGGTGTGTATGCTTCTAATGCCCGGCTCGCTGTCTGCAGAGAGAACAACAGCCCCTGCACCGTCTCCGAAGAGTATACATGTGCCTCTGTCCCGCCAGTCGATACATGCGGTGAGGTTTTCAGCGCCCAGCACCAGTATCTTTTTGGCTCCGCCTGATTTGATCAGACCGTTAGCCATGTTGCATGCGTAAAGGAATCCTGAGCATGCGGCAGACATGTCGAAGGCGAAGCAGTTGCCTGCGCCTATTTTATGCTGTATGCGGCACCCTGTGGAAGGCATAGTAGTGTCGGGAGTGAAAGTGGCAGTGATTATGCCGTCGAGCTCTGTGGCTTTGATACCCGCCATATCAAGAGCACGCTTTGCAGCCTCTGCTCCCATATCGCTGGTGTATTGACCCTCGGCAGCGACACGGCGTTCGCTCATGCCCGTACGGGTTCTTATCCATTCATCATTCGTATCGATGAATTTTTCGAAATCTTTGTTTGTCATGACTTTTTCAGGAAAGTACGAACCAGTCCCAATCATTCTGGAATATATACTCATGGAAATCACCTGTTCGGAGTTTTGCGTATGTGAAAAAAATTAAATAGTTTTTTTCTTAAATTTTTCGAGGATATTGTTCCAGAAAGAGTCTTCTTTGTCAACGTTTAATACCTTCACAGACTCGCTCATACTCTCTTCGATCATATCGTTGAGTTTCTTTTCTGCAAGGTCATGAGCCATCTTGATACTGTATTTAACAGCGACGTCATTTGTGCTGCCGTGTCCGATTATGCAGACACCGTCGACACCTAGAAGTGGAGCACCGCCGTATTCCGAATGATCGGCGGCTTTTTTGATGCGTTTGAGAGCGGGTAAAAGGAGCATCGCTCCCACTCTTGAAAGAATGGATGATTTCAGCTCTCTTTTCAGCAGCTGAGAAACATACCATCCGGCAGATTCAGAAACCTTCAGGGCAACATTGCCCGAGAATCCGTCCACTACGATAACGTCGGACGTGCCTTTGAAAACATCTTTCCCCTCCACGTTTCCGTGGAAGTTAATTACATTTTCATTGCCAAGTTCCTGAAGAAATTTAAAGACAGACTTTGTAATGTCGTTACCCTTCACATCCTCTTCACCGACAGACATAAGCCCGACGGAGGGGGATTTTTTATCCATAACGAGAGAGGCATATGCGCTCGCCATGATGGCAAACTGGACATAGTTCTCTATCTTACAGTCGACATTCGCACCGACATCGCACATGACCGTTGCGCCCTTTATAGTAGGCATAACGGCAGCAATGGCGGGACGGTCTATCCCCGGAAGTGTCTTCAGGATCATCTTAGCACATGCCATAACGGCACCGGTATTCCCGGCACTATAAAATGCATCGCCATCGCCCTGTTTAACAAGGCGCAGACCCTGATGTATAGAAGAATTACGTTTCGTACGAAGGATTTGAGACGGACTATCATCCATCTCAACTTTCTGCTCGGCATGAACGACCTCAATCTTATTGAGGCTGCTCCCGCCGCAGGATTCAAGCTCTCGCCTGACCTCCTGCTCGTCGCCAACCAATATGACATCAATGCCGTACTGCTTTACGGCAGCGACAGCACCCTTAACGATCTCACGGGGTGCATGATCACCCCCCATTGCGTCAACGACAACCTTCATATCTTAAAGCTCGTCAGTAACGATGACCTGCTTTTTGTTGTAGTAACCACACTCAGGACATACTCTGTGGTTAAGCTTAAGCTCGCCGCAGTTAGAACATTTGCTGTATGCCATTGTAGTTGCATGGTGGTGGCTTCTTCTCATGCCTTTCTTGTGTCTTGATGTTTTATTCTTTGGTACACCCATTGCACAAACTCCTTATTAGTTTGCTCGAAAATCCGTTTGCGGAAATTCCGATCTATATTTTTAATATTCTTTAATGCCGCCCATCTGATCTACTGTCAAAAAAGTCTGCGCTTTCACTCTGCTAAAACCTCCGCCGGCAAAGCCCGCTTCGGTTCGCTCCGTGAGGTGCATCCTGCACCTTTACTTTTTCAGACCTTTCAATCCTGACCATCTAGGGTCGACAATATCGTCACATTTGCATTTGCCTGTATTGAGGTTTGCACCACACTGCTGGCAAAGACCTTTGCAGTCCTCTCCGCATACCATTCTTACCGGAAGGTGATAAACAACTTCCTGTCTTACGATATCTTCAAGGTCTATTTCGTCGTCTTCGATATAGATTATACCCATATCGTCGTCGCCTAGCTCTGCTTCATCCTTCATTTCTTTGGGCTGATGCATAAGCTGTATCCCCGAACGCTCAGAGCCGAAGCCCTCAGTCTCTTCGAGACATTTATCACAAGGTGCCTTATAGCTGTACTCGAATCTGATGTCCGCATACAGTCCGGCATCGGTCGGCACGAAGTCCGCCTGATAGCTTTCCACCTCGATCTTAAAATCGCCGTCCTCAAAGCTGCAGGAACCTTCAAACGATTCAGGCTCGATAGCCAATTCTTTAAATGAGAGTTTCACGCACTTCTCCCTATTAGACGCCAAAGAGCAACAATCTTAATTAGAACCTGTAAGATTGTCAATATAAATATGTCAGATTATTTTCTGATGCCTGATTTGCCGAAACGGTCCTCAAGCACGCCGAGAACATCCTCGAATGCAACCCCTCTGAACTCTAGGGCTACTATCAGATGATAAAGGAAGTCTGCTGTTTCCGCAGCTACATCTTTATCCTCTTCTGTCAGGATGGCTTTTATGAGCTCGGCATTCTCTTCGCCCAGCTTTTTGATAATTTTGTTTGCCCCGCCGTTTAAAAGCTGGCATGTGTATGAATTATCCGAAGGGTTCGCCTTGCGCTCCCTTACAACCTCTACAAGTTTCTCTATTATCTCTGTATTCATCTTTATCCTCTAACAGCAGATTCTTCGGTCGTAACTCCCTCAGAATGACAAATAGGTCATCCTGAGCATAGCGAAGGATCTGTCATAATATCTCGTCGTATAAATCCTTTAGCTCAGGATTCTTTGTCTTTATCAAATCTTCTTTTCTTTTGCGTGTCCAGCCTTTTATCTGCTTTTCACGTTTTATTGCTTCTTCAATATCGTCTAAAACTTCATAATAGAGCAATATCTTACAGTTATATCTTTTCGTAAAGCCGTCTACGAGCTTTTCTTTGTGTTCCCAAATGCGTTTAACAATATTCGATGTAACACCGACATACAGGACAGTTTTATTCCAGTTTGTCAGTATATACACATAACCTTGTTTATCCATTTACAAGCGCAGATTCTTCGGTCGTAACTCCCTCAGAATGACAAACTGGTCATCCTGAGCATAGCGAAGGATCTGTTCTCCTCTTTAGTATCTATATCCTGACGGGGACGTTTCTCTCTTTGAGGTATTCTTTTACCTCGCCGATGGTGTATTCCCTGAAGTGGAAGATGCTAGCAGCAAGTGCAGCGTCCGCCTTTCCTTTTGTCAGCCCGTCGTATATATGCTCGGGGCTGCCCACACCGCCGGATGCGATGACAGGTATCATCAGCGCCTCCGATACGGCAGCGTTCAGCCCGTTGTCGTAGCCGTCCTTTGTGCCGTCGCAGTCCATACTGGTGAGCAGTATCTCCCCTGCGCCGAACTCCTCCATTTTAAGAGCCCATTCGATGGCGTCTATCCCTGTGGCATTACGTCCGCCGTGGGTATAAACTTCCCAGCCGGAGCCGTCTGCCTTACGCTTTGCGTCGATGGCAACGACAGTGCACTGTGAGCCGAATCTGAGAGCAGACTCTTTCACAAAGTCAGGGTTATGCACGGCAGCAGTGTTTATAGACACCTTATCAGCGCCCGAGTTCAGCAGGTTTCTTATGTCTGCTATCTCTCTGACCCCTCCGCCCACAGTCACAGGCATGAATACACGCTCGGCTGTCTTCGCCACAACGTCGAGTATGATGCCCCTGTTGTCTGAGCTGGCTGTGATATCCAGAAACGTAAGCTCGTCCGCACCCTGTGCGTCGTAAATCTCTGCTACCTCCACAGGGTCTCCTGCGTCTCTGAGGTTTACAAAGTTTGTGCCTTTTACAACCCTGCCGTCTTTAACGTCCAGACAGGGGATTATCCTTTTAGCAAGCATATATTCTTCCTGATAGATTGATATAAACTTTATGGACTAAATCTGATGATAAATCAAATAATTTATATAAGAATAAAATGGCAGATCGATTCATCTCCTCGTAATGGCACATAGTTACTGCAACAACATCAGATGAAAAAAGGGGCTGCCTTTTCAGACAGCCCCTATTAGTTACTATTGTGGAGGTATAAAGTATCTTGTTACTCTTTTGCTTCGAACCGGGGAAACCTACTTAACCGGTCTGCAAAGATCATCTTTCTTATTTGCGGAAGCTCCGCATTTGCTACATGTATATCTTTTCTCTTTTTTTGCCGGCTTGTCGCCACATTTATTAGCCATTGGAGCACCTCTCATATTTTATTAAGACTAACTAAGTCTCAATATAGACTAATGAGAGTGATTGTCAACATCAAATATTGTGAATTCTGTGTTCCTGATGATTAAATTTATTCTTACTGGCCTTAACCTTCTTATATTCCTCGCCTTTTTGAACCCATGCCTTCTGATTATCTTTCAGATTCTCATCCAGAATCTCTTTCAGAAAGTCCTTGCCGTGCTTTTCCTTAACTTCAAAAAGCAGCTCAACACGGCGGTCCATATTTCTCTCCATCCAGTCAGCGGTGGAGAAGAATATGCGCTCCTCTCCTCCTGCATGGAAATATATTATGCGCGGATGCTCGAGGAAACGTCCGACGATACTGCGGACGGTCACGTTCTCCGTAAGCCCTTTTATGCCCGGCTGTATGGCACATATGCCCCGCACGATGAAGTCTATCTTCACCCCTGCGCCCGATGCCTCTATCACTTTTTCGATGAGGAGTCTCTCCATCACAGAGTTTACCTTCACCACGATATGCGCCTTCTTTCCGCTCTTTGCGTGGGCGATCTCTTCGTCCATGAGCTCGAGCAGTTTCGATTTTATAGACTTCGGAGCGAGATAAAAGTGCTGCCAGTTGGCTATGTCGGTGTATCCCATGAGGAAGTTAAACAGTGCGGCAGAGTCACGCCCCACTTCTTCGTCGGCAGTGACATAGTCCACGTCGGTGTATATGCCTGCGGTCATCTCGTTGAAATTACCCGTGGACATGTGGGAGTAGCGGACTATCCTGCCCGATTCCTTACGGACTATCAGCAGATTCTTCGAGTGTACTTTGAGCCCGACAATGCCGTAGGTAACGATGCAGCCTGCCTCTTCGAGCATGTTTGCCCAGTCCACGTTCCGCTCTTCGTCAAATCTGGCTTTCAGCTCGATAACAACGCTGACGTGCTTGCCGTTTCTGGCTGCTTTCATCAGGTTTTCCATGATGGTGCTGTTCTTATTCGCACGGTAGATCGTCATCTTTATGGCGACGACACCCGAATCCGTGCTCGCTTTTTCCACCAGCTTGGATATGAAGGAAAAGTTGTTGTAAGGACGATACATTATGACGTCCTTCTTCTTTATGTATTCGAATATATCGGCTTTTTCGTCAAAGCCTTCTGGGTATTTATTTTTAAATGGTTTATAGCAGAGTTCGGGTTTTTCCGCCGTGAGGGAAAAGAGTGACGTCATATCTATCACGTCGTCGATGACATAAACGTCATCCTTTTCAAAATGCATGAGCTCAGCGAGCTTATCAAGGATATCCGCAGGCAGACGTCCGTCAACCTCCAGACGGCAGATACCGCCCTTTCTCCTTGTTTTCAGATATTTTTTAATAGACATCAGCAGGTCTTCAGCACCCTCTTCGTCAAGTGACAGATCAGCATTCCGCGTCACCCTGAGGCAATAACTGTCCACTATCTCATAATCGGGAAAAACGAGGTGCAGATACATCTTCAGCACATCCTCTGCAAAGATGTAGTATGTCTTATCCAGATGTACACGGAATATCCTCTGCATGCTCTCGGGCAGAATTATTATGGAGTGGTATGTCTCTCCGTTCTTCTTCAGCACCGCATAAACAGACAGACGGAAATTGTAAATGAAGGGCATAGGATTCGCAGATGAAAGTGTAACCGGGGATATCGCAGGATATATCTCTTCGTTGAAGATAGCCTCTGTGATCTCCTCCAGCTCAGGGTTCGGCTCAGGTGATATCACGAGCCCTTCTTTATCCAGGTCAGCCTTCACCTTCATGAATATCTCCTGACGGAGCTGTGTCAGTTCGTGTGCCTTTTTGCTGATCTTTACGAGCTGTTCTTCGGGGGTCATCCCTGCCATATCGACCCTTTTATATCCCGCTTCGAACTGATCCTTCAGACCGCCCACACGTATCATGAAGAACTCATCGAGATTTGATGAGAATATCGCCAGAAATTTCAGCTTTTCCAGAAGCGGCACATCGGGATCCACCGCTTCCATCAACACTCTGCGGTTAAATTCGAGCCAGCTTAATTCTCTGTTTATAAATGGGGTCTGTTCACTCATATCTTTACCTGTAAATAATTATTAATCATATAGTATTCTGGTGTCCAGCTCGATGGAGATACCGAAGGTATCCATGAATATCTTCGCCTTTTCCTCAAATGAGAGCTTCTCCAGAAACGGTGTCTTTTTGCATTTCGCTCTTATGACTATCTTCCCCTGAAGTATATCGACATCAAAGTCGGTGATGAGGTTCATATGTGATGCGTCCAGGGCATCCGCCACACGGAGTATGCTCACCAGCTTCTTCACGAGGAGCTGTTTCTCAAGGGGAAAGTAGGTGTATTTATTCTCGAACCAGCTCTCCACATCGCCGTTGTGCATCAGCACCAGATAGGAGACTATCTTCACAAACTGCCTGTCCAGACCGGGTATCTCTATGGACTGTACAAGGTAGTACGAGTGCTTATTATGATTTTTTGCACCGATGTAGTTCCCCACGTCGGACAGTATGGATGCAGCCTCCAGTATCAGCTTTTCCCTGCGCCCGAGGGAGTGGAGCGGACGGAGCTTTTCAAACAGCTTCATAGAGAAGCGTACGGTCGTCTCGGCATGGTTTGCGTCCATATTATACCTGCGGCCGATGCCGTATATGGTGTTTCTTACACGATGAATGAAGCCCCTGTCATGGATATTGCCCGAATAGAAAAGGCTGAGCGTATGAGGGAATGACTGTCTGGTAAACTTCACCGTGTCCGTACCCACATAGTCCATAAGTTTCAGGTATGTGACCAGCGTCGGGAGCAGGACGGAAGCCTCCTCCTTTCTTATGTTCAGGTCTGTCATGATGCTGTCACGGGGCATCTGCTTTATTCTTTCATAGAGCTTTTCGAGGTCTTTCCTCTGGAGCTCGTTCTTTTTCGGTTTTAATATAGCGAGCAGGATGTTCAGCGAGCTGCCCGCACTGACAAAGTGCTTCGGACGTGTTTCCTTGGTCATCACCCCGTCCATAGCATAGAACATTTTCATTATATACTGCTCATAGGCCTTATATCTGCTGATGCGGGGGATATCTCCGAATATACGTCTGAGGCGCAGGCTTCCATATGGTAGAGCGCCCGAGTATACGTTCTGGTGGTCTTTCAGCACTGCGAGGGCAACGTTACCGCTAGATATGTTTGCGATGAGTACGCCCTCTTTCTCATATTCGTCAAAGTTTGCTATGTCGTTTTTAACACCGACGTATTTTATATATATCTCGTCTGCGGGCTCGATTATCTCGAGATCGATACCCGTCTCCTGACGTATATGGTCTATGAAGAAGGCTCTGTTCACAGCCTCCCGCACACCGCTGGTGCAGACCGCTTTATAGTGTTTTCCTATGTTGTATTCGTCCAGCTTCTGAGCGAACTTTTTCAGGATGGCCGTCGCCTGATAGACATTTTCAAGGGTGATGAAACCCTTGGAGAACGTATCTTTCCCCAGCCTGAAAGGCTTGATAAGGTACTCGAGGGTACGTTCCTCGCCCTTTACATATTCGCTGATGTGCATCCTGAATGCGCTTGCCCCGATGTTTATCGCGGCAAAGACCCCGTTTTTCATGCGAGAACCACCGTCTTCTTTAATAATTTGGAAATAAGTTCTTTCTTCAGCTCAAAGTCTCGTATCTCCATAGAGATATCGCCCTTGCTGGTGATCTTTATCACCACCGCATCTTCCTTCACTTCCACGGCCAGCTTCTTTATCTGCCCCTTGTGGGATCTGTCGAGTGCTATGGCTATGCGGAGCAGACCCGCCAGCTTTTCCACACGCTCCCTATCCCCTTCGTCCAGCAGGTTATAGTCGTCATGGCTGGATTTCGGAGGGCTCTTGCGGTGGTATCTGGCGATGTTGGCTATCATCTCCACTTCTTTTATGGAATAGCCCACGAGCTCGCTGTGCTTTATCAGGTAATACGAGTGTTTATGGTGCTTTGAGTATGCGATGTGCTTCCCCACGTCACGCAGAATAGCCGCCGCCTCGAGGAGCAGCCAGTCCCTGCCCATAAGCCCGAGCTCCACTGCTAGCCCGTCGTAAAGCATATGAGCCAGCTTCATCACCTGTATGGCGCCCGATTCGTCAAATTCGAATTTATTACCTATCTCCAGCAGTCTGGAGTGTCTGATATTCTCTGTGTTGTTCTGAAAGGGGAGCTCTATCCCCATCCTGTTTATGGTGTCGATGGTGAGCCCCGAGCGCAGTCCGCCCGAAAGGGTGTAAAATCCGCTCGCACCTGTCTCGTTCAGAACCATATCCGTCTGGATAGCAGCGGGCAGAATGAGGTCGCCCCTGTTCTCTTCCAGTCCTTCTGTTTTTATACGCTGAATGTAAGATTTTTGTGCGAAATCTTTAATAAATTTTTTAAGAAAGATACGCTCGACATATTTAACGTTGCTGGCACGCACCAGTTTGTCTTTATAATGCTTCACCACGGCGACGTTGTTCATCGATCCGCCCGTGCATATGACCATATCCACGTCACGTCCGAGCCCGACAGCCTGTAATGATCTTATGATGTGTTCCTTCATGGCCAGTATCTGGCATGATGTCGGAGGGTCGTCTTTGAGGAATTCACGCATCAGCCTGTTACACCCGAGGGGGAGACTGACGGATGTACCCATCTTTCCGTCCTCTATGATGGTGTATTCGGTACTGCCTCCGCCGATATCGACCACGACAGCCTTTCGCCCTGCGAGCTCAAAATTGGCGGTAGCAGCGAGGTATGTCAGGCGGGCTTCCTCCTCCCCTGATATCACCTCTATCTTTATCCCTGTGGCATCCTCGACGTGTATGAGCGCCTCGCCCATGTTGTCCGCCTCACGGAATGCCGCCGTCGCTATTGCCCTGATGGTCTCGCACCCTCTGCTTTCGGCGAGCTTCTTCACGCCGATGAGTGTCTCGACTATCCTCTCTATCACCTCGGGGGTGAAGTATCCGACGGTATATATCGAATCTCCCAGACGGAGCATAGCTTTATAATCTTCTAATATCCTGTAGCTCTTATCCTTTACTTCTGATATCTGCATGCGGAGGGAGTTGCTCCCTATGTCCACGACGGCTATGTTCAGATAGTCTCCTGCACCCATTGATCACCTTTTAATAGAATATGGAACTTTTATTTTATAATACTATTAATCTCGTCCCATAATCCAGCAAAAGACCGTGCCGCAGATGATCTTGGTGCAAATTCTGCGACAGGAGCACGATGCAGGCCCATTTTTTCTACGTCTGCGCTGTAGGGCACCCAGCTTTCGAGGGGGCGCACACCATTTTCGCTGAAGCTGTCTGCTATGTCACGGTGCATTTTTTTTCGTCTGTCCATCATGGAAAAGAATGCGCAGACCTCCGTGTCGGTTATCTTTTCAGAGCGGAGGTGATCCATCAGCATACCGCATGTCCGCACAGACAGCACTGTCGGTATCAGCGGCATAAGCATCACGTCAGACGCTCGGATGATGTTCTCCGACAGCAGACCTATCCCCGGGGGACTGTCCACAAGGAGCAGATCATACTCTTCGAACGCCTTTTTCAGAGCCGCTTTTATCACACGCTTCGGCTTCTTCTGCTCGCCGAGGACGATGTCCAGATTTCTATATGAAAAATCCGACGGCAGGATATCCACATTCTCGTAGTCGGTCGCCTTTATGCTTTTATCAAGACTGTTACCTTTTGTCAGAGCCTTGCTGATGTCCTTCTTTATCTTCGGCTTCACACGGAAATAATATGTGCATGCCGCCTGCGGGTCGAGATCCCACACGAGGGTTTTCAGCCCCGCCTTCCCTGCGAAATACGCAAGGTTCACAGTGGAGGCTGTCTTTCCCACGCCACCTTTGATGTTAAATACCGATACTACTTTCATTTGAATAATTCTCCGAATAAAGGCTTATAGTCCATAAAGGACATGATGAGCCTGAGTGCCTTTTCCCGCTCTGCCGCCTGTTTATCAGCGAGCACCGCCGTGAGGAATCCGCAAGCAGAGGCTGTCTTCGGGCTCCATTTACCGCTCTCCACCAGCTCTTCCAGCATCAGCTGCTGGACATGATAGTCGTTGTGGTCGCCGAGGGAATCCTGCAGAACCTTCATATCCTTCAGCATGGGAGCGGTCTTCTCTTTGTCGAAAAGTGATGAATAGAACTCCAGCAGATACCTTATCTTTTTGAAACTGATGCGTATCTGATGCACCTCGTCCGAGTGGGTCTCTGTGTTCATCCCTTCCGCCTGTTTCTCTATCTCTTCGAATGCCTGCCATATGGCTTTTTTCGCCACGGGCAGTACGGGTCTTTTGCCTTTTTCCGTCGCCGTCTTTTTTGATTTTATAACCTTTCGCCAGTCCTTTGCGAGTTTCTTAAACTCTCCGCCTGAGAGGTAATCGCCCAATTTTTTATATTCGGCTTCACGGGTCTTTGTGAAATGTGCGGCGAGCTCGCTCATCCCGCCCTTCAGCCACTGAGGAAGCATCCTCTCATAGTCGTCCAGACGCTCCATATACACGTCCATATCCCTCGCCAGCCCCGTCAGACTGCCGAGCACCCTGAACCTCGCACGGAACTCTTTCTCCACCGCTTTGTCAAAAACGCCCCGCACGATAGACATGGCAGAGCGCATCCTGCGGACAGACACTCTGAAATCGTGCAGAAACTCTATATCAACGTCGTTTATTATCCCTTCGGTATTCTTCTCCATCACATAGAGCAGGTGGGAGTATATCCCGCCCATCACCTCATACACGGGCATGTCCGGCTCAAGACTCAGCACAGGCTTCGCACTATAAGTGATCAGCTCGTCCCCCGATGCCTTTATCACCTCTTTCACCACATCGCCGAATGTACCGTCCTCGGCATTCAGCTTAGACACCCCTTTCGATACATCTTTATCATATCCACGGAGAGGCTCAAGGTTCATCGCCCATACTTCACCGCCGTCCGTCTGAAAGGCGTACACAGACCCCTTGGCAATGGTCTTTTCCAGATCGTCCAGCATCACCACGCCGTATCTCCCAACTGTCAGTTTATGCTTTTCCAGCAGGACACGTGGTTTTATTATCCCCTGCACCTTCGCAGTGAGCTCTGCGTCGTCCATGTCTGCATATTCCTTATCTCCCCCCGGGCCAAAGAGCAAAACTCCGCCCGAATCCTTTGCGCACAGGCAGAAGCCCTTGCCCATCAGGAGATAGTCATAGCTGTCCATAACAGTCATCTCCTCCGAGCCTTCGTAGGAATAGTTAAATATACATCCGCCGGAGGTCTCGGGACGTTCTTTCAGTATCAGATATGTATCAGTCATTTATAAAAGCACCTTCTGTTGTATTACATTGACGAGGCATCCGTCTTCGATGTGTATGACAGAGCCCTTTTTGAGGACTATATTAAGATTTCCGTTTGATAGATATTCAGAGGCGAATTCAGACATGTCGGGCTCGTGCCCCACAATGGCAATGCTCTCGGCATCTGCGAATTCGTTCAGGACAGACATATAGCCTGCACTGACAGCACCGGGGTTCAGACAGCCCCGAACGATGTATTCTACGCCGCAGTGACGGCAAAGTATCTCTGCTGTCTCAAACGCACGGTTTGCTTCGGATGTAATTATTTTTTCGGGTTTTGCATAGATTGAAAAGAATTTTGAGAATGCCTTATCAGCCCTCGAACGCCCCTTTGCTGTCAAAGGACGCTTTATATCAGGCTCGTTCCAGATCAGCCTGTCTTCAGCATGTCCGTGTCTTATAAGGTATATTAGCATATGCTCCTCTACTAAGAAATTACCAGAAATCGGCAATCAACTCAATAAAAGAGTCATTTTTGTGCAATATTTTCAGAAAATGTCAAATTTTTTACAAATTTGATAAAAAATTTAAACTGTTTGCGGGCATCCATAGCGCACATAGCTTCTTATCGCTATGAGAGCCATATCTGCGAATTTTGCTTCGCCTTCGTTCAGTGCTACGTGGCCTTCTGCATCTATGTCGAATGCTGCCACTGTCATGCCTTCTGAGTTAGCCACCGTACCCTTACCGCAGGATATATGTACTGTCCAGCCGGCGAATGAAATCTCGCCTGTTTCGATCTTTGTGTAATCCATATCCAACTCCTAGGACAGGAAAGCAGAAACGGCGGCACAATGACCGCCGTTAGTGCTAAAACCTTATTATTCGCCAAGAGGGAGAACAGTTCTGCCGTATACTTCGTTAAGTATCTGGGCAGCACCTGTATACATTGCTGCAAGGCCGCAGAGTACACCTTCAAATCCAGCAAATCTCTTGATCGCAACGCTGTGGAACATATCGCCCACCGCAAGGAGTATAAAGAGAATAGTCAGAAGGAAAAATACCATCTGAAGAGCTTTGCTCAGCTTGAATGTTCCTACGAAGAGGATCATTGTGAAAAGACCCCAGAGGAAGAGGTAAGCTGTCATAGCTGTTGTAGTAGGTGCGTCGAAAATACCGAATTTAGGAAGCACAATGATCGCAACCAGTGTCAGCCAGAAAAGGCCGTAGGATGTGAACGCTACTGTACCGAATGTGTTCTTCTTTTTCCATTCCATGATACCGACGATGATCTGTGCCATACCGCCGTAGAAAATACCCATAGCGAGTATTGCACTACCGATACCGAACAGGCCGATATTGTGAAGGTTAAGAAGTATTGTTGTAAGACCGAATCCCATAAGACCGAGTGGAGCAGGGTTAGCTGTTGTATCAGCGATAACTGTCTCTGCTACCTTTGTCGCGTGATCAAGTGGTGTCACACTAGCAGTTGCTTCTGCTTTATTAGCCATAAAAAAATCCTCCATACCTGATGTGATTTCAACATTTTAAAAAATACGGCGATATGTTTTCATCAATAATAAAACACATCCTTATTCTTAAGAGAGTATATATATAGTTATTAAGAATTGTTCAATAGAAATTTACTATTTTAAAATATACTAAAAATGTCGTGAATAATCACAAAACTATGTTCTTTTATTATTAAAAAATCTATAAAATATTACTAAAATATGCTTTTTTATTGATAGTTAATCTCAGTACCATTCTTTAACTATATAAAAAAAAGTTAAATTATAATTTTGTTTTATTTTCTAAATATTAATTTTTATTAATTACGACTAAAATGCTGGTTTATTTTGAGTTTTCTAAGCATTAACTTTGTTTACTCATAAATAAAACCTATTGTCTGTATAAGTTAAAGTTATGATTGTGAAGCCCGTCAGGATGACTTATAGTAAAGATGTAGATAACATAAGCAGGTTCTTAATATGATTAAACTAAGCGACATACAGATATTAAAGCTGGGGAAGACCCTGCATCATATAAAAAACAACAATTTCTTTTATGGTCAGTTATTTATAGATGACCGCATCAGTTCATACGAGGCTCTCGCCGAACTCCCCTTCATGACATACGAAAAGCTGGCACAGGGATACCCCTTTGCATACAGCTGTGCAGATACGAAAGGGCTGGTCAGCGCACATGTACATACAGTAAACAAAGAGCCCGTCATGAATTTGTTCACAGACACCGACATACTCCACATAGCAGAGATGACAGCGAGGACATTCAGCATAGCCGAGATATCCGACGAGGATACATTATTATTAATGAGCCATGAAAATATGTGCCCCGCATTTACAAACGTGTCTGAAAAGCTCCGCCATTTCCTAATACATTCAGGGGATGTAAACCATAGTAAACTCTTCGACCTGATAAACGACACGGACGCAAGCTGCCTGTTAGGCGACACGAAGGACATATACGATTTTGTGGAATACTGCCGCGAAAAGGGTCTCGACCTTGAATCCTCATCACTCCGTGCGGGCGTCTTCTGCGGGAAACCGCTCACCGAAGGCACACGTAAACACATAGAGAAAGAATCCGGCATGCATATATATATGACGGCAGGATTCGGACCTTTCCTCCACGGCATGGCCACCGACTGTGCCGAGCACGACGGTATGCACCTCTGGGACGACCACTACATAGCGGAGATAATAGACGAAAACGGCAAAGTTATCCCCGACGGCGAAGAGGGCGAACTGGTAGTAACGACACTGTCGCTGGAGGCTCTCCCGCTCATCAGGTTTAAAACAGGTAAAAAGTCTAAGATTTTATCCAGAGAAAAGTGCGCATGCGGACTGCACACGGTAAAGATCGCCTACCCTTCCTAAAAGGTATGCTCATAGCCTGAGTCTGAGATATCCGTCTGTTCACCGTCTTTTTCGAGACAAACGCCCCGCCCCGCTTCCACACGGCCTATGCGTATAGATTTAGGCGACATCATTTCGAGCTCTTTCACATCTTTTTCATCTATAGTATATAGGAGGGCAAACTCCTCACCCGAACCTATGGCAAACACCACGTCTTTATTCTCCAGATGATCCACAGGGATGCGGTCAGACTCTATCACCATCTTAACACCGCTCATATCAGCTATGTGGGAAGCGTCACGACCGAGACCGTCGCTGATGTCTATGCACGATGTGGCTATCCCCGTCTTTCCCAGCAGGTCGCCGAGCTCCGTCTCTGCCTTTACCAGATAATGATTATATGTAACTGATCCTTCGCTTTGCTCAGGACGACTCCCACTGCCTGTCTCAGCAGCCAGCTCTTTATCAAGGAGCTCACGCACACGCCCCACAGGCCTCGACATATATATAATATCGCCCGCTTTCGCACCCGAACGGGTGAGGACATGCTCGTTTTTCCTGCCTATGATAGTAACTGATATGAAAAGTGAGTCTTTGGATGATGTTGTGTCTCCGCCGATTAGCTTCACGCCGTAAGCATCGAACGGTCTAACCATATCCCCGGCGGTTATGTCATACCCCGCAGGTATGGCTATGCCGAGCAATCCGAGCTCTGCCGTTCCGCCCATTGCGGCTATGTCGCTTACGTTTGCGGTGACAACCTTACGCATGATGTGCATTATGGGTGCGCCCTTTGTAAAGTGCACGCCCTCTGCCATGATGTCCTTACAGACCAATGTATCGCCGAACAAGGCGGCATCATCTCCTACCCCTAGTGTGACACCGCTCTTATCCAGCATTGAAGACAGACTCTCTATAAGAGAGAATTCCTTCTTCATTTTATTAAAACCTTTCGACCTGCTCCCGCAGTATGGAAGCAGCCCCTTTAGGGTCAGCCGAGGCGCATATGGCGGACGACACGGCTACGCCTGTCACCCCTGTGCCCCTAAGCTGAGCAATGTTTGAAGCGCCTATCCCGCCGATAGCCACTGCAGGTTTCCCCGCTGCCGCCACCAGTTTTGCTATCCCTTCGGGACCGATCAGACCTCTCAGGTCTGCCTTAGTATCCGTAGGAAAAGCAGGACCGACACCGATATAATCCGCTATCTGAGCAGTCCGCACATCGTCCATATCGTTGCATGAGTAGCCGTACACCATATCGGGGAACTTAGCCTTTGCCTCTGCGAGAGGCACGTCTTTTATCCCCACATGCACAGCTTTCGCACCGAGAGTGAGGGCGATGTCGAGCCTGTCGTTCACAACGAAAAGCACGTCTTTCCCCTCGAGGAGCTGCATTATCCTGCGCCCCCTGTCGAACATCTCTCTGGACGATGCGCCCTTATCACGGAGCTGGATGCATGTCACTCCGCCGTCCACGACAGCAGGAATGAACTCCTCCAGAGGCATTTTCAGCATGCCCGTCTCCAGCACAAGGTACAGCTTCAGATAGTTATCTATCATTTACTTCTTTTTTCCTTCGTCTATCTTCACGGCACAGAGCTTTCCGCACATGGTGCAAGAGTCGAACTCTTTATTGTGTCTGAATTTCTTTTTCGCTGTCTCAGGGTCGAGGCAAAGCTCGAACTGTTTCTCCCAGTTGAGCTCTTTTCTGGCGATACCCATAGCAACGTTGCGTTCCCATGCTCCGGGGATACCTTTCTCTATATCTGCGATGTGGCCTGCGATACGGGAAGCCATAACGCCCTCGTAAACATCGTCTACGTCAGGCAGGCAAAGGTGTTCGGCAGGAGTAACATAGCAAAGGAAATCCGCACCCGCAGCACCTGCGATAGCCCCGCCTATGGCGGATGTTATGTGGTCGTACCCTGCGCCGATATCTGTCGGCAGCGGGCCGAGGATGTAAAACGGAGCATCGTCACACAGCCTTTTCTGAAGCTGCATGTTTGTGACTATCTGGCTGAGGCGGACATGCCCCGGCCCTTCTATCATCACCTGTACCCCACGCTCACGGGCACGCTTGCCCAGCTCGCCGAGTATCATAAGCTCGTCTATCTGCGGTCTGTCAGTGGCATCTGCAATAGCACCCGGGCGGAAACCGTCGCCGAGGCTGAGTGTCACGTCGTATTTGAAGGCTATGTCGAGCAGGTCGTCATAGTATTCGAAGAGCGGGTTTTCTTTGCCGTTCTTACGTATCCAGTTTGCGAGGATAGATCCGCCGCGGGAAACTATGCCGCATGTCCTGTCGCTGTTGTCCATTCTGGCTACGGATTCTTTTGTGATACCGCAGTGGACAGTGATATAGTCCACGCCTTCACGGCACTGTGTCTCTATGTTTCTGAGGAGGACTTCCTCATCGATATTGTCTGTTGTCAGGTCTTTCATAGCGAGCTCTGCGGCCACTGCGTATATAGGCACTGTCCCGAGCATTACGGAGCATTTCTCCTCTATCCTTCTGCGGACTTCGTTCAAATCGCCCCCTGTGGAGAGGTCCATAACGCTGTCTGCGCCCGCACGGAGAGCAGCATCCAGCTTCTCCAGCTCTATATCGATGAACGGACAGTCGCCCGATGTACCGATGTTGGCATTTACCTTTGTCTTCATCTTTTTACCGATGGCACGAACGTCAAAGTTTCTGTTAACGTTCTTAGGTATTACAACCTTGCCCTCTGCGATGAGCTGTCTGAGTTCCTGCACATCTATCTGTTCATCCTTTGCTACCTTTTCCATCTCCGGAGAGATGATTCCGTCTTTCGCCATTTGTAACTGAGTCATAGTTCAAGTACTCCTATCATTTTCTCGAAACGCCTCACCGAAGTGACCTTCAGCATGACGTCAAGCAAGCACAAAAAGTAAACCCCCGAAGGTATGCACCAGCGGGGGTCAGATGATTACATATAGTTTATATCACCGTTTCCTACGCCGGAATTACCCGGATCAGGTTTAAAGGGTATCTCTCAGCCGCTTTTTCAGCAGCACCCCCAGGGTCGTTAATTTCGTATATACAGTTTTTTAAACTTTTTGACAAGTCTCTTTTGCGGAGTGTATCAGTGCGCTATAGAGAATCCGCCGTAAGTACCTTCTGCCAGACAGTAAGTTGTGTCGATCTTTTTCACGCTGCTGTAAAGGGAGCCCTCCTCGGCTATGAGGAGCACATCCGCCAGCACGCTGTCTGCGCCCTCGGCGACTATCTCGACAGTGCCGTCGGGCAGGTTCTTAACATATCCTGTGACATCCAGCTTTGAAATACGGCTGTTTACCGATGCTCTATAACCCACGCCCTGTACACGTCCGTGCACTACGGCATGCAGTCTTCTCATCGCTACTCCATGTGCAGCATAAAGCTGCCGAGTTCCACACCGTTATGATTCACCACAACAGGATATGTCGAACTGTTTCCGTTAACGGAATACTTCGTCATAAAGGCACTCTTAACCATCGGGATAACATAGCCTCTGTCGTCACCGTTATTTCTAATGACCTTCGGAGGGACATATCCTTTGACATTTATCGGGTACTCATTTCCGCAGGATGCGTCTGAAAATGCGGAGAGTAGCTCGATATTGTCTCCTACTTTAACATTCATCGTAGTGCCCGAAAGCACAAGCTCTTTTTTACCGTTGCGCTTAACGACAAACACAAAGTAGTGTGCAGTGCCGTTTGTCTTTTTAGTTTTGAGGTATATTTCGCCCATTTTTTCATTATCTTTTCTGAAGATAATGACAGAGTCGTCTTTCAGCTCGACCTTTTTACGATAATCGTTAAGATCGCCGTATCCGAGCACGTCAGCGGATACACCCCTGTCGTAGTTGCTTTCGATATGGGTAATCTCGCAGATGTCGCCTTCGTGGACGACAACGGTTCCGCCGTTTTCCACTATTCTCGGCTCTTCATTCACGCTGACCACAGCATAGTCCAGCCTCGGCTTACGCAGGAAGATGGTAGGAGCCTCTGGAACTATGTCGTACAGCTCCATAAAAGCGTTAACTGCATAGTTATGGTGCAGTATCTTCATCTCCGTGGTCGGCAGATTCTTCGAAGATTCTATCCCGTAGGCAGGGAGACAGAATGTGCGCAGGGCATAGTATGTCGCCGTTTTACGCATTTCGGCGAATTTTGTACCTGATTCTTCCGTCTTTGTATTGAAATAGTGCATGAAATACTGTTCATCGCCTATCTTTTCGTTTGTTTCCGCTACGACCTGCACGGCATGGGTGCGGAGGTCAAGCTCTTTGCCGTTGTCACATTTGAAAACATCGGCATCGGTGATGACGGACTGACCGAATTTATAAGGGTTTCTCCACTTATCCACATATGTGGGGGTGTGATATCCCCATCCGTCGTGCAGATTAAGGAAGATGTCTGATTCGCTCATAAGCTGTTTTATGATATCGACTACCTTATCCATCTCCAGCTTCCCGGGTTCGTCGATGAAGCGTCTGTTCATGTCGCCGTCGGGGCCTCTGTCGTAGAGGATGATAGACTTAAAGTTTGCTCTGGGGATGACTATCAGGTTGCCCTTTTCCAGCTTCAGCTCGGAGTAAAGGTCGGCAGAGAGGAATCCGCCCGGCTCGTCCCCCTGAATACCGCCGAGGATGAACATGGTCTTCCCTTCGGTGCGTCCGTATATCCTGTATATGTTCAGCTCATAGTCTGTACCTTTGAAAAAGGTCTCATGAGTCTTCGAAGGACGCTCGACAGCCAGCGCCGTGTTAAATGCTATAAGAATCGTTATTATAAATAAGAACCTTTTCACTGGGCTCTCCATGTTTCAGATTTTATTTTGAAATCCCCGGGGCATCCTGTCACACGGAGCGTCTTCGTACCCGCATCAGAGTATTCATCACCCTGATATATCTGGCGGAATTCAATTATATAGCTTACAGGGGAGACAGCCTTAAAGCTGATGTTCTCGACCTGCACTTTTACTTCTTTCAGATTAGCGAATTTACCCGCCTTATCAGCCTGCCATGCAGACTTGTCCATACCCGCAGAGCTGAAGTCGTCTGCGTATACAGACATATAACTATCTATATTCAGAGACTCCCATGCGTTCTTCCAGTTCAGAAGGAATTCATTCACCTTTCTTCTCAGATAAGGCGAAGCATCCCTCTGGCTGAACTCTTCGGTGACGATCTTGTTGTCTTCGTAATAGAAGCGTTTGCGTCCGTAGCTGACGACATTCGGCGCACAGTAGAACTGGTCAAACTCTGCGACGTATTCGCCATCTTTCTGGGTAAAGACACGATAGTTCTCCGCCTCTACATATCTGTAAGGGAAGAGATCCATAAGGTACTTTTTATATTTGAAATAACCGTCGAGAGATCTCCCGCCGGTGTCTTTGAAGTTTTCGCCGTAATAGCTTTTAAAGGCGTCGATGTTGTTTGAGCCCCATGCCTCGATGAAGTCATCAACATTCTGCTTCGCCTTTACATAATGATCGTGCAGATCCTCGATTGTTCCTTCGAGCCCTTCGTTTGTAATGATGACCGGGGTGCCGACACCTATATAGTCAGACAGCAGCTCGAGGTTGTCGTTTTCAAAAGCGACACAGCCCTTTGTAGCAGGCTCTTTCCTCTCGGGGTCTACCCCGTGGAGCCATATGCCTCCGCCGGTCTTTCTGTTCAGCCTGTCTTTGATGTTTGGATAGCTGAGGGGATAAGCCCCTGAGCCGTACATCTTACTCACTTCGGAGCCGTACATCTCTTTCAGCTTCGCCGGAGAGAGGAAGCCCGTAACGAAATAAAGCCCTTCGGGTGTCTTTTCGTCACCCTGAACCATCTTGTCGCCTTCTGATCCGCCCGTTAAAACCTGCCAGCTTTTCAGCACCGTGGCACTGCCTTCGGATACTTTGATCACGTGCAGCCACTTGCCGTCTTTCTCCACCAGCACAGCGTTAAAGCTGTCCTGCTGCTCAGCTGTGAAGTTGATAAATGTCTGAGCGAAAGACACAGATGCGAAAAGACAGACTATCATTAATACATTAAATATAATGCGCATAATTACCACTCTATGTTCTTCCCGTAGAGGAAGTATCTGTCTAGTTTATTTTTTAATGTGCTCCCCACGGGCTTTGTGATGCCCACGGGTATCCCTTCATAATAAATTGAATTGCCATCATAATCATAGGTATTTTCTATGTCAAATCCTTTCAGATAACGCTGTGCGTCCTCATAGGAGACTTCCGCACCCTTTCCCGCATCCATAAGGTCCGCAAGCTGCCAGAAAGCCTGAGAGCTGAGCTCGCCTTCCCGCTTTGCAAAGAGTATCCCGTTTTTAGAGAAATTGATGCTTCTGTCCATCTGGGTGGTGAGATAGAACGAACCGCCCTTTTCATATATTTCCACATACTCAGGGAATGTTTCAAAGAATCCGTCGGTATATTTGCCGTATTTCGCCTTTGAGAAATCTCCGCCTTCGGATTCGTCCCCTCTGCGCCTGACAGCACAGATGAAGAACCCGTCGTATATATCCGTATGGGGCATATAGCGCACCACATAAGGGTCGATATCTGTATGGCCGGATATCCCCGAAGTATGCTTACCGCCGTTGATGTCCACCAGCTCACAGTCGAATTCATCCAGCAGAAACTTCACGACCTCTTCGTTCTCCTCCACAGAGAATGTACATGTGGAATAGACCATGACGCCGCCCTCTTTGAGAGTTTCAAATGCGGATGCGGCTATCTCTTTCTGTAGCTTCGCCATGCGGTCCACCAGATCCTGACACCACTCGGTGTTCACCGTTTTGTTTCTGCCTATTTTATTTTCATTGCTGCACGGGGCATCGAGGAGCACCCCGTCAAAGAATCTGTCGAATGTCTTATGCAGGTTACGCCCGTCCTTTCCTATGGTGCGGACAGAGTATGCGCCCTGCTTCTCTATATTAAATTGTAATGATTTCATCCTTTTGCCCGACGGCTTGTTGGCGATGATGGCGCATCGGTTGCCCAGCAGGTCTGCTATGGCGCAGGTCTTTCCTCCCGGGGCAGATGCCACATCGAGAACATAAGGATAATCAGGCAGGAGCCTGCATAAAGTATCAGCGGCAAAAACGGACGAAGGATTCATTATATAAAACCCGCCCGTCTGAAATCCCAGAGTGGCTGTCAGCCTATCCTCTCCGCTGTCTATGCGGTACACCTCGGGCAGTCCTTCCGCCTTTGTAAAGGCTATCCCCTGCTCTGTGAGCTCTGCGAGGTAGTCCGCACCTCTGGATGATGCCACACGGATATATTTGTGTCTCAGCCCCGTAAGGGATTCAAAGAACTTTTCCGCCTGAGTATCAAGTATTTGACTGTATTTCTTAACAAAATCACTATTCAGCATGTGGCAAAGCATAAAACAATTATATTGAGTTATCAATATTAATGTAGTAAATTTCAGGCATGAAAATAGTAGTCGCCGGAGCCGGCGAGGTCGGATTTCACATCGCAGACCATCTGATTAAAGAGGGGAAGGACGTTGTCCTTATCGAAAAGGATGCTGACAGAGCAAAGTTTGTCTCCTCCCATCTCGACTGCCTTGTTATAACAGGCGAACCTTCAAACCTTGACATTCTCAAGCAGGCAGGCATTCAAAAAGCCGACGGATTCATCTCCGCCACGGACTTTGACGAGGTGAACATGATCTCGTGCTTCATCGTCGCCAGCGAATACGAAGTCCCCGTGAAGATCGCCCGTGTGAGAAACATGGAATACAGCAAGACAAGGCTAGTAGGGCAGAAATACAGCGGTATCGACTACATCGTAAACCCGGAGATCGAAGCGGCAAAGAACATAGCATCCACCGTACAGCACGGTGCGACCAGCGACATATTCCTTTTCGAAAATTCTGACATCCAGCTCAGAGACATCTTTGTCGACGACGAATCATACTTCAACGGAAAATCACTTAAAGAGATAAGAACCGACCTGAAAGAGGACTTCATCATTGCGGGTATCCTGCGTGATACAGACGTAGTGGTCCCCACAGGCGACACGATAGTACAGGACAAAGACCATCTATATATAGTAGCCGCGAAGAACACCTTCTTTCAGGTGCTGAAAAAGGCGGGCACACCGCAGAAGAACCTGCGCACCGTCATCGTCCTCGGCGGAGGAAAGATCGGCAGATACGTCACGGAGTTCCTCATAAAAATGGGCAAGAACGTGAAGCTGGTCGACAGAAACTATGAAAAGTGCAAACGCCTCGCAGCGGACTATCCCGACGTGATGGTGCTGAACTCGGACATTTCCGACGAGACGCTCTACGAAGAGGAAAACCTGCATAAGGCGGACGCCATAGTCACCACCACACGCAACGAAGAGCTGAACATCCTCGCCGCCATATACGGCAAGTCTAAGGGGATAAAGCGCTCCGTCGCACTGGTGAACAAGTCCAACTATCTGAACATCGCAGACGACCTCGGCATAGACTCCACTGTCAGCCCGAAGCTGAGCTCTGTTAACGCAATACTGAAACACATCCGACGCGGAAACATCAAAAGCGTCTATAAAATATTCGACGGAAAGGCAGAAGTGTCCGAATTCCACGTACATGCGGAAGCTCCCGTCAGCGGTAAAGCCTTGAAAGACATCAAGCTCCCCGCAGGCAGCCTTATCCTCGCTGTTATCCGTGAAGGGAAGAATATCATCCCCGACGGAAACTTTGTCCTCAGCGGCAGAGACTCCGTCATCACCTTCTGCATAAAGGATACTGCCGACTCACTTCAAAAATTCTTCGCCGGTAAGTAGGAATGCATTACAAGCTCATCCTTAAGACCATAGCCGTCATTCTGATCGTCATAGCATTTTTCCACCTGATATGTGCGGGCGTGGCACTCTATTATAAAGAGACTGAGGCGATGATAGCCTTCGCCGCATCCATATCCCTGCTGGTGGGAACAGGTGCATTTTTCCTTATATACTACCGAAATATACCGGCGGATAACGTAAGCACAAAGGACGGATTCCTCCTTGTGACACTTAGCTGGGTTGCTGCTTCCCTCGGCGGTTCGCTACCTTTTTACATATCCGGTGCGATACCTTCATACACCGACGCATTTTTTGAGACCATATCAGGCTTCTCCACCACAGGTGCGAGCATCCTGACAAACATAGAAGGACTGCCCCTTTCCATACTTTTCTGGCGTTCGCTGACACACTGGCTGGGCGGTATGGGTATCGTAGTCCTCGCTGTTGCCATCCTTCCCCTCCTCGGCATCGGAGGCATGCAGCTTATAAAAGCCGAGGCTCCCGGACCTACAGTGGATAAGATAACCCCGAGGATAGCCGAAACGGCTAAATACCTCTGGTACATATATGTGGGATTCACCATTGTGGAGACTGTTCTCCTTATGTTCGGAGGAATGAACCTTTACGACGCCCTGACACACACATTCGGTACTGTCGCAACAGGCGGTTTCTCCACAAAGAACACCAGCGTCAGCTACTACGACTCTGCATACATAGACTGGGTGATCACCGTCTTTATGATACTGGCGGGTGTAAACTTCACCCTGCATTTCAGACTGCTCACGGGCAGGTTTAAGAATGTCTTCCGTGATTCCGAGCTGAAGGCTTATCTGGCGATAATAGTCATAGCGACCGTAATCATAACAGTCTCCCTGCATAATAACGTGTATTACACACTGGCAGACAGCCTGCGCTTCGCCGCTTTTCAGGTGGCGACATTCATCACCACCACGGGATTCGCCACGGCGAACTATGAAAACTGGCCATATCTGGCACAGATCATCCTCTTCATGCTGATGTTCGTGGGCGGGTGTTCGGGCTCTACGGGCGGGGGTATAAAGGTGATAAGGCTTGTAACCCTGCTGAAACAGGGGATAAACGAGATGAAATACCTCGTCCACCCCAGAGGTGTCTTTATGATACGCCTCAGCGGACAGACAGTTAAGAAAGATATAGTTTACGCTGTCAGCGGATTCTTCTTTCTATACATTTTTCTCCTTTTGGTTGTTACAATGATAGTAGCAGCTAGCGGGACGGATGTTCTCACATCCTTCACCACTGCTCTGGCAACAGTGGGCAACATAGGCCCAGGCTTCGGGATGGTCGGTCCTGCCGATAACTATGCATTCTATCCTGACTATGTCAAATGGGTGCTCAGTGCGGCGATGATCATAGGACGACTGGAGATATATACTATACTGGTGCTCTTTACACCTATGTTTTGGAAAAAATGACAACATATCATATCTTGATCAAAGGTATCGTGCAGGGGGTCGGATTCCGTCCCTTTATATTCCGTCTGGCTGAAAAGTACGGACTGAAAGGCTATGTCACCAACAACTCCTCGGGGGTTGAGATAGAGGTGAACGGAGAGCCCGATACCATAGACGCATTCCTTGCCGAGATACGCACAAACTGCCCTCCGCTTGCGCAGATAATAGACATATACGCAGGTGCGACATTTTATAAAGAATACGACAGATTTTCCATCGAGCCTTCGAAGGTGAGTATAGGCGTAACGCTTGTTCCGCCTGATACTGCCGTGTGCGAAGAGTGCGGTGCGGAGATACTGGACGAAGCAGACAGGCGCTACGGATACCCATTCACCAACTGTACCAACTGCGGCCCCAGATACAGCATCATAGAATCCATACCTTACGACAGGGAAGACACCACGATGTCTAAGTTCCGCATGTGTCCCGTTTGTCAGGAGGAGTACGACAACCCTTCCGACAGGCGATTCCACGCACAGCCGAACGCATGCCCCGTGTGCGGACCTATGGTATACATGGGTAAATACGCAGGGAACGAGGCGATACTCAAAGCTGCCGAGATAATAAACAAAGGCGGGATAGTCGCCGTGAAAGGGCTCGGCGGATATCATCTGGTGTGCGACGCCACACAGGACATCCCCGTCAAAACCATGCGACACCTGAAAAACCGCCCGGACAAACCTCTGGCTGTAATGTGTACCCTCGAAACTATTCAGAAGCACTGCGACGACGAAGCGTCTCTCAAGCTCTTCGCCTCACCGCAGGCACCAATAACTATTATGCGCACCAGCGACGTACCGATAAGCAAATACGCAAATCCGATGTCCCCGAATGTGGGATATCTGGCTCCATATACACCGCTACACAGGATACTGCTGTCAAAGTGCGACACAGACTATCTGATAGCCACCAGCGGAAACAAAAAGGACGAACCTATCGCCAAGAACGAGCGTGGAGCAGAGAAAGCGATGGGCGAGCTGACAAGCCAATTCCTGCATCACACCCGCCCGATACACAACAGAGTGGATGATTCCCTCGCAGCGATAGTCGACGGCACGCCCTATGTTATGCGCCGTGCGAGAGGCTTTGCGCCTTACCCTGTGATGCTCCCCTCAGCCGTGGACGGATGTGTCCTCGCCGTGGGCGCACACCTGAAGAACACTATCACCATTGCAAAGGATAACTACGCCTTTGTCAGCCAGTACATCGGCGATCTGGACAATCCTGAAACCTGCGAATTCTTCGACGAAACAATAGATAAGATGAAGTCCCTGTACGGACTCGAACCCGACAGTGTCGTCTGCGACACACACCCCGACTATTACAGCAGTAAATATGCGGCGGAGCTCGGGCTTCCTCTGCAAAAGGTTCAGCACCACATATCACACATGATGGCGTGCATGGCCGAAAACGGGCTGAAAGACGATGTGCTCGGCGTCATACTCGACGGTACGGGGCTAGGCACTAATAAGACCATATGGGGCGGTGAATTCCTGCTGATGAAAGACAGGAAGATCACCCGCATACAGAGCCTGCCCGAGGTAATGCAGCCGGGGATGGACGCAGGGGCGAAAAACCCCGGCAGGATGCTGATATCATATCTGCACCATTTCGGACTGCTGGAAGAATATATGGGCGTACTGACCAAAAAACTGTTCATACCCGAGAAAGACATAAAGCTGACCGTCAGCATGATAGAAAAACGCATAAACTGCATCCCGACAACCAGTGCGGGGCGCATGCTTGAAAGCCTCGGCGCTGCTGTCACGGGCATCACAAAGAACCTCTTCGAGGCACACTCCGCCATGAAGATGGAGGGGCTGGCACACTCTTCCGACAGAGAGTTTCACCTTGTGAGTGATACGGACACATACGACTTTTACAAAGACATCTTCAGATATACTATGCAATCCGTTTACAACGGCGACGACCCTGCCGCCGTCGCTGCGGACATTCATACAAATTTTGCCCGTCACCTGATCTTTTCGATTAAAAATATTTGCAAAATAGAGGACATAGAAGACGTGGTTCTTTCAGGCGGGGTCTTCCAGAATCTCTACCTGATGCAGCACCTTACAAAAATTAGTAAACTAAACGTTTACCGCCATAAAGCCGTCCCGCCAAACGACTCCTGCATCTCTCTGGGGCAGGCTTATTATAAATCCTATTCCAAAATCAAAAATTTTGGGTCATAATCCCTTCTATATTTAGTCAAAATTATTATATTTACTTGGGGAAGGTTATTAAATGCACCAGATAATTGAAGATTCCACCACCTTACTGCTGATGTGCAGCAAAAATCATGCATGCGAAGAGCTGAAAAAGACAGTGCTGTCACTGCCTTTCACCGTTGATGTATGCCACAGCAGAGAGGAGGCGATGAACCTTCAGAATCAATCCCCCAGAGACATCGTCCTCACCGAATATGAGCTGGACAACGAGACAGGGCTGGACTTTCTTCAGGCCATATATCAGCATAATAAACAGAGTACCAGAGTGGTCATCGGTCGAGATGTAAACCTACAGCACATCGTAAAAGCTGTGATAAAAGGTGTCGCCTGCGCATATATCGAAGAGAATGCGTCTCAGGCATCCATCAGGACAAAGCTGCAGGACATCGCAAGGGTCCGCAGAAGTATGACCAATAAAAAACTCCTCGAGATACTCCCCGGGTCTAATGAATTCCCTATTAATATGCAGGTGTATGAGCTGCTTATGGATGCCATACACGCAGACAGACCGATCCCCGAGATTGCCGAGATAGTCACAAAGGACATCACCCTTACGGCGAAAGTGCTTCAGGTGGCGAACTCTGCATTTTACGGTAATTTCAGCGGAACATCAGTGGAAAAAGCTATCATTTACATGGGGCTGAACCCTGTGAAAGATATAGTGCTGATGCACTCGCTCTCTGCAAACCTGAACATGAACTCCACACAGAACAAAGAGCTGGAAGAGATAGTGAAACACTCCATAGAGACCAACTACTACTTTCACGCTATATCCCGCAAAGCGGACATATGCCCTATCACACCGCTGAACAGCTCGATAGGCATCATACACGACATAGGCAAGCTGGTTCAGCTGGTTTTCTTCCCCATGGAATACAACGCCATCGACGAATACAGAGAGGAAAACCCGGGAACGGACTATTACTCCTGCGAGATAGCAACGGGCAACCTAGCTATAAAACACTCTGAGATTGGCGCTTATTTCCTCCGCTGCTGGAACTTTAACCAATATTCCGTCGAAGCTGCGCTCTATCACCACGAGCCTGAGCTCGCCACGGAAGACATGCGCCCATGCGTCGAGTCGCTCTTTTTAGCTAATACTATTGCTGATATCAGAGACGGGTTTGACATATCACTTGAAGAAGCACTGGGAAGATGTAAAAGGGTAAAACTTCAGCAACAGGACATACTTACTATCCTTCCGCCTTTATAGGCTACTGCTTCGGGTCTAAGATATCTCTGAGACCTTCACCCAGAAGATTATATCCCAATACGGTTATGAATATAGCTATGCCCGGGAAGAATGACAGCCACCAGGCAAACATGATGTTGTCCTTACCCGCCGTGAGAATGTTTCCCCATGAGGGTGTAGGCGGCTGAACCCCCAGACCGAGAAAGCTGAGAGAAGACTCTGTGAGTATAGCACCCGCAACGCCGAGGGTGGCGGTTACGAATATAGGCGTAAAGACATTCGGCAGTATATGCTTCACCATTGTCAGCCAGACGGGGAGCCCCTGAACCTTTGCCGAGACTATGTAGTCTCTCGTTTTCACACTGAGCACTTCCGCACGGACGAGCCTCGTAACGCCCATCCAGCCTGTCAGACCGATGATGACCATGACATTCACTATGGAAGGGCTGAGGAAAGCGATCACCGCGAGTATCAGGAAAAAAGACGGAAAGCAGAGCATGATATCCACAAAGCGCATTATTATGCCGTCTATCAGACCGCCGAAATAACCGGAGATCAGCCCTAGAATAACCCCAATTAAAATAGATATCCCCACTGCAATAAATCCAACGAAAAGAGATATCCTGCTGCCATAGATGATACGGCTGAAAACGTCTCTCCCCAGATCGTCAGTGCCGAAGAAGTGATCGGCAGACGGAGCGAGAAAGACCGAATCGAAATCTATATGGGCAGGGTCGTGGGTCGCAATCAATGGAGCGAACACAGCCACGATGAAAAACATAAGTACAATCACCAGACCAGAATAAAATAGCAGGCTTCCGTTCAGCCTCGAGAACAGTCTATTTCTTACCATAACGTATCCTCGGGTCCACAAGACCATAGCTGATATCTGCGATAAGGTTACCCACCAGTGTCAGCACTGCGCCCAGCACCAGCACCCCCATCACGACGGGGTAATCCCTCGCCATAACAGACTGATAGAAAAGCTGTCCCATGCCCGGGATGCTGAATATAGACTCAAATATCACACTCCCGCCGATGAGCCCGGGTATGGATAAACCGAGTATCGTCACAACGGGGAGCATAGCATTCTTAAGTGCGTGCTTGAAGACCACCTTCCCTTCGGAGAGTCCTCTCGCTCTGGCACTGACGATGTATTCCTCACCCAGAACATCCAGCATAGAGTTCCGAGCGAAGCGTGACAGCCCAGCCAGTCCGCCGAAGACGGAAAGTACGATAGGCAGAAATGCGTGATGGAGTATATCAAAGACCTTCCCCATTGTGGAAAGCTGTTCGTAATTATATGATTTTAGCCCTGAGATAGGCAGCCAGCCCTTCACCACTCCGAAGTAGTACATGCATAAAAGAGCGAGCCAGAAAGTAGGCACAGCAAAGCCCACAAAGACAAATACCGTGACGGATTTGTCAAATATACTGTTCTGCCGATAGGCGGACAGCACCCCCAAAGGGAGCGCAACCATGAATATGAGAACCATCCCCGCAACATTCAGCCATATGGTCACAGGCATCCTTTCGCCTATCTTCTCCATAACGCTCCTGCCGTCGGGCGCAAAGGATTCGCCGAAATCGAGCACGGCGACACGCTTCACCCATTCGTAGTATCTGATGTGCAGAGGCTTGTCCAGTCCGTACATCTTCACGAATTTCTCATGGGCAGATTCGGAAAATTTAGGGTTCATCGAGGATAAAAACTGCGCAGGGTCGCCGGGGGCGAGGTGTATCACGGCAAAACAGATGATAGTGATGCCTATCAAAAGAGGAACCATCCCGACAAGTCTTTTCAGTATAAAAGCAAGCATATGCAAACCTTATATTATGAAGCTCAGAACGGCTTACTGATTATCACTGTTCAAAGTGGTATTTCTGATTCTCTTTCTTTACCCACCACTTGTCCTGATTGTGCGTCAGTCCTGCGGGAGCGGGGGAGACATCCTCAAATCTTTTAGAGAGCGCAACAAGGGAATACGGCACATAGAGGAAAGTGTAAGGCTGATCCTCTGCCAGTATCTCCTGAGCTTTGTGGTAATAGACCTTTCTCTCTTCAGGGTCGAAGACCTTGCGGCCTTCGATGAGTAGCCTGTCCAGCTCTTCGTTTTTATAGCATATGAAGTTCAGCTTTCTGCCGCCGCAGTTGCCCGAATACCACACATCGTAGAGATCAGGGTCGTTTGTGATGTTCCATCCGAGAACAACAGCGTCGAACTTCTGTTTGTCTATGTATTCGTTGATGAAGGTAGCCCACTCGAGTATGCGGATATTAACCTTAACGCCGACCTTCGCCCAGCTCTGCTGGAGTGTTTCGCATATCTTTGTGCGGACAGTGTTCCCCTGATTTGTCATCAGTTCGAACTCGAAAGGCTTACCGTCTTTGTCTAGTATTCCGTCGCCGTTGCTGTCTGTATATCCTGCCTCGGCGAAGAGTGCTTTCGCTTTTTCAGGGCTGTATTCATACTTTTCCACATTGTCGTTATACCATATTGTCCCCGGTTTATAAGGGCCGTGGGCAGGTATGCCGAGGTCGAAGAGGATGCCTCTTACGATCTCTTCCTTTGGTGTGGCGTAAGTGAGAGCCTGACGGACACGTTTGTCGTCGAATGGTTTTTTCAGGTTGTTATACCCTACATATGTATAGCCGAAGCTGAGATAGTTATATTTGTCGTATGCGTCCGTGAATCTGGGGTTACTGTCTGTCTGCTTTGACCATTGCAGAGGTGTCAGCCCCATGACGTCTATCGCACCGTTTAAAAGCTCGAGAAATATAGTGGCGGTATCAGGGATGATCCTTGTCACCAGCCTGTCTATATAAGGACGGCCTTTGAAGTATTCGTCGTTGGCAGTGAGGGTGATGGATTCGCCCGCTTTCCACTCTTTGAATTTATATGGTCCCGTACCGACAGGCTCACGCAGCAGCGGAGACTTTGTCACGTCTACTCCGTCCAGCAGATGCTTCGGCAGCACGGCCATGCTCCAGCTTATCAGCGCAGGTGCAAAAGGCTCTTCGTAGCTGACCTTCACGGTATAATCGTCGAGAACTTCGAAGGATTTGACAAGGCGAAAGTCTGCGTCGTATGACGTAGGCGTCTTGTCGTCTATCATGAACTTATAGGTGAACTCCACATCGGCAGCAGTAAAAGGCGCACCGTCGTGCCACTTCACACCTTTTCTCAGGTGGAACACGATGGTCTTCCCTTCGTTTGTGATATCCCAGCTTTCGGCCAGATCACCGACAATGTTCAGGTCCTTGTCGTATTCGACAAGTCCGCTGTATATCTTTGCGGCGACCTCATGCGAGGCGGAATCCGATGTGATGTTATAAATGAGCCCTGTGGCATCCCCTATACTGGAGCTGACATAGGCATCACCGTTAACAGGCATACCGCTCTTTGATACGGCCTGTTTTTCTTTAGAAGCAGCTTTTTCAGCACCCTTTTCCCCGCTGTCCCCGCAACCGACGAGGGCGAGCATGAGGGCAAAGATAAAAAGCCTTATTATCACTTCGACTCCGATGGAGCGATAGGCTGAGCAGGCTCAGCAGGCATAGCAGGAACAGACTGCTCAACAGCAGCGGGCTGCTGGAACTGGTCGATGACACTGTTTGTGCTCTTTTGTGTTGAAAGAATAGCAAGAAGCAGTGATGTCACCATGAAAAGGATAGCAACAACAGTCGTGATCCTGTTCATTATATTTACAGGTGTTCCGGGGCCGAATACATCGCCCTGTCCGCCGCCGAAAGCAGCTCCGAGTGATGATCCCTTACCGGCCTGAAGAAGAACCGCAAGTATCAGTAAAAAGCAAACAAAAAGGTGCAGTGCAAGTATAATGGTATACATTCAAAATCTCCGTTTATCCGTTAAAATTTATTAGTTTTGCAAACGATGTGGCATCAAGGCTGGCTCCGCCGACCAATGCGCCGTCTATATTTTCTCTCATCATCAGTGCCGATACGTTGTCAGGCTTTACGCTGCCGCCATAGAGTATCCTCACCTTTTCGGCTACGACTGGACCATACATTTTAGCAAGGTGCATGCGTATCTTAGCGTGGATATCCTCGGCATCCGCAGGTGTAGCAGTCATGCCTGTGCCTATCGCCCATACGGGCTCATAAGCGAGCGTTATGTTGCTGATCCTGTCCATGCCGATATCTCTGAGCCCCATGCCCACCTGATACGTAACACGGTCAGCGGCAACACCGCTCTCTCTCTCCTCGAGTGTCTCGCCGACACAGAGGATGACGTTCAGTCTGTTTCTGAGAGCCGTTTTTACTTTTTCGTTTATAACTGCATCAGTCTCGCCGTAGAGGGTGCGCCTCTCGGAGTGTCCGAGGATAACGCTGTCTGCGCCTGTGGAGGCGACCATAGGTGCGCTCACTTCGCCGGTGAATGCGCCCTTCTCCTCTGCGGAGATATTCTGTGCAGAGACAGATATAGGGTATCCCATCTGTCTGATTGTTTCGGTAACTTTAGAAAGAGAGCAGAAATCAGGAGCTATACCCACGTCCACTTTTCCGTAGTCTATCTTGACGGAGAGGATAGAGCTGACAAGGTCGCACGATTCCTTCACGTCCAGATTCATTTTCCAGTTTCCGCAGATATATGGTTTTCTCATCTCTTACTCCTCTTCAGCCGTATCCTTTATGGATGTGTGCGAAACGTTTCCGCCCATGGAGCAGTTACCGTTGAAGATAACGCCCTCTTCCACTTTGAAGATGGGAGTATTAACTGTACCTGTGACATACGCAGGTTTATAAAGTTCGACCTTTTCTTTGGCGTTGATAACGCCGTCGAATCTGCCGGAGATTTTAACATCTCCTGCTTCGATCTCAGCCTTAACATTTCCTGAGCCTGCGATAACGAGGGTGTCATCTGTTTTGATATTCCCCTCAAAGTTGCCGTCGATCCTGACAAGTCCGTCGAAGATAAGTGTTCCGTTAAAACTTGTATTCTTACCGAGGAAAGCGTCAATGCTGTTTGTATCTTTTGGTCCTTTCATCTATTCCCCTCTGATTGTTTTTATAATTCTGTCCAGATCATCATCACTGGAATACTTTATGGCAATCGTCCCGCCCTTTTTAGCAGGTTTTATCTCTATCTTAGTGCGGAAGAATTCCTCCATCTCAGCAGCTAAGCTCATCACAAAGATGTTCTCGTCTTCCACTTTCTTATCCATGATCTTTTCACGCTCTTTCTTACTTACGAGCTTCTCCACATCACGGACAGAAAGATTATTGTCTATTATTTTGAAAAGAATTTCAACAGCCTTCTTCTCGTCTAAGCCTATAAGAGCCCTTGCGTGTCCTTCGCTGATGAGGTTATCCTCCAGCGCCATGATGATCTTCGACGGAAGAGAAAGCAGTCTGAGCGTGTTAGCCACTGCCGAGCGGCTCTTACCCACGACATCCGCCACGTCTTCCTGACGGTAAGAGTGCGCATCCATAAGGTTCTTATACGCTCTAGCCAGTTCCAGCGGCCCGAGGTTCTCACGCTGAATGTTCTCTATCAGTGCGAGCTCCAGCTTCTCTGTCTCATGCTCTATTATGCGGACAACGGCAGGAACCCTGCGCAAACCGGCAAGCCCCGCAGCACGCCAGCGTCTTTCACCGGCGATGATAATGTATTTCCCCTCTTCCTCGTGCGCCGTCAGAACAAGCGGCTGTATTACGCCGTTCTTTCTGATGGAATCAGTCAGTTCGGAAAGAGCTTCTTCATCAAAGACCTTTCTAGGCTGGTCGGGGTTCGGTATGATATCTGCGATATCTATCTCATTCACTATGGTTCTGGTTTTTTCCGCTTTAGGGATAAGGCTTTCCAGCCCTTTACCTAATGTACTTTTTTTCATGAAAGCCTCGCAAGCATCTCTTTAGCCAGCTCGATGTAGCTCGCTGCGCCTTTTGATTTTATATCATATTCGATGATGGACTGACCAAAGCTGGGAGCCTCGGAGAGTCTTACATTTCGGGGGATAATTGTTTTGAATATATTGTCTGAGAGGTATTCTTCCACCTCTTTCTGCACTTCTTTAGAAAGGTTGTTCCTCGGGTCGAACATGGTGAGGAGTATCCCCTCCAGCTCGAGGTCTTCGTTCAGGCTCTCTCTTATGAGTCTAATAGTGTTCAGCAGCTGCCCCAGCCCCTCCATTGCGTAATACTCACACTGCAGAGGTATAAGGACGGAATCAGCCGCCGTAAGGGAGTTAATGGTGAGCAGTCCGAGGGATGGCGGGCAATCTATCATGATCATATTATAATCATCTACAACGCCTGCGAGAGCCTTTTTCAGCTTTGTCTCACGGGACATCTCCGTAACAAGCTCCACCTCGGCAGCGGACAGATTTATATTGCCCGGGATAATGTCGAGGTTATCGACCTTTGTCGCACGGATAGTGCTCCTCGCATCTGCACGCCCTATTAAGACGTCATAGATAGATGCACAGTCGTCGGACAGCTCCACACCGAGACCGCTCGTTGCGTTCCCCTGCGGGTCCATATCGACCACGAGCACCTTCGCATCTGCGAAGCAAAGTGCCGAGCTCAGATTTATTGCGGTGGTGGTTTTTCCGACACCACCTTTCTGGTTTGCTATAGCGATGATTTTTCCCATAGAACCCTCAGATTAATAAATAAATAGCTAAAAATCAATAAAGGTTTATTAAAGCTCTCATTTATTTATAACTTTTAAATTTGTCTATCAAAACCGTAACAAAAAAGCAGGCTGCGGAAACAGCTATTATGCTGGCCCCCGAGGTAAGGTTGAAGAAATATGAGAGCAGCAGCCCCGTGATGGAAAACAGGAGAGAAAACACAGTAGACCAGACCATCATACCCTTCAGAGATGCAGAACGCTTCTCCGCTATATACGGCGGGATGGTCAGCATGGAGATGACGAGTATCAGTCCCACCACACGTATCAGCATCACAACAGCCAGAGCAGACATCACCAACATAGAGATGTATATGAGGTCGGAACGGACGCCCATGCTGGATGCAAACTCGCTGTCGAAGCTGACTGCGTGTATCTCTCTGTAGAGAGCTAAAATATATACAATGATAACGGCGTCAAGCACCGCCATATAAACTATGTCGCTGAACGGAACCGAAAGAATACTGCCGAATAAGTAGCTCATCAGGTCGACATTATACCCGGGGGTGAGATCCATAAGGATTATCCCCACCGCCATGCCGAATGCCCACATAGCACCTATCACTGTGTCTGCACGGTGCTTTGTATGCATAGTGATGAAAGCCATTATAACTGCGGAAACAACGGCAAATACACCCGCACCCAGTATGGGCGACAGCCCGAGGAAAAATGCGAGACCTATACCGCCGTAGGCAGTGTGTGCTATACCGCCCGAGATGAAGACTATCCTGTTCACCACAACAAGACTGCCTATGATACCGCATGCGACAGATGCCAGAATGGCAGCTACCAGAGCATTCTGCATGAAACCGTATGTAAGTATATCAGATATCAATGCTTGTGCTCCTTCAGCACCCTGTGCGGATGCCCGTGGGCGATGAGTTCTATCGGACAGCCCTCTACAGAGCCGTATGCGGCGTTTATCATATCATCCGTGATCTCGGCCTCGTCGTGCTTGTGCACGCTTCCGCTGACACATGCCACAGATGTTGCGTATTTCGGTATTATCGCAGTGTCGTGGCTGATGACGACGACTGTTATCTCTTTATTAAGCTCGGCGAGCAGGTCGAATATGCGGGTCTGCCCCTTCATGTCTACATTAGATGCGGGCTCGTCAAGGAAGAGGAGCTCGGGCTCTATGGCGAGGGCTCTTGCCATCAGCACACGCTGACGCTGCCCTCCCGAAAGGTCGTCCATCTTTTTATCTGCCACAGCCAGAAGAGACATCTCGTCGAGTATCTTATCCACAAATGTGCGGTCTTCGGCCTTTGTCGTCCCCTTTTTAGTCAGTACACGCCCCATCATGGCGGCCTCACGCACTGTCAGAGGGAATCCCCGCCCGGCTGAAACATCCTGAGGCACATAGCCTATCTTTCTCGATGTTCCCGGTTTTTTACCAAACACGGACACTTTTCCGCTGTCGGGTTTCAGTATGCCGAGCAGTATCTTAAGCAGAGTGCTCTTCCCGCCTCCGTTCGGACCGATAACAGCGAGAAACTCGCCCTTATTGATGTCGAAGGAGACATTCTTCAGCACTTTTACCTGACCATATGAGAAATTCAGATTTTCAACAGTGACGATCTTTTCCGGTGAAATCAATGTATGCTACCTGCCGATGTAAGTATGATATAACTCTATTACACTTCAGTATGGCACACAACTGTTTTATCCGAGAAAGATATCATGCTGCAATGGATGTATGTTTTTTAGGAGTATCCTTAACTTTGCGCCTGCGTTTTTCTGTCCTGCTGTAGAACATTTCCATTTTACCGTAGTTCGGTTCTTCGGTGAACTTGAACATACCGCATGCAAAGTAATAGAACAGGTCTGTCCACCATTCCTTCATGAACTGTCTGTCGCCGAGGAACATCTTTATCACTTTCAGCGGATGACGAAAAAATTCCGCCAGAGGCCCCGTCTGGTTCGACGGATCACGGAAACACTCCCAGTCGCACAGCTTGCATTCGGGCTTTTCCTTTATCTTCCTTGTGTTCAGCTCTTCGTAAGGCCCCATGTCGCAGGCAGCACGGAAACCGCACGGGAATGCGTGTCCGCCGGAGCTCTCCACGAAAAAGTAGTCTATACCGCCGTAGCAGGCAAACCCCGCATCCTTCACTCCGCTGTATTGACGCACCAGCATCATCAGCGAACTGCGTGGGGTGAATATGCGTATGCGTCCCCTGTATTCGGGGATGGTGTCGTACATAGCTTTGAAAAGGTAGTGCTTCTCCGTGTCGTTATAGCTGACTATATCGTCCACGGACTCAGCCTTATACACGGCGTCCCCCTGCATGCTCATAGGGTAGCAGGCATTCGCAATGGTGAAGCCCATCCCTGCGGCAAATTCATAGAAACGTCTGAAACCTTCTCTGTATGCTTCATAAAACTCTATCTTCTCCTCTTCGGAGCTTTCGGAGTTTATACTTATCTTCTCTTTCACTATCGTGCGGTTTATCCCCAGATTCGCCGAGGGGAATATCCCCTCCTCTCTGAAGACGAGCAGAGCAGTTCGGATGCCGTCTATCACTCCGTCCAGCCCTCTGTTCTTCTCATGCTCCATTATGTCCCACGTGTCGAGGCTGATCCAGAAGGTGTAAAGCCCGCTCTTTTTCAGCTCGTGGGCAAATTTACGCATTTTTTCCACATACCCGGGTGTACTGCTGTTGCGAAACATGAATCCGTTCGTCCCTGTGCGGATGTAGGGTATCCCCTTTTTATGCCCGTGCTTTATGCAGTCCATCAGGTCTTTCTGAAACATGAACGGCTCGCCCCCTGTGAAGGAGAGCGCCTTTACCCTGTTCTTCGCCGCACGGTCTATGATGCGCTTCATGTCTTCGGTCTTCAGCCTTGTCCGCTCGAATTTCTCCTGCTTTCTCATCCCACACTGCGGGCACGTGGCATTGCAGAAATCCGTGGTCTGTATGATGAGCTGACCGGGTGTCCTCCCGCGCATCAGCGCAGGCAGATTAACAGCCAGATCCTTTATAAATCCTATCCCCATTCTATACCGCCAGTTTGGTGCTTGTGAGCGGGTGAGTCTCCTCACTTTTCGCTCTCTCTGTGAATAGATCCTCCAGAACCACATCCCAGTTGAAATTAGCTAAGACACGCTCTCTGGCGTTTCCGCAAAGCTGGTCAAATGCGTCTCTGTTTGTCTGATACATCTTTATCATTTCTTCCAGTTTCATGAACCAGTCCTGAAAATCGTCAGCCTTGGCCACATATCCCGTGACCCTGTCTTTTATTATCTCTTTCGGCCCGCCCATGTTGGAGACCAGTGCGGGGAGTCCGCACGCCTGAGATTCCAGCACTACCATGCCGAAGGTATCCGTATTGCTCGGGAAGATGAACATGTCTGCATCTGCGTATACCTCTGGCATACGGCTGTGGTCGAGCTCGCCTCTTATGTCTATGTTCTCCCTCCCTGCTGCCCACTTTTCCACAGTTTCGCTGTATGGGCCGTGGCCTGCTATGATGAGGTTTATCTCGTGCTTGCGCTCCATCTCGTCGAACAGACGCATGAGAAAGTCAAAGTTCTTATCCTTTGAGACACGTCCTCCGTAGCAGAGGGTGAACGGAGTATCCGTCTTTTTATCCACGGGGCGGAAGAGCTTCGTGTCTATACCTCTGCGGAAGACGCTCATTTTATGTCTGCCGATGCCTCTGTTTTCGAGGTAGTCCATGTATTGCTCGGATGTGGTCTTCAGCTCTGTCACAGAGTCAAAGAACCATCTGGTATACCACTCCACAAGGTTTGTGAGGGAGTCGTTCTTCGCTATCTCGTGCACTTCCCCAGTGAAGTCCGTGTGATATATCCCCGTACTCTTCACAGACAGCAGTCTGCTGGCGAGCAGTCCCACCAGCCCCACAGGGCCGGGTGTGGAGATGTATACCTCGTCAGGCTCGAAGTCGTATATGTCCTCAAGTGCCGCTATGACGGAAGGTATCTTGATGTGCAGTTTTTCATAGTAAGGCAGCTTGAATGATGTCACGGGTTTCAGGTTCATAAGGTTTGCGGGTATCCTGTGGTCGAGCTCTTCGGGCAGGAGTGAGGAGACCAGCTTAAGGTCGTAACCCTTTTCGTCTGCCAGCCTGCCTATGGTTCGGAGTGTCACGGACACGCCGTTCAGGTCGTTTATGGTATCGGTGAACCACAGTATGCGCTTCCTGCGGGGGGCAGTGCTGTAGTTGTATTTATCATTAAGCTCGCCGAGGAGCTCTCTGTCTTTGTATATCTGGTTGAAAGAGCTGAAGAACGGTATGGAAACGAACATCCCCGGCAGTGCCGTGGTCAGGCTGTGGTACAGGTCGTCCATGCTGATGTCGTTTATGTCCTTTGCGAGGTTAGACGCCATCATGCGGAAGTATTCGTCTGCTATGTCCGATGCCTTTCTGTATACCATGTTCAGCTTGTGCTCGATGTTGTCGAAGGTCTCGGTGCTCATCTCCTCCACCAGCTCCGCCAGCATAACGTTTATCTTATTCCCTCTGCTCTCGGATTTCATCTTGAAGCCCTTCATTTTTATGCGCTCGATGAGGTTTGGCTTTTCCTGTTCGAAGATGTACTTTGTTATCTTGCTGAACAGACCGCCTGCGAAGTGCACGCTCTTCTTCGTGCGGGAAAAGTCGTATGCGATCTTATAAACAGTGAACGCCAGAGAGTGAAAGTCGGAGTATCTCCCTGAGTGACGGCACTCTTTATTACGCAGTCTTTCAAGGTATTCCTGCGGGCTTTCCGCTCTGGTGAGGGTATATGTTTTCCCGAGAAAGAGCCCTGCGTGGTCGTCTGACCCGGCGGTGAAGCCCTTCACCCACGGATTATTACTCATGGGCTCTATGCGGTATCTGGTATAGAGATTCTCCATCGTCAGCGGTGTCAGGTTTTCGAGGGTGCGCACCCATGTTGTGTTGTGCAGTTTCCCTCTGCCTCCGTTTATCCCTTCGAAAACATCGAAGAGGAGCATCAGCTTTTCAAGGTGGTGGAGCTGAAGCCTGCCGTTCACGCTGAATGTGGCGTGGGCTACGGAATATGCTATGCCGTTCGCCTTTATATAGTCTCTGAATGCGTATATATCTTTTCTCAGCCTGTCCAGCTCCTCGAACTGCTCACGGGTGAAGCCGAAGCAGAGGATGTGCACCTTGCACCCGTCTTCGGGGAAATAGACTGTGAACTCTGTGCCTGTGAATGTATCTTCGGGATACTTCTGTGTGAGATACCATGATGCTTCCATATTGTTATGGTCGGTTATGGTTACAAAATCCATCCCTCTGCTCTTTGCAGTTTTATAAATAAAATCGGGCTCCGTATACGACTCCGCCGCTCCGATCCTCTGAAGGAACCATTCAGACGGGTGTTTCGAAAATTTTGAGTGGCAGTGCAGGTCTGCTTGAGCCATTATGCTACCTCGCTTGGTTTTACACGTCACTGCGAGCGCAGCGCGGCAGTCTTCCAAATGAAGATGAAAGCGAAACAAGTTCGCTATTCTCACTTCGTTCGAAAGCTTCACCCTGTTCAGGGTTCGCAATGACATATTGTATTCATTACTATTTTCCTTTTATCTATATGCCCGCCATGTCAGCATTACTTCTTTAAAGTGTTAAAGTATTGTCATATAACTCCTTATTTTGCTCTTATCTGAATATTATTTAACAAAACCTCAACCGTTGTCTGACAACCCGTATCTATATTTTGAAAAAGGTACATTTATTATGAGGTAAATATGACTGCAGTCAGAAAGAAACTCGTTCCGAAAAAGGTCAAGAGAGCCGCAAAGGCACTCAGCAACATTTCAAAGACTTTCCGTTTCCGCATCAGGACATACCGCCCGAATGTAAAAATATATGAGGAGAACAGCCGATTCATCATCAAAACCGTGGAAAACGGCTCCGAGCTGATGGATGTGCTGAAGCTCCGCTATGAGGTCTTTTACAGCGAATATGTCGGCGAAGTTTCCGACGACGGAGTTTCAGGCATCGATGTGGATAAGTTCGACATTCTTTTCGACCACCTCGCCATAATAGATAAAAAGACAGGCAAGCCCGTGGGTACATACAGGCTGAACTGCACCAGATTCAACGAGAAGTTCTACTCCGCCAAAGAATTCAAGATGAAGAGTATACAAGAGCTCGAAGGCCATAAGATAGAGCTGGGGCGTGCGTGCGTACACCCCGACTTTCGCAACGGCATGACGATAACAGCCCTGTGGAAGGGACTCGGTGCATATATGAAGGCAACAGACAGCAGATACATGTTCGGCTGTTCCTCCATCCACGCTGAGGATTCTTTTCAGGTGGCGCTGATCCACCACTGGCTGAACGAATACATGGACACAGAGCACGACAGCATACGCCCGAAGAAGAAGTTCAGAGACGCAAGGCTCGAGCCGACTCTGGTGAAAACATCCGAAGAACGCTTCGCACCTTTCCGTGAGGCAGCGGGCAGTCTGGTTCCTCCGCTCCTCCTCTCATACCTGAAAGCGGGCGGGTCGGTATGCGGAATGCCTGCACAGGACAAGGCTTTCAGATGCTACGACTATCTCACCCTCCTCGATAGGGAAAAGATGGACAAAGGCTTTGTAAGGAAATTTTTAGGTAAATAAATGCTCCGTATACTGAAACTGACCGTCACCGTCTTTCTGCTCTCGGTATATATCATCGGCGCAATGATACTTCGCTTTTACGCCGTGACAGAGGTTAATAAACGCCGTGTCGGTGCATGGTGGACGACAAAGCTGTGCCGTCTGGGCATCAGAGTCTTCGGCATCAGCGTAGAAAGGAAGAATACAGAATACCTCGAACCAACAGGGAAGATCATCATATCAAACCACATGTCCTATCTGGACATTATAATCTATGCATCCATCAGACCGTCCGTCTTCATCTCATCCGTGGAAATGCAGAAGACGCCTTTCCTCGGCTTCATCGCCACCCTCGGCGGGACATTTTTCGTCGAACGCCGTGACCCTAAGCTGATAAAGCTGGAGATAGGCAAGATGGCAGAGCTGGTGAACGAAGGATTCAATGTATACCTCTTTCCCGAGGGGACATCCACCGACGGCTCACAGATACTCCCCTTCCGCTCGTCGCTGCTGGCGGCTGCATCGGGAGCGAATGTTGAGGTAGTTCCCGCATGTATCAGATATAAGACGATAGACGGAGCAGAATTTTCCGCCAAAAACTGCGACTATGTGTGCTGGTACGGCGACATGAGCTTTGCCCCGCACCTGTGGAACTTCCTCAGCACCGACTGCATAGAGGCAAAGGCGGCTTTCTTCCACCCGATACACTCCGCCACTGCAAACAGGAAAGAGATAACACAGCTGGCGCATCAGCTCATCACGGAGGAGTACTTCACCGCTGCCTGATATTTTGTCCATAGCCAAAGAATAAAAGTCTTTTGTTAACCCTTCCGATTGTATAGAATACCCTATAACTTATTCGGAGGCAGACTATGTCTATGACAGATCAAACAATCGTTATCCACCTCAGTTCCGATGATCCTTTTAAGGCGGGGAAGGCCATCAGATTCGCTAAGAAATCACTCGACCACGCAGAGCACTCTGTGATATACCTCTCTGCTCACGGTGTTAAAGTAGTGCAGAGATCCTCCGAGGGATTCACTATCCCCGGCACAGATATAAACTCGCTGGACGCCATCCGTGAATTCCTGAAAGACGGCGGACAGATATACGCAGGCAGAGACTGTCTTAAGATTTTTAAAATACCGCCGACTGATATAATAGCCGGATGTGAGCAGGCAGAGCCTGAGATCACCTTTAAGTACCTTATGGCTGACAATACTAAAATGATATCCTGGTAAGATGCCCCCTAGAAAAACAAACGGACCACGCAAAACTACAGCTAGAAAACCTGCGGCGAAACGACCTGCGTCGAAAAAACCGACCCGCAGATCAAATAAGAAGAAAGCGGACCATAAACTGCCTATCACGACGCTTCTGGCGGTGATACCTATTATACTTCTGACCGCTTTTGTCATACTCCGCTTTTCAGGAAGCGATACTCCTCCGCCCGTACCGCAGAAACAGGCGGAAATGCCTATCCCGCAGGTACAGCAGCCCATACAGCAGACCGTCGTGAAAGAGGTTCAGGCAAAGAACGTGCTGAACACCGTGAAGCTATTCATGTTTGACAACTCTATCAAAAATGAGAACCTGCACATAAACGGCAGCAGCATCGTCATAGAGACCACATCAGAATCTCTGGCGGATAAGCTGACCGCACTGCTGAAAAAGTATCTGCAGAACAACAGCATAACAGTCGACGGAGAGGATGTTCTCACCGCTGAGGACAGCAAGGGGATATACAACATATCCTTTAACGCTCCGAAGCCCGCAGTGAAGAAAGAGCCCGTAAAACAGGCAGAGAAGCCGAAGCCTGCGCCGTCTGTGAAAAAGACATTTAAAGCAAAACTCGCCGTAGTGATAGACGACTGCGGATACAGCATACCGCTGGCGAAGGAGCTCGCAGCGGTAAAATACCCGGTGACATTCGCCGTTATACCATTTACCCCATACGGAAAGGAGACAGCCGTCCTAGCCAAAAAAGCGGGCAAGACGCTCTTCCTCCATTTCCCTATGCAGCCGAAGTCTTACCCTAAGTTTGACCCCGGTAAGGGAGCTCTATTCCTGAACATGCCTCAGACGGTGATAGCCGCCGTTACCAAGGCAAACTTCGAGTGGTTCCCCGTGAAGCTCGACGGGACAAACAACCACACAGGCTCCGCCTTTACCGAAAGCAGGGAAAAGATGTCTCAGGCATTGAACGAGATAAAGAAGTACACCGACACATATCTGGACAGCTACACATCAGGCAGCTCTGTCGCATACGATGTTTGTCAGCAGAAAGGGATGGAATGCGGTGTGAACAATATATTTCTGGATAATGAAGAGCCCGGCCTTGTGACTGTGACAGATAAGCAGAACCACGTGCATGACCAGCTCATCTCAGCGGCAAAGCGTGCGCTGAAGAATAAGCATGCCATAGCCATAGGACATCTTAGAAATGCTACCGTGTCTGTTCTGGACAAGACATTTGCCCAGATAGAAGAGATGGGTGTCAAGATAGTGCCTGTTCAGGAGCTGATGGACTAGTCCTTCTTCCCCTGACATTTCGGGCAGGTTCCGTAGAGGTTCATGGAGTGATCCACGAGCTTATACCCGTATTTGTCGGCGATGTACTGCTGGAGCTTCTCTATATCTTCTGAAAAGAATTCGACATTTTCCCCGCATTTTACACATACGAGGTGGTCGTGGTGTTCTTCGCCCGTGTCATATTCATAGCGGATAGACCCCTCGCCGAAATTAAGCTCTCTGGCGATGCCTGCCTCGGTGAGCAGTTTCAGAGTGCGATACACTGTGGCGTGCCCGATGGTCTTATCTGTTTTTTTGAGTATTTCGTATAGCTGTTCAGCCGTGACATGCTTCTTCTGTTTGCAGAGTGTTTTGAGTATCAGTTCACGCTGAGATGTCATCCTCAGTTTCTGTTTGCCGAGATATTCGGTAAAAATCTTTTGTATATCTTTCACGATCCGCTCTCCGATATGTCAGTTTGCTTAATAAAGCATAGCTGTATAATACATTTTTTTCCATATTAAATTTGTTCACTATCGCCTTATTAATAGTTTATTAATATTAATAAACATTAAAGCTGACAGGACAATAAGTTGCCTCACCATATATTTTAACAATCATCAATATATGCACGCATTCAAACTTTGATATTGATAACAAGTTTCACTATACCTATAATGTAGCCTAAAGGAAGTGTAATATATGCAGGAAATTTGCTGTGAAACACCTGTGAACCTCTGCGACAAAGTCATGACAATGGCTATGCTGGAGCCGGGCAGCAAAGGTGTTATTAAAAGCTTCATTATGAATTGCGAAGACAGCCAGTCATGCCGTTTTGTACGCAGGCTGAAAGAGATCGGTCTGCATACGGGTGCGCGCTTTGAGATACTGAAGAACTCGGGCACGGGCGAGCTCTCCGTCTCATGCGAGGGGACAACACTTGCTCTGGGCAGGGGCATGGCGGACAAGATAAACGTCGAGGTCTCCAGCGGGACAGTTTCGGGCAACACCATGTTCAGCAAATTCTGCCGTAAATTCGGCATAAAATGCCAGCCATAATCCTTTACTATCACTCTCTATTATAATATCATCCAACTATGAAGAATATAGCTCTGCTGCTATTTGCGGCTATCACATCGTCTGTGCTGATGACAGCGGCATCCCCGGGGTATGACCAATGGTACGCCGCATACTTTGCACTGGTGCCTGTGCTCATCGCCATACCTCTCACGGGATTCGGTTTCCTCACCGGGTGGCTCTACGGCACACTTTATTTCCTTTTGAACATTCACTGGGTTGTAAATGCCGTTTCAGATTTCGGCAATTCGCCTTTTTTCGTCGGTGTTCTGATTGCCGTTGCATTTTCAATGGGGCTCGGACTCTTCTGGGGTGTTTTCGGATATCTGTATAAGAAGAAGCACAAGGCTGGATTCCTCATGGCGGGCGTGGTAGTAGCCCTAGAGGTTGCTCGCTCGACACTGCTCACGGGCTTCCCCATGCTGAACCTCTCACACACCCAATACACATTCCTCCCTGCTATACAGATAGCAGAGGTGGCGGGCAGCTACGGCATATCACTCATAATAGCCTATATGAACCTGTCCATAGCATCTCTGATAACTAATAAGAATAAACAGTCGATACTCTTTGCCCTGCTGCTGACGGCGGCGTCTATCATATACGGATTTTCCGTACAGGGGCGCACATACGCAGGCACGGACATAAACGTAAGCATAATACAGCCCGCATACTCGCAGGCGGATAAATGGATACCCGAAAAGAAATACGACATAATGTCAGACGTGAACACCATGCTCCGTGCTGTCGACCTCGAAAAGCACGACATGGTCATCCTGCCCGAGACAGTTTATCCCGCTTTCCTCAACCCTAGCTTTGCGGGGTATCACATGCTCTCCATAGCCGGGGAAAAGGTGCCTGTTATCGCAGGGGGCATACGCTTCATCGAAAATGACGGGAAGCGCACTTATAAAAACAGCGTGTTCATGTTCGACGGAGAAAATGTTTCAACATATGACAAGATACACCTCGTACCATTCGGTGAATACTTCCCTCTGAAAAACATCTTTAAGCCGATAGACTATTACTTCTTTAAAGGTGCGGAGGACTTTGCCCCGGGCGACGGCGCATCAGTATTTGTGAATGAAAAGTTTACCGCCGCTCCTATGGTATGCTATGAGAGCATGTACAGCGACCTTGTGCGTGATCAGGTCATGCTGGGGGCGGATGTTGTCACCGTGGTCACAAATGACAGCTGGTTCGGCGATTCGAAAGGACCGTATCAGCATCTGGCGACGGATGTACTGCGTGCGGTTGAATTCCGCAAGCCTGTGCTGAGAGCTGCCCAGTCGGGCATATCCGCATGTATCACTCCTAGCGGAGAGGTGACGGACACACTAGGCACCGGCGTGAAAGGCACGCTCGAGTGCAGCGTCACAACCCACAAGGGACTTACACTGTTTGCAACGGGAGGATACGGTTGGTTAGCTGTTTTTCTCTTTGCAGCGTGGTATTTCAGCAGAAGAAAGGGTCTGTGATAAATTCTTATTGAATTATTACTGGATTGAATATATTTAAGTAAGACACTACGTTCCCGGAGGTAGCCATGTTTGGTCTTGGATCACAGGAAATCATTATAATTCTCCTCATCGCTGTCGTTCTTTTTGGTGCGGGTAAACTCCCACAAATCGGCGAAGGCATGGGCAAAGCTATCAAAAACTTCAAAAAAGCAGCTAAAGACGCTGACGAAGCTGTTGATATCACACCTGAGGAAGATAAAAAGAAGATTTCCGAGAGTAACGATAAAGAGGCGTAAGCCGATATCATGCAAGGCGGGACAGAGGCGGCGGCGCATGTTATGCACCCCGCTTTCAGACTGATACTTTTCCTCTCCGTCATACAATCGGCGGCAGTCACGCAGAGTTTCAGGTCTCTCGCTGTATTCTGTATCATTCTTTTATTTGCGACATTCTATTTTAAAACAGATATAAATACCCTTATAAATAAATCTAAACCATTTATACTGATACTCGTTTTCACATTTTTGATAAACCTTGCCTTTGGCTCGGGGCTTACTCTTTCGTCTGTCCTGACGTTAAGGTTCCTGCTTATCATACTGTTTTCCATCCTTTTAACTGCATCTACGGATCCGCAGGTGCTGATAGCTGTATTACTGTATCCATTCAGAGGCAGATTCGGCAAAAACCTCAAGATCGTCCTTATGGTAGCGATGGAATTCATCCCTTATTTCATCGAAAAGGCGAAAAATACCGTTAAAAACATCAAAGAGATGCCCGAATTCCACGGGCAGGCATATAAAGCAATTCTGAAGCCGGAGCTGTACATCCGCCCTATCACAGAGGGGATGTATGAGATGGCATCCGATGTCGCAGACGGAGTGGCAGAGGGGAAGTACGACACCCCTGCCCTACCTAGGATAAAGCCCTTTGAAATACTGCTGTCGCTGACAGCCGTGGCGTTTGCGGTGATCTATGCTTTATAACAAGAAGCTGACGATAGAATATATCGGTACGGATTTCGCAGGGTGGCAGGTTCAGCCGAACGGACGCACCGTACAGGAAGAGCTGCATAAGGCTCTCAGCAGAATGTATAAGACAAAGGTGACATGCATAGGCTCAGGGCGCACCGACAGCGGCGTACATGCTCTGGGGCAGGTGGCAAACTACCGCACGGACAGATACATCCCGCCGGAGAACGTCCACATGGGGCTGAACAGCATGCTCCCCGACGATGTCTCGATAGTCTCCGTAGAGGATGTGCCCGAGGAATTCCACGCACAGATGAGCGCAGTGAGCAAGACATATCTGTACAGGATATTCGCATCAAGGGTACGCTCTGCTATGTATGCGGGGCGAACATGGTGGGTTAAGGACACTCTGGACCATCGGCTGATAGGTGAATACCTGAAGCTGTTCGAAGGCGAGCACGACTTCACATCTTTCTGCGTGCAGACCAGCCTGAGGGAAAATAATGTCCGCACCATAAACACCACAAGGTGCTACATGGACGGCGATATCATAAACATAGAGATAAACGGAAGCGGATTCCTGCACAACATGGTGCGCATCATAACGGGCACACTGGTGGAAGCAGTCCGCAAAGACCTGGGCAGTGAATACATCATAGAAGCTCTGGAAGGGAAAGACCGTGAAAAAGCAGGCCCCACGGCGCATGCCGCAGGGCTCTACCTACAGAAGGTTTATTATGTATGAAACGGCTTTCGCCGTCTGGATTATATAGTTAGCCCTCGCATGGCTTGATGAAGATCTTTGTCTCCACATCGAGGTATTTTGCATACCAGTTAGCGAGCTCTGTCTCGTACCACTCAACATCTGCATCGTTCAGCTTAGCGTAAAGCTCGTCATGCTCTTTCTGTTTGTGGGCGAGTTCGTCTCTCTCGTCGAGCGTGAGCTGCTCGTATGCGTCTTTCATAGGGAGTATGTCTTTTCTAAGTTCTAAAACTCTCTCTTTCATATCAGCCTCCTCTGGGTTTTATGAACATTTTTGTTTCCATATCGATGAGCTTGTCATACCATCCGGCGAAACCGGCGTAAAGCCAATTCTTCTCATCTTCGGAAAGTTGCGATTTTACTTCTTCAAATTCTGTCTCCAGCGATGCTAGCTCTGCTTCCTCTTCCCTTGTCAGGTCGTCTCCGCAGACATCCGCCAGATACACTTTTCTTTTAAGCAGTTTCAATGCATGTTCTTTCATGGACTGTCCTCTACTCTATAAAGAGACAATAACACTCTCATTTCATTGTGTCAATATGAAAATGATAAATTTTATCTTTATCCCCGCTTTTCCGCCCCGTCCGCCACTCGGGAATAATTATAAAATACAACCAACCTCCGTAAAAGATTTTAAATTGATATAACACTAAACTTTTTCTCCAAATAAGCACTCTATTGCTTGCCAGTGGGGGACTTCTTTGATATCTTAACTCTCATGAAGAAACTGGAACCACACAGAATAAACATCGATAACATCGACAAAGAGATCCTCGACCTGCTCAACAGAAGGGCGAAAGAGGCCATGCACATCGGCGAGATAAAAAAAGCCGAGGGACAGCCCCTTTACGTTCCGTCCAGAGAGAAAAAGATATTTGAAAGACTCACAAGTATAAACGACGGGCCATTCCCAAATGAGGCATTGAAAGCCGTCTTCCGTGAGATAATATCCGCATCCCTCTCTCTGGAAGAGGTGCAGAAGGTCGGATATCTCGGTCCTGAAGGTACGTTCACAAACCTTGCCGCACTTAAGCAGTTCGGGCTTTCGGCTCAGCTGGTGCCTGTGCGCACCATCCCCGAGGTCTTCGACAATGTCGAAAGAGGCAGACTCGGCTTCGGCATCGTCCCTGTTGAAAACTCGCTGGAGGGGGTCGTAAACCACACTCTCGACACTTTCGTCACCAGCAACCTGAAGATAAGCGGTGAGATATTCCTCGAGGTTTCGCATAACCTGATGAACAAATCCGGCGAGCTGTCGGACATCCAGCATATATACAGCCACACACAGGCGATAGGTCAGTGCCGTAAGTGGCTCTCCGAAAACTGCCCGGGCATCCCAGTGCAGGAGGTGGACTCCACGGCGAAAGCTGCCGAGATGGCATCAAAGGACAGCTCCGCAGCAGCCATAGCCAGCGAGATGGCAGTGATGAGATATTCGCTCCGCTATGTGGAAAAGAGCATAGAGGACAACTCGAGCAACTACACCAGATTCCTCATTATTGGCGACTTTGAGCCCCTGCCCACAGGCAATGACAAGACATCTCTCGTCTTCGCCGCTGCCCACCGTGCAGGCTCTCTTTACGAAGTGCTTTCCATTTTCGCTAAAAATAGTATAAATATGACAAAGATAGAGTCCCGTCCCTCCCGACAGAAAGCCTGGGAATACGTATTTTTCGTAGATCTGGACGGGCATAAAGACGATGAACCGGTTAAAAAGGCTCTGAACGAGCTGATAGAGCACACGGCGTTTGTAAAAGTGCTCGGTTCATATCCTAAGGGGGAAAAATGATAGATTACGCCAAACTGGCAGGTCAGAATATCGCAGACCTTGTTCCGTACAAGCCCGGAAAACCGATAAAAGAGCTCGAGCGTGAGCTCGGAGTTAAAAACTCCGTGAAACTTGCATCAAACGAAAACCCGATGGGATGTTCTCCGAAGGTTGTGGAAGCCCTTAAAGACTTCTTCCCTGAGATATCTAGATATCCTCTCGGCGATGCATTCTATCTCCGTACCGTCGTTTCCGAACATTACGGCATCAGCGGGGATAAACTCCTTTTCGGTACAGGATCAAACGAGATAATCGAGCTTGCTATCCGTACATTCCTCGGAGCAGACGAAGAGGTTTTAAGCCCTGCGCCGTCTTTCTCCGTATACGGCATCATTTCACAGGCAGCGGGCAGATCATGCAAATGGGTTCCTGTCGCTCCTGATTTTAAGATCGATTTCGATGCGCTGGCAGCAGCCATCTCTGACAAGACAAGAATGATATTCCTCGCAAACCCGAACAACCCTACGGGCGAGTTTTTCACAAAGGGCGAGCTTGTGGACTTCATGAAGAAAGTTCCCGAGGATGTTATAGTGGTTATGGACGAAGCATACATCGAGTATGCCGATGCTCCCGATTTCCCTGACACACTTGCAATGCTCGATACATATAAGAACATGTTCCTTATGAGAACATTCTCCAAGGCATACGGTCTCGCAGCTCTCCGTGTGGGCTATGTCATCGCTTGTGAAGAGGCAATCGACATGATGAACCGTGTCCGTCAGCCCTTCAACACAAACATGGCAGCTCAGATAGCAGCTCAGGCAGCTATGGAGGACAAAGAGCACCTCGAAAAGGTTCTCGCCGAAAATAAAGCGGGCAAAGAATACCTCTATGAGCAGTTCGATGCGCTCGGCCTTAAATATGTCCCTACACAGGCGAACTTTATCCTTGTGAAAGTGGGCAACGGCGAAAAGGTATTCAACGACCTCCTCAAAGAGGGCGTGATACTCCGCTACCTCGGACCGGGACTTGCCGAATGGGTAAGGGTATCCATCGGAACAATGGCTGAAAACAAGATTTTCATAGAAAAGCTGAAAACAGTCTTATAACTTCAGTTGCCACTCACTGCGAACATACTGGAGCAGTCTCTGAACTCATTAATAAGAGCAAAGATTGCTTCGTCGTTATGCTCCTCGCAATGACATGGAAGAGGTATAATATGATAATAGTATTTAAGAAAGATACGGATAAAGAGAACGTTCAGAACGTGCAGAACAAGCTGAACGAGCTCGGTTTTAAAGTGAATACCACAAACGACGAGGAAGGGGTCATCATCCGTGCCATCGGAGATGAGTCAAAGCTGAGAGACAGACCTCTCTCTTCATTCCCCGGCGTTTCAAAGATAGTCCCCATCAACAAGCCCTATAAGCTGGTGAGCAAAGACTTCCAGAGCGAAGACACAGTCATCGACATCAAAGGCGTGAAGATAGGCGGAGACAATGTATCCGTGATGGCGGGGCCGTGCTCTGTGGAGGGGCGTGACATGCTCATGCACCTTGCCGAGCGTACGAGCAAAGCCGGAGCGAAGATACTGCGTGGCGGAGCTTTCAAACCGAGGACATCGCCGTATGCCTTTCAGGGGCTTGGCGAAGAGGGCTTGAAGTATCTCCGTGAGGCAGCAGATGCAAACGGCATGATAGTCATCACAGAGCTGATGGACATACGTGACATCGACCTCATCCTTGAATACTCCGATATTATACAGATAGGCGCAAGGAACATGATGAATTTCCGTCTGCTGAAAGACCTCGGAGCTGTCAGAAAACCTGTAATGCTCAAGCGTGGTCTGTGCGCAACGATAAAAGAATTCCTGATGGCTGCCGAATATGTAGCCGCAGGGGGCAACTCTGAGATACTCCTCTGCGAGAGGGGCATACGCACATTTGAAACAGAGACAAGGAACACACTCGACCTCTCTGCCATCCCCGTGCTGAAGAGCCTGACCCACCTGCCCGTAGTGGCAGACCCCAGCCACGGCACAGGACGCAGGGACTGCATACTCCCGATGTCTCAGGCCGCTGTGGCAGCAGGTGCAGACGCCATCATGGTGGAAGTGCACAACTGCCCTGAGGAAGCCATGAGCGACGGCGACCAGTCTATCCTCCCCGATGATTTCGACATCCTGATGAAGCGTATCGACATCATCGCAAACACCATAGGGAAAAAACTGAATAAATGATGTTTAAACATATAGCATTTGCGGGGCTCGGCGTTATCGGCGGGTCCCTTGCTTTATCCTTTGCCGAGCACGGGATAAAACTGACCGCCTATGACAAAGACGTGCAGACCCTCGCAGATGCGGTTAAGACCGGGTATTTCGATAATGCCACAGACGACATAGATACACTGCTGTCCCTCGACTTTGACATGCTTTATGTATGTCTCCCCGTGAGAGCTGCGTGTGAATTCATGGCGGAGCTGGGCAAGAGGAATTTCGAAAGACCCGTCACCGATGCAGGCAGTACCAAGGCAGACCTTGTAAAAGCGGCATCGGATGCAGGGCTCATCTATTGCGGAGGCCACCCCATAGCAGGGCGTGAGGTCTCAGGCTTTAAGAATGCCCACGCAGGACTTTTCAGAGGTGCATACCACATACTGACACCCACATGCCCCGACTTCGACATCGAACCCTTTGTGGAGATACACGAAGCCATCGGCATGAAGGTGCACACCATGGACCCCGAAAAGCACGACATGACATTCGGTCTGGTCAGCCACCTCCCCCACATCACGGCTTTTGCCATGGTGCAGACGGTATCGGCGGTGGACATTGATGCTCTGAACTACACGGGTGCGGGCTTTAAGGACTTTTCCCGTATAGCCGCCAGCGACCCGAGGATGTGGACAGACATCTTCCTCGAAAATGATAAGAATATGATAACTCTCATAGACAGCTACATAGCTGAAATGCAGAAATGGAAAAAAGCGATAGAAAACTCTGACGAAAAGGCTATGTACGACATGATAGAGCATGCAGCAGAGATCAGGAGAAGGCTTACATGAAAAAATTCGAAGCAGTTGACAGCATTAAAGGAACAGTAAGAGTTCCGCCTGATAAATCGATCAGCCACAGGTCATTCATGTTCCTCTCCATGGCGAAAGGGCGCGGACGTGTCATCGATCCACTCCTCTCTGCAGACACAAAGGCTACAATGGCAGCCATGCGTGCCGTGGGCGTCGAGTTCGAAGAGACAGTTAACGGATATGTCATAACATCCGAAGGCTATCAGAACTTTAAAGAACCCACAGACGTCATCGACTGTATGAACTCAGGAACAACGGCAAGGCTCCTTACGGGTGTCTTCGCCCCTACGAATAAATATTACGTCCTCACAGGGGACGCCTCTCTCCGCAAACGCCCCATGGACAGGGTTATCAACCCTCTAAGCGAAATGGGCGCAAAATTTGCAGCGAGAAACGGAAACAGCCTGCTCCCCATGACGATACTCCCGTCCGTCACAAAGCCGGTGGACCTCATCGCCACCACAAAGAGTGCACAGGTAAAGAGCGCAGTTCTCCTTGCGGGTGTGCAGACAGAGGGAGTGACAACCTATACGGAAAAAGCCGTGACACGTAACCACACAGAGATAATGCTCTCCGCACTCGGCGCAAAGGTAAGCGTGGACGGGCTTAAGATATCGGTGGAAGGCGCAGCCGACCTCCGCAGTATGGACATCGTCGTACCGGGCGATTTCTCATCTGCGGCATTTTTCCTCGGCGGGGCGCTGATGTTCGACAACTCTGAGCTGGTGCTGGAGAATGTCGGCCTGAACCCCACAAGGAGCGGTATGCTTCAGGTGCTGTCAGGCATGGGTGTGAAATATGAGATAGACTCTGAAAGGGGCGACGCCGAAAAGCTCGGTGATATCTGCATAAGCTCACAGTCATTCGGCGGATGCACCATAGAGGGCGACATAGTGGCGAACATGATAGACGAGCTGCCTATGATGGCGACACTCGGTCTTTTCGCTAATTCGCCTATTACCATTAAAAATGCGAAGGAACTCCGTGTTAAGGAGTCCGATAGAATAGAGACCACTCTTTACAACCTCCGCCAACTCGGCGCAGAGGTCGAAGAGTATGAAGACGGCATGAAGGTCTACCCTATAAAGAGCGTTAACGACAAAGCAGAGCTGAAGTCCTTCGGAGACCACCGTATAGCCATGATAGCCATCATGCTGGCTAAGCGTTTCGGCGGGAATATCACCGTGGACGATGTAGACTGTGTGGATGTATCCTTCCCTACTTTCATGGAAACATTCAAGGCTCTGGAGCAGTAATCATGATAATAGCCGTAGACGGCCCCGCAGGAAGCGGCAAAAGCACCGTAAGCAAAGAGGTTGCTAAGAGACTGGGGATAATATTCCTCGACTCAGGCGCACTCTACAGAGCATGCACATACATAAAGCAGAAATATCTGCTGGACACCATGCACCTTATCGAAGCAGTGAAGAGCGCAAAGATGGTCTTCGGTGCAAACGGCGAACTCTTCCTCACCGTGAACGGCAGCATAGAGGATGTCAGCGGAAAGATCCGCACACCGCAGATAGCCGAAGAGGTCGGCGTAGTCGCAGCACTTCCGGAGATTCGTGACGCCGTGACACATCAGCTCCGCCAGATGGCTAAGCAGGCGTCCGTCATCATGGACGGCAGAGACATAGGTACGCACGTATTCCCCGATGCAGAGTATAAATTCTTCCTCAAAGCTAGCCCCCTAGAAAGGGCTAAACGCCGCATGAAAGACTATGAGGCGCAGGATATCGATATGAAACTTGAAGATATCGTGAAGGAAATAGAGGAAAGAGACCGCAAAGATACCGAACGTGAGCACGCACCACTAAAAAAAGCTGTGGATGCCGTGGAAATAGACACTACCCACTTGACAATAGAAGAAGTTATATCAATAATAACCTCGAAGGTAAAATAATCGTTGCCCATATTGCGGGCTGAGATTGCCACATCGGCTTAGCCTCCTCGCAATGACTTTCGGGTTTTCGGTTAGCCCATATTTATATGGCAGGAGCAATAGTGGAAATTTTAATCGCCGACCACGCCGGATTCTGTTTCGGAGTGGAAAGAGCAGTGGACCTCGTTGAGGACACATCAAAAAAATATACCGGAGTCTTTACTCTGGGACCTATCATACATAATCCTCAGATAGTTAGTAAATTTGCTGAGAACGGTGTCGGCGTGTGTGACAGCCCCGAAGAGGTCGATCAAAGCAACACTGTGGTCGTACGCTCCCACGGCATAACAAAAGAAACCTACGCAAGGCTTGAAGAAAAAGCCGTAAATGTCGTAGATGCCACATGCCCCTTCGTAAAAAAAGCTCAGAGCAGTGCTAAAAAACTTGGTGAAAACGGTGCAGTCGTTGTCGTATACGGAGAAAAGGATCACCCCGAAGTAAAAAGTATTGTTAGTTTTATAGAATCCAGATATATTATCGTTTCAGACATAAAAGAAGCCGAAGAACTCTTATTTGAAAAGAGCTATGCTCTTGTGGCGCAGACAACACAGAACTCGGAATCATTTGACAAAATCGCAGAAATACTTAAAACTAAGTGTGACGATCTTATAATAAAGAATACGATCTGTAACGCCACCAGCCTAAGACAGGCTTCTGCTATTGATTTAGCTAAAAAAGTTGATATCATGATCGTGATAGGCGGTAAAAACAGTGGGAACACTACCCGTCTCTATGAGATCTGCAAAGAGATATGCGATAAAACGTATCATATAGAAACAAAAGAAGAACTTAATAACAACATATTCGAAGGCAGCCGAAAGGTTGGCATCACAGCAGGTGCCAGTACCCCCGGCTTTCTGGTAGAAGAAGTTATAGAATTTTTGAAAGAGGTCAGTAAATGAGTAGCATTAACAACAACGATGGAGAAAACATGCAGATGGAAGATTTCGAGGCGATGCTCGAGGAATCGTTCCAGCAGCCTGAGAAAAACTCTGTCGTGCAGGGAACCGTGGCACAGATCAACGAGAACGACGTTCTTGTAAACATCGGGTTCAAGACAGAAGGTGTCGTGCCAAGCGCAGAATTCATGAAAGACGGCGAGATAACTGTTAAAGTCGGCGACGAGGTAGATGTTCTCTTCCTCGGTACAGCGGGCGGCGGCGGATACGTCAAACTCTCCAGAAAAGCTATCGAGAAAGAGGCTGACTGGATAGTAGTGGAGAAAGCGCTTGAGGAAGAGACACCCCTTCTGGTTAAAATCACTGCCGCTGTGGACAAAGGCTTCACAGGTAAATGCGGTGAGATCGAGTGCTTTATCCCTGAAAACCACATAGATTTCAAAAACAGCACAATGGAACCGCACGAATATGTCGGTCAGACATACGAGCTTAAGGTTCTTAAAGCTAACAAAAAACAGAGATCTTTCCTCGCTTCCAGAAAACTGCAGATGATCCAGGATATGGACAAGCAGAAAAAGGAATTCTTCGGCACTATCGAAGAAGGTCAGACTCTTAAAGGAACTGTTAAAACTATCAAGCATTACGGTGCTTTCATGAACTTCGGTTCCGTTGACGGTTTCCTCCGTAAGAATAACATCGCATGGGGCGTTGTGAAACACCCTAACCAATACATAGAAGAAGGCGACGAGCTCGAAGTTAAGATACTCAACATCGACTTCGAAGAAGAGAAGCTCGAAGTAGGCCTTAAGCAGATGCAGGAAGACCCATGGGAAGCCGCAGCAGGCAAATATCCGGAGGGCGCTTCTGTTTCAGGTACTGTCGTAGCCAGAAAGAACAAAGGCTTCGTAATGGAGATCGAGCAGGGTATCGACGGATTTATCCCACTCGAGGAGATCTCCTGGCTGAAGAACGCACGCATCGCTATCGAGCCTAAAGACGCTGTCGAAGGTAAAGTTGTGGGCATCGACGACGAGAAGAAAAAGCTCATCGTTTCCCTCAAATCTCTTCAGGAAAACCCATGGGTAACACTGAAGACAAAACACCCTGAAGGCTCTGCCGTAAAAGGTATTATCAAATCCATCACAGAATTCGGAATCTTCGTTGATTTCGGCGAGTTCCTCGACGGCCTTATCCGTAAAAAGGATATCAGCTGGACAGACGAGCCTGAAAAACTCGAAGATATGTATAAAGAAGGCGACGAGATCGAAGCAAAAGTTCTTAAGATCGACGCCGAAAAAGAAAGAATCAGCCTTGGCGTTAAACAGCTCGAGACAAACCCATGGAGAGAGATCGGTAAACTTCTTCCTAACGGAAAAGTAGTCGATGTTAAAGTTCTCTCTGTTACTAAAGAAGGTCTTGAGGTTGAGCTTCCTAGAGAGCTCATCGGATTTATCCCTGATAACGAGCTCGATGTTGAAAGAATTGACCCTGCAAGCAAATTCGCAGAGGGCGACAGCATCAAAGCCGTAGTCTTCCGCAACGACGCAAGAGAGAAGAAGATACTCCTCTCTGTCAGAAGATATATGCAGGACTCCGAGAAACGCGAAGTCAAAGAATACCTCAAAAAACTTGAGCAGTCTGACGACAGCGGATTTAGCCTCGGCGACATCCTCAAAGGCAAACTTGACGTAGAATAAGCTGACCTTGCTTATATATATAAGGGGGGCTTTCGCCCCCTTTTTTTAATTAAACTTAAGGATTGTCAATGGATTATATCCTTTTCCTCATCTCTGCGGCGATAGTTGTTACGGCGGGTATAAAGCTGTCTGAGTACGGCGACGCCCTTGCTGCCGTGACCGGTCTCGGCAGAAGCTTCATCGGTATCACCCTGCTCGCACTTTTCACATCTCTGCCGGAGCTTATCTCCACCATAGGGGCCATCACCCTTGTGGATTCGCCCGACCTCGCTTTTGGTAATGTTTACGGGTCTAATATGTTCAACATGTTCACCATTTTCCTGCTGGACGCCATGTTCCGCAAGACAGACGTATACAACGGCATCAGCGAATCAAACATTCTGACGGCTCTGTACGCCGCACTCGTTACGGCTTTATCCGTTCTCGGTTTTTATATCAAGCTCTATGTCGGTCCGATATCTGTCGTTACGCTGATAATAGTAGTGCTCTTCGTCTATTCATCCTACGTATCCTATAAAGTTCTCGAAAAGGATGAGGACGATGACGACGACACTGACATGACTCTCAGAGGGGTTATCATACGCATGGGGGTCGCTGCGCTGGCGATAGTTTTTGCGGGGCTTATGATGAGCACCACAGCAGATGCAATAGCCGCACAGACAGGTCTCGGCGACAGCTTCATCGGTTCTTTCCTGCTGGCCGTCGTGACATCCCTCCCCGAAGTATCCGCCTGCTACGGTGCGATACGTGTGGGCTCTGTGAATATGGCGATGGGTAACCTTTTCGGTTCGAACCTTTTTAATATAGCAATAATACCCGTTGCTGATATAACATATACAAAGGGACCGATATTCGAATTTGTATCCAGAGGACACATGGCTGCGGCTGTATTTGCCACTATTGCCATCCTCATCCCTATCATAGGCATAAGAGAAAGGAACTTCCGTGTGAAGATTCTCGGTGTTTCCTTTCACTCTTACGCAATTGTAGCGCTTTACGCTGTTTATACCGTTTATCTGTATATGGTGAGATAATATGAAGAAATTTCTTAAGCTACTCGCAAAAGCTCTCATTTTCCTCGTTGTCATAGGCATTGTCGTGCGCATCTTCGTCGTGATGTCCGGCGACAGCGAAGACGTCATTATGTCGAACAGCATCGCAGTCGTCAGGCTGGAAGGTGTGATAATAGACACCCGCAAACTCGACCGTAAGCTGCAGAAGCTGGACGAAAACGAAAAAGTGAAAGGGGTCATCATAGAGGTGAACTCGCCCGGCGGTATCATAGCACCCACACAGGTGATATATAACCGCATAATGAAGATGAAGAAGCCTGTCTATGCCGTTATGGAATCCATAGCAGCATCAGGCGGTTACTATATATCTATCGCCGCTGACAAGGTGTACGCTATGGACAGCACCACCACAGGCAGCATCGGCGTCATCATGCAGTATTCAAACATCGAAGAGCTCCTGAATAAGATCGGCATTAAGAGCGTGGTCTTCAAAAGCGGAAAGATGAAAGATGTTCCATCGAACACCAGAGACCTTTCATACGAAGAGAAGCAGTATGTTCAGTCGAACATCATGGAGTTTTACGATCAGTTCCTGCGTGACGTGCTGAAAAGAAGAAGCATCAGCGAAGACAAGCTCCGTGAGCTCGCCGACGGGCGTGTTTTCAGCGGACGTCAGGCTGTGGAGCTAAAACTTGTGGACCGCATAGGCACAAGAGAAGAAGCCGTGATAGATATGAAAGATGAAATAGGCATTCAGGATCTCGAAGTAAGAGAACTGTACGAAGAAGAAGATACACTTGTCACCAGAATATTCGGCAAGGTTAAAAACTTTACGGAAGCTGTCGCCCCGAACGGAGGCTATTACTACCTTTATAAGCCCGGCTTATAAGGTTTTTCTTCCGATATAGCTTTTCAGGAGGTCTCTGTCGCCGGTGATGGAGACTGTCTTCAGCTTTGCATTGCCCAGAGGGAACTGAAGCTCGAGGCGCATTATGACACCCGTCTCTTTATCTATATAGATGCGCCATAGACCTGTCGGTGTGACCAGACTGGACGTCTTCACAGGAACCTGAAACTCTACGACCTTACAAGGGTAGTCCTCTCCCTCGAATCGGATGTCTTTCTCGCCTGCTTTTTTATACGTGATGTCTATGTATTTTCCGTCGAAGAAGGTTTTGAGAATGCCCTCTTCTTCCAGATCATAAAGCTGAACGAACATGACAACCGCCGCAGGGTCGAGCACGCCTTCCATATCGAACTCTTTCTTGAAGCTCTTATATCTGCTGTCTTTATATCTGAAAGTATTGCCCGAATAGAGCAGCTTGTCTTTGTAAAAATAGAGATGAGTCATAGACTTACGCTCACTCTTTTCATAAAAGTACATATATACGCTTTTGAAAGGAGAGAGCGAAATGTCTGCCGCCGTGCGCTGTTCCATATGATGAGCAACATCTATCAGCCCTGTTGTGTGCTGACTGCTCTTCATACGGAGCATATCGTCCTCGACATTATACTCTATGCACGACTCACCTATTTTAAACAGCAGTGAAGCCTCATAGCATATCTTAAGCGGCTCCGCATTTGCAGACCCCGCCGTTATAAGCAAAACCAGTACGAGAAGCTTAATCTTTGAGATTATTCTTTCTTTCCTGATACTCTGCGGCATCTATCTCACCTTTGGCATACCTTTCGTCCAGTATGTCTCTCGGGGTTTTCCCGCTATTCTTCTCAGGCTGACCTTTCATAAGCCTGTAGACCACGATAGCTAAAACTATAATTATCAGCAGCCCCTGCAGACCGCCCACCGGAAAATGACCATACATATTCTAACTCCTACGAACAATATAATACATAAAATGAAAAAAGCCGAAGAATTTATCTCCGGCTTTAATGTCACATCAAAGGGATGTGGTTACTTTACTGCCTTAGCAGGTATCGGGCCTCTTACTGCACCGAATGGATTCACGTGGAAGATAAAGAGGTTGCCGTTGCTGTCTTTCACGTCGAACTGATACATAGCGCCTCTTGGGACTTCGATCTTGCTTCCGTCCACGATGCTGAAACCTTTAAAGTTGGCATCGATGTATTCCTGAACCTTAGCTTTTGCGCCTGCATCGTCAACAGGGTCTGCTGCCTGCTGGTTTCCATAGCAAGGTGCGCCTGCACCGGGGCCGAATCCTCCGCCCATCATGCCGGGGCCGCCGCCGAAACCGTTACCGTTACATGGTCCGCCCTGTCCTCTGAATCCTCCGCCGGGGTAAGCCACTGCGGATACTGCTGCGATTGCAACTATTGCTATTACTGCTGCTGTCTTTTTCATTGAATTGTCCTCCTGTCCTGTTATTCGTTATGCATTACTATATGCATGGGGTGTGCCAAAATGGCACTGCGTCGCAATATTCTTGATTATCTATGGGTTATGGTATAACCTCAAAATCTGTACTGTAAAATTATTGCAGTAAATAGTGCATTTTTTGCACACTTTTTTTGATTTTAATGCGCAGTCTAATATTTGGGGCTATAATAGTTTTATGAAAACACAACTGGCAATGCTTATTACTTTATTATTAATGTTTTACTCTGGAGCTACCGCTCACGAAGCAGGCGATGACCCATACTTTCATATTAATAATAGTAACGAGCAGATAGCATATACAGAAGAAGAGAAGCAGTACATCATAAACAAAGGTATGCTGAATATGTGTACCGACCCCAACTGGATGCCCTATGAAGGCTTTGACGAACAGGGGGGATACATAGGTGTTGCTGCAGACTATCATAATATCATATCCCACCTTACAGGGCTGAAGTATAACGTAATTCACACACAGTCATGGTCAGAAACAATAGAGCTGGCGAAAGCGGGCAAATGCGACCTCATGTCTATACTTAACAAAACTCCCGAAAGAGATGACTACCTCGATTTCACCGATTCTTATATAAAGTCTCCGTCTGTTTTTGTAACAAGAGATCAGGATAAATTTATCAACGGTGTAGACGACCTGAAAGGTCAGACACTGGCAATAGTAAAAGGCTATATGGTGGACGAGATCATCCGCAAAGACTACCCCGAAATAAACAGGATATACGCAAACAACATTCAGGAAGCACTTAAGATGGTTAGCAAAGGGCAGGCATTTGCCACGGTGGGTTCGCTCCTCGAGATGTCTTATAACATGCGCCAGATGGGGCTTTTAAACCTGAAGATAACAGGCGATGCGAAATTCGGCTTTGACCTGCGCATAGGCGTCCGCAAAGGGGACAAGGTTCTGCTCTCTGTGATAAACAAGGCTCTGGCTAAGATAGGCAAAGAGGACAGAAACGAGATACTGAACAAGTGGATATCCATTAAATACCAGAAAGGATACGACTATTCCCTGATAATGAAAGTCGTTGCAGGCTTTCTCATCCTTATAGCATTTATCGGCGGAAAGACAATTCTGTCCGCTAAGTATAATAAGAAGCTCCTATCTCTGTATAACGAGCTCCTCGATGCTAAGAACGAGCTCCAGCGTGTTAATAAAGACCTCGAAAGAAAGGTCGCAGACGAGACAAGCCGAAGGCTGGAAAACGAACGCCTCCTCATGCAGCAGTCAAAGCTCGCAGCCATGGGAGACATGATAGGCGCCATCGCACACCAGTGGAGGCAGCCGCTGAACGCCGTAGGCATCATCATACAGGACCTCGAAGACGACTATGAGGCAGGCACGGCAACACTGGACTCCATAAAGCAGTCATCCTCAGAGGCCATGAATGTCATCATGCAGATGTCCCAGACCATCACGGATTTCAGCAACTTCTTCAAACCTGATAAAAGCTCAGAATGCTTTAAACTGTGCAAAGCTATAAACGATGTCGCAGGAATGATGCTCCCTCAGCTGAAAAGCCATAATATTAAACTGCACATGGTCTGCATGGATAACGACCTTGACGGTAAGCTGAAGGAGAACGGCGACCCGTTCGACTGCTGCAGCAACTACTGCGTACACGGATATCCTAACGAGTTCAAACACGTCATACTGAACCTGCTGAAAAATGCTATGGATGCCCTCGACCCAATGCAGAAACAGAATAAATATATCCATATAAACATCACGACAGATGCCGAAAACTATATCACCATAGAGATAAAAGATAACGGCGGAGGCATAGAAGCCGAGCACATCGCCAGAATATTCGAGCCCTACTTCAGTACAAAGATGGAGGGCAAGGGCGTGGGCATAGGTCTGTATATGTCAAAGCAGATACTGGAAAATATGAACGGTAAGCTGTGGTTTGAAAACAAAGACGAAGGTGCGGCATTCTTTATAAAGCTGAAACTGTGCGATCATCCGCAGGTATAGCATAAAAAAGAAAAGCTCCTAAAGTCAGAACAACTGTTAGGAGCCTTTCAAGATAACAATTCCGGATCTTCTAAACCCATTGGACTATCTCCTGCTGCAGTTATCTTACTCTTGTCTTGAAACTTTTCTTCCTCTGCAGCTATAAACCTAATATTATCCCCAGAGCATTTTTTGCAATAGTTTTTTTCATCCCCAAACGATATAATTTTATCGGAGGTATGCACATGCTGATGAAAATCGAGAGAGAACATCTGGTCAGATACGGCAAAAAGCTCGTGGAAGCAGGGCTGACAAGCGGGACAGGGGGCAACCTCAGCATCTGCGACAGGCAGAGCGGACAGATAGTCATCACACCATCTGGGATAGACTATTTCGAGACAACAGCGGAAGACATCGTCATCACAGATATGGAAGGCAACCCCATCGAAGGGGATAACAAACCCTCCAGCGAGCTGTCATTTCATCTGGCGATATACCGCAAACGCCCCGACATCAGCGCCATAGTACACACACACTCCACATACGCCACCACTATAGCATGCCTCGGCATGGAGCTCCCCGCTGTGCATTATATGATAGCCTTCAGCGGGGACAAAGTACCCCTCGCACCATATAAAACATTCGGCACGCCAGAGCTGGCAAAGTCCGTCGCAGATTCCATAGGCGATTACAACGCTGTCCTTCTGTCGAATCACGGTCTGGTCGCATGCGGAGACAGCATAGGCAAGGCATTCACAGCAGCAGAAGAGATAGAGTTCACCGCCCGCATCTATGTTCAGGCAAAGAGCATAGGCGAGCCCGTGGTATTACCAGACGAAGAGATGAAGATAGTTGTGGATAAGTTCAAAACCTACGGACAGAAGAAGCGTTGATTTACAAACACGCCTTATTCATTTATACTCAATAAAAAATCAACGGACAGAAAATGTTTTCAAAAGTTTTCAGCGCACACGTGAACGGCATTGAAGCAGAGCTGGTAGAGGTGGAGACAGACATCGCCTCTATGGGGCTTCCGTCATTCAGCATGGTCGGTCTCGCCGATGCGGCAGTGCGTGAGAGCCGAGACAGAGTCCGTTCCGCATTGAAAAATATCAATATAAATGTCTTCGCCAAGCCTATCACAATAAACCTCGCCCCTGCGGATTTCAAAAAGGACGGCACATATTTCGACCTGCCTGTTGCTGTCGGCCTCGCCATCTCGGGCGGATGCGCAGAGGGGAACACAGACGGGATAATCTTCGCAGGAGAACTCTCTCTCGACGGCAGACTGAGAGCAGTCAGCGGTATACTCCCCATTGCACTATGCGCAAAGGACAACGGATTCAAAAAAGTGATAGTGCCGAAGGACAATGCAGACGAAGCGGCGATAGTCTCAGGGGTGGACATTTACTCCGCAGAGACACTCAGCGAAGTGCTCGACCTCATCCAAAATCCTGATAAATACACCCCCCATAAAGTAGACACGAACGCTCTGTTCAGCAGAAACAGATTTTATAAAGAAGACTTCGCCGAAGTGAAAGGGCAGATGGTGGCACGCAGATGCGCAGAGATAGCCGCAGCAGGCATGCACAACCTCTTCATGATAGGCTCGCCCGGCAGCGGAAAGACAATGATAGCCCGCAGACTGCCGAGCATCCTCCCCGACATGACCCTAGACGAAGCCATCGAAACCACAAAGATACACTCTGTCGCAGGGCTCGTGCGCTCTGCATCAGACCTGAAAAGTACACGCCCATTCTTTGCCCCGCACCACACCAGCAGTAATGTCGCCCTCATAGGAGGCACTTCAAAAGCTGTCCCCGGTCAGGTGAGTCTGGCGACGAACGGCATACTCTTCCTCGACGAATTCCTCGAGTTTAACCGAAGCGTGCTCGAGACACTGCGCCAGCCTTTGGAGGACGGCGAAGTTACCATAGCCAGAGCATCCCGCACGGTATCATATCCGGCGAAGTTTATGCTGGCAGCAGCGGCAAACCCGTGCCCATGCGGATATCTCGGGGATAAACAGAGGGAATGCACATGCTCTCAGGGCCAGATACAGAAATACCGCTCACGCCTGTCAGGACCGCTGATGGACAGGATAGACCTGCATGTGGAGGTCCGCTCCGTGGAGATAAAGCAGCTGGCTGATTTGTCAGACGGAGAATCATCCGAAGCGATAAAGGCTCGGGTGGCAAAGGCTCACGCCATACAGATGAAGCGTGCAGGAGTTTTCAACAGCAGGCTTAGTGAAAAAGAGCTGAAAAAATACTGCAAGCTCGATGCTCAGGGGCAGAAGATAATCGAAACGGCAGCTTCAAAATATGCCCTCTCCGCCCGTGCATACGCAAAGATACTTAAGACATCACGCACCATAGCAGACCTCGAAGGTTCTGCGGATATACAGGCAAAGCATATCCTCGAATCCCTTCAGTACCGACTTCTCACTGATTAATACTCCGAAGGATCCGCCAAGCGTCTATAGACCATTCCATAAAGCATCTCAAGGTATCTCGCAGTTTCCTCACGCTCAAGGTTTGTTACAAATTTCCAAAATCCGTAAACACGTGCAAATGTCATGAGCTTTTTCGCATATAATGCCCAGTTGTAGCGCTCTGCCACACGTTCAAGGGATTTGTCCGATATCTTATCCCATACCTTGCTGTCCTTTTGATAAGCATGGATGAACTCCAGCAGTTTAGCAGAGCATTCCTCACCCTTATTCGGGTCGATAGTGAAGCCTGATACACCGTCTTCTATTATCTCCGAAGGACCTCCGTATACAGTAGCAAAAACAGGCAGTCCCGAGCTCATCGCCTCGATGATGGTAAGACCGAATGCCTCGAAGAGTGCCGGCTGTACGAAAACACCTTTTTTATCTGCGATATATCTGTAGAACTCGCCTGTGACACGTTTACCCAGATGAGCACCGACCCATCTAACAGAGTTATCAAGCCCCAGTTCGTTAAATATACCGTGCATAATGCGTATCTGTTCACGCTCCTCATCGTCACTGCTGAGTAACTCGTCTACGAATCCGCCTATCACCACCAGATTTGCCGTCTTGCGCAGTTCTTCATTCTCGCCAAACCAGCGTACCAGCCCTGTCAGATTCTTTATCTTATCCAGCCGCGCCATAGTGAATATTATCGCCTTATCCTTATCCGAAAGGTTTCCCCTGCTTCCTTTCAGATTCTCTTCAAAGAGCACCTGCTCTATCTCTTCCGTGTGTTCTGTGAACCTCTCCTCGCTCTTATAGCTGAAGAAGATGTCCGGAGCGGCTCCCGGCGACACCACATTAAACTTCGGATCGAATATATCTATGCCGTTCACCACACGGTACAGGTTCGGCAGGGTGTAGTTCATATAACTTTCATACTGCCCCACGCTGTCGTGTGTGCCTGCTATCTCCTGATATGTTGACGTAATTATAAAATCTGAATAATTCATGCTTATAAGGTCAGCAGTATACTGACATGCGAAGTGGTATTTATCGTTATTATCCTGCCAGTACAGGTCGGAATAAAGGTACTTTGTCTTTTCCAATGCGTGGGCTATGGTACACTGTGTCACACCCAGCCTCTGGGACATCAGCGATGCCACTATATTGCCGTCGGAATAGTTGCCTATTATCAGGTCCGGTCTGCTCTGCAGCCTGGAAAGAACGGTCTGCTCTGCCTCGTATGAAAACCGCTCAAGGTATGGCCAGATACGAAAACGGGATATCCACTGCCGTACGACTTCGCCGTTTTCATCTCTGAAAGGCACACGCACAATATAACAGTTTTCAGTGCCCCGTATGAGCTCCTCTTCCTGATCACAAGTGGTTCCTTCAGCATCGGGGATGAGCCTTGTCACCACCAGTATCTTAGGTGTGATGTCTAAGCCCTTCTCGCTCAGTCTGCTCTTCAGCTCGTGTTCCATCGCCTTCACCTGATCAAGGATATAAACAACCTGCCCGCCGGTGTCAGGCTTCCCAAAGACGCCCGCCTGACCGAAAAAGCCGTGCGGAGAGAGAACAACCAGAGAAAATATCATAGGTATCCTGTCGAGAAATTTTTCCAGAACAGCCGGATCAGGTGCAGAGAGCACATCTGAAAGCAGGCTTATGAATTCCTTCACATAGCATAACTTTTTACCCCAGCCGGGCTCGAAACCAAGCTGTGTCATCTCAGCCTCTACACTGCTCCATTCCTCATCGTCATTTCGGTTTTTAAGGAGTGCCTGCGCTTTTTTTATGGCTTTTTTCAACTTTTCCACACTATCTATTCTGCTGTTCAGCATAAGCTGGCGTTCATCGTATTTATGCACACGTAGAAAATCAAGAAGCTGCTTCTGTCCTTTTTCAGGATTCATAAATATACGGCTGGACTGATGTCTGTTAAGGAATTCCACACCTTTGCCTATGAACTCTGCTCCCGACGGTTTGGGGAAATCTCTGTTGAAAGGCTTCAGATCCACAGAGGGTATCCACCCCGCAGTGTCTCCGAGGACGGTCTTTTCCTTCACAGCCAGATATTCTGTGGCCGTTACCTCCGCATAGTCCAGAGTGTCGGTATAGATAGTCACATACACCCACTCACCTATGGACACACGTGTAGCAAAATATATCTGACCATGTGTCTTCACAGCCTCCTGTAAAGACTCTATAAAGTCTGGCAGGACTGCAGTTTCATACATTTCATGCAGCTCTGTCTGCAAAAAGAGCTGTTTGTCCGTATCCTCTATCTTTTTCAGAAAAGGGCAGAAATCAGCCTTATTATCTGCCAGCACGGCATCCAGTCCTTCAAGTTCTCTATTTGATAAATTCATAGTATTCCACCCCGTCTAATATTCCGTCTGCATATTCCTTTTCGCTGAAATATACATTTTCACGATCTCTCAGTTTTTCCAGTTCTTCGCTATAGTTTCCGACTGCCACACCGGATATAGCTCCGTTCAACATGTCTATGTCGTTACCCGAATCTCCCGCCACAAGTATATTTTCAAAAGGTATGTCCCATCTGAAAGCGACAGCCTTCACCGCTGTCCCCTTTGAGGCTCTGACGGGGAGTATGTCCAGATACTGATTGTGGGATATGATTATCTTCGCCTTTATGTCCGCATCCTGGAAAATGCGTGTGAGTTTCTTTGTTCCCATGAACTTCTTCTCATCGTAAAAGTACGAAACCTTATACTCACGCATCTCCGATGACGGCTGAGGCATCACACCGACTATGTCTTTCATCAGTTTCTTTATCTCATTCGGCTTCCAGTCTGCGCCGATATGCTCTGACCACAGGCTGTCCCGTTTAAGTTCACCTGTGTAGTATATCTCGCTGCCTACGGATGTGATAAATATGTCCGGGGTCGGCACCCCCTCTTCCTGCAGTACTTTTTTAGCACTGTTGATATTTCGCCCTGTGGCCACACAAAAGACAAACTTCCCGTGGTTTTCTTCATAGAATGCTTTAAACTTTTTTAGTGCCTGTGCGCTTCCCAGCAGAGTGTTGTCTATATCTGTAACCAGCATGCGGTTCACTCCCGCTATTCTATTAACGCTTTTCATCGTATAGTACCCTTTCACGTCCTTATTCTTTATCTTCTCCACCAGTTTTACGTATTTATCCACGTGTCCTTTCCATGTGTAGAATTTATTAATATTTGCACTGCCAGCCGTTGCCCACTGTCTGTTCAGTTTTGTATCTGAGACGGCTTTGAGCAGAGCTTCCCCCATCTCAGAGGCATCTGTGGGTGACACCAGCAATCCGTTCTTGCAGTTTTTTATTATCTCTGTCGGCCCGCCGTCGTTTGTCGCCACCACAGGCAGTCCAGACGCAGTCGCCTCCAGTATTGTCAGCCCGAAAGGCTCTATCAGGGCAGGGTTTACAAAAACCCCTTTCATCTTCTGCGCCAGCTGATAAAACTCCACCACCTGATCAGAGTGATGTGTCTTCGGATATGCGACCTTGCCGTAAAGGTCGTATTTATCCACCTTTATAAGCAGATCGGTGAGAACCTTCCTCGCTCCCGAAGGCATTGAAGCTATATCTTCCCTATTCCCTGCCACCACTAACAGGTTCGCCGCATCCTGAAGCTTCTTATTCTGACCGTAGGCATCCAGAAGCGTGGTAATGTTCTTTTTATCGTCTGCTCTGGAGAGGGCTAATATGAGCGGTTTTTCAGGCTGTTTTAAAAAGCGCATTACCTTCTCATACACACTGAGCTTCTTTACATTCCCCTTATATTTAAAGAACTTGTCCAGATACACTCCGGGCGGCATAACATGTATCTTCTTCGGACGATAGTTCTGATAGTCTGCATACTGCTTCTTTGCCTCGTGGCTCGTACTGGTGACAACCGCCTTTGCAAAACGGAGTGCTGTCTCTTCCGCTTTTATCCTGCGGGTGATGTTATACAGCTTTTCCGCCTCTTCATATGTCATCCCCTTTTCAAGAAGGGTACGTATCTTATCTTTGCCCAGTGAATGCCCTGTGAATATCAACGGCACACCGATATAATGTGAAAGCTGTGCGCCGACATATCCTGCATCTGCATAATGAGCGTGGATGATATCAGGGACACGTCCCACCTTTTTTATGTGACGCAGGATGTTCTCCACCAGTGTATCAAGATACGTCCACAGCCTCTCTTTCTTAAGATATCTGTTCGGACCGAAATGCAGGCGGGAAACTATCCCTCCGTTGTCGGTGATTTCTTCAGATTCTGAATAGTCTGAGCTTACTTTTTTGTCGTATATCTTTCGTGTAATGAGCTCTGCACGCTCTACATTCTGATGCAGAGCCAGATTATCCAGCAGCTCCAGAACATACTTCACCTGACCACCCGTGTCGGAGTCTCTGCCCAGCTCCGGCTCGTTCCATCTGATCAGACCGTGTACGCTGATCAGCATCACATAGAGTCCTTTATTTGAAGACGGCATCTATCTCCTCCTTTATATCTATATAAAATTTCTTATCTTTAGTCAGTGCACCCTGAATTGAGCATATCTTTGCAGCATACATGGAGGCCATATTCAGCGACTGTTCCCTGTCTGCTCCGTTTATAAGTCCTTTTATGATCACAGAACTAAAGGCATCCCCCGCTCCAACGGTATCGTGCATATCCTCCACGATAAATCTGCGGCTTGCTGTTACTCTGCTTCCGTCTGAGAAAAGAGCACCGTCCGCTCCGCATGTCACATATACTTCTGCGATACCGTATTTATCTATGAGATACCTGCATTTTTCAGCCGTCCCCCCTGAGCATTCCGCTGTAAGCAGGTTCAGTTCGTCCAGATTCAGCTTTATGCAGTTGGCGTAATGCGCCAGCTCACTAACCAGATCATGTGTCCAGTTTCCGCTGCGCAGATTTACGTCGTAAAATGTCTTTATGTTCTTACTGTTCAGGATATTGAGAAGTGTTTTCTTTGATTCCGTCTCTCTGGCTGCTAATGTGCCGTAATATATGAATGCACCGGAGGTATCGGCATCACATGTGATGCGGTCGTATGCTGCATGCCTGCGGATATCGTATTCAGGCTCGCCGTTTGTGAGCTTTACTATAACCCTTCCGGTATCATAACTGCTGTCTGTCTTAACAAGGCTTGTGCTCATTCCGCTCTTATTCATAAAAGCGAGTATTTCTGCACCTAAGCCGTCTGTCCCCACTCTGGAAATTAACTGCGGGTTAAGCCCCTGCATTTTCAGATTATAAGCAACATTAAAAGGAGCTCCGCCGAGCTTCTTCTCACCGCCGAAAATATCAAAAAGGACCTCGCCGAAGACGAATAATTTAATACTTGCATAATTCATACATGAAATATAACACAAAGATGAGAAAATTTCCAGTATAGCTAGATAAACCTTGATAGCATGCTGTTTACAAAGCTGTTCAGATTTTCCTGTGTGACACCGTGAGATTTGACAAGTTTCTCAGCTTCGAGCCTTGACTGAGGCTGATCCATATCCGAAAGAGACCTCAGAACGAGGGCTCTGCGCCCGACTATATATATAAGCTGCTCTTCATCTGTCATAGACATGAATCTATTAAGCACACCGAGCATATCGTCCTTCTTTTCAGGCAGGTTTCCGTCTATCTCCTCGAACAGATTCAGGATGTGGTCGCTCTTTATCCTGCTGCTGCAGTTCAGGGATTCGATGAAAATTTTAAGCTCTTCTGCCGTCTGCACGTCTGTGGCACGGGTGAACTCCCCTGCTTTTGACAGCTCGTCCATCTCGGAATCTTCGAGTACGGCAAGGGTGCGTATGCGGATGAAGTCGGGATTTACAGCATTGAAGACTTCTGCCGTCTCGACAGCATTTTCACGCAGATACTTCACACCGCCGAGCCCCGGCATATAGTATACCGACAGCTCTATCCCCGCGTCCTTCACCTTTTTCCCTGCGTTTATATGCCCTTGCTTGTCCACGCCCTTTTTCACCATCTCCAGCACGGCATCTGAGCCTGATTCCACCCCTATGTGTATCCTGTCCAGACCGGCGTTTTTCAGCATTTTCAGCTTTGAGCCGTCCATAGCGGCTAAGGTGTGGCTGCGCCCGTATGATGTGATGCGCTTTATCTGCGGGAACTTACTGCGGAGATACTCTATCACCTCGCACAGCTCGTCTGTTTTCATCAGGAGGGTATTGGCATCCTGCAGAAAGGCTGATTCGCCGCCGCCCGAAATCCAGTTCTGCGCCATGAAGAGCGCCATGCGGTCATTCTTCCCCAGATCGGCATCTAGAAACCTTAGCGCAGAGAGCAGCGACCCCGTCTCCACCATATTATCAGCCAGAAGCTCGGCGAAATACGCCACTCTGTCGATGTCTTCCTTTATGTGCGACACAGGACGTATGGAGAACTTCTCCCCTTTATACAGCATGCAGAACCTGCATTTGTTCCAGGGACAGTTCCTTGTGACACGCAGCATAAGGCTCCCCGATTCGCTTGGCGGACGTATGGGCCCTGCTTCAAAACCTGTGTATTCCTGTTCTTTCAGTCTCATCCTTTATATTTGGGATATTTCATGGAAATCTTCAATACTTTTATACCCTTTTCACCTTATTATCACATTTGAAAGTGGTGAAATCATATCAAATCCGTCTGAATCATTGAATATCCCGATAGGTTTTCACTTTAGCCAGAGTGTAACTAAAACCAAACTTTTATATAAATAATGAATAATTGATAAAAATAACAAAAATAATTTTTTCAACATTTCGACAACTCTCAACGCCTTTTTATATTTTAAGTGCCTAGTAAAATTAGAATATATTTTAGAACTATTGTTCTATAAAACCACACCCATAAAACCTTTAAAATTTATAATAAAACAGCGTATCTAAACACTTGTTTTGTCATTGCACTGCCCAGTTTTGTTTTGTATCATTATTACTAATAGAAACACCATCTAGGCAAAAGCATCAGCTTTTCACGGAGGACGGCATGCCTGATCTTAATACCAGCTTTATGGGTATTCCGCTGAAAAACCCTGTAATAGTGGGCAGCAGCACACTGACAGACACCCCTGAGAAAATTCAGGAACTGGAAAAGTGCGGTGCGGCGGCCGTCGTCCTTAAGTCCCTCTTTGAGGAAGAAGTGCGCAGCATGAACAACTCTGCCAAATGCTGTAACTTCCACCCCGAGGCATACTATTACGACATTAGCGATGCGGGCATGCTGTACGGCATATCCGACTATCTCAGGCTGATAAAAGAGGCGAAGCAGGCGGCTAACATCCCCGTGATAGCCAGCATCTGCTGTGAGAATGCCGCATGGTGGTCCTCATACCCCGAACGCATAGCCAAAGCCGGAGCAGACGCCATAGAGCTGAACATCAACATGCTCTCCATGAATGCGAAGAAAGCTCCGTCTGAGATATATAAAGACACGCTGAACATCATAGAAACAGTGAAAAAGAGCACAAATATACCTTTTTCGGTGAAGCTGTCGCCCTATTGCTGTTCCATCCCGTATCTGGTGAAGATGCTGAAGGAAGCGGGCGTATACGGCGTCACACTCTTTTCACGCCTTTTTGAAATGGGGATAAATCTCGAAGAGCTCGAGTGCGAACCCGCCAGCTATTACAGCAGCCCTGTGGAAACATATAAGGTGCTCAGATGGATAAATGTCGTCACCGAGCAGGTGGACATTGAGATATGCGGCAGCACAGGCGTGCACTCCGCCACCGAAGCATTACAGCACATACTCGCAGGCGCAGGAGCCGTGCAGATGGTATCCGCCATATATCAAAACGGCGCAGAGGTCATCACGCAGACTGTCGAAGGCATTGAAAAATATATGTATGACAAACAGTTTCAGAATATAAACGAACTCAAAGGATTTCTACGCACCAAACATAAAGACTTCGATCTGGTTTACTTCAATTCCCTGACTCACGATAGGTTCCAGCTCGACAGTCATATGGGCTAGAAATGTCATTATAGACCTGTTTCCCGATTTCCTAACAAAAAGGGGGTGCATCCCTTAGCACCCCCCGATTTACTGTTCTGTAGTTATCTTTTCGCCGAATTCAGCGGCAAATTTCTTTATCAGCTTCCTGACCTCTTTCTTCCCTGCTTTTTCATAGGCTTCGTCAGGAGTCATCCATTTACGCTTTCGCAGGTCTTCCTCGGGCCAGTCTTTGTAAACCTTTGACACCAGCATGGGAAAGACTGTCACGGTACACTTACCGCCCCATTTCTCGGATTCATATCCGCCTATGGGCTCGTCCCATACACGTCCGAAGACACCCGCCTCTTCGTATGCTTCCTGTGCGGCGGATTCCTGCGGAGACATATAGGGCTCTATCACCCCTTTTGGTATTATCCACTTCTGCTTTTTACTGCTGGTGATAAGGAGTATCTGGAGCACGCCGTCCTTTACCCTGTATGGTATTACTCCTGATTGTCTGTAAAAATATTCGGGTACCGGGCTGAATTCCATCTATAACCCCTTTACTGCGAGATTTTTATTTTTATAACGGCTGTCCTTTGTGACCTCTGTGCCAAACCATGCGGGCACGTCGAAGCTGTCTGCGCTGCTGAGGGAAGGGAACTCCACCTCGGCTAGCACCAGTCCTTTCAGGTCACCGCTGAAAACATCCAGCTCACAGACCAATCCGCCGGAGAGGGGTATCTTATAGCGTACTTTTTCAACCCTGCGCCCCGCCGTAAAAGGCCAGAATTTCTCGAATTCATCCTCGGTGATCTGTATCTCGGATTCCATTCTTTCGATGTCTCCGCCTGACTTCACCGTGATGTAGAACATTTCACCCTTTTCACGGATGCGCACTTCGCTGCCGTTTTCATCAAGGGCGATGTATCCCTGACGTATCTCCACGCTGGATGTAGGCATGGGCATTTTCGTCTTATCCGCCAGGAACTTTCTCTCTATTTCATTCATATCTATATCCCTTTAAAGCTCTTTAAATACTTTTTTAATATGTTCGTAAAGGTACTCTATCACCTGAGTATTACCGCTTTTATGCAGAGTGATGGGCACATGTGGCAGCTCAGGGAAGCCCTCTTTGTGTCCGAGCTGTCTGTAGTCCCCCTCTCGGAAGACCCTGCTGAGCACGGGCGAGACAGCCATGCCCGACTTCACAGCACTGCGGAGCAGGCGTGAGCTCTCGGACTCGTATGCTATGCGGAACGGTATGCCCGCTTTGGTAAGCTGGCTTATCCCCGCCTTTCTCACAAGGCAGTAGTCCGGATATATCGCCAGAGGCACTTCGCCCCCGCTGTATGTGTAACTGCGGGATGCCATCCATATCATCGGCTCATACCGAAGGAGGTGCCCGCTTGATTCATACTCCGCGAGGATGGCAATATCAAGCAACTTTTCGTCAATTCTTTGTTTGAGCTCCTGACTCGGCTTGCTGACAACGTTTACGCTGATATCGGGGAACTTCTCGGCGAAGCCCGACAATATCTTTGTAAAGACTATCGGCGTATATTCATCGGAAAGTCCGAAGTTCACAGTACCTTTCAGGCTGGTCTCCGACATGGCGAGGCAGGCTTCATCGTGGGAACGCAGGATGCAGGAGGCGTGCAGCATCAGCTTCTCCCCTGCGGAGGTGAGTGTGAGCGTTTTGCCGTTTTGCATGAAGAGAGGCTTCCCAATCTCATCGCTGAGCCGCTTCATCTGAAGGCTGACAGCGGACTGGGTCTTGAAAAGCCTCTCCGATGCTCTGGTGAAGTTCATCTCCTCCACGACTACAGAAAATGTCCGAAGGAGATCTATGGATAATTGCATAGCGCACCATAATATATTTTTATGATAATGTCAAAAACCATTAATTAGACTTATGGTTATTTTTATATTAGCCTCTTAGAAAAGGAGGCAACTATGAGTGTAGTTTCGAAACAGGACAGAACCAGAAAAGGCTTCATGGATTTCTTTAACGAGCAGGGGGGCGAGCTCTCCGAGATGTTCCTCTCTCACTATGCCAAGACATACGAAGACGGCATCTTCAGCGCAAAGGTAAAGAGGCTGATGGCTATGATAGGCGCACTGGCTGCGGGCTGTGAGGGATGTATAGTCGGGCAGTGCCGCAGAGCAATAGACCTCGGCGCAACCAGAGCAGAGATAATCGAGGCGTGCGGAGTGGTCGTTTCCCTCGGCGGGACAATGGCAGGCTCCAGGGTGTCTCTCATCATGCAGGTGATGGAAGAGCTTGAAGTAAAATAATCTTGCTTTTGGGCAGAGCCGGGAATAACATAAGCTGATATGGGATTTATCATTCTGCTTACTCAGTCGGTTCTGCCTATATTCATCATATTAGGCATAGCCAATTTTTATTACCGTAAATTCAAGCCCGACATTGCCCAGCTTGTAAACGTTTCTTTATACGTTTTTGTCCCTTCGGTGGTTTTCCACTCTATGGTGAGGGAGAAGATAGGCATACTCGAACTTGGCAAATACCTTCTGCTTATGGTGCTGGTGACTGCCGCCCTGATGCTGGTGGGGCACATCGGCGGAAAGATGCTGAGGCTTTCGAAAAGCAACGTGACGCTCTTTATGCTCAGTGTTTCGATGATAAATATAGGCAATTTCGGCGTACCGCTCATCTTTTTCACATACGGAGATGCGGGCACGAACCCTTCGATACTGACATTTGTGGCGTTTAACCTGCCTCTGGTGACCATCGCCATATACCTTTCCAGTAATGAATCCACGATGAAAGGCGCTTTGAAAGATGTGATGAGGATACCGATATTTCACGCATCCGTAGTAGCGATAATAATAAACAGCCTCGCCATACCTGTCCCCGATACTATTCTGAAGCTGACGGGTTTCTTAGGTCAGGCGGCGTTCCCTTTTGTGATATTCATCCTCGGTCTGCAGCTGGCTACGATAAAGCTGAACCCGGGGATAATGAAGGTCGCCATGACATCCGTGATAATAAGGCTCGGCGTTTCGCCGTTCATAGCGGCGGCTTTCCTGCATCTGCTCTCTTTCGAGGGGCTCCCCTATTCTGTCACGATGGTACAGATAGCAGGGCCTTCGGCTCTGATGCCTCTGATGTATGCTATTAAATTCGGCAAGAATGCCGACCTGCTCGCCGCTGCCATACTTCTCAGCACGGCTCTCTCCGCACTGACGCTCCCTCTCGTAATATACCTCGTGGGCTAGCCTCTACCCCAGAGCTTTGGAGATATCCAGCGATGCCTTGAACCCGCTGATGAGGTGTCTCGGCTTTCTGTTTATCTTCTCGGTCAGCTTGTCTGCCAGCTTATGCATCTCTTCCCTGTTGTCCGCTGTCTGTGTGAGGAATCCCGCCTCCAGCATGAATTCCGCATCGAAAGCATTCCCCGAAAGGAAGAATCGGCTGGCGTACCCGCTCTTCATCAGCCTCGGCACGGACTGTGTCCCGCCGAAACCTGTGATGATGCCGAGCTTTGAGCCGGGGTGTGCAAATTTGCTCTGTTTTGTCGCTATGCGCAGGTCGCACGCTGAAGCAAAATCAAGCCCCCCGCCCATGCAGAACCCGTCTATCTCTGCCACCACCACCTGAGGCGTGGTACGCAGAAGCCCGAAGAATGTATTCCCCAGCCTCGAAAACCATTTGGCATCAAAGCCCGAGTAAGTAAACATCGTCTTAAGATCCGCACCGACGGCAAAGCATCTGTTGTGTCCGATGATGCGCATCACCTTCGCAGGGGTGTCCTGCATTTTACGCACGGCAGAGATAAGCTGTTTCAGCGTCTCCACGTCTAATATGGTAAACTGCCCTTCGGCAGGTTTCATCTCTATATAGGCTGTCAGCCCGTCTACTCTTGTCTCTATCATATCAGAACCTGTAGTCTTCCCATCTGTCTTTGAACTCCGCTTCACGCTTTTCGATGAATGCTTTCATCCCTTCGCTTTTGTCGTAAGTGGTAAAGCAGAAGGTGAACGCATTCTGCTCTATCAGGAGCCCCTTGTCGAAGTCCATATCGACGGTATTGTTTATCGTCTCTTTGGCGAGACCGATGGCGAAAGAGCTGCGTGTTGCGATCAGCCCGCAGAACTCCTCTGCCTTTTCATCCATGACGGCCTTGTCCGTGAATATCTTTGTGACCATGCCTTTCTCGAAAAGTTCTTCGGGTGTGACACTGTCCCCCGTGAAGACGAGGTATTTCACGAATGATTCGTATATCTTTCTCGATGCGAGCTGTGTGCCTCCGAAGCCCGGCATAAAGCCGAACTCTGTCTCGGGGAATCCGAAACGGCTGTGCGCCGTGGCGAAAAGCATGTCGCATGCAAGCCCCAGCTCAAACGCAGGGCCGAAGCAGTCGCCGTCCACAAGCATCAGCACGGGCTTCTTCATCCCTCTGATGGTGCTTATGATGCGCTGACCCCTGAGGTTATAGTTCTTCGCCTCTATGTGGTCGAGCTTTTCGAGCTTTGCTATATTATGCCCACGGGAGAAGACCCCCTCCTGCCCGCTTTCTATCACTATTATATCTGCATCTCTGAGCCCTTCTCCTTCCGAGAGGGCATCGAGCAGTGAATTCATCATATCCAGACAAAATAAGTTCCCGTCCGTGGGGCATCCGAGCCTGATGTGATAGGCTCTGTTCTTTAATCCTGTTTCAAGAGTGTTTTTCATCTAAATCCTCGTCAAAATAACAATTAATAAGAATACTAATATGGCAATGCAGTAAACTGCGTATTTTACAGGTTTGGCAAATATGAAGTACAGCGACAGGTATATAAGCACCAGTGCGGGCGTGCTGATCATTATGTATGTACCGATATACATGATGCCTGCGCCGTTTCGAAAGAAGTTCTGCATGGTGACATGCTCGTCGTACAGACCAAAGAAGGACATGACGACACCCGCAAACATGAACCCCAGCGCAGAAAGCACGCCTAAGCGCATCACCTTTGAAACACCTGATTCGGGCATCATGACATCACCGCCTTATAAACCATCTGCAGGGCGACAAATATCACAAAGAGGATGAAGAACATCTTTATCCGCTTGTTCTGAACCTTTGCGAGACGCCCCGTGGCAAACTTTGACCCTGCGAATGCACCTATGACCATTGTGCCTGCTGCTGCGGGGTGAAAGAATCCTTTCATAAGATAAGGCACGGCACCCGCCGCCGCCGTGAAGCATATCATAAAGTTGCTCGTGGCTGTGGCAGCCTTCAGAGGCACACGGGAGATCACGTTCATAGCGGGCACCTTAAACACTCCGCCGCCGAGGCCGAGCATCCCCGAGGATATCCCTGCCAGAAAGGCGACTATCATACTCTTTTCAGGCTTGACCACGTGATACTGTTCAAGGTCTCCTGTGGAAGCGTTCAGGTATTCCCTGTCGAACTCGCCGGACACATCGGGCTTTAAAGTTTCGATGTCTTCACGCTCGGACTTCCTCCACATTATATATGCGGTGACAAACATCACCGCCGCAAAGACAGCCGAGAGAACCTTTCCGCTGATATTGACACTGGCGAATCCTCCGCCCACTGCACCGAGTATCGCAGCGAACTCCAGATACAGAGCCAGCTTTATATTCACCATATTTTTAAGCATGTTAACTGATGTGATGCTGAGGCTGGAAGCCACAACGACAACGAGAGAGACGGCAACCGCCTCATGCACGGGAAACCCGAAAAAGACAACAAGTATAGGCACAATGAGTGCGCCTCCGCCTATCCCCAGCAGATACGCCAGCACAGCCGAAGCAAACCCGAGCACCAAAAGCCCCGCAAGCTCTAAGACCAATTTAAGACCTCTCGATTTAGTAAACGGTATAGTTTACTACTTTTTTCCCGTCAGATAAACACCGAATCCTACTAAGCACATACTGACGGCATCCATATATGTGAGGGTCTCGCCCAGAATGAAATAAGCGACGAAGCCCGTGAAAACGGGCAGACTGTAATATACAGCACCTGTGCGGGCAGCGCCTATCATGGTGACAGCCCTGTTCCAAAACATATAGGAGGCAAATGATGCAAAAGCACCTATGTATATAAAGCTCAGCACCTGCTTTGTGCCGAAGTTTGTCGGGGCGAAGAAGAACTCCTGCACCAGATAAACAGGCAGAAGCATCAGAAAGCCGAGTACGAATGTCACAAAGATAAGGGCGTTTATGCTTATCTCCACGGGCTTTTTCCTCACCAGAACGGTATATGTGGCGAATATCCCCGCAGCGGCGAGCATTATAAAATCACCGACGGCGACATTCATATTAAGTATGCGCATAGGCGAACCGTCCGTGATAAGGAGCAGTATGCCGAACATCGCAACGCAAAACCCCGCAAGGTTCACCATGCTCAGCTTCTCTCCGCTGATGAGTGCGAATATTAATATCACGACGGGCGTGACGGTGGATATCACTGCTATGTTAAACGCTGTGGTAGTGTGCGCCGCCGTGTATAGCAGTGTGTTGAAGAGTGCCACCCCGATGAAAGCCAGAAGCGTAAGATAACGCCAGTATTTCCGCACGTGTTTCCGCTCTCTGCGGTATGCGGGGTATGTGGCGGGTATACAGACCAGAAGGGCGACAGCCCACCGCCAGAAAGCGACGCTTATGGCAGGCTCGCTCTCCGCAAGGAAACGTGCCGCAACGGCATTGCCCGACCATATCAGAGTAGCCAGAAGTGCGTATAGATATCCCATCGATCACCTTATGTCATTCTGAGGAAGAATTTTATATTCTGACGTGAGAATCTAAGCCTGATGTAAACAAATAACCTTCGGGCTGAGATTGCCGTGTCGCGATGCTCCTCGCAATGACGTTAATAAATTATTAGATAAACAGCATCTGCCGTATGTGCAGAGCACTCGGCATACCACCTTATATACAGCCTCAAAGAGCTAACTTTGTTGACAAATACGGGGATATGTTTATATTCGCATAAAAGAATTAGGATGGCGACATTGAAAATATTATTTTTTAATCCTTCGTATATGGGTGATTCCGTACTCACGACACCACTTATCAAAGCCGTGAAAAAGCGCTACCCCGACAGCTATATAGCTTTCTGTGTGAGACCAGAGAACGCACAGCTCTTCGAGGGAGTTGATTTTATCGACGAGGTCATCACCTTTGATAAAAGGCACAGCGAAAGCGGTCTGAAAGGCACGCTCAGCTTCGTACATAAAATACGCGAGAAAAAGTTCGACATGGTCTTTTCCCCGCATATGTCCCTGCGCACCAGCATTATAATGTACCTCTCACACATCCCCGAGAGGATAGGATTTGTGGAGAGTCCATTTTCCACATGCTACAGCAAAAACTGCGCAAAGGACATGACACTGCACGAGGTGGAGAGATACCTTCTCCTTTACTTCATAGAGTTCAACGAATTCCCCGGCAAGGTTATCATGCCCGAGGTATACGTGGACAAAGAGCTTCAGGCGAAATACAAAGCAGAACTGCCCGAGGGCAAGCTGGTCGGTATCAACGCAGGGAGCGTGTGGAATACTAAAAAGTGGCCCGCAGCAAAATTTGCCGAGGTGGCGGACAGCCTTAAAGAGAGAGGCTATGTGCCTGTCATCATAGGCTCGCCCGACGACAAGCCCGACGTGGACAAGCTGATGCTCGCTGCGAAGTATGACCATATCAACTACTGCGGTAAAACCAGCCTGAGAGAGCTCCCCGCTCTGATAGCGAACTTCAGCTATCTGGTGACAAACGACAGCGGATCAATGCACATAGCCACTGCATGCGGTGTGCCGTGTATCGCCATATTCGGCCCCACTGTCAAGGAACTAGGATTCTATCCATACGACGAACAGTCCCTCGTGGCGGAGATACAGGGTCTGCCTTGCCGTCCATGCGGAAAGCACGGCGGAAACAAATGCCCGAAAGGACATTTCAAATGTATGGAAGAGATATCACCTGCGAATGTTCTGGCGCTCTTCGGCGAAGTTTCGAAACCTATCGAACAGCCTAGAATACCTAAATATAAAACCGAACCGGTCGACTAGATGAAGCTCCTCTTTGTACGCTTCAGCTCCTTCGGAGACGTGATACTCACCACGGGTATAATGAACTATGTCAGCAGGATGATCCCCGATGCGGAGATCGACATAATGACATACCGTCAGTATCTCCCCGTGTTTGAGAACCTCCCCTTTGTACATAACGTCATCGACTATGAAAAGTCCAAAGGGATATCCGAATACTGCTATGTCGTACAGAACGAGACAGAAGACCACGACTATATATTTGACCTGCATAACAAGCTCAGGTCAAAATTCCTTAAATTTCACTGCGCTGCGGACTATTTCGTCTATCAGAAGGACTCAAAAGCACGCCGTGCATACGTGAAAAGACGCAAACCCGACGATCGCCTTAACGTACACGTAGTTCAGAAATACTTTGAACCCGTCATGAAGCCACTCGGGCTGGAAATGCCTGATATAAACGAGCTCCGCCCCGTATTGATACGCCATGTGGAGCGTGACGAGAAGCGTGTCTTCATACATCCTTTTGCCAGCTTCGCCACAAAGGCATATCCAAAATCTGCCGAGCTCGCCGAGATCCTCTTAGGCAAGGGGTACACACCCGTATTCGCAGGGATGGGCAAAGCGCCCGATGTGAAAGGCATAGTGGATGAAACGGGCGAAAAGAACCTTTCCGACATGCTGGATATCGTGGCATCATGCGGATCGTGTATATCATCCGACTCGGGTCCGATGCACGCTGCCATAGGCCTCGGACTGCCCACAGTGGGCATATTCGGCTCTACGACGAAGCACTTCGGATTTTACCCCGAGTTTGATAAATGTGCTGTTTTAGAAGATAATTCGCTGGAATGCCGTCCGTGCGATGTGCACGGTCTTAATAAATGCCCGAAAGGCCACTTCAACTGCATGAACAACCTGAAGCCTGAATCCGCCGTGGAAATGCTGGAGGGGCTGTTAGGCTAACGCCTGTGCCCTCTGATGCTCGAAGGAGGGAAGCCGAATCTGGTGCGGAATCTGCCCGCAAACCTCGACGGAGAATCATACCCCACAGCTATAGCTATCTCTGTGATGCTCATATCCGTACACTGAAGCAAATTCATTGCGCTCACCATGCGCACATCCTGAACTATCCCCGCTATTGTCTCGCCGTTTATTAGCAGTTTCCTGCGGAGGGTCGATTCGCTCATGCCCAGCTCACGGCAGATGTCTGCGCTGTTCCATTTCCTTGCAATATCCTGCTCTATGACGCTGCGCACACGCACTGATATACCGCTCTCTTTTTTAAACAGGCTGAAGCAGCCCATCTCTGTCAGCCAGTATAAGAGCTCTGCCATGCGGTGCTTCTTTATGCTTTCGGGGATGTCTGCATCCTCTGTGAAAAGCCTCCAGCATGCATCGAAGCTCTCTCTGAAATGACTGCCGACATCTTCGGCAACATAGACCACTTCGTCCCCTTCACTGCTCTGTTTCTTTTCATATTCTTTCAGCACATCGTCATGGAATGCTATCCATCTGGCACGATAAACGTCGTCTTCGGCAGAGGTGTTCACCGCATCGATGCGTGTATTTCCGCAAAGGACTGCTATCCCCCCTGCATCCGCCGTAAATTCATGCCCGTGCTCGATGAAGACCTTTGTCCCTTTTTCAACGAGTATCACCACGGGCTGACCGATGAAGAGACCCCGAAGGGTCTCTCCGCAATCCTGTATGATGCTGCCCGCTGCTCCGAGCCCGTCTTTCATCCTGATGGTTCTTTGCGTTTCTTTCATCTTTTACCGTTTAACGTCCGTACATTATGATTGTCTCTGCGCTGGCTATTGCATTCGCCCTTGTCATAAAGCCGACGAGAGCCGCAGATGAATCCTTCGGCACTTCGAGCTTATTGAGCTTCATGGCGTAAAGGGTAAAGATGTATCTGTGAGGTTTGTCGCCCACAGGAGGACATGGCCCGCCGTATGCATATGTGCCGTAGTCGTTGCGCATATTCACTGCGCCCTTCGGCATTGCTCCGCCCTCATTTCCTGCGCCCTCTGCCAGCTTAGATGCATCCGCAGGGATGTTTATCGCCACCCAGTGCCACCAGCCGGAGCCCGTAGGTGCGTCGGGGTCATAGACATTCAGCACAAAGCTCTTTGTGCCTTCGGGGGCGTTCTGCCACTTTATCATCGGGGATATATTCTCACCCGTACATCCGAAACCGCCGAAGACGCTCTTTTCCGCAAAGACTCCGCCGACATTATCCACATTTACGGTGAAATCGCCCGCAAATGCAAAAGCGGATGTAATGATCATTATAAAAGCTAAGATTGATTTTTTCATGTCAGCCTCCTTGTATGAATAATAGGCTGAAAAAGATATAATTACCGCTCTGTTTCGGTCAGATTATGTGCCGATCCTTTCAAAACATGAATGAGCTGTCTGCCTCATAGGCATGGAGCAGTCCGGATGACTCGAACTGAGGGATTATCACTATGTACAGGTCATTGATGTTCGTCCCTGTTTTCCCCGTAAAGATGAGGCTGTTGTTCCTGTCGAAAAAGTTATAGGCGTCGTTGGTGAGGATGGCCTCCTCTGCGCCTTCAAGGCTGAGCGATCCGTCTGCGAATGCACCTGCTGCGTCTGTGTCGCCGTCCTGTCCGTCTGTGGATGCACACAGAGCAAATGTGTCCGAAGGCTTGTCCAAAAGGAGATATTCCAGAGCCAGCTGCTGACACCTGCCCCCTTTTCCGTCGCCTGTCACATGCACGGTGACCTCTCCGCCGAATATCATGCACACGGGCACGTCTGATGCATTTATGAGGTTTTCCGCTGCACGGGCAGCTATAAGCTCCGCCGCAGCCCTCGCCGTACAGTCGAGCTGACCGTACATCCGCACCTTATACCCGAGCAGATGCGCAGTGTCCGCCGCACGCTCCAGCCCGCCGAGGTTCGATGCCAGTATGTGATATCTATATTGTGATCTGTCCTTTTTCACTGTTTCGGGGAGCAGTCCCGCCTCGCCGTTTCGGATGACCTCTGCCACTCTTTCAGGCAGTTTTCTGAAGAGGTTATACCTCTCGATGACTTCCGCCGTGTCTGCCCATGTGGTGTGGTCTGTGAATGTCGGACCGGAGGCGATGGTCTCGGGCGAGCCCGCTACAACATCTGATATGGCGAGCGTGACGCACATGGCGGGGGCAGCCATCTCTGCCAGCTTTCCGCCCTTTATCTCTGAAATGTGCCTGCGCACAATGTTTATATCCTCAATATCCGCACCCGACCTGATGAGCAGGTCGAATGTCTTTATATGCTCCTCAAGGGTGATGCCGAATGCGGGCGCACTCAGCATTGCCGACCCGCCGCCTGAAACGAGGAAGACGCATAAAGTGTCTTCGTCCGCCTCTGCTGCTAGCTTCTTCATGGCGTTTGCACCCTCCACACTCCCCTGATCGGGGAGGGGGTGTCCAGCCTTTATCACTTCTATATGGTCGGGGAATTTTTCCACTTTATTCGACACCACGACACCCTTCGCCACGTCGCAAACAGACATAAAGCCCTTTGCCATGGCGGATGCCGCCTTCCCCAGAGCAAACATATATATCTTTCGCAGGTCACACAGATATTCGGAATCTATCATGATGCATTTACCGTCGTTCATGACGGCATTACGCACTAGATGCTCCGCATCGGCATATTCCACGGCAGACATAAATATTCGTTCCAGATCGGCTCGGTAGTCTTTCATCTCCCGGTCTTTCTCCTGAGTTTCAGCAGGTTTTCCATGTTGTCTTCCACCATCTTCAGACTGCATATCTCGTATGCCGCCTGAAAGTATTTCTCCGCATTTGCATAGTTCATGCGGACATTCATGGCGATGACGCCCAGATTATTATAAGCGAGGAAGTTCGAAGGGTCTTTCTCAACCCCCTGCATGTAAAGCTCCTCTGCCTTGTCGTACTTCTTTTCAGACATTAGTTTATCCGCCTCGGCGAATATCTTCGCAGCGGAGAGTGCCTCCACATAGCTCTTGTCGCTGGCACAGATGCCCATCTTCCTCTCCATCAGGTTTTTGTCTATGTCAGACAGCGCCTTTTCTTTGGAGAGTTTGAAGTATTTATATGCATTCTCTCTGTCTTTCATATGCCAGTATATATCTGACAGAGCACGGGTTATCTCGTATCTGTCCCCTGCGTTCTGACGCTCTTTCAGCACGTATTTGAGTGCTTCGGGGTAGTTCTCCATGGCGAAGTTCACCATGCCGAGGTTATAGTTTATGCCGTCTCTATTGGGATCAAGTGCGATGATTTTGCGGAAGTATCTGTCCGCTTTGGCGAATTTAGCCAGAGTATAGCTTTGGAATGCTACACGTTCATAGGTTTGTATCAGGAATTTATTTATTATATTCATACAGATAAATTACCCTCTAAAGACCTCTTGGTCAAATGATTTACCTATACTAAGGTACACCCTGAGAGGAATCTGTCCACCGCATAATTACAATGAGAGGAAATATCCTCCTCCGAAGGCGAAGGCTTAACACCCAGAAGCACATCCCACCTTATGCTCAGGAGCATAGAGCTGAACATGGACGCATCCTTCACGGGGTCTGACGTCACTATCTTTTTAGAGAGGAAATCCGCCAGATTCATACGGCGCACTTCGGGGGCAGCTTTAAAGAATATATTGCCGAGACCGCTCTCTTTGTCTGATTCGGATATGATGAGGCGGTAGAAGCCGAGGCGTTCGGGCTTCATGTGTTCGCTGAGGAAAAATATCGAATAGCCGAGCAGATCGTCCCGCACGCTCTTACCGCCGAAGACGTATTCCTTCCCTTTCGGCGAGGCGTAGTGAAGCACCTCACGGAAGAGCTCCTCTTTGGATGGATAATAGCGGTATACCGTCTGTTTTGTGACGCCCGCTTCCTCTGCCACGCTGTCCATGCTGGATGCCCTGTAGCCCTTTTCCAGAAAAAGTTTTTCCGCTGCGGCAAGTATCAGGCGCTGTTTTTCCATATATTTTTCAACTGCTTTACTCATAAAACAAATCTAACCCTTGCAAATCATACTGTCAAGTATTATATAATCATACTATAAAGTATGATTTCTGAGGTTAAACATGAAAAATCTTTCCACAAAAACACAGGGGCTCCTGATTGTCACATTCGGAACACTCCTTATGAGTCTCGATCCCCTTTTCATAAGGCTCTCCGGCGTAGGCTCGTGGGAGACCGCATTCCTATTCGGATTCTTCACCTTTTTATCCATGACTATCATCACCCACTTTAAGGGCGAAGGGGTCGTAAAGGCCGTGAAAGGGGGCGGATGGATAATATTTCTCTCTGCGCTGATAATGGGCGGGAGCGGTACATCTATAGTCTTCTCCGTAAAGCATACTTATGTGGCGAACACTATGATGATAATGAGCACCGCACCGATACTCTCCGCCATACTCAGCCTCATATTTCTGAAGGAAAAGACACCTCTGCGCAACTGGGCAGCAGCACTGATATCTGTCGGAGCTATATATATCATCTCGAGGAATTCACTGGGCAGGGCAAACATGTTCGGGGATTCCATGGCTGTGCTGGGCACATTCTTTGTATCTTCAAACTACGTTCTTTGGCGTAAATATAAAGCTATCAGCAGGACAATGGTGATAGCCCTCGGCGGACTTGCCATTGCGGGCATCAGCTTCTTCATGACGGATCTTTCCTCCCTGACTTACAACTCAGTCATAGTCATGATGCTGATGGGCCTCCTTACTGCCCCCATCGGCAGGGTTATGCTCGCACTCTCCGCCAGGTATATATCCGCCACGGAGATAAGCCTCTTTTCCCCCCCTAGGTCGCTTCTGGCAACTGTTTTCATATGGATGGCGTATTCCGAGACACCACCCGCAGACACATTCATCGGCGGGGGCGTAATAATCGTCACTCTGCTGATACTCTTTTATCTGACGCTGAGGCAGGAATCTGCCTGAGTAAATGAATTGACACATAGTTGTATCCATTATATAACCCTGCTAGCGTAACATTCCCATATGTTTGGCGTGTCATTCCGAGCTTTTCGGAGGGGCAAATTACGTGATTAACAATTTTATATAATATAGAGGTACACCTATGGCTTTCGACGGCAAATTCACAGCACAGGACAAGCAGGAGCTCGAAGCTCGCGCTAAGGCATGCAGAGGCGATATATTAAAATGCACGACACTGGCGGCAAGCGGTCACCCGGGCGGGTCTATGTCCACCCTCGACATGCTGCTCACAGTATATAAATTTGCAAACATAAACCCTGAGAACTGGGGCTCTACCACCAGAGACCGCATATATGTTTCCCACGGTCACATATCACCTGCAGTATATTCCGTACTCGGTCGTAACGGCTTCTTCGACGTGGATACAGCCATCGGCGAATTCCGCCTCGCAGGGAGCATCTACGAAGGACACATCGAGCGCATGGTAAAGGGCGTGGAGTGGACAACAGGAAACCTCGGACAGGGACTCTCTGCTGCATGCGGTGCAGCCATCGCAGGAAAGATACGTGATGAGGAATTCGACGTTTACTGCTTTATGGGCGACGGCGAATCTCAGAAAGGACAGCAGGCGGAAGCACGCAGATTCGCTGCTCAGCACGACCTTACAAACATCACTGCTTTCATCGACTACAACAAGCTCCAGATATCAGGAAGCATCGAAGAAGTGATGTATCAGAACATAAAAGATGACTACACGGCAGACGGCTGGCATGTCATCAGCGTAGACGGACACGACTTTGAAAAGCTCTACGGAGCTGTTGCATATGCCAAGACAGTCGATCAGCCTGTTCTTATCCTCGCTGACACTGTAATGGGCAAGGGCGTATCCTTCATGGAGAACATCCACGGATACCACGGCAAGCCTCTCACAGAAGAACAGCTCGCCGATGCACTTAAAGAACTCGGACTCGCGTATGACCTTGATAAATACAAAGAGATCAGAAAGAATTTCGTATACAACCCTTCACACCACGAGCTTGAATCCCCTGAAGTAGTAGTAAAATACGCTGATAAGGAATACGGACTGGATGTTAAGACAGACTGCCGTTCCGCCTTCGGCGATGCTATATACGAGCTGGTTAAAAACTCTCAGGAAGACGGCATGACACCTTTCGCCGTTTTCGACTGCGACCTCGCAGGCTCTGTTAAAACTGACAAGGTTGAAAAGGAATACCCCGTAAACTTCGTACAGTCAGGTATTCAGGAACACCACACGGCGACAGCAGCAGGTGCTGCAAGCTGTAACGGCGTTGTTGCATTCTTCGCAGACTTCGGCGTTTTCGGAGTGGACGAGGTATACAACCAGCAGCGTCTTAACGACCTCAACGGCGCAGGTATCAAAACTGTGACAACACACGTCGGTATCGATGTCGGCGAAGACGGTAAAACTCACCAGTGCCTCGACTATGTCGGCGCTATGCGAAACATCTTCGGATACAGAGTTATCGTTCCCGCAGACCCGAACCAGACATATAAAGCAGTGTGCTACGCTGCCGAGAACCCCGGCAACTTCCTCGTTGCTATGGGACGCTCAAAGATGAACACCATAGCCGATATAACAGGCTCTAAGCCTGCTTTCGGCTCTGACTATACATTCGAATACGGAAAGGTGGATGTGCTGACAGAGGGCGATTTCGCCATCGCTACATACGGCAGCATGACAAACAGAGCTATCAAAGTTGCCGAGCTTCTTAAAGAGGCCGGACTTAATGCAGCAGTTCTGAACTGCTCTGCTCCGCTCCACCCTGATATGGATGCATTCGATGCATACACAGACAAGCCTGTATTCGTATACGAAGACCACAACGAATTCACAGGTCTGGCAGCTACTCTGGCGAACAAGTTCGCAGACGAAGGCACAGGCACAAAGATAGTACGCTTCGGTGCTAAAGGTTATGCTTATTCAGGAAAGCCTGAGGACATCTTCAAGATGCTCGGTCTCGACCCTGAATCCGTAGCAGAAGCTATCAAGGCTGAGCTTGCATGATAATACACGGCAGAAACACAGTAGAGGAAGCACTGAAACTGGGGCTCGTAAAGATGCTCTTTGTAAAAGTGAATTCCACATTCGAATACTCCAAGTATGACGTGGAGACACGCACATACGGCACAAAAGAGTTCGAACACTACTACGGCAAAGAGGCGCAGGGCGTCGCAGCCGAGATAAGAGATATATTGCCTAAGAAGTTCGACAAGGCGTTCGAAGAGATGGTGGAGCTCGGCTCCGTCGTACTCCTCGACAGGATATTCGACCCGATGAACTACGGTGCGATCATTCGTGCTGCGAACTGTTTCGGCATAAAAAATATTCTGGTAGGGCTCGACAAACAGGCTCCTATCACACCAGCAGTGTGCAAGGCTTCCAGCGGAACTATATTCCACACAAACATAGTGGGTGCGGTAAACACCGCAACAGCTCTTAAAAAATTCATCGACAACGGATACAAGGCTTACGCTGCGGACGTACACGGTGCTATCGAGCTGAAAGAAGCGAAATTCGCAGAAAAATCCGTGATAATCATGGGCTCCGAGGGGAAAGGCATACGCCCTGCCCTGCTGGAGATATCTGATGTACACATCAAGATTCCTATGAGCGGAGACATCGACTCTCTGAACGTTTCTCAGAGTGCCGCTGTGATATTATATGAATATTCGAATTAAGACTATTTGAGGATTTTTTTCGAAAGTAGTTGACAGGCTAACGCCTTTTTTATATTTTACGAGCAATCTTAATGCAGATAAGGATAATAATGGCTTCCAAACTTAAGGAAGCAGAGGTCAAAAGCCTCACCGAAAGATACGTTAAGATGTCCTCAGGATTCATGCCTGTAGAGGTTATCGAAGACACGGGGAAGAAGAAGCGCACTGAGCATAAGGGGCTTCTGGTGGGAATGGACCCGAAGGGGAAACGTTTCACCAGCGAAGCATTTGCCGAGTGGCTCGGGAAGCGGATCGAAACATACGGCGATGTCACATTCTATATAGGCGAGGCGGAAGGCCTGCCCGAGGATGTACGAGCCGAGGCGAAAGAGTTTATCTCTCTCTCCGACATGGTTATGGCGCACAGGATCAGCCTTATTGTTTTGGCTGAGCAGATATACAGGGCATTGACCATCTTAAACGGTCACCCCTATCACAAGTAGAGGATGCCGCTTGGTCAAGGCGTCCTATAAGGAGGGTGGTATGGATAAAGACAAACTCAAATACCACAGAGACAAACTTCTCGAGATGAGACGCTCTCTTATCGAGAAACTGAACGAAAAATACAACGAGGCTATGGGACTTGGAGCCGATGGTTCGCAGGATAGCGCCGATGAAGCGTATAACCTGTATAACAAGAACCTCATGCTCGGCCGCGTTGAGACAGATGCTCTCAAGCTCAGGCTGGTGGAGCAGGCTCTTCAGCGTATCGACTCCGGCACTTACGGCATATGCATAGAGTGCGAAGAGGACATAGAGGACAAGCGCCTCGAGTATGTTCCTTTCGCCAGATACTGCACCGACTGCAAATCTGAGCTCGAGAAAAAAGGTCTTATAAAGATGTAATTATAAAGCCGGCGTTTTTGCGTCGGCTTTTTTTGTATCTGCTGCCGAATTTTAAGCACTTGCCAGAAAGCACATCCGTGACTAGAATATTCCTATCAACAACAATACAGGTGACACATGAACCAGCAGAAACTGATACTGCTGATACTCGACGGATGGGGTATCAGAAAAGATAAAGACAACAATGCCATAGCCATCAGCGGTGCGCCGAACTTCTATAAACTGCTGAACGGATCCCCACATACAAAGCTGAATGCGAGCGAGGAAGAGGTCGGTCTGCCTAAGGGTCAGATGGGCAACTCTGAGGTCGGACATACAAACATCGGCGCAGGACGCATCGTCTATCAGGACTTTCTGAAGATCACCAAATCCATCGAATCAGGCGACATTGAAAACAACGAGAACGTTAATAACTTCTTCAAAGATATACTCGACGACAACGGCGACCTGCACTTCTTCGGTCTTTTATCCGACGGAGGCGTACACAGCCACATAAACCATCTGAAAGGTCTCATCGCATACGCTAAAAAAGCAGGCATAAACAATGCATACGTACATGCATTCATGGACGGACGGGACACACCGCCCAAAAGCGGTAAAGGATACATGGAAGAGCTCGTTAAATTCATGGACGAGATAGGCTACGGACAGGTGGCAACCGTCGCAGGACGCTACTACCCCATGGACAGAGACAAGAGATGGGAGCGCACAAAGCTCGGCTACGACGCGGTGCGCAAAGGCGAAGGGCTGTCTTCCAAATCAGCCATAGACGCCGTACAGGAAGGCTATGACAGAGGCGAAACAGACGAGTTCATCAAGCCCACCGTCATCGAAGGCGTAAACGGAAACGTGAAAGACAAAGACGGCGTATTCTTCTTCAACTTCCGAGCCGACCGTGCGAGGCAGCTCACCAGAGCATTCATCATGCCCGAGTTCGACGGATTCGACAGAGGCGCAATGCCCGAAGTGCATTTCCTCACCATGACATTCTACGAAGGTGATTTCACATCTGCCATAGCTTTCGAGCCGCAGGTGCTGAAAAACATACTGGGCGAAGTCCTCAGCAGAAACGGACTGAAACAGCTCCGCATAGCAGAGACAGAGAAGTACGCCCACGTCACATACTTCTTTAACGGAGGCGAGGAAAAGGTCTTCGAAGGTGAAAGCCGTGTACTGGTGGAATCTCCGAAAGATGTGGCGACATACGACGAAAAACCTTCCATGAGCATATATACCGTAGCTGAGAAGTTCGCCGATGAGATAGGCAATGTGGATGTTGCTATAATGAACTTCGCAAACCCCGACATGGTAGGCCACACAGGCATACTGGACGCAGCAGTGAACGCATGCAAGGCTGTGGACGAATGCCTCGGCAAGGTCGTGGAGCTGGCGGATAAACATAATGCGGTACTCTGTGTGACAGCCGACCACGGGAACGCCGAGCAGATGTGGGACTATGTGAATGATCAGCCGCACACTGCGCACACGCTGAACCCTGTGCCATTCATAGTGTATAACTGTGACTGTGAGCTAACAGATAAAACAGGCAAGCTGGCGGACATTGCACCGACGATACTCGAGCTCCTCGGCATAGAACAGCCTGCGGAGATGAACGGAACGAGCCTGCTGAAAAAATAATATGCTCGAAGAGATATTCTACCGAACATGCATCGGATGCGGATTTCGCTCAGAGAACGGAATGCCCGTCTGCTCCGACTGTCTGGAAACACTGGAAGAATATCCACACGAGTGCGAAAGCTGCGGTTATCCCTCGAACGTGCCTGCGAAGGTGTGCGGGATGTGCCGTTTCGCCGTATACAGAGACAGGATAAAGATAGCCTATAAATACAAGGGTCCCCTGAGGCAGCTTATCAAACAGATAAAGTTTGCCTATCGGATCACAGGCATAGATGTGCTGAAAGAGATGGTGAATGCCGAGGATCTGGCAGGGTATGATATCATCACGGACGTGCCCTCTCATTTTTCCCGAAAGGTGCGCAGACTCACCCATCCGGCAGAACACATTGCAAAGCAGATTTCACATTTGACAAATATTAAATACATAAAAATATTGACACGAACACGCAGAACGGAATATCAATATAAATTAAAGAAAAGACAAAGAGCCGTAAACGTGAAGAACGCATTTATTTGCCCGGTAAATGTGAGAGGTTTGAAAATCCTCTTAGTGGATGATATAATCACTACAGGCTCAACAACCGAAGAGTGCTCCCGTATACTCAAGATGTCAGGAGCGTCCCGTGTGGACGTATACGCACTGGCAAGCGGTAAAGCATAAGGTAATTTAATTGAGGCGCTTATTATGAATATTATCGAAAGAATCGCTCCGCTCTTTGCAGAGTGCAACTTTCCTGTCTACATCTATTTGTCTGAAAGCGGGGAGTTCTACCAGCTTTTGGCCGATAAGCCTGAGCCCAAACCCATGCCCGCAAATATGAAAGAACATTTATTGAACGACAGCGTTTACTATCAGTCGTTTAAAAAGGGCGACACATTCATGTATTTTTACTTTCTCCGTCTGAAATTGGGCGGTGAAAAGTTTGTCATAATGCTGAACTCCGACAAAGAGAGACAACACCTGAATTCCGTGGCGGATTCTATGTATACTCAGCTTCAGGAGCTCCAGCAGACCATGCAGGAGGAGCTGGACGAAGCGAACGAATCTGTCCAGATACTGCGTAAATCCAGACAGAAAATGCTGAAACTGGTGGACGGTCTCGTCATGCCTCTGTTCAGCATCACCCCTGAATATAACGTCCTCAACGTGAACAAAGAGCTGGCCGACCTGATAGGCATCTCACACATACCGTCCATACTGAATAAGAAGTGCTACGAGGTCATCCACGGGCGTACCGAGCCTTGCGAATTCCGTCGGATGACAGAGATCATAAACGGCGAGGAGACCAGCGGACAAACCATAGAACTGGACTACAACGGAAAGCATTTTATATTCGAGCACCACATGTTCCCCATCTATGCCCAGACAGGCGAGATGGACGAGGTGGGCGAGTTCATGATAGACGTAACAGAAAACTATAAAAATCTCGAACACATCGAAAAATATAAAGAAAAGATGATAAGCATCCAAAAGGCCGAGGTTGATAAGATCAATGAAATAGGCGAACTGAAAAAAGCCTATAAAGAACTCAGCAAAAACTATGACGACATGTTCACAAAGAATAAGAAGATGAGCCAGGCCTTAGAAAGGCTGATGGCCGACAACAACGTGAATGAGCTCGTAAAGCTGCGTCAGGATGCCAGAGATGCAAAAAATAAGCTGGTGCGCTCTGCCACCGCCCTGAAAAACTTCCAGCATGCCCTTGAGCTTCAGCAGGAAAAGTATACGGAACTCAGCAAAAAGACCATCTATCAGATGGAAAGGCTGATAAACACCGTAAACAAAAAAAGCATGGTCACCGACAACGATGTCAAGATCATACTAAAAACTGTCACTGAAGATGTTAAGGAGCTTCGTAAACAACTGAAAGTCACACCTCCGCCGGAAGAGTGACAAATAATTAATAGAAACAGACTGAATTCCCCGTTATAATAAGAGCACTGACTCATTCAACCTAGGAGGAATATAATGTCTGTTAAAGTTGGAATCAACGGTTTCGGGCGTATAGGACGCTGTACTTTCCGTTCTATCATCCAGAGAGGTCTCGACGTGGATATCGTCGGCATCAACGATCTTACCGATACCAAAACACTCGCGCATCTTCTTAAATACGATTCCGTACACGGTATAGCTCCTTTTAATGTAGAAGCTGTAGATGACGGTATAATCGTCGACGGCAAAAAGATAAAGATCACGGCAGAGAGAAATCCTGCGGATCTCCCATGGAAAGAGCTCGGGGTCGATGTTGTTATCGAATCCACAGGTATCTTCCGCAAACACGAACAGGCAATGCTGCACATTCAGGCAGGTGCTAAAAAGGTTATCATCTCCGCTCCGGGGGAAAACTCCGACATAACGCTCGTGCTCGGCGTAAACGACCACGAATATGACAAAACCAAGCACCACATCATATCAAACGCTTCATGTACCACTAACTGTCTCGCTCCTATCGCAAAAGTACTGAACGACACATTCGGCATAGAGCAGGGACACATGACAACGGTACACTCATATACCAACGACCAGAACATACTCGACCTGCCGCATAAAGACCTGCGCAGAGCCAGAGCATGTGCCGTGAGCATGATACCTACATCTACAGGCGCAGCAAAGGCTGTCGGGCTCGTTCTGCCTGAGCTGAAGGGTAAGCTGAAAGGATACGCAGTACGTGTCCCCACCCCGAATGTCTCCCTTGTGGACCTCACTGTCACACTGAAGAAAGAAGCAACCGCCGAAGAGATAAACGCAGCGATGAAAAAAGCAGCCGAAGGCGCTATGCAGGGATACCTTGTCTATACTGACGAGCCACTTGTATCCATAGACCTGAACGGCAGTCCTGCATCATCCACATTCGATTCGCTCCTCACAGAAGTGGTGGACGGAAAGCTCGTAAAAGTTGTAAGCTGGTACGACAACGAATGGGGTTACTCCAGCAGAGTTGCAGAATTAGTTACAAAGGTGATGTAGTACAATGGCGAAAAGTATCAAAGATCTGAACATCAAGGGCAAAAGGCTCTTTATCCGTGTCGATTTCAACGTGCCTGTGAAGGACGGCGTTGTGAAGGACGACACACGTATCGTAGAAGCGCTCAAGACTATACGCTATGCGAAAAACGAGGGTGCGAAGGTTATCCTTGCTTCCCATCTGGGCAGACCGAAAGGAGAAAGAGTGCCCGAAATGAGCCTCGAACCTGTTGCGAAATACATCAGCGACAAGTTCTTCCCCTGTGCATTCGCAAGCGACTGTATAGGCAGTGAAGTTAAGGCGGCTATAGACGCTCTTTCAGGCGGCGACGTTATCCTTCTGGAAAACCTGAGATATCACAAAGGCGAGGAGAAGAACTTCCCTGAATTTGCATCCGAGCTGGCATCGCTGGCTGATGTTTATGTAAACGACGCTTTCGGCACATGCCACAGAAAGCACGCATCCACATACGGCATGGCGGAGCTTATGGATGAAAAGGCTGCGGGATTCCTCGTGGAGAAAGAGATTAAATACTTCGAAGGACTTCTGAAGAACCCTGCCCGTCCGTTCGGCGCTATCGTCGGCGGTGCTAAGGTCTCTGATAAAATTGGCGTCATAAAATCACTTATGGAGCTCGCCGATAAGATTTTCATCGGCGGAGCAATGGCATACACTTTCCTCAAACACGACGGACACACCATCGGAACTTCACTAGTGGAAGACGACCAGATGGACATAGTGACAGAAGTGTACGCAACAGCGAAGCGCAAGAATGTTCAGATATTCCTGCCGGTCGACCATACTATCTCTATAGAGTTCAACGGCGCACCCCTTGAGTGCGGCGAAAAGGACATCCCTGAGGGATTCATGGGGCTGGATATCGGGCCTATGACCATAGACCTTTATGTGGACGAGCTGAATAAATGCAAAACAGTCCTCTGGAACGGGCCTATGGGCGTTTTCGAAAACCCTGACTATTCAAAGGGTACATTCGCAGTGGCGAATGCGCTCGGCTCAGGTGATGCCACTGTCGTGGTCGGCGGAGGCGATTCTGTCGCTGCCGTTAATCAGGCAGGCGTCGCAGACAGCATAGACCATATCTCAACAGGCGGCGGAGCATCCCTCGAGTACATCGAGTTTGGTCAGCTCCCGGGCATAGAGATACTCGGATAAATAAATAATAAGCCGGCGGCTGAGAATATCAGTCTGCCGGTTTTTTTTTGGAGCTTGCCATTAATAAAGTAGACGTTGTGGCTGCCGTCCTGCGTAAAGACGGCAAATTCTTTCTGGCTCAGCGTGCGGAGACTATGCATCTGGGCGGTCAGTGGGAATTCCCCGGGGGGAAGCTCGAAGAGGGTGAAACCCACGAAGAAGCGCTGAAAAGAGAGATAATGGAAGAGCTGTGCATAGAGATAAAGGTGGGAGAGCTCATGGGCGAAGCGGTGCATGAATATCCCGAACGCAACAGAATAGTCCACCTGTATTTCTATGCGGCAGAGCACACAGACGGTGTGATAACACTGGTGGAGCATCAGCAGATGAAATGGCTGGAAAAGAATGAGCTCAAAACCGTAGATATAGCAGAAGCAGACAGAGCGTTCATAGAGTTCCTGATAGTTAATTAGCTTTACAATTTATACCGAATTGGTGTATTGATAATAAAATACTACTCAAAATGGTAACCAATGGCCCATATTAAAAAACCGGGTATCAACAAGATACTGCTGAGAACCTTATTATTGTTTTCCCCTTTCTTTATACTTTCAGTAGTCACTCTCCTATTCTTTCTGTCCATATACATAAAGCTGGATATGCAGAATATATCCAGATCCCAGAAGCTGATACTGGAACTGCAGAAGAAGAAGATGGGGAACAGCTTTAACGAAATATTCGCAGATATAAAATTCCTAGCCGATACGGACATAGTAAAGAACTACTGCTCCGGCGCACACGACCATAAGAGTGAGCTGCAGGAACTGCTCTATTACTTCATCAAAAACAAAAGGGTCTACGACCAGATACGCATACTGGATGCCGAAGGGATGGAAGCCGTACGCCTGAACTATAACAACGGATACCCCGAATATGCCCATGAAGACAGACTTCAGGATAAATCCGACAGATACTATTTCCAAAGTGCTAAAGATCTTTCCCCGAATACTGTATATATATCTCCCATCGACCTTAATCAGGAATTCGGTCATATAGAACTGCCTGAGAAGCCTATGATACGCTTTGTGCTCCCCCTGCGGAACGCAAACGGTGCAAATACAAGCTATCTCGTCTTTAACTACAATGCAAAGCAGCTGCTCGACGGCATAAGAGACCACGAGTCGATATCCTATGGTCTGATAATGCTGCTGAATAAGGAATCCCAGTGGCTCGTCTCCAGCGACAGATCACATGAGATGGCCTTCGTCAAAGGCGACACCACAGGCTTTAAAGACAAATATCCGGAGATATGGCAGCAGATGTACCTCACAGAACAGGGGAACCTGTCTAACCCCGACGGATACTTTTACTACACGACGCTGCGCCCCGTGCCCACACTCGCCAGTGAAAATTCAGACACGATAGACCTCACGCTCTCCACAGAGCTGAAATATAAACCCGCCAGCTACGAATGGAAGCTGGTCACATATGTGCCTCAGTATTACCTGGAGCTGCGATACGATCAGGTGTCAAACTTCGCATACATCGTATTCGCAATGGTAAACTTCGCATTCCTCACTGCGTCATTCGCAATCGCATTTATAAGGATAAATGCACGCTATAAAGACGCCGTTTATAAAAACATGCTGGAAGAATATGTCGAAGAGCTTAAGCGTAAGCGAGGCGAACTGCAGAAACAGGTAACAGAGACTCAGGAGCTTGTACACATCCTCTGTCACGACCTTGTGAACCCTATCGGATGCGCCACAGGCATGCTCGAGATATATTATAACGAGCCCGAAGAGGAATACAGAACAATAGTAGATGAATCACTCGAACAGGCTATGGATATAGTGAACCTCGTGCGCACCATGCGTGCCATCGAAAGCGGAAAGAAGCAGTTTACCCTTGAGCCCGTGAACCTGCACAATGCTATGAAAAAGTCTAAAATGCTTCTTAATCAACGATTTATAGACAAAGACATTAAGCTGAATGTTGATGTGGATGAAAGCCTGAATGTAATGGCCGACCCTGCATCGCTCATAAACTCTGTCATAAACAACCTGCTGACAAACGCTCTGAAGTTTTCTTACAGCGGAAGCAGCATAGACGTCTCCGCAGAAAAACATGGGGACAAGGTCATCATGACCGTGCGTGACTACGGCAAAGGCATGCCCGACATCATCGCCGAAAACATCTTTAACCCCGTAAAACCTACTAACAGGCAGGGAACAGACGGAGAAACAGGGACGGGCTTTGGTCTGCCTCTGGTCTATAAATTTGTGAATGTATACGGTGGAACTATCCGTGTGGAATCCGTGGAGCAGAAGGATGACTCTGTGAACCACGGCACAGCCATGATACTCACATTCAATTCTGCCGACTGATATTAATCTGCTTTATTTATCTGAAGAGTAATGGTGAATACGGCGTGACCGTCGTCATTGCCTGCGGATATCTTCCCTTCCATGTGCTCTTCCACTATGTTTCTGCATATGTAGAGACCTATTCCTGAGCCGTCGCTCCCTTTTGTGGTCACATACGGCTCGAATATCTTCTCAGGGAGCAGTTCGGGTTTTATCCCGCCGCCGTTATCGATGAAAATTATTCTGCCTTCTGCGCCGTCATTTTCAAATCTTATTACGATGGACTTATCTTCTATATCATCCCTGCTGCCGAGTGCGTCATTGGCATTATTAAGGATGTTCAGGCATACCTGCTTGAATTCATTCTTAAGGTTATAAACAGAAAAATCGTTATCCGACCCTTCGAGTTTAAAAGAGACTCTGTTCTTCATAAAGTTTTTGTCAATGAGGGTGTGTACCTCTTCGATAACATCCTTCACGCTGAACTGCGATCTATGCTTGCTCTGTTTATAATATCCTGCGAAGTCGGATATTGTCTGCGCCAGGAAGGTATTGTTCTGTATCAGTATTTCAAGGTCGTTCAGAACTTCTTCGGGGTTACATTCGCCTTCCTGTATGTCGTCTCTGATGGTCTGCGCAACCAGAGATATGACATTCAGCGGCTGTTTCCACTGATGGATGATGATGTTGATAAGTGCGCCTATCTCCGCCATGCGTGCCTGCTTGTTGATGATCTCGAGCACTCGTTCACGCTCTTCGTTCTGTTTCAGCTCTTCCGTGATATCGTCTATGACCACCAGCACGGATATCACATCGCCTTTGTAGTCCAGCACGGGTATCCTGCTGGTTCTGGCTGTATATGTCAGCCCCTGCATAGGTTTGTATTCGGTCACGACATTCTTTATAGGCATCTTGCTGCGGACGACTTCTCTGTCCTGCTCATAGTAGGCGTCGCTAAGGTAGAGCTCGTTGACGGTCCTGCCTATCAGCAGGTCTTTATCGCTGTGTAGTGAATCTGCCGCTTTTTCATTCAGAGTGATTACCCTGTCTTTGGTATCCTTCAATATAATGGACAGAGGTATGCTGTCTAGGATCTGTTCGATGTCTCTCTTCTGGTCTCTCAGCTCGGCAAACATGTCGTGGAGCTGTTCTGCCATTTCATGAAAGTTTTCCTGTATCTCTACGGCCTCTTTGATATAAGATTTCGGCCATCTGAGAGTATCCCCTGCATTGATCTTCATCGGCAGGTCTTTCGTGCGCTCTGCTATCACCTTCAGCTGTTTTGTGATCCTCAGACTGAGCAGATAAGCAAATATTACGGCGATCAGTATCATAGTAAACACTATAAAGAGGGCACGCCTGGCGGATGTGTGCATATAACTCACCAGATTGTCCAGAGGCAGGTCTGTCACCAGCCTGAAGCCTGTCATGGTGTCTATATCCACGCTCTTGGTATAAAGAGAGTTATTCCACCTCATCATAACAGAGAGGTTCGCCTTTGGAGGCGGTGCGTATTGGTATATACCGTTGACCGTCATCTTTGTCATTGAGCCGGATATGTTTCTGTCAATCCACTGCTCGCCGGATTTCATCTTATCCGATGTGCTGAAAATGACGTTTCCGTTTCTGTCCAGTAGTGTTAGAAGTATCTTTGATTCGCCTGTCATGCGTGACAGCATTCTGCTGATGTATTCAAAGTCTATTGCGACTCTTATATAGTTCAGCACTTTACCCGTGCCGTCCTTTACGCTGCTGAGTATGAAGATGACGGTTCTTTCCCCGCCGTTTTCCTCAAAGACTTTAACAGGGGAAACATAAGGATCACTCCCTGTCCACTCGCCAAAGCTCATCCCCTGATCGATGATATCCTTTCTGGCATCCATCTTTTCAGGGTCGCTGCAGAGTATTACATTCAGGTCTTTATCAAGTAGTGCGATGTTTTCAATATATTCATGCACAGTTTTAAACTGTTTATATTCTTCCACCAGTCTGAATGGTTCGTCGCTTATGATGTAGTGATTGTTTGTAAGCCCTTTGATCAGCTCCATCTGCCAGATGTTGTCTTGTATGAACTCCTCGATGCTGATGCTGACAGATCTGGATGTCTGGTTCAGCCCTCTGAACATCCCTTCGGATACATATCTCTTATTAGTAGATATACTGGTCATGATGTATACCATCATAGGAACAAGGAAGACGACCAGCACTGTCTGGAATATCATGTGCTGATACGATATATGCATTTCGACTTTGCGTATTTTGATCTTATAAAGTCTGTAAAGGTCATAGAGCACGGCAGCAGCAAGGGCTGAGATAACGCCGTTCACCGTCTGCTTCATCATGATGAGCAGAGTGGAATCGAGCTTCATACCCATTACCAGATGGTATGTGACAAATATTATAGGTATACCGCCGACTATCCAGTATGCGAGGTCTGTGGCGACCGTATTTTTTATCCTAGCTCTGAAATGTGCGACAAAGGCGGTTTCTGCCGTATAAATGATAATTGCGTATGGGTGGTTCCAGAGAACATATGTATATGTGCCGGCGATAAATCCGACGATGATGCCGTAGTATCCGTATATGCGCACCGCAAGGATTGCGAAGATACTGCCGAAGATGATATCTACGTTAAAGAAAAGCTCATACTTTAATGAGTTCCCGTAAAACCCCAATACTGACAACAGTATGAGAAAAACGATGGAACCGGGTTTCAGTTTTGTTTCCGTCATATCAAAATAAAGCCCTAAAATAGCCCGCCTATTGCTTATATTACTACAAAATCTACGGGACTATACAATACACAGGAACGTTTGTATATAGAATAATTGTTATTTTAAATTGTTTGTAATTGACTAATAGTTATAAATAACTAGTCGTTTTCGTGTATATTTTTATAAACTGCAAACTGTTTTGCAATTCTTCCGCTTCGCCCTCCTCTATCCATAGCATAAACTTCGGCATCTCTTTCCCATCCGTCGTAAAGCGGTATTTCGAATATTTTCAGATAATTTTCCACAATTTTGAGATAATCTTTTTTGATTATCGGATAAAAACCTATCGTAAGACCGAATCTGGCAAACAGAGATGTCTTTTCGTTTTCGTCGTCTCTGTCGTAAAGGTCACCCGTGTCGGCGGCCTTTTCGGTTATCATGTGTCTTTTGTTTGATGTCGCAACGAATATGCAGTTTTTCGGAACTTCCTCCAGACCGCCTTCCAGCACAGACTTAAACATCCTGTAGAGGATATCGTTTGCATCGAATGATATGTCATCTAAATATATCATAACATATCTTTTATCCATTTTCCGTATTTCCGCATAGAGATCATAGATAGAGAGCACATCTTCGTTGCGGAACTCGACCGCTGTCAGCCCCTTCTGAGCATATTCATGCAGCATCAGCTTCACTATAGTAGACTTACCCAGCCCTCTTTCGCCCCATAGCAGCATGTTCAGAGCGGGCTTTCCGCTGACGAATGCTTTGATATTCTTCTCTGTCAGGTCTATCTGCCTGTCTATGGAGACAAGGTCGCTCCGTTTAACAGGGTCAACATGCTCTATCTGCACCAGACCGCCGCTAACCCATCTATATGCGTGTATAAGGCTCATTTACTCAGCCTTAAGAGCTTTGGCAGCCTCTTTTGCATAGTATGTAAGGATGATGTCTGCGCCGGCACGCTTTATAGACATAAGGGACTCCATCATTGCCCTGTGTCCGTCCAGCCAGCCCATCTTATCCGCTGCCATTATCATGCTGTATTCACCGCTTACGTGGTATGCGGCTACGGGTCTGTCAAAGTTTTCTTTCAGGTCGCTGATGATGTCGAGGTATGGGAGAGCAGGTTTCACCATGATGATGTCTGCGCCTTCCATTATGTCGAGCTCAGTCTCTTTCAGAGCTTCACGTCTGTTTGCAGGGTCCATCTGATATGTCTTTCTGTCGCCGAATGACGGTGTTGATTCTGCCGCTTCACGGAAAGGACCGTAGAAAGCCGAGCAGTACTTCGCAGAGTAGCTCATTATAGGCACATCTTCGAATCCGTGGTCGTCGAGTATCTCACGGAGCACGTCTACACGTCCGTCCATCATATCACTCGGAGCAACAACATCCGCCCCCGCCTTAGCATGTGTCAGAGCTTCCGCTGCGAGGTGCTTCAGTGTCTCGTCATTGTCCACATCTTCGCCTTTCAGTATGCCGCAGTGGCCGTGATCTGTGTATTCACACATGCACACGTCCGTCATGACGAGGAGCTTCTTGCATTCTTTTTTGATAGCACGGATAGCTTTCTGCACTATGCCGTCTTCGTTATATGCTTCGGAGCCGTGGGCATCTTTAAATGCAGGAATGCCGAAAAGGATAACTGCGGGGATGCCGAGCGCCTCGACCTCTTTGCACTCCTCCACCAGCACATCCACGGACATCTGGTAAACATCGGGCATGGAGCCAACGGGCTTTTTGACCCCTTCGCCTTCACACACGAAGAGCGGGTATATAAAATCGCTTGCGGAGAGTGTTGTCTCTCTCACCATGCTTCTCATTGTTGCGTTTTTTCTCAGTCTTCTGGGTCTGTCCACAGGAAAAGCCATATCGTGTCTCCTTTTAACTAAGTTCTTTTATTAATTTTACCATCCAGTCCAGGGTGAAATCATCAGGATATCTGCTGTCGTGTCCTAAATGTCTCACTTCGTCCGCCGTAGTCTTTCCTATACTGACAATCTGCTGTGATACATGTTCCACATTTTCAAGCATAGCTTTTGCGGCGGATGGGGATGCGAATGTTATTATGTCTATCTCGTTATCTTTGAGAAATTTGTCTATGTGCCCTTCGGGGTATGTCACCTGTCTGGTCTGATATGTGGTGACCATGCTGACTTTTGCGCCCCTGCTTTTGAGGTATTCGTGGAAGTCTCCCGCACGGGTCTTCGCACCGGGGAAGAGAAACTTTTTGTCCTCTACTTCCTTATCTGCGAAAAGCTCCTTCATCCCTTCGGCTGAAAATGTCTCGGGCATTATGTCTGCCTTTATCCCCATCTCCAGCAGGGCATCTGCCGTTGCGGGTCCGACGGCAACTATATTCTCGATGAGCACCTTATTTACATAGGGTTTGAAAAATTTGACGGCATTTATACTGGTAAAGACGCCGTAGTCATACTCGCCGGAGATAATGGCGGGCACAGCCGCACACTCTATCATCGGCAGGCTGAAAGGTGTCAGCCCGAAGGCCTCCAGCTTATCGGCAAATACCTGATATTTCTCCTCTTCTCTTGTGACGAGCACGTTCATATGCTTAGTCTGCCTGAGAGTATATCTCTTCCAGTATCTCTTTCGCTCCGGCTGCGAGAACCTTCTCCGCCAGCTCCAGTCCGAGCTGTTCGGAGTCCGCTGCCTTGCCTTCGATAACCTGTTCGATGAATGTCTTGCCTGCGAGGTCGGCGACGATGCCTTTCATGCATATTCTATCGCCTGTGATGACAGAATGTCCTGCGATAGGCGCCTGACATCCGCCCTCAAGCCTGCGGAGGAAAGCACGCTCCATCTTCACACGTGTCTCTGTCTCAGGGTCTTTGAGGAATTTCAGCAGTTCCTTCATCTCTGTGTCGTTCTCTCTGATCTGCATACCGAGAGCACCCTGACAGCAAGCGGGGAGCATCTCTTCCGTTGTGAAGGTCTGCTTTACCCTGTGTCCGAACTCGAGGCGGACAAGGCCTGCTTTCGCAAGGATGATAGCGTCGTATTCGCCCGCTTCCAGTTTTGCGAGGCGGGTGTTCACGTTTCCTCTCAGGTCTTTGATGACCAGGTCGGGACGCAGTCTCATGAGCTGAAGTTTTCTTCTGAGGGAGCTTGTGCCGACGATTGCGCCGTTTGGCAGGTCGGACACTTCATTATATTTTTCAGAAACAAAGCAGTCGTACGGAGTCTCACCCTCGGGCGATGCGTAAAGCTCGAGCCCCTCAGGCATTTCCATAGGCACATCCTTCATACTGTGTACGGCGATGTCTGCCTGTCCGTCGATAAGCGCCTGCTCGATCTCTTTAACAAAGAGACCTTTACCGCCTATCTTTGCCAGCGGCACATCGAGGATCTTGTCCCCTTTGGTCTTGATGATGTTCAGCTCCACTTCGACACCGTGTTCTTTCTGAAGACGGTGTCTGGTGTAATAAGCCTGCCAAAGTGCAAGGTTGCTTCCTCGTGTCGCTATAACTACTTTTTTCATAAGTCTAATCCTCTAACTCAAACAATATTTTCATAGCTTCGTCCAGCGTATACCTTCCGCCTTCGGAGCTTTTATTCTTAAGGTTTTTCAGTGGTGTATGCAGAACTTTGTTCATGTATGCGCTAACAAGGTAATGCATCTTTCTGATCTCGTCATCGGACGGCTTGTTCTTCTCGCAGAAGCGTTTTATCTCTGCCTCTTTGATATCCTCAAACTGCTGTCTGAATGACTTTATCACAGGGACGATCTTCATGGATTCGAGCCATCCGTAGAAGCCCTCCAGACCATGAAGTATATATTCCTCAGCCTTTACGGCCTCTTTCTCTCTCTGTTTCTTATTCGCCTCGACCACGGCTTTCAGGTCGTCCACGTCATAGACATACACGTTGTCCACTTCGTTTATCTTCGGGTCGATGTCTCTCGGCACTGCTATGTCTATGAAGAACATAGGGCGCTTCTTACGTCCTATCATAGCCTTCTGTGCGTCGTCCTTTGTCACCAGCAGGTTTGTGGCGCCGGTGGAGCTGAGAACTATGTCGAAATCATGGAGGTGCTCATTGAACGAATCGAAAGGGAGCGTCGAACCGCCGACCTCACCCGCCAGCCATTCAGCCTTTGCCAGTGTACGGTTTGTCACCGTGATGCTGCCCACGCCCGCTGTGTTCATGTGCCTTGCCGCCAGCTCACACATCTCTCCCGCACCGATGATCAGCGCATTATGCTTTGAAAGATCGCCGAATATCTTTGCAGCGAGCTCCACGGCAGCATAGCTGACAGATACGGGGTTTTCACCGATACCTGTGTATGTGCGCACTTTTTTGGTGGTTTTGATGGTGAATTCTTCGAGCTTCCGGATGAAAGAGCCCGCACCGCCGAATTCACGGGATGCTTCAAAAGAGTCCTTCACCTGTCCGAATATCTGAGGCTCGCCCATGACAAGCGAATCGAGACCGCTCGCCACACGGAAAATGTGACGCACGGAGTCCTCACCGCAGTGGATATAGGTATATTTACGAAGCTCTGTCCTGTCCATGTTGCAGTGTTCGGAGAGAATCTCCAGCACGCTCTCAATGTTACAGAGGAAGTCGTCTGTGACGATATAATATTCCACCCTGTTGCAGGTGGAGATTATCATCGCTTCGTATATACGGTCATTTTCCATGACCTCTGTGTATATCTGCGCCAGCTCGTCACCCTCGACAGCCAGCACCTCACGCACCTCAACAGGGGCGGAGTTATGATTAAGACCAAGTACCGCTAGTTGCATTTGCTATCCCATAATGAAAAATGCCACACCTATATAGGTGATCAGCACTGAAATAAATCCTATAATAGTGGAAAGCGCCGTATGTTTAGGCGACATCCCTTTGAACTGCTTATAAAAAGTAATACTGCTGTATATTATCCATGTGATAATCGCAAAGACGAGCTTCGGGCTGAAAACGTTAATGCGTCCACTTGAATAAAACATCCACACAATCCCCGCAAGGAGACCAATGGTGAATGTGTAGAAACCAATGTAAAGGGTAGTATTATTCAGCTTGTTGATAGTGTCAAGAGGCGGAAAGCGTCTGAAGATAATTCCGAAGTTTTTTGTCTTCAGCTGACGCTCCTGGATGAAGTACATCACGCCCGTAAAGGTGGACAGCATGAAGAATGCCGTACCGATTATCGTAAAAGGCAGGTGGATATACAGCCAGAAAGTGACTGCTATGTCATTCTGCGCAGACATCTCCATCCCCGATGTAAAGCGGGATATCATAACGAATATCACTGTCAGCGGAAATACAAAGAGGCCTATGGACGGTCTGCCGTAGCGCAGATACATCGCCAGATAGCCTATCAGCATCGCCATCGTCAAGAGAAGCATAACACCGCTGAGGCTCGCAAACGGAGGCACAGGCAGGCTGTACATGCTGACATACTGCATAACGGTGAAGATAATCGACAACACCACAAAGACGGATGTCACTAGCTCAAGTTTTTTATATCCAAGAAAAAAGTAGAGTGTCACATGCAAAAGAGAAAGGACACAACCCAATAAGGCTAAATCAAAGTACATATCAGATGTTCTCCCATATGCTCATATTATAAACTCCTTTAAAGTATATAATATTTTAAGCACATTTATGAAGATAAATTTTGTAAACCGATATTGCAAGTTATATTTAAAATAGACTTTTAGTATTTTTTTGTGCTAGTTTACATTTAAATGAGCTACGAACCTATTTCATTACAACACAAAGACTTGCTGAAAGACAGGCTGAAATCTGTCAGCGTACCTATATCCGAATACAGCTTTCCAAACCTCTATCTTTTCAGAAATGCTCATCAGTATGAAGTCTTTACATGCGATAACGAGTACTTTGTCAGAGGCAGAACATACGACGACAAGACGTACATCATGCCCACAAAAGACATGCGCACATGCTGTACAGACACACTGCACAAGCTGCAGAAAGAGTGCGACTTCTTCTTTCCCATACACGAAGACTGGCTGGAATTTTTCAAAGATCAGAATATAGAGTACGATTTCCGTGACGGAGATACCGACTATATTTATACAACAGAAAAGATGCAGACATACAAAGGGCGCAAACTGCATAAGAAGCGCAACCTTCTGAAACAGTTCAACGAAAGCTATGTGGCAAAAGCCTATGAGATAAGCCCCGAAAGGCTCTCAGACTGCAAATACATACTCGAAAAATGGATAGAGCTCTCAGGACTCTCAAAGGAAGAGACTGATTATTACGCCTGCTGCGAGGCGATGAAGCTGTATGATCAGCTCTGTATCTGCGGCGGGATATATTATGTCGACGACGAACCCTGCGGATTTGTAATCGGTGAGGAACTCACAGACGACACATACGTGCTCCACTTCGCAAAAGCACTCACGACTTATAAAGGTATCTATCAGTTCCTTTATAACGACTTCGCAAACATACTGCCGAAACGCTACGAGTTCATAAACTTTGAACAGGACCTGGGCAAAACAGCCCTCCGCATGGCAAAGACAAGCTATTACCCCGACATCCTCGGTAAAAAATACCGTATGACCTTCAAGGACTAACAGCCACTTTTACATCCCATACTGCTTACGCACAGAGTTAATTATTGTATCATATTCCGATAATATATTTTTATCCGTTGAGCGGTCGGCATGTGCATCTGCCAAAACTCTGCAAGCCTTCTCAAAACATTCTGCTCTTTTACTAGCCGTGATATTTCCGCTCATCTGCTCAACCAGCTCTTCTATCTCTATCGTATATCTGCGGGAGGCACAGACACCTATCTTTTCGTAATATTTTTTGCTTATCGCATCGAACAGCGTGTCCGAAATTATCTTTTTATTCTTATCTTTTATCATGATGACATTGTTAAAGCTCTGCTCAGCGAGGACTTTTCTCTGGATAGATGTATCTGTGTTTTTCGTCGTGGCAGAGATAATGAGGGAGTCTCGGAGTATCTGTACACTGCGCAGCAGTTCCAGTTTCAAGGGTTCGTTCAGATATTTCTGATTATTCTTTTGGTCAGTTTTATGGTCGTGATAAATGAAGAATGACTCGTTCACTATAGTCTCGAACTCATTATCTGTTGAAAACAGCCTTATCAGTAAAACAATAATGCTCCCCGATAAAATAAAGATAATCGCAAGTTCCATATGCTACCTCAAACATTTGAAACATTATTACACATCAAGAAAATTTATAAACAAAAAAGGGACTCAAAAGAGCCCCTTATGTTTTTTATTTTTTCTAAGATTGTTTCGTCGGCTATCGCCTTCTCGCAATGACCCGGAAGTTGTATAAGCTGCCGGAAGTTAAGCCGAAGATTTTTTATAAGCTGCTGGAAGCAAGCAGTTCAAGGCAAGCCGAGGAAAGAAGTGACGAGCATACAAAGGTATGTGAGTCATCTTTTTCAGAGGCTTAACGCCGAAATGCGCCGCTTAGAGCGGATTATAAACCCATTATGGAGTAACCGCAGTCCACATGAATGACCTCACCTGTCACTGCCGACGCCAGATCGGATGCGAGGTACACTGCTGTACGGCCTACATCTTCCTGTGTGCAGTTGTCACGGAGAGGTGCGTTCTCTGCTATGTGGTTGAAGATCTTTTTAAAGTCGGAGATGCCTGCTGCTGCGAGAGTCTTTATCGGACCTGCGGAGATGGCGTTCACTCTTATCTTTCTGTCGCCCATGTCGTAGGCGAGGTATTTTGTAGATGATTCGAGTGCTGATTTCGCAACACCCATAACGTTATAGTTTTTGATGACTCTTTCAGCGCCGAGATAAGACATACAAATGATGCTTCCGCCGTCGTTCATGATAGGCTCTGCTGCCTTCGCCATTGCCACCAGTGAAAATACGCTGATGTCCATAGCCATAGCAAAGTGGTCTCTCTGAGTATCGATATATTTGCCTTTAAGCGCATCGCTGGGTGCGAATGCAACGGAGTGGATGAGAATGTCGAAAGTACCCCACTCTTTTTTCACTGTTTCGAAGCATGCTTCGAGCTCTGCATCGCTTGTAACGTCACATGGAACCATAAATTTGCCGCCGAGTTCCTCGGAGACCTTTTCCACTCTTCCACGCAGTTTTTCGCCGGCATAGCTGAAAGCAACCTCAGCCCCCTGCTCGATAAAGTTTCTAGCAATGGCGTAGGCAATGCTTTTGTTATTCGCAACGCCGAAGATCAGCGCTTTCTTTCCTTCGAGAAGTCCCATGTAAATTCCTCCTAAAACATATCCAAAAATTTGGATACATTAATAGATAAACCAATTTCTATGCTTTTGTCAAACTCCACTTTCTCAGGAACGAAATATTTTCTGATTCCCATCTTATAGCTTTCGGAAAGTCTGTTGCCCATGTTCGACACGGGTCTTATGACACCTGTCAGACCGACCTCGCCGATGAATGTCGTCTGCGGGTCTATGGGTCTGTCACGGAAGGATGAAACAATTGCCGCACATATGGCAAGGTCTGCGCTGGTCTCGGTGATCTTCATCCCGCCTGCTACATTGATGTATATATCGCTCCCTGCGAGGTTAAGCCCGCCCTTCTTTTCCAGAACGGCGAGCAGCATGTTAAGTCTGTTAAGGTCGAAGCCCATACAGTTGCGCTTCGGGTATTGATAAAATGTCGGAGCCACAAGCGCCTGCACCTCTACGAGGAAAGCTCTCGTCCCCTCCATAACGGGCACGAAGACACGCCCTGCGGATGTGTCCTGCTTGTCTTCTACAAAGCTATAGCTGTTCAGCTCCACCAGCCCTTTATCCGTCATTTCGAAGATGCCGACCTCGTTTGTAGGGCCGAACCTGTTCTTCACAGAGCGGAGTATGCGCACCCCTCTGCTGTAGTCCCCTTCGAAGTAAAGCACTGTATCCACAAGGTGCTCCAAGACCTTTGGACCTGCGATGTAGCCGTCCTTTGTCACCTGTCCGACTATCATGACGGTTATGCCCCTGCTCTTTGCGAGCTCGACAAGGCGGTAAGTGACATGCTTCACCTGACCGACAGTACCTGCGGCACTGTTCAGGTCGTCTGAGGCTATGGTCTGTATGGAGTCTAGTATTATATAATCAGGCTTCTCCCCTTCGCATGCCTGAAGAACGTCTTCGAGGCTGTTGGTGGAGAGTATGTCTATCTCATTATCTGAAACGCCGAGCCTGTCCGCACGCAGTCGAAGCTGTGCTGCGGATTCCTCGCCCGAAACGTATAAAACTTTTAATCTGTCTCTGGAGAGTATCCCTGCGCATTGAAGCATGATGGTGGATTTGCCTATCCCGGGCTCTCCGCCCACAAGGAGTACTGAGCCCTTCACCAATCCGCCGCCCAGAACCTGATCCAGCTCGGGCATGCCTGTCGGTGTGCGCTCTGTCTCGAGCCCTTTCACGTCTTTCAGACTGACGGGTTTAACTTTCGGGTTACGCTTTGCTATTGCCGCCGTGCTCTCTTCGAGGGGAATTTCCTCCACAAAGCTGCTCCAGCTGCTGCACTCGGGGCATTTGCCTATCCATCCGGGGCTGACATACCCGCAGGACTGACATACGTATTTGGATTTTTTCTTAGCCACTATTCATCACCGTCCAGAAAATCTGCAACACTCAGCCTGCCCGGCACAGACATCTTAAGATGTTCATATGCCATAGCTGTCGCCATGCGTCCTCTCGGTGTTTTTTTGATAAATCCCCGATATATAAGGTAAGGCTCGATAACGTCCTCTATGGTGTCACGCTCCTCGCTCATTGTGGCTGCGAGGGTGTCCACGCCGACGGGACCGCCTTCATATTTTTCTATAATGGAAAGGAGCAGATTCCTGTCGGAGGCGTCCAGCCCTTCGGAGTCTATCTCCAGCTTCTGGAGGCTTTCTTTTGCCAGCTCCAGAGAGATGTAGCCGTTGTTAAGGATATCTGCGAAGTCACGTACACGGCGGAGTATTCGGTGTGCGATACGGGGTGTGCCTCGGCTTCTGCCTGCGATCTCTTTCGCTGCTGCGGGGTCTATTTTCGCACCGAGGATGTCCGCACCGCGGAGCATGATGCTCTTCAGCTCTTCCACATCATAGAACTCAAGGCGCATTATCATGCCGAATCTGTCCCGAAGGGGGGATGTAAGGAGCCCTGCACGGGTTGTCGCACCGATGAGAGTGAAAGGCGGCAGGTCTATCTTAACAGTTCTGGCTGCGGGACCCTGACCTATCAGGATATCCAGCTTAAAGTCCTCCATAGCAGGGTAGAGTATCTCCTCTACGTTGCTGTGGAGTCTGTGTATCTCGTCTATGAAGAGGACGTCCCCTTCCTGTATGTTTGTGAGTATGGCTGCGAGGTCTCCCGCCTTGTCTATGACAGGTCCGCTGGTGGAGTTTATATTAACGCCGAGCTCGTGGGAGATGATGTTCGCGAGAGTTGTCTTCCCCAGTCCGGGAGGCCCGTGAAAGAGGCAATGGTCGAGGGATTCGCCCCTCTGTTTTGCTGCCTGTACGAATACTTTGAGGTTTTCCTTCACTTTCCTCTGCCCGACATAGTCGTCGAAACCTGTCGGCCTGATGGAAGATGTCTGAAAATCTTCCGGCTGTTTATCGTCTGAAAAGATGTTTTCCATAGATACTCCAATGAATACTTACTCATGATATCAGCTTATCTCTTTGCAGGCAATATCTGTGTTATTCAACATTTTTCGCACATTTGTTTACAACTACAATACTATAGCGTTATAATTATAAATATATACAACACACACACAAATTTTGTTCAGGGGTAACATATGCGCACTAATATCAAAACGAAGATTTTCGGAGTAGCGTTTCTGGGGGTAATCTTCATCACACTTTTCAACTCTTTTCTGGATTACAGATCATTCAAAAAGGAGCTGGGACTAAGTACTTCTAAAACTTTCCATCAGGCTGAAAAAAGTCTTAATAACGTTCTCGAAAGCACATTCAAAGACCTGTCGCTGACGGTATTTACCATCGCGACAGACCCGCAGATAACCGAACTGTTCGCAAACGGTGACAGAGACGGGCTGGCGAAGGCACTCGTGCCTTATTACAAAGCGATAAAGGATGAGCATGAAATAAAGCAATTTCAGTTTCACCTGCCTCCCGCCACCAGCTTTTTACGTCTGCATAAGCCTGAGAAATTCGGGGACGACCTTTCATCTTTCCGTGCTACGGTCATCGAGACAAACAAGACTCAGAAGCCTATAACAGGGCTCGAAGTCGGACGTGGAGGACCGGGGCTCAGGGTTGTCTACCCTGTCTTTCACAATGGCAAACATGTAGGCAGTGTCGAATTCGGCGGATCTATCAATAACATAGTAAAGCAGACAGCAGACCTCTACGGCATGCAGTACTCCATAGGCATACTGGACAGCGTATTTAAAAAGGCTAAGAGGTTCGAAGCTGAGCCCGCAGACGTTGTCGTTGATAATGTCGTCTACTACATGCACTCATCCGAAGCCATGCCTTACTTCCTGCAAAACAGCAAGAATGGCTCGGCTACATATGAAGGCGATGCATACCGGATATATCCTGTGGAGCTGAGAGACTATACAGGCAGTGTCGCAGGCGATCTTATGCTTGTGATGAATGTGCAGGATCTCATCACCTCCGAGTGGAAGGCGCTCACCTTCAAACTGTTCACAAACATACTGCTGGCGATGGCGTTATCAGCCATACTTTTTGCCATTATCAAGTTTGTCTTCAAACCTCTGAACAACTTTGTCGCTATGGCAAAGGAGCTGGCGAGCGGACAAGGAGACCTGTCAAAGAATGTTCCTATCAAGCTCCCCGATGCGAAAAAGATGGTCAAAGGGAACGACTCCGCTTTCGCTCAGCACAGCGAATCGACACCGTGCTGGTATTACATGGGCGTTTTCGGCAGTAAGAAATGCCCGCAGTTATCATCTGTGAAATCATGTCAGGCATGCTCCGTATTCAAAGCGGCATCCCACGACGAGATATCCGAGATGTCCATATTCGTTAATATATTCCTGAGAAACATAGAAAAAGACTTCGCACAGGCACTCTACACCCTGTCTAATGCTAGTGAGGCGACAGTGCCTATCTCGAGCGGTATCGTGAATGTGACAGGCAAAAGTGACGAGAACGTTATGCTCTCCTCACAGGTGGCTGCCGCCAGTGAAGAGATGAGCACCACCATCTCCGAGATAGCACAGAACAGCACAGACTCCGCAGGCAAAGCGGAAGAAACCGTCAGCATGGCAGAGGAAGGCGGACATGCCGTTATGGATGCAGCCAGATTCTCCGAAGAGGCGACAAAGGTTCTCGACTCTCTGAAAGAGGAGATCAGCGGACTGAAAGACAACGCACAGCAGATAGGTCAGGTGATAAACGTTATCGACGATATATCCGAACAGACAAACCTGCTGGCACTTAACGCTGCCATTGAAGCGGCCAGAGCGGGCGAACACGGACGTGGCTTCGCCGTTGTTGCCGACGAAGTAAGGAAACTCGCTGAAAAGACCCAGGCATCCACCAAAGAGATTGCCACCATGATACACAGGATACAGTCTGATGTTACCCACGTTATATCATCTACAGACACAGTTTCCGAATCTGTTACGAAACAGCGTGAGGTCGCAGGGGGGCTGGCATCCAACTTCGACAACATCGTCAACTCCATCAGGGAGCTGAGCGACCTTGTGACTGGCATATCCGCAGCGGTGGAGGAGCAGTCCACTGCAACGGGCGAAATAGCCGCCAGCGTAGAGAGCGTAGCGACTCTCTCGGGAGATACAAAGGATGTGGTGAACTCGTTCATATCCGAGATAGACGTGCTCCTCAGCAACATGGACAAGCTGTCCACTATGTTTTCCAGATTTAAACTGAGCCGTAAAGGGACAGTATTTGCAAAAGGAAAGCTGGAGTATCTGAACCTGACAAAGATGGTTTTCAACTGTTATCTGAAAGATCAGTGCGAGCTGTCATTCCCCAGCACGGGAGCCACAGCGTTCGGTAAATATATGGATACCAGCTTCAGAAAAGAGTTCCCCGGTGAAAATGCCGAAGAGCTGAACCGTGTCATACAAACGTTCCACTCATCATGCACTAATTCCATAAAGCGAGTGCACGACCATGTGGCGGACGGTTCATCGCTTGTTCATGTGGTGGACAGTGTTCGGGATCTATGCACCGTCTTCGACAGACTGATGGAGAAATACAGCTAGAATAAGCATAAAAAAAGGGAGCCCGTTATGAGCTCCCTTTTATTTTGTAAGGCGTGTGCCTTATATCTTAGTTTTGAATGTGTACGGGTATTCGGTGTGGTCTTTGTATGTGCCGTTCAGAATGGCAACAACATCCTCCACGAAAACGAGCTCTTCGTTTGTAGGGATCACGAAAACCTTAACCTTTGAGTCCGGTGTGGATATCTCTGTCTCTCCGTGTTTGGAGAATGTCGCAAGGTTTTTATCCCTGTCGACCTTGATACCCATATGCTCGAGCCCTTCGACAGCCAGCTGGCGTATAGCCCCTGCGTTTTCACCAACTCCCGCCGTGAAGACTATCGCATCCAGCCTTCCGAGGACAGCATAGTAAGAGCCGATGTATTTACGCAGTCGGTATGACTCCACCTCTATGGCGAGGGAGCATCTGTGTTTGTATTCGTCATCCTCACACATAAGAACGTCACGTCTGTCTGTGTATCGTCCCGTAATGCCGAGGATTCCTGATTTTTTATTAAGGATATTGTCCATTGTCTTTGCATCAACATCAAGCTGCTGCTGCATGAAGAGAGGAACCGCAGGGTCGATGTCGCCGCATCTTGTTCCCATCATAGCACCTTCGAGAGGTGTGAGACCCATTGATGTATCGACGGACACTCCGCCCTTTATAGCCGTGTGGGAAACACCGTTACCTATGTGCATCGTAATGATGTTGCAGTCCTTCGCATCTTTGCCGAGCATAGCCGCAGCACGCTTTGAAACGTACAGGTGGCTTGTGCCGTGGAAGCCGTAGCGTCTCACGCCGAATTCCTCATACCACTCGTATGGCACGGGATACATATAAGCGTGGGCGGGCATTGTCTGATGGAAAGCAGTGTCGAATATCGCAACATGGGGAACATTCGGCATAACTTTCTGAGCAGCTCTGATACCTGCGAGGTTTGGCGGGTTATGCAGAGGCGCAAGGTGCTGAACATCCTCGATAGTCTTTATAACTTCCGGTGTGAGCAGTACGGAGCTGGCGAACTTGTCACCGCCGTGTACCACACGGTGTCCTACGGCGGATATGCGGTCCATCGTGTCGATGACCTTATATTCGCCTGATGTGAGTGTACGCACGATGAGGCTTACAGCCGTGGAGTGGTCGTGACACTCGTATTCTTCTCTGTGTGTATCTTTGCCGTCTGCCTCGTGCACTATGAATGAGTCACCGATACCGATCCTCTCCACAACGCCTTTGGCGATAACTTTTTTATTTTCCCAATCGTAAAGCTGGTATTTTACTGATGAACTTCCGCAGTTCAGAGCCAGTATATCCACAAGTCCCTCCTAATCAGCCTGCACAGCCGTTATAGCTGCCACATTGACTATATCCATGTATTTGCAACCTCTGGAGAGGTCGTTAACAGGTTTTGCAAGCCCCTGAATAACAGGACCGATGGCTTCTGCGCCTGCGAGTCTTTCGACAAGTTTGTATCCGATGTTTCCTGCGTCGAGAGTAGGAAAAACTAGTACGTTCGCCTTTCCTGCGACATCACTGCCGGGAGCTTTCTTTGCGCCGACAGCCTCGAGGAGTGCTGCATCTGCCTGAAGCTCGCCGTCGATAGCGAGGTCAGGAGCGAGCTCCTTCGCAACTTTAAGTGCCTCACGAACCTTTGTAACATCGTCGTGCTCGGCAGAGCCCTTTGTAGAGAATGAAAGCATAGCAACCTTCGGCTCGACCTCGAGGAAAGATTTGCAGCTAGCGGCTGTCGCCACTGCTATCTCGCCCAGTGTCTTTGCGTCTGGATTAGGGTTTACGGCGCAGTCGGCAAATACGACGGCTCCGTCCTCTCCGAACTCCTTCTTAGGGAGCACCATGATGAAGCAGCTGGACACGGTTTTCATCCCCGGCTTTGTACCGATGATGCGGATGGCAGCTCTGAGCACGTCGCCTGTGGTATGGCAGGCACCCGTAACGGCTCCGTCGGCTATCCCTTTCTGCACCAGCATAGAGCCGAAATAGAGCACGTCTTTCATGCTCTCTGCGGCCTCTTCCATAGTGAGTCCTTTTGATTTTCTGCTTTCGTAATATGTATTTGTAAAATCTTCAAGGTATGCGCTCTTAGCGGGTTCGATGATCTCGCACCTCACCTCATACCCTTTGGATTCAAACGCTTTTCTGATATCGGCCTCATTACCGAGGAGTATAATTTTGCATAGACCGTTCTCGGCAATTGCGTTCGCCGCATCGATCGTTCTTTCATCTTCACCCTCGGGAAGGACGATTGTTTTGTTTCTGGATTTCGCTATAGTCCAGAATTTATCCATAAGAGACATAGGATACCTCCGATATATATGTCGTCTGTATGTTTTACATTCAATCATTAAAAAACTCAATGGAAAAATAATTTTATTCTATTAGGACGACTTCCTCTTTTCTTCCTATTATGAAATATTAACAAACTAATAAACCAGTGTTGTGAAAATTGTAAAAAGGTTTCATAAACCTTTCTAAAACAACTTTATAATAGCGATATAAAAGTTTAATAGTTTCACTCACTTAGAAACATCGTTGCCAGAAATCATTTTTAGATATAAAATGTCTTTTATATGGGGACTTTAATTTTCAAACACTCAACAGACATTCGGTCAGATGTGCACACGGCTTTTTCGTGGCATGAAAAAGAAGGTGCTCTTCAGAGGCTCACCCCCCCGTGGGAAAAGGCGGAGCTGGTGGAGAAGTCTGAAGGGATCGACGTCGGCGCCAAATGCACGCTGAATGTTGGTGCGGGCTTCCTGACCCTGCGCTGGCAGGCGGAGCACATCGAGTATGAAAAAGACCGCCATTTCAAAGACAGACAAAACAAGGGGCCTTTCAGCCTGTGGGAGCACTCCCACGATTTTTATGCGAATGATGGAATAACGACTATAGAAGACACGGTTGAATATCGTCTTCCGTTACATTTTATATCGAAATATATCGCAGGTTCAATGATAAAAAAGAAACTGACGAAAATGTTCAGATACAGGTCGTCAGTATCGAAAAATGATATAGAGACAATTGCATGCTATAAACCCGAGCCGAAGACCATAGTGGTGTCAGGCTCCAGCGGGGTCGTGGGCTCTGCCCTGATACCATATCTGCAGACACAGGGGCACAAGATCATCCGTCTGGTGCGCAATGAGAAACAGCTCTGCATCGGAGACGTATGCTGGAACCCGAACGCAGGCATTGTCGAGGCTCAGTTCGAGCATGCGGATGTGGTGATACACCTGACGGGCGAGCCGATAGGCGACACCAGATGGACAGAAGAAAAGAAGCTGTCCATCATAGACAGCCGTGTGAAAAGCACAAGCCTCCTAGCAAAAACAATCGCCAGCATGAAAAACCCGCCGAAGCTCCTGATATGCGCATCCGCCATAGGGTATTACGGCGACAGAGGCGCAGAGGAGCTCACAGAGGAATCATCCGCAGGCAAAGAGTTTATATCCGACGTGTGCAGCAGATGGGAAGAATCGGCAAAACAGGCAGAGGAAGCAGGCGTCAGGGTCGTTTACCTCCGCATAGGCGTGGCACTCTCCCCTTCGGGCGGAGCACTGGAGCGCACATATAAGCCAGCATCACTCGGGCTTGGTACCGTGCTCGGCAGCGGAGAACAATACCTCAGCTGGGTTGCTATGGACGACGTGCTCTACTCCATGACACACATAATGGAGACAGAATCTATTAAAGGAGCGGTAAACCTCACCGCACCGAATCCCGTAAAATGGAAAGAATATGCGGATACTTTATCCGCTGTTATGCATAGACCGAGGTTCCTCAGAGTGCCTGCATGGCTTATCAAGGCCGTATACGGGCAGATGGGGGACGAAGTTCTCCTCGCCAGCGCAAGGGTATATCCGAAAAAGCTGCTTGAAAGCGGATTCACATTCAGATACCCTTTATTAGATGATGCTTTAAAGCACCTGCTGGGGAGACAGTAATGAGTATTGCATTAAGAATTACATTTATGCTGACGATGACGATAGCCCTCGCCTTCGGCTTTATGCATCATTTCATAGAAGGATACAATTTCGAAAGGCTTCACATATTCCTCTTCAACCTCTGCTCAGGCGGAACTATCATTCTCTACTTCACAATGGATAAAGGACGGATGACAAAGAGGCTTTATGCATTTTTCATATTGTCCTTTGCCTATGCATTTCTCGCTTTTTTCGAGCATTACGGATACGCCATAGCCATATCACTGATACTCTTCGGCATAGTGGAATCCGTGCGTAACAGTAAGTTTAAATTCTTTCCTTCAGACTTTTTCACAAGGAAAGTGCCCACAGCGCAGAAGTTCCACCATGCGTCGCTGCTTTGCCTTTCCATAGGGCTTCTGATATCAATAACTGCTATTATCAATCAGGAATATTACACCTTCATACATTCGGAAAAGCTAACGCTGAACACATTCTTCCTAGGGTTTTCATTCCCTGTTTCGCTCATATCCCTCAGCGTAATGTTCTCCACCATGCACAAGGCACCGTCGAACCTTTTCAGAAATATTAAGGTCATCAGCTTCTGGACGATCACTCTCGGGGTTATTATATTCTTCGTCTTTATACTTTTCGAAGCGATATATCTTGAGCTGGCGATATCACTTATACTATTTGTCGCAGTATCATGCGTGCTGTACCTCTATATAAAGCTGGGCATAAAAGAACAGCAGAAATCATACCTCACATCGGGCATCGTCTTTCTGCTTATGACATCTGTTTCGGGTGTTATATACATTCTCATATATGCCTATGGGTATACCGATCCGTTATATAAAGACCTGACGATCCTCTATCACAGGACGCTGGCTCTGTACGGCTGGAACATAAGCGGGCTAGCCGTTATATGCAGATTTAAGGATTTCCCTATCATGCTGCACTCCGGTCCTGCCATAGTACTCCATTGGTTAATAGTTTCGATACTTGCTCCTGTGGCGTATTTTAATGCTGCATTTGTTATCCCCACCATAGGGGCTTATTTATTATTTCTTTTTGCCGTATTCTTTTCTAAAGGGAATTACAGAATAAGAGAGTTTTGATATGAAGCGGAACGGACTTGTTTTTTTAATTGTTTTTTTAATGCTCGGGGTATTCTCATATGCATCTGCTGATGAAGAGACGGAATACTTCACCATAGACCATTTCTACAGTGATAATCCGCATCAGGAAGAGCTGGCAGAAGCATTCGCATCGAAGGTAACATCTCAGCCTGAACGCATAAAAATGCGCCAGACCAACAGCATAAAAATAGCCGTCATCTATCCTGCTATACAGCAGTCAAACTATTGGCGTGACAGTGTGCGCTCTATGGACATGCGTATGGACGAGCTGGGCATCAGACACGAAACAGTAAAATACTTCAGCAGACCGTCGGGGGACTACCGGCTCCAGACCATGCAGATATCCGAAGCATCCAAAAGCGATGCGGACTACATAGTACTCTCAGTGGATAATGCGAATGTGCGCAGGCTTGTGCCTTCGCTGGTTTCCAAAAGCAAAGCAAAGATAATGATACAGAACCTGACCACGCCGCTGAAAGAATGGAAACAGCACCAGCCTTTTATGTATGTGGGGTTTGACCACATAGAAGGCTCGAAACTTCTGGCTGATAAATACAGCGAGGTATTCCCCTCGGGCGGTAAATACGTCCTGCTATACGGAGCAAAAGGGGCGGTGAGCGACCAGCGGGGGGGAGGCTTCGAAAGCTACGCTCTCTCCAAAGGTTTTGTCGCCGTGTCAAAATACTATACGGATTTCAAAGCTGACAGCGCATATGAAGCAGCGAAATCTGCTCTGGAAAAAAATGAAGACATATCATTCATATATGCCTGCTCCACTGACATAGCCATAGGCGCATCGAAAGCCGTGAATGAAGCAGGGCTGACGGGCAAAGTGCTTGTAAACGGATGGGGCGGAACGATAAACGAGCTGAATCTGCTTAAGGAGAAGCTCCTTGATTTCACCGTTATGCGGATGAACGACGACAACGGCGTTGCCATAGCCGAAGCGGTAAAGATGGACATCTCAGGACAAAGCAAGAACATACCTCTGATATTCAGCGGAGAGTTCGTCATAGCGACAAAAGACATGTCTCAGAAAGAACTTAATAAACTGACCGAGAGGGCACTGCGATATTCCGGAAAATGAAAAAGACTAACGGTCTTAGGATATACACATTCTTTATACTATCCATCATAATGATGGCCGTGCTGCTGACCATACCCATGCACCTTATGAGCAGCAAATTCATTAAAAATGCCATGATGGAGAAATCTGTCGAGATCACAAAGATAAACAACAACATCGCAAAGATGATACTGGAGCAGAAGGCGGACATCCTGCATAGCATCATACACGACATGGAGTTCCTCTTTTCATCTAAGCTGAGCAGCTACATCGAAGGCGATATCGCCAAATTCGAAAGTGAGATAACAAAGCTGTATGACGATTCATTCGCTGAAGATGTGGATGTATTCTTCTTTCAGTCAGTAGACGGCAAATACATATTCGACGCCAGCACTCCATTTTATGACACCAGCATGATACGAAACTATATGATGGCCAACGGACGCTTCCTGCGTAAAGGGATACGCACCATACAGTCCGAGTCCGCAGACGGCACACTCATAGCGCTCACAGGCTCGTCTGAGGCTGTTTATGAAAAGACCGGAGAGCTTGCCGGATATTTCTACACCGGCGTAATACTAAACAACGCATCTAACCTCATTAACTCGATAATGCAGTATACGAACCTCTCCGAGGCGGCAATTGTCTTCGGCGACAGCATCGTCGCAGGCAATACCGAAGGCATGAACAACAACATAATCAAAACATGCTATAACACAAACACTGCCATACTCAGCGGAAACTCTGTGACATACTGCTCAGACCTGCATCTGCCGAACGACAGCATCACGCTGAAGTTCTATCAGAGCCTGCCGGACACCTTCCTGCAGAACATAGCTTCCCAAAACAGAAAGATGGGATACACGGCCATAGCCATTGTGCTGGTGGTGACACTGCTGTCGGGATACGCCATAAACGTGATAACAGTGCGCACACTTTACCGCCTGGTGGACTATACGCATCTCATGCTTTCGGGCAAACCGGCGACGTATAACTACACCATCATATCCGAATTCAACATGCTGGCAGACCAGATATCAACAGTCAGCAGCAACCTGTCTGAAACTCAGGCATACATGAAAAACCTGATAAACAACGCAGCAGCGCCCATCGCCGTATGGGATAAGAACGGAAATATCACCCTGTTCAACAAAGCGCTGGAGCACCTCTCAGGTTTTGCAGGTGAATCTGTACTGGGTAAACACCTCAGCCATATCTACAGCATTTTTCCACAGGCGACAGTATCTGTGGATAACGACAAAAAAGAAGACACCTATTCGACACAGTTTGAATCGGCGATAACACATAAAACATCGGGCGAGATAAACTTCATCCTGTGGAACATCACAGACGTATACAGCAAAGGCGACTATTACGGAACGATCCTGCAGGGGATAAACATAACCGAAACCAAAAAAGCAGAGGAAAAAATGCTTCTCGCATCAAAGGTTGTGGAAAACACCCTCGACGGTATACTCATAGTAAATCCCGAAGGGGAGATAATATCCTGCAATGCATCATTCTGTAATATGACCGGATATACCGAAGACGAAACCATAGGGAAGCACGTGAGCATGCTGCGTCCTGATAATTTCAGCCCGTCATTTTATAAAAAACTATGGGAAGACCTCTTTAAATACGGAAAATGGAGCGGTGAATACCCCGTCAGACAAAAGAACGGCAAGAATGTGGATTCCATCATGACTGTCTCCAGCATACGAAACAGCGCAGGGGACATAACAGACTTTATATCTGTGTTCCACGACATAACCGAACGTAAAAAGCACGAGAAAGAGATAAAATATCAGGCAACCCACGACAACCTCACAGGGCTGCCGAACAGGCTATTTTTCGCAGAGGAAACAGCGAAATACATAGACGGATTCGACCCTATCGATGGCGGTCTGTCTGTACTGTTCCTCGATCTGGACAGGTTCAAAACTCTGAACGACACCCTCGGACACACCACAGGGGACAAGGTTCTGCAGATAGTATCCGAAAGGATAAAGAACATCATATGCGATGAAGCAGTTGCCGCAAGATTCAGCGGAGACGAATTCACCGTCATGTTTACCAATGTGAAAGACAGGGACGATGCATTCAACAGAGCAAAAAGCATCGTGGCAAAGATATCCGAACCGGTATCCGTACAGGGCTATGAGCTCTTTATACAGTGCAGTGCGGGGCTTTGCTTTTATCCTGAAAACGGCAAGACGGCATCCGAGCTGATAAAGAACGCAGAGATAGCCATGTATCAGGCGAAACTGCAGGGGCGGAATAACATTCAGCTCTTCACAGGCGGGCTGGACGAATCCCTGAAAGACAGACTAATACTAGAATCAAAGCTGAACAGAGCCATAGAAAACAACAAACTATCGCTCTATTACCAGCCGAAGATAGACCTTTCGAACGACACAGTGATGGGTATGGAAGCACTGATAAGGTGGAATAACCCCGACCTCGGATTTGTTCCGCCGGATAAATTTATCCCCATTGCCGAAGAGAACGGTCTCATACTCCCCATAGGCGACTGGGTGATAAACAGAGCGCTCGAGGATACGGCAAGACTGCACAGAGAGGGCTTCGGCAATCTGAAAGTAGCGGTGAACCTCAGCCTCAGACAGTTCATGAAGAAGGATATAGTACAGCACATCCGTGAAGCTATAAAGGCATCGGGTATAGAGAATTTCAGCTTCGAGTTTGAGATAACTGAGAACATCTTCACAGAGGATCTCTCCACCATCACAAAGGTGATGAACGAGATAAGCAGCCTCAATGTAAAATTTGCCATAGACGACTTCGGCACGGGATACAGCTCCATCGGCTATCTGAAAAAGATGCCTATCAGCACCCTGAAAATAGACCGAAGCTACATCAACAGCATAGACACAGACCCTGACAATGAGTCCATCGTCTCGTCTGTTATCCTTATGTCCAAGAGCCTCGGGTTGAACATAGTGGCAGAAGGAGCAGAGACAGAGGAGCAGGTTCAGATACTGAAAGAGATGGGGTGCAACATAGTACAGGGTTACTATTACGGCAGGCCTATGCCTTATGACGAGTTCCTTGAATTTGTCAGAAAATGGGAAGAATCCCCCTTGTCATAAATAGTTATAAGAGCTATCATCACACCTGAAATTCATTCAGAGGTTACCGACTTGGCTATTGGCATTTTCGACTCGGGCGTTGGCGGGCTCACCGTTTACAAAGCAATCAGCGAAAACTTTCCGAAACTGGATATTCACTACCTCGGCGATACTGCACGTGTGCCTTACGGCAGCAGATCACCCGAAACTGTCATAACATACAGCCTGCAGTGTGCAGAATTCCTCGTGAAGAACTTTCAGATAGACACCATCATCGTAGCCTGCAACACGGCGTCTTCATACGCAATAGATAAGATAAAAGAAAAATTCGGCGTGAATGTCATCGGCGTTGTGGAACCCGGCGCACTCAGCGCAGTGAAAATGACAGACAGCGGAAAGATAGGCGTGATAGGCACCAGAGCCACAGTGCGCAGTGAGTCATACGTAAAAGCGATAAAAGCACTGGCACCTGATACAGAAATAGTACAGGAGGCGTGCCCGCTATTCGTGCCTATAGTGGAAGAGATGCTGATAGATACAGATATAGCAGATCAGGTGGTGAAACACTATCTGGAAGAGCTGATATCAAAAGGTCCCGACACCCTCATCCTCGGGTGCACACACTACCCTCTTCTTAAAAAAGTGATATTGAAGCATTATCCCGATATCAGGATAGTAGACTCATCCGAAGCAATCATAAACTGCATAAACGAACTGCATCTGGACACTAACCAGAGCGGAAAGAGAGACATTTATCTCACCGATGAATCCCCCGCTTTCGAAACACTGAGAAACTTGCTAACAGGCGGCATCCCCGCCAAAAAAGCAGTGCTGAACCCCTAAAGAGCATCCTCACATAGCTCGCCCAGCCTTCTGATACCGCTCTCTATCCTGTCGTCCATAGGGTATCCGCAGTTGATACGCATACAGTTGTTATACCTGTCCTGAGAGCTGAATATACCGCCCGGCGTGAAAGATATCTTCTCCTCCACTGCGTGTGCGAATATATCGCCCGTATCGATGCTTTCGGGGAGCTCCACCCACAGGACAAACCCGCCGTCAGGCTCCGAAACCTTTGTCCCCTTAGGGAAATATTTCAGTATCTTCATCTTATAGCTTTCGATCTGGTTACGGAATGCGTTGTTTATCTTACGCAGATGTCTCGGATATTTACCCGATGCGAGATAGTGCGCCATGGTCAGCTGGTTTATCTCACTGGTGGCGAGCGAGTTGGCTATCTTCTGCCTCAGTATCTGGTCGAAGTATTTCCCCGCCTCTATCCAGCCGATGCGCATGCCCGAGCTTATAGTTTTCGAAAAGGATGACACGTGGATAACATTACCCTCGGTGTCGTATTTCTTAAGGTTGCTTCCACGCCTGCTGCCATAGGCAAAGTCGCCGTTTATGTCGTCCTCTATGATAGGTACGTTGTATTTGCTGCATATCTCGACTATCTCTTTCTTTATCTCCTCGGGGTATGTATGTCCGAGGGGATTGCCGAAGTTCGGCTGGAGCAGTACAGCCTTCACACCGTACTTCTTCACCGCCTGATGAAGGTCATCCACGTCTATCCCCCATTCGGGGCAGGTGGGCAGCTCCATAGCGAACACCTTGCTGGTCTCCAGCAGATGCATAAAGCCGAAATAGCTGGGTGACTCCATAACGATAAGGTCGCCCGGGCTGGTGAGAGCCCTCAGAGCGAGAGACATCCCTTCGGATGCGCCGTTTGTCACTATTATATTGTCCGAATGGACAGAGTTTCCGTTCATATTCATGTAAAAGGCTATCTGCTGGCGAAAGAACTTCGACCCCTGTGTGTCGCCGTATTCCATATTCTTATGGTCGCCCATATTCAGCACCCGCTTCATTATGCTGAGCAGTTCCTTATGCGGAAGCAGATCCGCCGAAGGGATAGCACAGCCGAGGGGGATGATGTCAGGCTCGACCATATCATGCAGAACCTTTTGTATCTGATCTGTATTGGTAACCTGCATTGGTTTGCTGCTGGGTGTACTTTTTGTGAGCTGTTCTTTCTGCTTATATGTGCCTTTCGATACGTAAAAGCCCGACTGGGGCTTTGCTTCGAGCATCCCTACAGACTCCAGCTCCATGTATGCTTGCATAACAGTTGATATACTTACAGATTGGTCGTCGCTCATCTTCCTCAGTGAGGGCACTTTATCCCCCGGGCGCAGAACCTCATTTTGTACCATATTGACAATAACATCCATCACCTGACGGAATTTAAAATCCTGCTTTAACTTCGACATGAACACCTCAACTGTTATGGTAACATTTTCTGTTTTCTGTATCTGTTATGATAACTGTTTACTTTATATATTACAATCACAAAATGAATGAGGGTAGCGACATGACATTTAAATCAGAAAGGGAGCTTAAACGTTTTCAGGTTTTATCCATCGTAAAACAAAAGTACACAACCATCCAGTGTTACAAAGGATCACTCTGGCTCACAGCCGGCGCTGACTTTGACGACATAGTTCTTAAAAGCGGTCAGCACATCACACTTGTGAACCACGGCCACATCGTTGTGGAAGCCCTTGAAGATGCCTCTGTTATGTTTGCACACACCGCCCCTGCCTGCGAAACGCAGCAGGAGCCCGCACTCGTTTAATTTTTGAAACTGCTCTTATAAGGTGCAGGATGCACCTCTCGGAGCGAACCTAAGACGGCTTTGCCGTTCTGAGGTTTCAGCGGAGAGGAAGTGTGGCTGATACTTGTACAGACACGCTTATAAAACAAAAAACTTAGGACAAGTTTTTTGTTACACACAATAGTGACACGGCACGGGCTTGCCGAATTTATAAATGCGATTGTAAAGTTCACTATATTTATCAAACGTTAGTCTTTGGGCACAGTATATAAGGAACGTTTCTTCGGGCTGTTGAAACGTCCGGATGCTGTGCCCTCTACCATTTCATGCTATACTCCTTTTAAACAGGGGTACGTTATGGAAGAGCTCAGAGAGATAATCAAAAATTCAGCTTCATGTCTTTTTCTCACCAGTGCGGGGATGAGCGCAGACAGCGGTATACCCACATTCAGAGACCGTGAGGGATACTGGCGGAACTTCCCAATTTTCAAAGAAAAAGGACTACAGCCGCAGGAGCTCGCCTCACCGCAGTCTTTCCGTGTACAGGCGCACCACAGCTGGGCATTCTATGAATGGCGCAGGCGCAACGCACGGGAGAACTCCCCCCATCAGGGCTATGACATAGTCAACGACATGATGGAAAACTATTTCAAACATTCATTCATACACACCACCAACACAGACGGATATCACCTGATCAGCGGATGTGACAAATCAAAGGTGATGGAGGTACACGGCTCTATCTGGCGGGTGCAGTGCATGAACGGCATGAGCTGCCGATATATGTATGAAGAGAATAACGAAGTACCGCTCTGTGATCTGGACTACGAGACAATGTCCGCATCAAACATGCCCCACTGCCCACACTGCGGGTCGCTCATCCGCCCGAATGTGCTTATGTTCGGCGACTGGGAGTATGTGGACCACATGCACCACTATCACAATTTTCAGGCGTTTGTGCAGGATGTTCGTGTACCCGACCTGATATTCCTCGTGGGATCGTCCAGCGAGATACCCACCAACGACTACATAGCGAAAAAGTTTCAGTCGGGCGGAGCAAAGGTTGTCACCATAAACCCCGACCCGGCCTCCACACGTGTCTGCACACCTGACGTATATATACAGACGGGTGCTCTCGATGCTTTCCTGCGGATAGGCGAAATACTCGATTCCATACGATAATTTCATCTGAAAAACACCTCAAAAAAACCTTGACACAAAACGAGTGAATTCTTATTCTATCACTGTTAGCACTCAACAGTGCCGAGTGCTAATAAACAAAAAACGGTCATTGCGAGGAAGGCTTTAGTCTGACGACGCAATCTTCCAAATGAATTGAATCAATTGACTTGGAAGACTGCTGCGCTTCGCTCACATTGACAAAAGCGGGACTGAGGTAAAAATGTCTTTTCTGAATGAAAGAGAAGAAATTGTACTAAAAACCATTATTGAAGAATTTGTGCAGAGCAACGAACCGGTTGGATCACGTTTCATCTCCAAAGCCGGCCCGTTGAAGCTCGGCCCCGCATCGATAAGAAACATTATGAGTGACCTAGAGGACAAAGGCTACATCATGCAGCCGCACACATCCTCGGGACGTGTCCCTTCAGACGAAGGATACAGATATTATATAGACAAGCTCGTGACGTTCGACGCTGATAAGGAAACTATCATAAACAGCCTAAAGGCTGAATGCAGTGCGGACAACATAAACGGTGTGCTCAAAAAGGTGAGCGACAACCTCGGCAGGCTCACACGCTCTGTCGGCTTTGTCATTTCGCCTAAGCTGAACACCATGCTGTTGAAGCACATAGAGTTTGTCAGGCTGAATGCAGCCACAGTCCTAGCTGTTGTCGTAGCCCGTACAGGCATCGTGCATAACGTCATGATAGAAGTACCGCCTTCGACCACAGACTCAGAGCTCACACAGGTGAGCAACTATCTCAACCACCACTTTTCAAACAAGAGCCTTATGGAGCTCAAAAGCGAGATAGTCGAAGAGATGAAGGACGACAAAAAAGTTATGGATCACCTCTTCCGCAATGTTTCGACAATGGCGGAGGCTGTGTTTTCAAAGAGCGGAGACGACTCCGACATTTTTATGAGCAGCACATCGGGCATACTGGACCTCCCCGAGTTCAGCGATGTTTCCCGCCTGAAGAGTCTGCTCGGCACATTTGAAGAGAAGAAGTTCATCTTTGACATTCTGGATAAATGCCAGAATGAGAAAGGTGTGAATATATTCGTAGGGACAGAGATCGGGCGTGAGGAGATATCAGAGCTGGGTCTGGTGACAAAGACATACTCCAGAGGCGGAAACGTCGTGGGGATGCTCGGCATCATCGGGCCGAAACGTATGAAATACTCCGATGTCGTAAATGTTGTCGACTGTTCCGCTGAGATAGTATCAGACATCTTAGGCAAATTTTTAGAGAGCAAGTGAGGATATAGATGGAAGAAATGAAGGACGAGCAGGTTAAAGACCAGCAGGAAGAGTCCGCAAACGAAGGCAAAAGCGAGATAGAGATTCTGCAGGAGCAGAACATGCGTCTCCTCGATCAGGTGGCAGATTCGAAGGATAAAGAGCTTCGTGCCGTTGCCGAGATGGAGAACGTGCGCAAGAGACTGGTGAAGGAGTTCGACGATAAGCTGAAATTCTCCAACCAGAACCTTATCGCAGGGCTTTTCCCCGTTATGGACAATTTTGAAACATCTCTCAGCCATATCAATCCGGATAATCCGGTTGAGTCCCTTAAGGAAGGCGTGGAGCTGACACTTAAGCAGATGAGAGAAGTTCTCGAAAAATTCGGTCTGGAGGAGATCGCCCTTGAAGTAGGCGAAGAGTTCAACCCTCTCTACCACGAAGCGCTCATGGTGGAGGCAAACCCCGAGTACGAGAACAACGCAGTGCTTATGATACTACAGAAGGGATACAAGCTGCACGGACGTGTGGTGCGCCCTTCAAAGGTTAAAGTAAATAAACTGAGCTAATCTCTGTCTGAGCCGAGGCCCCGGCGAAGTATCTATCCCTGCAAAGGGTTCGGATTCTTCGGTCGTTACACCCCTCAGAATGACGGATTTGAATCCGGATGAAACAAAAATATATATAGAAGAAAGGAGATAATTAAAATGGCTACTAAATCTCAAAAAGTTATCGGTATCGACCTTGGTACAACAAACTCCTGTGTATCTATCATGGAGGGCGGAAAGCCTAAGGTTATCGCAAATGCAGAAGGAACACTTACAACTCCTTCCGTTGTTGCTTTCACCGACTCAGACAAGCTCGTTGGTCAGCTTGCAAAACGTCAGGCCATCACAAACCCGGAGAACACTATATTCTCCATAAAAAGACTTATAGGTAGAAAAGTAGATGCGAAGGAAGTGGCAAAAGCCAAAGACATCCTCCCCTACAAGATCGTCCCTTCGGACAATCAGGACGCATGGGTAGAGGTAAAAGGCAAAAAGTATGCTCCACAGGAGATATCTGCCATGATCCTTCAGAAGCTGAAATCCACAGCAGAAGACTACCTCGGCGAAACTGTCACAGAGGCTGTTATCACTGTACCTGCATACTTCAACGATGCACAGCGTCAGGCTACAAAAGACGCAGGCAAGATCGCAGGACTTAATGTCCAGCGTATCATCAACGAGCCGACAGCAGCAGCCCTCGCTTACGGTATGGATAAAAAGCACGATCAGAAGATCGCTGTATACGACCTCGGCGGCGGTACATTCGACGTATCTATCCTTGAGCTCGGCGACGGCGTTTTCGAAGTTAAGTCTACTAACGGTGATACATTCCTCGGCGGTGACGACTTCGACATGCGCATAGTTGAATGGCTCATAGACGAGTTCAGAAAAGATAACGGACTCGACCTTAAAAATGACAAAATGGCTCTTCAGCGTCTGAAAGAAGCTGCTGAAAAAGCTAAGCACGAACTTTCCACAGCGGGTGAGACAGAGATCAACCTTCCGTTCATCACAGCGGATGCTTCCGGTCCTAAGCACCTTGTTGTTAAGCTGTCCAGAAGCAAATTCGAGTCTCTAGTAGGCGACCTTGTTGAAAACTCTCTCGAGCCGTGCAAGCTCGCTCTTAAAGATGCGAACCTCTCTGCTTCTCAGATAGACGAAGTTATCCTTGTGGGCGGTATGACACGTATGCCTCTCGTACAGAAGCGTGTTAAAGAATTCTTCGGCAAAGAACCTCATAAAGGTATCAACCCTGACGAAGTTGTTGCGGTCGGTGCTGCTATCCAGGGTGCTGTTCTCGCAGGTGACGTGAAGGACGTTCTCCTTCTCGACGTTACACCGCTTTCTCTCGGTATCGAGACTCTCGGCGGAGTAATGACAAAGGTCATCACAAGAAACACAACAATCCCTGCACGTCAGTCTCAGGTGTTCACAACTGCTGCAGACAGCCAGACATCTGTTACTATATCAGTGCTTCAGGGTGAGCGTGAAATGTCTGCGGATAACAAATCCATCGGACGTTTCGACCTCGTAGGTATCCCTGCTGCTCCACGCGGTATCCCACAGATCGAGGTTACATTCGATATCGATGCAAACGGTATCCTCCATGTTTCCGCTAAAGATCAGGGAACAGGCAAGGAACAGTCCATCCGCATCACTCCTACAAGCGGTCTGTCCGATGAGGAGATCGATCAGATGGTAAAAGATGCCGAGATCAACGCCGAAGCAGATAAGAAGAAGAAAGAGCTCGTCGAGGTTAAAAACCAGGCGGACACTCTCATCTACTCCACAGAGAAATCTCTGGCAGAGCACGGCGATAAAGTAGACGAAGGCACAAAGAAAGCTATCGAAGAATCACTTCAGGAACTGAAAGACGCCAACGCAGGCGACAACGCAGATGCTATCAAAGCTGCTATAGACAAGCTGACACAGTCTGCCCATAAGCTCGCTGAGGAGATCTACAAAGATGCTCAGGCTCAGAACGCACAAAATGCAGAAGCAGGCGCAGAAGGCGCAGGCGATGCGGGTGTCGAGAAACCTGCCGACGATGTTGTAGATGCTGAATTCGAAGAAGTAAACGACGACAAGAAATAAGTCCTGACGGGGCTTTTGATCAGGGTGGCACTGTATTTGTGCCACCCTATTTTTTACAGTAATCCTGAGCCAAGCGAAGATTCCGAAAATGTTTTCAGATTCCTCACTTTGTTCAGAATGACAGAATAGGTGATTTTAACATGTCCAAAGACTATTATGAGATATTAGGCGTAAACCGAAACGCCACAGAATCCGAACTGAAAAAAGCATACCGTAAGCTCGCTATGGAATACCACCCGGACAGAAACCCGGGCAATGAAGAGGCAGAGGCAAAGTTTCGTGAGATAAACGAGGCGTATCAGGTGCTCTCTGACGGGACAAAGCGTTCGCAGTATGACCAGTACGGACGTGTCTTTGATGAAAATCAGGGATTCGGCGGCGGAGGCGGCTTCAGCGGCGACACTATCTTTGAAGAGTTCTTTGGCGATGTTTTCGGCGATTTCTTCGGCACCACGGGGAATACAAAGCGCAAGCGCAGACCGCAGAAGGGACAGTCCATACAATACGACATGGAGATAACCTTCATGGAGGCTGCTTTCGGTGTGGAAAAAGAGATAGAGATACCTCTCACCGAAAACTGTAAGCGATGCGACGGCTCAGGCGCAGAACCGGGCGCTATGGAGACATGTCCAACATGCCACGGTTCAGGTACTATCCAGCGCAGGCAGGGACTCTTCGCCATCAGCACTCCATGCTCCAACTGCGGAGGCTCTGGCCAGGTGATAAAGGAAGTGTGTACCGAGTGTAAAGGCGCAGGCACACACAGGGTGAAAAGCAAAATAAACCTCAAAGTACCCGCAGGGATCGAAAGCGGCATGACCCTCCGTGTGAACGGAAAAGGCAACGCAGGGATGAACGGCGGACCAAACGGCGACCTATACGTAGAGATAACCGTTATAGAGCATGATTTCTTCCGCAGAGAAGGGAGAGACGTCTTCGTAGAGCTCCCGATATCATTCGTCGATGCCATCATTGGTAAAGAGATAGAGATATCCACACTGGACGGCAAAGAGAAGATAGAGATAAAAGCAGGCACACAGCCCGGCGACCGCATTGTACTCAGGGGGAAAGGTCTCCCCGATGTGCAGGGATACGGCGTGGGCAATATGAATATAGATATAAAAGTTCTCCTCCCGACAAAGCTCACAAAGGAGCAGAAGGACCTCTTACAGCAGTTTGACGGTGCGACCACAGAGGATAACTACTCATCCCACAAATCATTCTGGGACAAGCTGAAAGATTTTATAAGCTGATATCTTCGGACTTTTTTTCCTTTTGCAGCTGCTTTATCACAGGGCACTGCACGCCGATAGCACTGACCAGCAGGGCTGCGACTATACCGACGGTTACCTCGATGAATCTGTCGAATCCGATGCGCCATGCTATCTCGCTGTGGGGCATCAGCAGTATGATGGTAAACGTGACACCGCCGAGCCTGTATGCGCTCATGGTCAGCCTCAATGCATGGCATATGGTCCCCAGCATAAAGACGCCCAGCGTATAGTTCCATATGTATACATCGCTGAAGACAAAATCAAAAACACCCGCAAACATCACACCGATAAACGTACCGATCAGCCTCTGCTTTGATATGTCCCAAGACTGCCCCAGCGTAGACTGCATCACGATGATGGCGGATATCGGAGCCCAGTAAAACTCTGCGAGCCCCAAAAGCTTTGCCACTGCGAGCGAGACCATCACAGCAAGAGCTGTCCTGAAAGAGTGCATGAACCACTTGTCGTTCAATATTTTCTTTAGCAAAATAATATACCTCTATTTAATAGAGTATATATCGGCAGGAATTCTTTGTACCTTTTATTTTACCTGAATATAGTTTTTAGTATCCGCAGATGCGGAGGTAAAATTGGCGGTGAAGACGGCGCTGCGGAGCTGCTCGGACTGAATCTGAGCACCCTAAGGGGAAAAATGCGGAAATACGGCATAAAATCCTGATAGAATCAGCGTTTTAAACGAATTCCATTGTAATTTGTTATCAAGTATAATATAAAACAACATACATTATTAGAGGTAGAAATATGTCTGAAAAGATGTGGGGCGGAAGGTTTTCTCTGCCTACAGATAAATTTGTGGAAGAATTCAATGCATCTGTTCATTTCGATAACAGATTTTATAAATACGATATCAAAGGGAGCATGGCACACGCAAAAATGCTGGCAAAGCAGGGTGTCATATCCGAAGCTGACCGTGACGCCATCCTCAAGGGTCTAGACCAGGTTCTGTCTGAGATAGAATCAGGACAGTTCGCATGGAGAACAGAGGACGAGGATGTACACATGGCTGTCGAAAAACGCCTGACAGAGATAGTGGGCGATGCGGGCAAGAGACTGCACACAGCCAGAAGCAGAAACGATCAGGTCGCCGTGGATTTCCGCATGTATCTGAAGTCTGAGATAGTAGAAATTCAGGCGCTCATAGCTGAACTGCTGAAAACTCTCGTACAGAAAGCAGACGGTGATAAAGAGACAATGATGCCAGGCTTCACACACCTGCAGACGGCACAGCCTATCCTCTTCGCACACTGGCTGATGGCATACTTTCAGATGGTTAAAAGGGACTACGGCAGATTCGCCGATTGTCTCGAGCGTATGGACTACTGTCCCCTTGGCGCAGGCGCTCTTGCGGGTACCACATTCGACATAGACAGACACTTCACTGCTGCCGAGCTCGGCTTCAAAGCCCCTACGGAAAACAGTCTCGACTCCGTATCAGACAGAGACTTTGCAATAGAGTTCCTCTCTGCATGCTCTATCTGTCAGATGCACCTTTCCAGATTTTCCGAAGAACTGATAATATACTCCACATCGGAGTTCAGCTTTATAGAACTTTCAGACGACTTCTGCACGGGCTCATCCATCATGCCTCAGAAGAAAAACCCTGACATGCCAGAGCTCATCAGAGGCAAGACAGGGCGTGTGTACGGCAGCCTCATAAGCATGCTGACCACTATGAAAGGACTTCCGCTCGCTTACAACAAAGACATGCAGGAAGATAAGGAGCCTGTCTTCGACGCACTTGACACCCTCAAGGCGTCTCTGAAGATATTCGCCCCGATGATAGAGAAGATGAAGCTGAGACCTGAAAAAATGGAAAAAGCAGCAGGAGCAGGATACTCCACTGCCACAGACCTCGCCGATTACCTCGTGCGCAAGGGACTGCCTTTCCGTCAGTGTCACCACATAGTAGGCTCAGCCGTCGCATACGCCATCGAAAAAGGCGTTGACCTCAGCGAACTTACCCTTGATGAATTCAGCAGATTCACTGATGTTATAACAGAAGATATATATCAGTACATAACAGTCAGAGCATCCGTAAACAGCCGTACGGCAACAGGCGGCACAGCGGAAAGCTCCGTAAAAGAGCAGATAAAGGCTGCGACAAAATACGTAAATGAAATATTTTAGCCTGCTGATAGCAGCACTATTAATACTTACAGCCTGCGGTAAGAAGACCGACACCATCCCTAAAGATGCGCTGGAGAATGTCCAGCCTCCGAAAGCCGTCATAGTGAAAGCTCAGGAGGAAGGCTTCTACATAGCGAATAATGAAGATGCCATTCTCTTTGTGGAAAAGGCAGAGCGTACGGGGCTCGAATGTGCGCCTTTCAGCCGTCTCGCCGTCTTGGAGCCGAAGCAGGACTATCTCGACACAGATGTAGAGATAGATAAGGAATACACATACAGACTGGTCAAACAGACAATAAGATATAAGCTGGTCTCTGCACCGAGGGAGTTCCCCGTTGTTTTCAGCCCGCCGCCTAATGTGGCAGATGCCGAGGTTGTAAAAGGCGAAGAGAACATCTCTGTCAGTATAAAGACAACGCACCCGTTCATCAGGATGGATGTCATCACCGGCGGTGAGAGCATTTTGCAGACGGGGCACGACAGCTTCAGCATTAAGCCTGAGCAGGTGGTAAATTACGCCATAGCTCTCAAGCTGATGGACATCTACGGCAACACAGGCGACCTGTACACCATTACATTCGAAGCACCTAAACCGCCCGCAGAACCGCTTAGTGATATAACAAACCTCACTGCGGCATACCTCGGCGGTGCGCTGCGCATCGTATGGGACAGTGTGGAAGGCGCAGATAGATATGAAGTATCTGTCTGTCAGGATGTTTCATGTGAAACTATTGAGTCAAAACTTCCTTTCATCGCTTACGAGAAAGAGTTTGACAAATGTATAGATATAGCTGTACAAGCTCTGAACCCTGAACAGAGCTCAAATACAGCGAAATACAGATATTGCAGATAATAAGGATATAAATAATGTTTACAGTAGGAATCATCGGCAGACCGAATGTCGGTAAATCGACTCTTTTCAACAGGCTGGCAGGCAAACGCCTCGCCATCGTGGACGACATGCCCGGTGTTACCCGTGACCGTATAGAATTCACCTCCGACTGGGAGGGCGAGAGATTCCGCATTGTGGACACTGCGGGATTCGACCTGAAGGAAGAGCTGGTTAAGAAAGAGATGCAGCAGCAGTTTTACTCTGCCCTCGACGAAGCCGACTTCTTCATACTTATGTCTGACGGCATCGAAGGCGTACACCCACTCGACGAGATAGTAATAGATATGCTCCGTAAGAAAAACAAGCCTTTCCAGCTCGTGGTCAACAAAGTAGACTCCGACGGTAAGGAAAACCTGATATACGATTTCTATCGTCTCGGCGTGGAGAACATCATCTCCATCAGCGCATCCCACGGACGTAACGTGGACATGCTTCTGGACGAAATAGTAAAGCACATCCCCGAGGGACACGACAAAATAGACCCATACGAAGGGCGCATTAAGCTCGTCGTTACCGGACGTCCGAACGTGGGTAAATCATCCATGATTAACAAGTGGCTCGGCGAGGAGAGGCTCATCGTTACGCCTATCCCCGGAACCACACGTGATGCTGTCGACACATTCTTTGAGATAGACGGCGATAAATACGTGCTCATAGACACTGCGGGTATCCGTAAGAAGAAGTCTATGTTCAAAGACAAGATTGAGAAATACGGCTATTACCGCTGGCAGGACGCCGTAGAGCGTGCCGATGTCGCCGTGTGTATCGTAGACGCCGAAGAGGGCATCACAGAGCGCGACGTTAAAGTTATCGCCGACACATGGGAAGCGGGCAGACCAGTCATACTCGTTATAAACAAATGGGACCTTGTCGAAGAAAAAGATGAGCAGGCGAAAGCTTTCCTTAAGGATGTGGACTATAAGCTCCAATTCCTCAACAACCCGCCTATCATATATACATCTACCATCACAGGTAAGAATATATTCAAAGTATTCAAGGCTGCAAAAGACCTTTATGTAGAAGCTACTAAGCGTATCAGCACACACAAGCTCCAGCACATCATAGAAGAGGCAGTTTTCAGACATCAGCCTCCTGTTGTGAAAAACAAACGTATTAAATTTTACTACATAACTCAGGTGAGCATACTGCCGCCGGAGTTCGTAATATTCGTAAACTATCCGGACTCCGTACACTTTTCATACCAGCGATTCCTTGTGAACCTGATAAGAGAGTTCCACGGATTCAGCGGAGTGCCCGTGAAGGTCAACCTCAGGAAACGTGGAGAGACGAAAGGCGAACGGATGTCTGAAGGACGAGACGACAGAGACTAAACACTGAATAAGCAAATCCCCGCTGCCGAAAGACAACGGGGATTTTTTGTATCTAATCTCCGAACATGAAAATGTTTTTATAAACTATGTCATTATACAGCTCTGTACGAACAATATCCGTACCCAGCTCTGTGCCTTTATCATATGTCAGCAGGACTTCCCTGAGCGGTGTCACGCCTGCACCCTCGTAATATGCCACACGGGTCATCTTTCCGTCTGAGTCATACTCATAGTCTGTATATGCATCTGCCGAGCCGTCGAGGTCAGAGTCTTCCTCAATCTTGGTCAGCCTGTTCTGGGCATCATGTATATACGTCTTTGTCTCATCTGCGACGCTGTTTTCCGTTACGGCATCCTCTATAAGGTTTCCGTTTGCGTCGAATGTAAGGGTATGCACCTGTTCGAAAACACCGTCAGGCTCAGAGTCATACTCTACGGTGGCTAACGTGCCCTCTGCGTCGTAGCTAAGCCTTACAGAGTTGATCATTGTGTCTGTGGGACGGTAAGTGTTATACCCGGTCATAGCACCTGCGGCATCGTATGTGTATGTCACTGCTTCGTCAGATTCGCCGTCGTTCCCCTCATCTGTCGTATAGCTCATAAGGTTGCCGTCGGCATCATAGTTGTACTCCATCGTTTCATCAGACATTACAATCTTTATAAGGTTGCCGTCCGCATCAAATGTATATGCGGAGCTTTCAAGCTGTGTGCCGTCACTGTCCAACTGGTTCAGAGTGCTCAGATAGTTATCAGCACCGTATACCAGCTCGTATGAATACGAAAGCTCTGCCGCACGGGGAGCTCCGTCCGCATAGATATCGATCTTTGACAAACGGTAAGGTCCTGTATAGGCATCGTCTGTGGAGCTGCCCGATGAACCGCCGCATCCTGCGATAAGCGCCGCTGTGGCGATCGTTAAAATAAGTTTCTTCATTTCGTCACCTCTCAAAATAATTTACACACAAACAATCATAATAAATCTTAGCATTTTGAACATAGATTCACCACTATTTATGATTATCTAAGGGTTATTAACTTTCCAGCCTAACTTAACACTGGAAATCTCCGATAAGTTATTATATAAACGTTAACTTGCACTCTTTTTGCGTCGCAACAAATGGAGTCTTGAAAAAATAAAAAAAGGTGTAAAGCATGCGCTATGACTTAGCAAAAAGCGGAAACGGGTTAACCTATGAAATCCGCAACATCGTGACAGTTGCTAAACTGATGGAAAAACACGGCGTCGAAATCTGTTATGAAAACATCGGCGACCCTGTGGCTAAAGGAGAAATTATCCCCGACTGGATGAAAGAAACCATCGCGGACATCGTTCGTACAAACGACCTTTCCTTTGCCTACTGCTCTACAAAAGGTGTTGAAGACGTTCGCCAGTTTCTGGCGGAGAAGAACAACGCCAGAGGCGGAGCACAGATCACTAAAGAAGACATCATATTTTTCAACGGACTTGGCGACGCAATAGCGCGAGCGTATAGCTCAATTCGAGTGGATGCGAGGATTATGCTCCCCGAACCCACATACTCTACACACCTGCTGGCGGAGGTGCTTCATGCATCTTATCCACCGAACACATACAGAATGAACCCTTATAATAACTGGCGTCCTGACCTCAACGAGCTCGAGCGTAAGGTCAGAAGTTCTAACTCTATCGTCGGTATCCTCGTTATCAACCCTGATAACCCCACAGGATACGTACATACAGAGGAAGACCTTCGCCATATTGTAGAAATAGCTAAAGAGTACGAGCTGATGCTTGTATTCGATGAAATATATCTGAACATGATATACAACGGGCACAAGACGCCTGCTCTCGCAGACATCATAGGCAACGATGTCCCAGGTATATCCATGAAGGGTATCTCAAAAGAATACCCTTGGCCGGGAGCCAGATGCGGCTGGATGGAAGTTTATAACGCAGGCAAGGATGAGAAGTTCGACAGATTCGTCAATGCCGTGCTTAACCAGAAGATGTCTGAGGTTTGCTCTACAACACTCCCTCAGCTCACTATACCGCACATAATGACCCACTCCGAATACCCTGTGTATCTCGCTGAGAGGCTGAAGCATTATGAAAAGCTCTCTAACATCGCATACAACATACTGAAAGACTGCCCATACGTTGTGGTAAACCGCTCTAACGGCGCTTTCTACATGTCTGTTGTGTTCAACGAAGCAGTGCTGAAAGACAACCAGATGCTTGAGATAGAGATCCCTGAGGTTCGCGATATCGTTACAAAACTCACCGCTGATAAGATGGAGATGGACAAACGATTCGTATATTACCTCCTCGGAGCCACAGGCATATGCGTTGTTCCGCTTACATCATTCTTCACATCCACACCCGGATTCAGAATGACACTACTTGAAAAAGATGTGGAAAAGTTTGAAAACATGGTGATGAAGATCAAAAACAAGATCGTGGAATACGTCGAATCGAGTAAGATAATTGGTTAAATGATACGGGCGGTCTGAAAAGGCCGCCTTTTTTTATGCCAGCTGTTCTTCTATCTTCTTTATCAGTTCTTTTATCATCAGAGGCTTTATCATAACGACATGGTCGTCTTCGTTGAAGCCCTCTTTACGGTGTGCTTCCCCCACATATCCGGTGGTGAAGATAAACTTCTGGTCGGGCTTCATGGCGATTATCTCTTTATATGCTGTGATACCGTTCATCACAGGCATAACGATGTCGGTGATGACCATATCTATCTCATATCTGTGCTTGGTGAAAACCTCTACGGCTTCCTTACCATTGACCGCTTCGTATATCTTATAACCGTAAACGTCAAGGGCATGTGCGAGGCTCTCACGGACTATCTTTTCATCTTCCACAAGGAGTACTGTCACATTCCCCTTTGTGTCCTCTATCTCTGCCTCGGCGGCGACCTCTTCGGGTGTTTCGTCTGTGGTAGGCACTTTAATGACGAACTCCGTACCGCATCCGGGCTCGCTGAAGCACTCTATCACACCGTGATGGCGGGATATTATGTCGCTGACGATATACAGACCGAGCCCTGTCCCCTTCCCTGCTTCCTTCGTGGTGAAGAAAGGCTCGAATATCTTCTCCAGCTTCTCCTGCTCGATACCGCATCCGTTGTCTTTCACGCTGATGACGGCATATTCGACAAATCCGTCTGCGCTGTCTGCTGCGCTGACCATAGCCTTATCTGTAGTGATGACGAGCTTGCCTTCTGCTTCGATGGCATCCCTTGCATTAGTAGCAAGGTTTATTATCACCTGCTCCAGCTGCACCGGGTCCCCCATGATGTTTACGTCCTCGTCCATAAGGTTTATCTCCAGCTCTATACGGCTGCCTATAACCATAGTGAGGAACTCTCCCACTGATTTCACCAGTGAATTAACGCTGACGGGGCGTTCCGCCTCCATCTGTTTGCGGGAGAATGTAAGAAGGTTTTTCGTCAGATCCTTTGCCCTTACTGTCAGGTCGGATATCTTTTCAGCATATACATAGAAACGGCTGTCCTTGTCCATCTTACGCTTCATTATGGATGAGAAACCGCCGATGGCCGTCAGCATGTTTGTAAAGTCGTGGGCGATACCGCTAGTCAGCTCGCCGACCGTCTCCATCTTCTGCGCATGGAGCAGCTGGGACTTTATGCGGACCCTCTCGGTGATGTCCTCTTCGACTATGACTATGTTTGTCACCACGTCCACACTGCCGAAAACGGGAGATATAGACCCGAGAACAATGTATTCCTCGCCGTCATGACCGGTCTTCTGATATTCGCCGACCCAGCTTTCGCCGTTTCGGCATTTATCCAGAGCGTCGAAGAATTCTTTACCGCTGCTGGCGTACATCTTCTCTTCTGTGATGTCTTTATCTATAAGGAAGGACTTGTTCCTGCCTGCCGTATTTATCTGCTTTTTGTTTACATAGATTATCTTATAATCCGCATCCGTAACGGTCACTGCGGATGCACTGGCATCTATCGCTTTATTCAGCATGAAAGCGTGCTGCTTTACTATCTCCTTCTCTGTACTGTCGTGGACAATGGCTAGTATAGAGACGCTGTTCTCGGTCTCTGCGTATTGGAATATCACCTCTGCGGGATATTTTGTCCCGTCCTTACGGGTGAATTTGGTGTGAAACATGACTCTGCCGGTCTTCCTGTCCCCTTCTTGTCTCATGGGTACAATCTCGTCGGCTATTTTCGACATTTCCATGCCGTACAGTTCCAGTATGTCATAGCCCAGATTGCTCTGAGCTTTTTTATTAGCGAATTTTATCTTATAGCTGTCGCTGCCGAGGATGTATATCTCGTCCTCTGCGGAGTCCACAAGGTTTGTTAGCTCTTTGATCTCCTGTCTGGCACGCTTTACCGCCTGCACTTCTTCATAGGCTTTTATCTCTCTGCGGATAACAGGCCACAGACGCTTCATGTTGTCTGTAGTGATATAGTCGTCTGCGCCGTATTCGAGCAGGTCTGCTGCCTCGTCCTGATCTTCTTTTTTTGTGATTATTACTATGGGCAGGTCTTTGTCTTTCTGCTTTCTTTCTTTGATGATATCTTTCAGATATTCTGTGCCTAAAGCGAGATCCGCAAGGATAAAGACATATTCCCCGTCGAAAGACTCACAGGATATATCACTGATATCATGAGTGATATTTACCCTGACACTGCTGTCCTGTGCCTGAAGACACTTCTTCACTATGTCGGAGATTTCGTCGTTTTTCGTAATGAATATGATCGGATTTTCAGCTTTAAGGCTCATACTAGAATATAAACCTTCCGGATGTCCTTTTACAAGTATTACTGGCTAAAAGGTTTATAAATCTTCGCCGAATTCTCTGAAGCCGAATTTCTTGGAAAGAACTTTAGCAGCCTCTACCACAGTCGGAGCAACAACCTCTCTCACATAATCCATGTCCATTCTTTCGGAAGGAGCAGAAACGCTGATCCCTGCGATGACATTGCCCATGAAGTCTTTGATAGGTGCGCCGACGCATCTGACACCGAGTTCGTACTCTTCGTTATCCACTGCGTAGCCGATCCTTTTGATCTCGTCGAGTTCGTCTTTCAGTTCGTCGAAGTTGCCGAGGGTGTTCGGAGTGATCTTCCTGAATTCTCCGCTGTAGAGCTTTTCAAGCTCCAGTGCGTCATAGTATGCAAGCTGCGCCTTACCTGTGGCTGTGGCGTATGCAGGCCCGACATTACCTATCCTCGGGAGGACACGCACTGCCTGATCTGTTTCTATGACATTGAGATAAACGACAGCGCCGTCTCTCAGCACACTGATGTATGCGGATTCGTTTGTGTCGTTTTTAAGCTGCTGGAGAACCTGTATGGATATCTCTGTGATGCTGAGTTTATTAATATATGCCTGTGATATCTGGAAGGTCTTCACACCGAGGCGGAAGTTTCCCGTGTATCTGTTGTGCTCTACATAGCCGAGTAGCTCGAGTGTGGCGAGCAGCTTGTTAACATTGCTTCTGGTGAGGTTCAGCTCTGAGACAACGTCTGTTATGCTCAGCTCGTGGTCCTTATCACCGAGTAATTCCAATATATCTATGGCATTACTGACAGCCTGGACGGCGTATTCAGATTTTTCCCTTTTCATAATATCTCCCGATAGCCGATATTATAATAGCATAACACCGTTTACCATTCAGTCAATAGTTCTAATACTTAATATATTTACAAAAAATACTACTATCGTCAATAGCATATTTTTTTGTTTCATTTAAATAAAACAAAAGTTACATCTTGTAAACAGGAAATCATTGCTAATATAAATTAAATTAATATTAATGCTGGAGCCCTATATTACATGCATAGTTAAAACTGTCTAGCATTACTTCGTTGAAAATGTTGTTATTTATACCCAGCATATTAAAGTGCTTTTCCAGCATGAGGATATTGTCTCTTTCATAATCCATGATGGTTTTCAGCACCAGCCCGAGCACTCCTGTTTTCATTAGCACTGCTTCTTTTATCTCGTTATCCAGATTAAACTCTTTGAGAACATCCTCAATCTTTCTGTTGAACACGGCATCCATAAGAGAAAGCAGACCCACAAGGTATGCCTCTCCTGCTTTATCAGATGATATATTCGCCTTCAGACAGAGGTTTTCCATCGCCCTCGCCCTTACCTGTGCGGTTATAAGCAGAGGGTTGTCAAAGCTGTCATTACCGGGCCCTGCATATAGGATAAGGTAAAGCCACTTTGCCAGATTGTCCCTGCCGAGCAGAGCCATAGCGTGCTTGATGGAGCTCACCTGCCCCCTTGTGAAAAAAGCGGCGGAGTTCATGAATTTCAGCAGGTTTATATATAGGTCCGGATAGTTTTTGATGATCTTTTCCAGTTCGCTCGCTTCGGCATCGTTCCTCAGCATGTTTATGAGCTGTACAGTAGCAGCCTTTGAAGGGTCTACGGATTTTGACGTGATGACCACAGGCTTAGCGAAATAATACCCCTGAAACAGATCAAAGCCTATATCTCTGCAAAATTCGTGGTCGCACTGTGTCTCGACCTTTTCGGCGAGTATCTTTATGTTCATCTTTTTGAAGAGTTCCATGTGCTTCGGCAGGGCATTCTTGTCACAGTACATATAGTCCACCTTTATCACCTCGACCAGGCGGAATAATGTCTTAAACATATCGTAATAGTCCTGAGACAGAACCATATCGTCAAGGGCAAAGGAGTAGCCTTTGTGTACATACTCGGCGACCTTTTCCACCAGCTCGGGTGTCACCTTTGTTGTCTCCAGTATCTCTATGACAAATTTATCCTTAGGCAGGATGTCCAGAGCACCGTCCAGAATTATGTGCTCATCTGCATTTATAAAGCCCTTTTTCCCGCCAAGCAGTGTTTCCAGACCGATATTCTGGATAGCGTTAATAAGAACTCTCGCAGTGGCACTGGAGTTATCCGTTACCAAAGCCTTAACATCTTCGCCCGCCTGTCTGAATAAAAGCTCATAGGCATATATATGCCCGTTCTTATCCAGTATCGGCTGTCTGCCTATAAAAAATTCTTTGCTCATGGCTCCTCTTGCTTTCTTGTGTAAGCATTCGGTTGTTTTAATTACTATGTTTAGTATAGTATATTTTAAATTTTATTATTTGCTATATAAACTTTGTCAATATTATATTATATTTACCCAAGTTCTTGAATTTAATCAGCGCACCGTATATCATTACTTATCACATTATACACCAATTTTACGGAGACCATTATGTCAGCAGATGTATTTTTTTCTACCATCGACAGTAAAAAGCACAAGAGCCCCCTTCTTAAGATTAAAAAGCTCATAAACAGATGCGCACCCGAGACCATCTTTAAAAAGAATGACCTGATCGCTATTAAGACTCACTTCGGTGAACTCGGCAACACTGCTTTTCTCCGTCCCGTATTCCTGCGCCCTGTCGTAGAAAAGCTGAATCTGCTAGGCACTAAGCCTTTCCTCACAGATACTAACACCCTGTATGTTGGTATGCGTACAAACAGCGTGGATCACCTGCATAATGCCACGATGAACGGCTTTAACTTCTCCACACTTCAGGTGCCTGTGATAATTGCCGACGGACTCAGAGGCGATAACTCCATATCTGTGGATATCGACGGCGAATTCCTCAAACAGGTGAACCTTGCCGCTGATATAGCTACTGCCGACGGCATGTTTGTCGTATCCCATTTTAAAGGTCACGAAGTAACAGGTTTCGGCGGTGCTATAAAAAATATATCTATGGGATGCTCCTGCAGACAAGGCAAGCTCGACATGCACTCAGACTCGAAACCGTCCGTACATCAGGACAAGTGCACATCCTGCGGCCGCTGCCTCAGCTTCTGCGCCTCTAAGGCTATCGATATCAAACCAAAAGCAAAGATAAACGACAACTGCACCGGATGCGCCATGTGCATCAGCGTATGCCCTGAGGGAGCAATAGGCATCAACTGGGACGCCTCTTCCCACTCCACACAGTCTAAGATGGCTGAATACGCTGTGGGCGTTAATAAGGCTCTGAAAGGCAAGATTGTTTATCTGAATGTTATCTTAAGCGTGTCGCCTGCCTGCGACTGTTACCCCGGTAATGACAGACCTGTCGTCGGGGATATAGGTTTTGCATCATCTTTAGACCCCGTTGCCCTTGATAAAGCATGTCTCGACCTTGTGACAAAGGCAAACGGAGGATCTGACCCGTTCGCAGAGAGATACCCACACATCGACTCTGATGTGCAGCTATCTCACGCGGTTAAACTCGGGCTCGGAAGCAAAGACTATAACCTGATCGAAGTGGAATAAGATCAGTTAATCAGCTTCCTTATCTTTTTAGTCGTCACTATTTTATAAGCGCTCATATCCCTCACGGTGCGGCCCTCTTCGAGGCTCTTGATACCGGTGAGGTAATCTTCTATGAATGAAGGGTTTTTCAGTTTTTCCATAAATACTATTATGTCATAGCCGAGCATATCCTTCACAGTAGGCAGCTTTGTATAGTCGTTATAGTATTCTTCGTTGAATCTCTCTACGTTCGACTGGCTTAGGAGCAGTACTTCTGTGATGATGTAAGCTCCTTTGAAGTATTCCGCATATTCAGGCGTGAAGAACAGCTTGCCCAATCCATCCACGGCACAGGCAATGACGCTCTTCTCAGGTTTATCAGAGTAGAACCTGAGGAATGGGACAACCTTTACCAGCTGCTGCTGTGTGCCCACAACGGCGAAAGATATTGTCACATCCTTGCCCGCCTCTTCTTTGATAGTGTTCAGAGTTGCCTGAAAGTTTTCGTCCTCTATGTCAAACATATATACTTTGACATCGCTGTCTCTGTATTTATCTGTAATCTCCAGAGCCTTCTCATACTGCTCTTTCGTATATCCCAGCACTATGTGTGATCCGCCGTTCAACATTGCGAAGTTTACAGCCTCTTCGAAGACCTTGCCCATCTCAAGTCCGAATTCATACATATTCGTCTTAGATGTTATTATCTTTGACCCTGCATCGAGGGTAAAGTCATAGTCTTCTCTCTGGCCTGTGAAGTCGAGCTCGACATCCAGCCCCATCTTACTGATGGAATAAAGCATTGCTTCGATGAGCTTGCCGTCTGCCTCTGCATCTTTTACATTCACCACTATCTTCTCCATCAGGACGCCTTCCACCTGCGGAGCTTCCACTACCTTTTTAGGTTCTTCGAATATCTCTATCTCTATCTCAGATTCGCCAGTGCTTATCTCTGAGAGTGCGCATTTCTTCGGATCGCCGAATGTCGCCTTACCTTCCTGTGCGCAGTAGTGTCTGAAAACCTTTTCGGCTACATCGTCCATCTCGACACTTTTCAATATCTCCATCTGCTCGTCCATGACTGCTATGTCGCCCTTTTTCATAGCGGCATCATACAGCCAGAGGTGACCGGATATCTTTGTAAACCTGTCCAGATAGCTATCGTCCATGTTGTCTTTCAGCATGAGGTAACCCTCTTCCACACTGCCGTTCCGCACGTAGTGTCTTCCGAGGATGAGGCCTGCGGTCTTTGCGGCAGATTTATCGGATGACTCCATCATCTCTTTCATCTTTCGCACATCCGCACGGGTGAGGTTTTTAACGGCGTAGTATTCTCTATTGAAAAGGCGCACAGGCTCCTGCTGCTGCACCTGCTCAATACAGCCTGACAGCACCATCACTATTGCTAAGGATAGTATAAGTCCTTTGAATCGGCGTATCGTATCTGACATTTATAAACTCCAGTTTTTTCTTTTCCATAAGTATAGACGCGGCATCGAGCTCTTCGGAGACATTTTCCCCTTTATAAAGAACCCATATACAGTTTTTATCGGCTAAGTTCATAGTATAATTAATCATTTGTTCCACTTTCGCCACTCCTCGGGAGAGTATCGTGCGGAACTTCCTGCCTTTAATATTTTCACTGCGGGATGTTATCACTTCCACATTCTTCAGCCCCAGCTCACGTGCGCACTCTTCTAGGAACTTGCATTTCTTCGCTATGCTGTCCACAAGTGTAAATTTCAGGTCAGGATACATAATGGCGAGGATCATCCCGGGGAATCCTCCGCCTGTGCCTATGTCTGCAACATCGCCTTTCAAAAGTGACGGCTTATCCGCATAAAGGAGGAAGCTGTCCAGCACATGCTTGGTATAAAACTGCTCCTTGTCCTTTATCGCCGTCAGGTTCAGCGTTGCATTCATATGCATTTCATAGAACCTGTCTATCAGCCCGATCTGTTCGTCTGTAAAATCCCAGTAATTTTCTATTATCATTTCTTACTCATTATATATACATGCAGCAGGCTTATCGCTGCAGGGGTCATACCTTTTATCCTGCTGGCCTGCCCGAGCGTCTGCGGACGGATAGCATTCAGCTTGTCTATGTATTCCCTGCGCAGCCCCTGTATCTCTTCATACTTTATATCATCAGGCAGTTTCACTGTCTCTATCTTGTTAAACTTCCCTATCTCTTCCTGCTGTCTGTCGAGGTAGCCCTCATACTTTACGGCTATCTCAACCTGTTCGGATATCTTCTCATCCTCAAGACCGCCCACCAGCTCTTTTATATCTGCATAGGTCATCTCGGGTCTGCGGAGCAGTTCTTTCGCTGTCACCTTTGTGCGGAGCACCACGCCATACTTCTCGAGCTTTGCGTTGTTCTCCTTAGACGGTGTGATGGCCAGCTCTGCGAGCCTTGCAAACTCTTTTTCGAACTCAGCCTTTTCAGCGTGAAACCTTTCGTATCTGGTCTTTGATATCAGTCCGAATTCGTACCCCTTTTCTATCAGGCGGAATTCTGCGTTGTCTTCCCTCAGCCACAGGCGGTATTCCGCACGGGAGGAAAACATACGGTATGGCTCATCCACACCCTTATTCACAAGGTCGTCACACATGACACCTATGTAGCTCTCGTCACGCTTCACTATATACGGCTCTTTGCCGTCGAGGGCGAGCACGGCGTTAATACCTGCCACAAGCCCCTGTGCGGCGGCTTCTTCATATCCGCTGGTGCCGTTAAGCTGACCTGTGAAATACAGCCCTTTCACCTTCTTTGTCTCCATAGTCGGATGCAAAGCCGTCGGCTGTACGAAGTCGTATTCTATGGCATATGCGGGACGTACAAACTCGACCTTTTCAAGGCCTGGAACGGTGCGGTACATCGCTATCTGCACATCTATAGGCAGTGACGACGAAAAGCCGTTCGCATAATACTCTCTGGACTTCAGCCCCTCTGGCTCGAGGAATATCTGATGCCTTGTCTTCTCGGGGAATTTCTTGACCTTGTCCTCTATAGACGGGCAGTATCTAGGCCCGATACCCTGTATGACACCCGCATAAAGAGGTGATCTGTGGAGGTTGTCCCTTATTATCTGATGTGTTTCTTCATTAGTATACGTTATGTAGCACGGCACCTGAGGCAGAGTTATCTCCTTTGTCTCGAAAGAGAACGGCCTCGGAGGATTATCGCCAGGCTGTGCCTCCAGCTTGCTGAAGTCTATGGTGCCGACATCAAGCCTCGCAGGGGTTCCCGTCTTTAGCCTTTCAGTCTCAAAGCCTATTTTATGCAGTGATGACACGAGGTTTATAGATGCGAATTCGTTCATTCGCCCTGCGCTGTAGTGGCTGTCACCTATGTGTATAAGCCCTTTCAGGAATGTACCTGTTGATAATATTACCTTTTTCGCTCTATAGAGCATGCTCGTATCGCTGATAACGCCGACTACTTCGCCGTTTGCGACCTCTATCTCTTCTATCATCCCCTGCTTCAGATCAAGGGATTCCTGATGCATTATCACTTCCAGCATGCGCTGTCTGTACATCTCTTTATCTGCCTGTGCACGGCTGGAGCGCACGGCAGGGCCCTTTGTCATGTTCAAAATGCGGAACTGTATGCCTGTCTCATCGATGTTTTTGGCCATTTCACCGCCGAGGGCGTCTATATCCTTAACAATATTCCCCTTCGCAAGCCCGCCAATGGCAGGGTTACAGCTCATCTGAGCGAGGGATTCCACAGATATAGTAAACAGCAGAGTATCCGCACCCATTCTGGCGGATGCGAGCGCTGCTTCACAGCCGGCATGACCTGCGCCGACAACAATAACGTCATATGTCTTTCCATATTCCAACATAATCTTACCTATTCTCCGCATCTGAGCAGCCCAAAGGCCACGGTAATGCCAATATGGATCAAAGTACTACTTTGTTTCACGTGAAACATCAACTTTTCCACAATTTATTTTTTTATTTATTTTCCGATACAGAAGTTATCAAAGATATTTGATAAAATATCCTCTGTATATGATAATCCGGTGATTTCTGATAATAATCTGAGAGAAGAATTGAGTTCAAATTCGAAAATATCAAAATCTATCTCAGAAAAACCTAAAAGTTTCTCCACAGATTCCGCTATCTGGTCGAAATACCTCTTTTGCCTCTCGGTGACCATCACAGATTTACTATATGTATCTCCATCGGAAAGAGCAACCTTCTCCGCACACTTATCGATGAAGCATTTCATGTTTTCACCGTGCTTCACGGATACATAGCAGTCTATTCCGGAGTATTCAAGCAGATTTTCAGCATCAGACTTGTTCGATACCACAAGCCTTTCCATATCTTTAGTGATATCAAGGACATTTTCGTCCTCGTGATTCAGCTCTCGGGAGCTGTCGAGCAGCACTATCACAAGGTCTGCATCGTTTATCAGGGATATAGTCTTCTCTATCCCCGCCTTTTCTATGGCATCGTCTGTAAAGCGCATCCCCGCCGTATCCACAAGCGATACGGGCACACCGTTCAGCACAAATGAGCTCTCTATGTAGTCCCTTGTGGTTCCTGCCACTTCGGAGACTATCGCCCTATCCTCTTTCAGCAGGTAGTTCATCAGGGATGATTTCCCCGTATTAGGCTTACCCACTATGGCGATGCGATATCCATCACGCAGAATCTTGTGTGTTGAGTACGAGTTAAGTATCTCTGTCACAGCAGTTCGGAGTGTCTTTAGGTTATCAAAGACGATCTTCTCGTGTGCTTCCTCAATGTCTTCCTCGGGGAAGTCGATGTGAGCCTCCACAACCGTGAGTATGTTTATGAATATATCTCTGATCCCTTCGATCTCTTTGCGCATGGAGCCCTTGAGCTGAGAATAGGAATAGTCTATCCCCTTTCTCGTCTTTGAATCGATGAGTTCAGCCACAGACTCAGCCTGTGTCAGATCCATCTTTCCGTTCAGGAAGGCTCTCTTGGTAAATTCACCCGGCTCTGCACCTCTGAAACCGAGCTTTTCAAAATCTGCGAAGGCAGACTGTACTATCAGCGGGTTTCCGTGGAAGGATATCTCTATGACATCCTCACCTGTGTATGAAGCGGGTGATTTAAAGTATGTGACAAGTACATCGTCTCTGACCGATCCGTTATACTCCGTGTGTGCTGCCATCCGTGGGCGCAGCTCATTCACATCAAGGTGTTTCAGGACATCCGGTGCCCTTTCACCCGATATGCGGACAGTAATAACAGCAGATGATACCAGCGGACTCAGCGCCGCATAGATAGTTTCCATCAGTCCAGAGTAGCTTCGAAAGCCTTTACGGTATTATCAAGAAGCATGGCTATGGTCATAGGACCGACGCCCCCGGGCACAGGTGTTATGTGGCTGACCTTCTCTGAAACTTCGTCAAAGGCGACATCACCGACAACCTTGCCGTCTACTCTGTTTATACCTACGTCTATGACAACGGCACCCTCTTTCACATGCTCCGCCTTGAAGAACTCAGGGCATCCGATGGCAGTGACAAGGATATCCGCCTTGCTTGTATAGTCTTTCAGATTCTGTGTGTATATATGGCATGTGGTGACAGTACAGTCAGCGGCGAGGAGCATTGCGCTCATCGGTCTGCCGACGATATTGCTCGCACCGACGACCACGGCATTCTTACCCCTTGTGCTGATGTTGTACTCGTCGAGTATCTTCATACAGCCTGCGGGGGTGCATGGTGCGAGACCCTTATCACCCGTATACATAAGTCCTACGTTGAAAGGGTGAAAGCCATCGACGTCCTTTGCGGGGTCGATGGCATATATTATCTTCTTTTCATCTATGTGCTTAGGCAGCGGGAGCTGAACAAGGATACCGTGAATGGTGTCGTCCTTATTATACTTTTCCACTGCGGCGAGAAGTTCTTCCGTCGGAGTGCTTTCATGCATGCGGATGACGACGGACTTTATGCCCGCCTCAACGCACGCTTTATTCTTATTACTAACGTAAATCTCGCTGGCAGGGTCATCCCCCACCAGGAAGACCGCAAGCCCTGGCCCGCGACCGTGTTTACTTTTATGCTCAGCTACTCTAGTCTTCAGATCCGCTCTGATCTTCGCTGCCAGAGCCTTCCCGTCCATTACTGTCGCCATTGATTGTACCCTCTTTTACAACTGCGAATGCGATGATATCGTCCTCACCTGTATCCATGAGCTTAACACCCATTGTGTCCCTGCCCATTTTAGAGATGCCTTTTACCTCTGTACGGATTGTTTTTCCGAATTTGGTGATGATCATCACCTCATCATTATCCGTAACCTGTTTCGCTCCGACCACAAAGCCTGTTTTCGGGCTTACACGGCAAAGTTTAAGACCCTTACCGCCTCTGGTCTGAACTCTGTATTCCTCCACAGGTGTGCATTTACCAAAACCTGCGGATGTAACGGAGAGAATGTAAGGTGCTCCTGTGAGAACCTCCATGCTCATGAGCTCGTCTCTGGACTCCAGTGTGATGCCTCGGACACCGCTTGTGCTTCTGCCCATAGGTCTGGCATCTGTGGAGCTGAACTGTATAGTCTTTCCTGCCTTTGTAGAGAGGATGACGGTATCTTCATCTGTGGTGATATCCGCAGTGAGTATCTCGTCTCCGTCACGGAGCTTAATGGCTACGATGCCGCTTCGTCCGCTGCTAAATTCCTCAAGGCTTGTCTTTTTAATAGTACCGGACTTAGTAGCGAAGAAGAGGTACTTGCCGTCTATCTCTGTAGGCAGCGGAAGCACTGATGCTACGTATTCGTCCGGTTCGAGTGTGAGCAGGTTTGAAATATGTCTGCCCTTTGCGTCTCTCTGAGCTTCGGGAAGCGCATAAACCTTAAGGTAATGTACTTTACCTGTATTGGTGAAGAACATCATCCTTGTGTGGTTTGTGGTGACGATGATGCGCTCTACGAAGTCTTCTTCCTTGCTTCCTGCGCCCATCTTGCCCTTTCCGCCTCGTTTCTGTGCCTGATAGCTGGAAAGAAGCGTAGATTTGATATAACCGCTGTGGGTCATAGTAACTACCTTTTCAGTATTCGGGATGAGGTCTTCATCTTCGAATTCCTGAAGTCCGGCAGCTATCTCTGTTCTTCTTTCGTCGCCGTATTTATCGAGAACTTCCTGCAGCTCGTCTTTGATAACGCCCATCATAACAGGTCTGCTGCCGAGGATGCTCTTGTAGTATTCGATATCTTTGAGAGTAGCTTCGTACTCTTCTTTCAGCTTTTCGATCTCCAGACCGGTCAGCTTATGGAGTCTCATCTCCAGGATGCTCTGAGCCTGAATCTCGGAAAATCCGAATTTCTCACAGAGGTTTATCTTAGCTGATGGTGTATCCTTAGATGCTTTGATGGTCTTGATGACCTCATCTATGTTTTCCACAGCTTTGATAAGTCCTTCTAATATGTGGAGTCTTGCCTCTGCTTTAGCAAGGAGGAATTTTGTCCTGCGGGTAACGACTGTTATCCTGTGTTTCAGGAATTCCTCAAGTATCTGCTGAAGAGTAAGGGTCTGAGGTTTACCGTCTACGATGGCAACCATGTTGAAACCGAAAGATGTCTGAAGCTGAGTGAACTTATAAAGTCTGTTCAGCACAACATCTACGTTTTCGCCTTTTTTCAGCTCTATTACAACCCTGATACCGTCTTTATCAGACTCGTCTCTAAGGTCTGTGATGCCTGTTATCTTTTTATCCTGAACAAGTTCGGCGATCTTCTCGATCATAGAGGCCTTGTTTACAAGATAAGGTATCTCACGGACGACTATCACAGGCTTACCTGTTTTAGTCTCTTCAAACTGAACCTTCGCACGGATAATGATAGAGCCGCGTCCTGTGCGGTAAGCAGTCTGAATGTCCCTGCTGCCCATTATTATACCGGCAGTGGGAAAGTCAGGTCCTTTGATAAGCCCCAGAATATCCTCTGTGCTGTATTCAGGATTATCTATCATGTGCTTTAAAGCACTGATAATCTCAGTGATATTGTGCGGTGGTATGTTTGTAGCCATACCGACGGCGATACCGCTTGTACCGTTTACAAGGAGTGTCGGTATACGTGTAGGGAGCACAACAGGCTCTGTCATCGAACCGTCATAGTTCTCAGCGAAGTCTACCGTGTCTTTATCGAGGTCAGCAAGGATATCGTCTGATATCTTAGAAAGTCTGATCTCTGTATACCTCATCGCCGCTGCGGAGTCTCCGTCGACAGAACCAAAGTTACCCTGTCCGTCTACGAGAGGATAGCGGAGTGAGAAATCCTGTGCCATACGTACGATAGTGTCATATACGGCAGAGTCACCGTGTGGGTGATACTTACCGATAACGTCACCGACGATACGTGCGGATTTCTTATATGCTTTGTTGTAATGTACGCCCATCTCGTTCATGGAGAAGAGCGAACGTCTGTGAACAGGCTTAAGGCCGTCACGGACATCAGGAAGAGCTCGACCCACGATAACGGACATCGCATAATCGAGATAACTATTCTTTACCGATTCTTCTATACTAATGTCGATAGTTTTACTTGTATCAGCCATTAATTCACCTAAATATCCAGATTTCTAACGTTAAGTGCGTTGTTTTCGATAAACTCACGTCTTGGGGCGACAACATCACCCATAAGCAGTGAGAAAAGCTCGTTTGCCATTTCGGCATCTTCGATACGCACTCTATAAAGTGTCCTGCGCTCAGGATCCACTGTTGTTTCCCAGAGCTGCTCGGGGTTCATTTCACCGAGACCTTTATATCGCTGAACGCCGAGTCCCTTCTTACCTCTCTGTTCGATGTATGTAACGAACTCGGTAAGAGTTTCGAAGTTCACTATCTCTCCGTCTACATTTATCTTATACGGCGCTTTGCCTATCTCTTTCAGATATACACCGAGTCTGCGCAGCTCTCTGAACTCCGGTGTGGAGAGCAGATCTGTATTGACTGATATTATCTGAGAGTTTGATGTGAGCAGTATATTGTATCTGCCGTACTCTTCATTGAACTGAACATCTTTCTCGACATAGTTCTCGAGTATCCCGTTCTCGTTCATAGCAGCAAAGAGTCCATCTACAAAAGACTTATCTTCGAGCTTGTCGTATGTGAGTTCGTCATAAGTAGCAATGAGTTTTACAAGTTTACGGCTGTATCCTTTCTTCTCAAACTTAGTGACCATACGGTTCAGCTTTATAAGGTTCTGCAGGAGCTCTTTATATCTGTGAGGCTGAACATGGGCAATGTCGACACCCTCAAGACCGAGGTCAAGGAGGTAGTCAGTCATCACGTCTTCGTTCTGTATATATCTCTCATATTTACCTTTTTTAACTTTATAAAGGGGTGGGCTAGCCATATAGAGGTAGCCTCTTTCGATTATCTCCGTCATATAACGGAAGAAGAATGTCATGATGAGTGTTGAGATGTGAGCACCGTCGACATCGGCATCCGTCATGATTATTATTTTATGGTAGCGGAGTTTTTCAATGTTGAAATCGTCCTTTCCGATACCTGTACCCATTGCTGTTATGAGGGCTCTGATCTCCTGGCTTCCGAGGAGCTTATCAAAGCGTGCCTTCTCAACGTTGAGGATCTTACCCTTCAGCGGAAGGATAGCCTGTGTACGTCTGTCACGGCACTGCTTTGCAGAACCGCCCGCAGAATCACCCTCGACTATGAAGAGCTCAGAGAGCGCAGGGTCTTTTTCCTGACAGTCGGCGAGTTTTCCCGGAAGTGTGGAAACTTCGAGAACATTCTTCCTTCTGGTCAGTTCCTTCGCCTTTCTCGCTGCTTCTCTCGCACGGAAAGCCTGCAGAGCTTTGTCCATAATCTTCTTAACTACCGAAGGATTCTCTTCGAAGAAGTCAGGCAGATATTTACCCATAATGTTTTCAACGGCTGACTTAGCAATGGCAGAGCCGAGCTTCGTCTTTGTCTGGCCTTCGAAAATAGGCTCGTTCAGCCTTATGGATATGATGGCGGACATACCTTCACGCACGTCATCACCTGAGAGGTTAACCTTATCTTTGTTAAGTCCGTGTTTGTTGACAAAGTTGTTGAAAACTTTTGTATAACCGGCCTTAAAGCCCGCCTCATGGGTTCCGCCTTCCTCTGTGTAGATATTGTTGACAAATGAATACAGATTTTCTGTGTATGAGTCGTTATAAACTATAGCAAACTCAACCTGAACCTTCTCTTCATACATTTCAGTATGGTAAATAGGGTCAGGAATAATGAGTGTCTTAGCCTTGTTCAGGAACTTGATATAGCTGACGATACCGCCTTCTGCGTGGTATTCGTCGGTGTTGTCGTAGCGCTCGTCGGTAACTTTGATCTTAAGACCGCTGTTAAGGTATGCGAGCTCACGGAAACGCCTTGTGAGTGTCTCATAAGAGAACTCAAGGGTTTCAAATATCTCGTGGTCAGGTTTGAATGTGACCTTTGTTCCGTTCTTGGTGGTTTCGCCTGTCTTTTTGAATTCGGTGACAGGGTTACCTCTTTCGTATCTTTGGTAATATACTCCGCCGTCACGCTTAACTGTGACTTCGGCAAACTCTGAAAGGGCGTTCACAACGGAAACACCCACACCGTGCAGACCGCCCGATGCAAAATATGAACCGGAATCGAATTTACCGCCTGCGTGCAGCGTGGTCATAATGACCTCGACAGTAGGCTTGCCCACCTTCGGGTGTATACCTACCGGGATACCTCGACCGTTGTCTTCAACAGTAACTGATCCGTCAATATGGATTATGATATTGATCTGATCGCAGTATCCTGCTGAAGCCTCGTCGATAGAGTTATCTATAACTTCGTACACCAAATGGTGCAGACCTCTCTGTCCGACTGAGCCGATATACATTCCGGGTCTTTGACGTACTGCCTCAAGACCCTCCAGCACGCGAATACTGTCTTCGCTGTAGCTATTAGGTTTGTTCTCCATCTTTCACCTGTATGTTGATAGTATGATTGTTAGGAAAATGTCTGTTTTTAACGCCTGTAATAAAAATCTGAGCACTCCCGTGGAAAAGCTCGAACAGTTTCGAAACCCGCTTTTCATCAAGCCCCGCTTCGAAATCGTCCAACATTGTGATTATACCATTTCTACCGCTTTTCTCAAGCAATTTAAGCCCTGATGCGAGGGTTATAAGGATAAATGTTTTCTTCTGTCCGAATGATGAGAATCTGTCGTAAACGCGCCCCTCAGAAACGGAATAAAATCTGTCTCTCGAGCTTCCGTAAATCAGCCTTCTTTCATCCATTTCTTTCGAAAGGAGTGACTTGTCCTTCACATTACTGCGGTAATCGAGCCTGAAACCGTCGTCAAACCCAAGCTCAGCATAGGTTTGACCCATAAAGTCATTAATCTGTCCTGAGGTGCATGCCCTCGTTCCGGATATCTTTTCAGAGAGCTCGACTATTTTTTCGTTAATAGAATCGATGTATGCCCTGTTTAAACGATCTTTCTTCAGCTCGGCTACCTTCATACTGTTCAGCTTCCTCAAATCTGTCAGGCGGTCAAAATGACCTCTGTCGATCTGAAAGGAAAGTCTGTCTATGAATCTGCGCCTGTCGTCCTGATCGTCCGAGACAATCTGCCCGTATTCAGGACTGTAGCAGATGACAGGATGCATAGCGAGGTATTCGGCCTTATTGGTTATCTTCCCTTCTTCATCACGAAGCTCTGCCGTAGTATCGTATTTGTAGTGGAATGTGCGTTCGACATCATCATCGATGCATTTGGCTGAAACCTGAAAAACGTCGTGCTTGAACATGATAGCCTTTTTGACCGTCTGCTGGCGGAAGCTCTTTAAACTGAACAAAACAAAAAGGGACTCCAGAACGGATGTCTTGCCCGTTCCGTTGTCCCCTTCAATGTAGTTTATATCTTCAAAGTCGTAAATAGAGTCGGCATGATTACGAAAATTTAAAAGCCTGACCCTTTTGGTATACATTAGTACCTGTTGATAGAGATTGGTACTACAAGGTATTTATACTCGCCAGATTCAGGGAGTATAACTGCAGGGTTTCTCTCACCCATCATATGCAGCTTGAAATAGTCTGTGTCTATGTTTGAAACCATCTCTGCGACATGTTTAGCATTGAAGATGATGTCTATAGGCTGACCGTTGTATTCGAAATCGTCTATGGATTCGTGTCCTGTGCCGTATTCTGTCTCAAGGGAGTAGATAGTCAGCGTGCCCGGTTTGAATGAAAGCACGACACCGTGTGTCACTTCGCTGGTGATGGCAGATACCCTTTTGACAACGTCGAGGAACTCCGACTTTCTCAGCTTAGCCTGCATAGGGAGCTCGTTAGTGAAGAGCTTTGTGATGCTCTTGATGTACTTTTCTATCAGTTTGCTGAATATCTTTATCTCGCCTATGGTGAAGACTATCTGTCTTCTGTCTGTTTCGACCTCGATGTATTCATCCTGATCGAGAATTTTAAGAAGCTCTGTAACAGTCTTACGAGGTATGTTGATCATAAATTCGTTAGAGTATTCCTCGTCGAATTTTATGCTGCTGGTGGCGATACGCTGGAAGTCCGCTGCGGATATCTCGAGCTTATCTCCGTAAACAGCCATGTGTGATCCTGTGTACTCTATCTTAGATGCATCTGTTGAGATGCAGAAGCTTGTCTTTTTAAGAAGGTCATAAAGCATGGAAGACTTTATCTTCAGGTAATATTCGGGTGTTATCTCTGCCATAGTAGGGAACTGAGAAAAATCGATGGTAGAGAGTTTGAAGTTAGATTTTCCTGAATCAATATTGATCTTTGATCCGTCAAATGAGAAATCTATAACTGATCCGTCAGGTATCTCTTTTATGATGTCTAAAAGTTTCTTACCTGATACTGTTGCTGTACCTGTCTCTTCAACTGAAACGGCTACCTTTCCTGAGAAACCGACCTGCATGTCTGTTGCACGAAGGGTTATACCGTCTGATTCAGCATCTATGAGGATGTTCTGCAGAACCGTATTGAGGTTCTTAGGGCTGGTAAAACTGTTTGCAAATTGTATGAAGGGGTAGATTTCATCTTTTACGGCCTTAAAACGCATAGTGACCTCTTAGTATTATATTATAAATATAGTTGTAGTAATAATAAGCTATTTGGAAATTGTTGACAAGCGATTTTGACCAAATTTGTCAATGATTTTTGCTCGTCGAAAACTGTGGAAATCATTTACGTACTTTCCACATATTAAACACAATTGAAAAAAAAGTAAAACATCGGCTATAATTACGTGGAAAAAATAAAAACTTGTCAACAGGACTAAACACTTTATAATCATTTAAACCAAGGTTATTAGGTTTGGTTTTTTAATTTTTAGGAAGGCTCATTGTAATGGATAATTCATCAACTTTTCACGCACAGATAGAATTTGTATTCATGCATAACGCACGTACAAAAAAGATCCCCCTTATGTTCATCATGAAAAACAAGGAGAGGTTCAGAGGGCGTGTAGAGGATTTTGATCAGTACCACATCATTATCGATGATGCTGAATTGAAAATTATGTTAAATAAGAATGACATAGCTACTGTTGCAGCGGCAAAGACCGTTGTTGATATCGACTATATTTCGAAGATATATTACAACGCACATCAGGGTAAACACCCACGTCACACACGCCCGCCTATGCAGGATATATTCCTTAACGAGGTGCGTAAATCACGCTCGCCTATCATCAGCTTCCTTATAAACGGGGTTAAGATACGCGGCAGCCTCATCGGTTTTGATAACTATACAATGCTGACAGCTTTCGAAGGACGCCAGCAGCTTGTTTATAAAAATACTGTCTCCACCGTGTTCCCTATATATCAGCACGGCGAGATCATAAAATACGATAACGAGAGATAACATGCAGGAACTTAAAATATTAGTAGTAGATGATGAAGAGCACACACGCTTAGGCTATACCGAAATACTTAAAATGGGCGGACACCATGTGGATATGGCCGCAGACGGTATGGAAGGACTGGCAAAGGCCTCTGTGGAAGAGTACGACCTTATCATCACAGACCTGCACATGCCGAAGATGAACGGTGTGGAATTCATCGAACAGCTTGATAAAAAGAATGATAAAGCGAAGAAGATAGTCATCACGGCTTTCGGATCTTATAAATCTTTCAAAGAAACAGCAGACCACGGAGCATGTCTCTACCTTAACAAGCCTGTCCGTGCGGCAGACCTTGAGCAAGCTCTCTACGACTGCTTCAAGTAGGCTCGCCTACCTTTTATCACAAAGTCTTGGAATTGTCTGACAGTATGACCTTACCGATCCCGCCGGTCACTTACTTACGTGATAATGTCATCATGAGGAACGGAGTGACGTAATGATCTCAGCCGATAGAATATATTAAATATGGTTTTAGATTCTTACGTAAGAACATAAATGTTCTTCCTCAGAATGACCGTCAACTTCATAGGCGAGTAGCACGAGCCGCTAAACGAGGAAGTACAAAACACTTCTTATAATTCGGCCGTCGCTCCTAAGCGACTAGAAGGTGCATGAACGCTGTGTTTCGATAAACACAGGGTCATCTTCAAGGCTGATGAAGTGCTGTTTGCCGAATCTCTTTTGGAAATATCTGCTGATATCCCTTTCAAGGAAGAACTGCACGGCAGACATTGTCGGGTCGCCGGAGAAGGTTTTCACCTTTTTTTCGTATTTCTTAGGTATTGCAGAGAGAGAGATAAGGTCGTCTGCTAGTGTATCACTGTCTGTCAGTGAATAGAAAACGACATCGTCGATGCGTCCGAACTGCTTCTCTGTGTATGAGATAACCGAATGGATGAAAACACGCAGCCTGTGAAGGCTGTCGAGTGCTTTCTGGTCTATATAGAGCTCTATCCCCTGTTTGCGGTAGAGGTTGAATCTTTTCACATCGCCTTTAACGCTCAGCTTCACGGTGAGCTCAAGAGGGCAGTCGTCCATTACGTCTGCTCTGTCGTACAGGTTTAGCCTGCGGTCTGCGAGCCCGTTCTTCATAAGGAGTGCGGCAGTGCGGAAGAATACCGTGAATGATATAGAATCCGGCTGGTGGAAATCATCCTTCACAGCCACGTTCAGCAGGTCTTTGCTGATGGTCACTATCGGGTTTTTACCCCTGAATTCAGACATGCCGAAGAGGGAATCGCAGTCTATGAACCCTGCAGACATATCATAAAGGTTTCCTTCGTCGAGGAAGTGCGCCTTTTCAATATTATCGAGAGGTATTAGCAGTTTCTTTCCCGGGGTCTGGTTTACGAAACGCATGAACCTAACGAGGTCTCTGTGGTTTTCCCTCGGCTGTAAAACTTCCACAAGCAGGTCGCCCAGCTCCATAGACTTATATTTCACCAGTCCGAACATTTCCTCACCTTCGAAGTACGGCTCGTCTAGGACAACTATCACACGCTCGATGTCTGTAATGTCGATATTATTGTGGATAAAGTCTGATATAAGCTGATCCTCGAGTATCTTCGTGAGCCTTTCGGATGTTCTCACCTCGCCCTTGTTCACAACACTGCTGAGGGCTGCGCTGTAATGGTAATAGAGTATGAAACCCTGCTGTTGTACGAGGAGCAGTCCGTCATTGCTGAAGGATGCGTCGTCGTCTTTATGTTCGTTCTCTTCGTATTTTCTGATCTCTATGGTGTCGCCCTGTTCGGCGGCTATCTCTGCTATCGGTCTTTCGTCATATACAAGGTCGTCTACGATAACTTCATCGCTGAAATCCTCGATAACTTCGGGTTTGCTCGGTTTCTGATCGGCTTCTTTTATAAACATTTCTGTGGAGAGCACAGATTTGAATTCGTTCTCTTCGATTATCTGCCCGTCGCTCTTTTTGATCTTAAGGCTGACGATGTTCGGGTCCGTCCCTTCGAATTTGGCCGCTGCCTGAGTGTCTACAGTGATGTTTGATTTTATGCCGTACTGACAGGCGAGCCTCATGCCCGCGTCGATGCTTGCCTCTGCGAGGACAAGGCGTTCCTTCTTTGTGGGTTTGTTGACAGACTGCCCCGATACCTTCACCTTACATTTTCCGCACTGTCCGCTTCCGTCACAGAGCTTCTTTTCTATAAGGTTATTCTCACGCAGAAGGTGATAAAGGTTAGCGCCGCTTTTCACCTCAAAGGCATGTCCGCTGCCGGCTACGGTTACTGTAAATTTTTTTGAGCCAAACATCTGTGTTTCTCCCCGTACATATTCAAAGTTATAATCGACAATAATATCAGGAACTTGATACCAGTTTCTTTATATCACTCCCTGCGGGGTGCTGAAATACGGAAAGGTCAAATTCATTCACGGCCGCCAGCAGGTGGTCAAAGATGTCGGACTGGATCCCTTCATAGACTATCCAGTCGGTATCATTGGTGAAAACATATATCTCGATAGGCAGCCCCTCCGGGCCGGGCGGGAGCTGTCTCACAAGCAATGTGAGGTCCTTCCGTATCTTCGGGTGCGCCTTTAGATAGTTTATTATATATGCTCTGAAAGTACCGACATTTGTCAGCTTTCTTCGGTTCGGGTCTGTGCCGTCGGCATCCACGTCTTCATTCAGCTTCGAGTCGAGGTAGTCGCTGATAAGGTTTATATGTTTCAGCCTTTCGATATCATCCTTATGTAAAAAGCGTATGGATGACTGGTCTATGTTGATAGATCTTTTGATGCGTCGTCCGCCTGCTTCCTTCATCCCGCGCCAGTTTTTGAAAGAGCCGTCCATCAGCTTGCTTGTGGGGATGTATACGATAGTTTTGTCAAAGTTCTGCACTGTCACGTTATAGAGGGCTATGTCTACGACATCTCCGTCCGCTCCGAACTGGGGCACTTCTATCCAGTCGCCCTTGTGGATAAGGTCGTTGAACATAAGCTGCATACCCGCTATGAAGGAGAGGATGGTGTCTTTGAATATCAGCATAAGGACAGCCGTCATGGCTCCCAGCCCGCTTATGAAGCCGAGCGGTGATTTGCCAATGGCTATGTATACTGATGCTATGATGCCGAGAAACCCCGCCAGCACCTGTGCCATCTGTATGTATCCTTTGATGGGTCGTGTGTCCGATATTTCAAAAGTATTGTATATCTTGTTGATAAGTGTAAAAAGTCGGATGATTATCAGCGTGACGTTCACGCCGATGTATGCGGCGATGATCTGGCTGATCTCCGGGCGCATGTTTATTATCTCTTTGGCATAGATGAAAACAAGTGCGGGAGCAATGAGGGAAAGCTGCTTAAACACCTTTGAGTCGATGAGTATGTCGTCTATCTTGTTCTTTGTCCTTTCGAAAAGTGCCGTTATCACCCTTGTAAAGATGGTCTTTACTATGAAATAGCTGAGAAAGGCGGCGAGTATAGTTATCGAATACTCGGATGTACTCATCAAAAACTGCTTTATGGTATCTATGCTGATTTCCATCAGATTATCACCTCGAAATTGCCCATGTTGAAAACTATATCCTTTTTCACATTCATGGTTTCTTTATCTCTGGGGTTGAACTGCGCCCAGTGTATGCGGGCTCTGTCCAGATGCAGGCCTTTCAGCTCTTCTGAAATGTCTGTCTCTGTTTTGACTATCACATCGTGGGTGTTGTTCAGCGAGCGTATTATCATCATTGTATCACCAAGCTGTGAGAACTTTGTGGATACATATAAAATATTTTGTCCGTTTTCACCTTTTTTAAAGCGCATATAGGTGTCGTCGATGTTCTCATCCTCTGTTTTCAGAAAGGTGAGCAGACCGCCCGCCAATAGCATATTCGTCACCTGCATACGGGTTATACCTTCTTTAGCTCCCGTGTCGGAGTTGACGTATGCCTGCGCCTTTTCATCCCCTGCCAGCGATTCACCGTTCATCAGCTTATTCTCCATGAAGAGTCCGCTGTTTTTCACTGCGCTTTTCAGTGCTTCGGGAGTCATGTTCTGCACGTCCAGTTTCTGGAATTTACCGAATGCCTTCATCAGTTTTGCGAGGTCGAATCCGCCGACCTCCTGCTTTACAAAGTTTGTGTCCAGATTCTGCACAGGCAGTTTATCCATGGTCAGCTCTATCATCTTAGAGTCTGCCTTTGTCACCTCTGCCGTCAGGTTTTTAAGAAGCTGTGCGTCCAGCTTCACTTCGAACAGGTTATTTTTAATGGACAGGAGCGTGTTGCCGTTGTCCAGAGTTTTCAGTATTTGTATGTCGACCTTTTCCCCTGCCTGTGCGTTGATCGTCCCTGCGGGGAGCTGCAGCACTGTCTTAGGCTCTGCGCCTGTGCCCTGCGGTGCTGTGGTGGTACCTGCTATCAGCTGAAAGACAGAGCGTGCCTGCTGTGTTGTCGTGGTTGTGATCTGTGCGGGGTTTGCGCTTTGGTCTGCGTTGGGGATTATCTTCAGCATCAGCGTGCCGTTTTCGGATTTTACAACCTCAGCCCGTATCATCTTCCCTTCGGGTTCGGTCTGTAGCTGTGCTGTGAATGATTTACCTTTAAGGTTGATGAGATACATGCCGTTGTCGAGTTTGCGCAGTACGTTAAGGTTCAGGCGTTCGCCGTCTTTGAAGGTGATCTCACCTTTATCCGCTAGGTTCTGCAGGCCCTCAGGCCAGAAGATGTTCATATCAGTCTGCGCTCATTCTCTTTACAAGCTGTACTTCCGTTATGGATACGTTCAGCTTTGTGGCTATGTCGTTATCCGAAAGCCCCATCAGCACCAGATCGGATATCTGCTCACGTATGCTAACGCCCGATGGATTAGGCTGTGGCTGCATAGTGGGGGCGTATGTATCGTAGGAATCGTCTATATCGTCATATTCAGGTCTTGCTGCAGGTCTGGGTATCATCCTTTTCGGAGGTTCATCATCCTGAATGGTTTCCAGCCTTTTCAGCTTTTCATCCACCAGAGCTGCCAGATCCTCGAGCATCTCTTCCTTTTGTCTCACAGCGTCTTCTAGCTTATCTGCAACACGCTCGCTCTCTATTACGAGCTCACGCATCTCCTCCATGAATGGATAGAGGTCATTAGGGCTGACATCCGTCACTTTTTTATGGATGGAGTTTATCTTCGAGATGGTGATAAGCATAAATATGAAAAGCACGCATATAAGCAAAAATGCAATGCCTATGAGTGTCATAGGGTTCATCAGGCTCTGTTCCTCTTGAGAGTTTCTCTATCTTTTTGGAAAATGTAGTGAATTACGGCTTCTCTGGTGCTCTCGTCCAGATGGCTGAAGTCTGCCTCACAGATACATTTTTCGCCGTAGGGTATCACATCGGTGACAGTGCATAAAGCGGAGAAGTTCAGCCCGGAGCCGTTTTTCGGCATGGACTGCACATAGACGGTGTCTCCAACGGAGACTCTGCATCCGTCATAGATGAAAGACAGCCCTCCGCCGCCCAGCCCGAGCGTGCGCATTTCAGAGAGTCCTTCGAGCTTTTCATCCTCTTTCAGGGTGTCTATCAGCTCGTCCAGCTTGGAGTCTATCTTCATCAGCATCTTCAGTATGTACTGATTGGTGAGGGTTTCGTCTGTGATAACCTTCTTTATCTGGTTAGACAGTGTGCTGCGGAAGCGGTTGTTCAGCTTGTCCACACGATAGCGCAGCTCGCCCTTTTCATCCTCGTCTGCGGTCTTTATCTCAAAGTATTCTTTGAACTCGATGAAGTGGCTGTCATTTTCGGTAGAGCCGAGGTCTTTGACCTTTTCCAGCTTTACCGTCTGGCCATCGGCGCTGAGGAGCTTCACTTCTGCATGGTGAGTGATGATGCTGTCGTACCATTTCAGTTTTAAACAAAGGGCAGCACCGAGTTTATCGATGTCTGCCCCGTTAAGTTCTATCGTGAGCGGTGTATCACTGAGGATGTTCCCGTTCAGTATGGAGAAGTCGTCCTCGTGGTAAACCATCAGCTTGCAAATAGACATTTATGCTTCCAGATCAATATTATGCCCCGTGTCTCTGGCGAGACGCTTGGCTATTTCTTTTCTACGTTCCCGTTCTTCTTTCTGCTGCTGTTCCTGCTCTTGCTTCTTCCTTTCGTCGGCATTTACAGACTTTCCTTCAGATTCTTCGGATTCGTTCACGGATTTTGCACGTTTCTCAACCTCTTCCTTCATCTCCTGAGTGACGAAGACGTTTCGGGTCTCTCCGGCTCTGTCCTGAACATCCTGCACTTTCTCCACAGCGGATGAGTGCGTGAGTATCTGGCGAAATTCAGTAGGACTTACCCCATAAGCACATCCTTACTTCCTGTAGATGATACCGCCTCCGAAGTTTTCCATTTTGAAGGCGTCAGAAATCTTGTTAAGTGTCTCTGAGTGACCGAGGTAAAGTGCACCCGGTACGCCGAGAGCCTTATGGAAGGTCTCTATTACCTTCTGTTTAGCAGGTATATCAAAGTATATGAGCACGTTTCGGCAGAATACAACATCCAGTCTGCCCACCTTAGCGTTTATCATAGGGCTGAGGAGGTTCCCCTGGAAGAATTTTACCTTGCTCATTATCATAGGGTCGATCTTAAAGGTGAAGCCGTCTTTGGTAAAGTATTTCTGCTGTATCGCAGGCGGCACACCACGGAACGATATAGTTCTGTAAAGCCCTTTCTGAGCTATGCCGAGCACCTCTGTGTTGATGTCTGTGGCGAGTATCTCAATATTGGCTTTAGCAAACAGACCGGCCTCGTTTAAGAGCATGGCGATGGAGTATGGCTCCTCGCCTGATGAACATGCAGCAGACCAGATGCGTATGGAGCGCTTCCCCTTTGCGATAAGGTCGGGGATTACGTTCTTTATCATGTGGTCCATCTGCGCTCTTTCACGCAGGAAGTAGGTCTCGTTTATCGTTACCTGATTAAGGAGAACTTCCATCTCCTCACGCTTTTTCGGATCATACTTCAGATAGTAGATATAATCCTTAAAGCTGGAGAAGTTGAGCTCCTGAAGCCTTTTGGAAAGCCTGTTCTCTATCAGGTACTTTTTGCTGTCGGCAAAGGCGATGGCGGCGTTCTTGTAGATGATATCTTTCAGCTCAACGAACTCGTCATCTTTAATTTTTATAGTGCCTGTACTTATCATAGCTCATCCAAAACAGACTGTATCTTTTCTTTAACATACTTGTTGTCGTCGTTCGCCAGACCGCTTTTTAAGAGGTCAAGGTATCCCTTCGGCTTAAGCGCAGCAAGTATCTCGAGAGCCTTATATCTGACGATCCAGCTCCTGTCCTGAGCAAAGAGTGTGGTGGCTGCTTCTGCTGCCAGCTCTTTGTTGTCGTTGACCAGAGCAGAGAGAACTTCCTTACGGATGTCCTCGTTGTCGTCGTCGAGAATAGAGAGGTAAAATTCGCTGAAGTCACTGTCGATCTTACCCAGTGCTTCTACGATGGCGAGTTTTACATTTTCGTCTACCTGAGGGAAAGCGTCTTGCAGCTTTCCTGCCTCTGCAGCCGAGCATATCTCTCCACAGGCCTTCACGGCGAAATAACCAACCCAAGAGTCGTTATCTGTGACTCTGGCGAGTATTTCATTAAGTTTGTCCTTCGCCTTGATCTTTGCAAGTCCGCCCGCTGCTGCTTCTCTCACTTTTATGGAGTCACGCTCCATAGCCTTTATGAGGATGTCGGAGACACCTTCTTTGTTAAAGGATGAGACGGCTCTCACGAGGACGGATGCGACATCGTCGCTCTGCTCTTCTTCCAGTCTGCCTGTGAGCAGCTCAAATGCCTTTTCGTCGTTGATGAGAGTAAGAGCCTGCACGGTGACCTTCCTTACGGAGGGGTCTTCGCTCATGAGCATCTGTCCGAGACGCTCTGCATCAGATTCGTCTGAAAGCAGGGCTATGGAAGCTGCTGCAGCTTCACGCAGGTCCTCAAGGTCACAGTCGAGGAACTTATATATTTTTTCTTTACTTTCGGTATCGCCAAACCATCCGAGGACAAGGATCGCTGCCTTGACCACCTGTGGTATGTCGCTGTCCAGTGCATCTTTAATCATATCCTCAGAGGCATAGTCGTGTGCCTTGCCCAGGGTGAGGATAGCGTAGTATTTCAGAGTAGGCTCGTCGGATTCCATAAGCTCTAACATCTTCTGACGATATTCGTCGTTCATGTTCTCGGCCATAAAGTCTGAAACCCTGTCTGCATAGTCTGCCTCGAAGAACTTTTCGACAAGTTCATCGGGAAGGTATGTGCTGAAGTCCTCTTCTATTGTGAAATACATAGTGAGGTTAGACATTTCCAGTACCTGAAAAACATTTTCGCTCACGTTTGTAATAACAAAGTCCGCACCTATTTTGGAAGCGTTCTTCTTAAATGCGATAAGCCCTGCGAGGGCCTTGCTTTGTATATAGTAGCAGTCTTTGAGGTCGAGGCTGACTTTCGTCACCCCTTTTTCTTCGAGAAGCTTTCTGGATGCTTCTTCGAGCACCTTGCCGTCTGCTTCCTGCTGCACAATAATCTTGAGAACATCACCGGATTTGGCGAATTCTACTGACATAATTTACCCCAGTGCTTGTGCTTGTGTTTCGTATATTTTGAATACTTTATCCAGACCTGTGAATGTAAACATCTCTCTGATGTCAGAAGACATTTCGCAAAGCATAAGTGTTTTCTTAAGCTTGTTTGTGCTTTTGAGCAGGTCGATGATCTCTCTCAGACCGGAGCTGTTCATGTAAACCACCCCTTTGAAAGAGAGTATTGCCGTATTTGTGGAGTTGAAGAGATCGAGAATATTCTTCTTAAGCTCACTACCTGTCTGAGCGTTGATCTCTCCTTTCACGAAAACCAGTTTCTTGTCCCCTTTGTCCTGTACTTCAAACATAATCAGATCCTCCTTAGAGTTTTTTGAACGCAAGTATTGTTATATCGTCTTCAAAAGGATGCCCCTGCGTGAAATTACGGACATCTTCCATGATATTTTCTATCATCTCACTGACAGGCAGAGCAGAGAACATCATGATCTTTGAGATCAGTCTGTCGTATCCGTACTGGTCTCTTGATCTGTTCATAGCTTCGTTCAGTCCGTCGGTGTAGAGGAAGACGACATCGCCCGAGTCTATCTCGAGTTCGCCCTCTTCATATTCTACCATATCAAATGCTCCGAGGAACATTCCATGGCAGGAGATCTTTTTAACGAGCATTTCAGACTTGTCATAAAACAGGAGCGGGTTATGGCCGGCACTGGCATAGTTCAGCTGTCCTGTCTTAGAGTTGAAAACTGTATAAAACATTGTGACAAAGTCGTTTGTGTGGATGTTGTCACAAAGGATCTCATTAACCATTGCCACAGCCTCTGATGAGGAGATGACGTCGTATGTGTATGAGCGCATGATGGCTCTGGTTATCGCCATGATGACGGATGCGGGTATACCGTGTCCGGAAACGTCGGCCACGCCGAGTCCCCAGTATCCGTTACTCATTTCGATACAGTCGTAATAGTCTCCGCCTGCGTGCTCTGCAGGTGTATAGAATGCGCCGAAATCGTATCCCTCTATCTGAGGCAGTACTTCGGGCAGGAGGCTTTCCTGTATCTGTCCAACCTGTGTGAGCTCTTCGTCGATGATCTTATGCGCTTCTTTCAGCTTTTCGTTCATGCGGAGAAGGTCTTCATTCAGGAGGCTCATCTGGCGCTGTTTCTCATGCAGTGTCGCCTGCTGATTCTTTATCTCATCTATCAGCTTCAGCTCTTTTGTGGTGTCACGCAGACTTTCGACTATGTATCTGTCGAAGTGGTTCATGGTGACGGTGAGCTTTTTGTTATGCGCCTCACGGAAGGCACGAGTATTCTTCGGGTCGAGCAGCGGGCAGTCTTTACACTGTTCTGTATATCCGTAGACCTCATAGCATTTCATCTCTGTGGTCTTTCTGCCCTCCAGCCCGCACATGTCGATGAGGCTGGTGTTTGATACATTTATAGACAGATCAGGGTTTACAACCATGACGCCGTCATTCAGAGAGTTGATGGTACGCAGGATAAACCTGTGCTCCTTCTCTGTTTCTTTCCTTTTAAGGTTGAGAATTACGTTTGATGCTTTCAGCTCTTTTGAGTGTCTTGTGAGCTTGTCTATCAGCTTCTTTGTGCTGGTGATGTCGCTCATGATTTCAGCGTAAGCATTCTGCTCGAGCTGGACAAATTTAGAAGAGAATAATTTGCGGAATCCTCTGTGTGTGATGGTGTCGTGTTCGATATCGACGGGGATCTTATTTTCTCGCAGTTTATGCAGCTGACAGTCCTTACATGGTTCCATTTTGTTGAAAAGTACCATATGACATTTTTTACCGGTCGCCTTTTCAGGTCCCTTACCGGTTAACTGCTTTACCTGAGGGCTGCAGTATTGTATCTGGTACTTGTCATTTACGACCAGAACTATCTCATTGATATAGTTAAGTATTTCGCTGCTATATTCCATTTGCTGCTACATTCCGCCTAATTTGTGTAATGAATCCAAAAAAGTATTGTCGTTAAAGACATTACGTTACATTAAGTTTAATTCATTGCTTATGAAAATGCAAACGCTTTACAATCGTTAAATTTGTAAATTTAAATATTATTATTTAGATTTCAGCATTATCAGATAAAACACAGCCATAAAAGCGATTATCCCTACTGAGACATAAAGCAGATTATAGCTGAGGCGCTCTGTCTTTTTCATCTGCTCTTCGTAGAATTCCTCCAGCTTTTCGTCTATCCCTCTGAGGACGTCCAGCTCGTTTTCCACTGCATCGCGGGCTTTGTTCATCTGCTCTTCGGACTCCATCTCGATGAGAGAGCCGATGTAGATGACGAGGTTCTGCGCTATGTTGAATATAGTCTGTGAGATATACTCGAACCTCTCTGTGAATTTGAAATAAAGCGTCTTTCTGACCTCAGGGAGCAGCTTTGTCTGCAGTCTTTTGAATTTATCTTTGGTCTCCTGGCTCAGGTTGTTTATGTCGTCCAGTCTGTCTACCTCGTTGAAGGTCTCTCTGACAAGGTGCAGATAGTTTTCTGCAAGGTCGGAGAGCGTACTGGTATTTATAAACACGCGCTTACCTTTGGGCGGGTTGTTTTTCAGATAGTTCCTTATTACCACACGTCCCGACGGCACTTTAACGTTCTTACGTTTTTTCACCGTTCTGGACATCTTCTTCACTTCGAGAGCCTCTATGGTCTCTATGATGTCCTTTGGCGTGAAGATATAATGGTCTTTTCCGTCCAGAACCTCTTTGGTGTCCTTATTCAGGTCTGTATTGGTAAAGAAGAACAGCTTTGTCATCCCTTCGTCGTTCATGGTACGCAGGATGTCCGTTGCGATGTAATGGTCTATCTCTGCTCCGCCTTTTACCAGCTCCATCCAGACAAGTGCGCTGACGTTCTCATTCTTTGATGAGCGCCATATCTCAGCACGTCGGCGGTTCTCGTCCTCTTTCAGATTTCGGTGTGTGGCATAGGAGAAGTCGTGCATGACATCGGTGACATACTCGTAAAACTTCTTAAGGGGTATATTGAAAAAATCCTGATAAGAGATTTTTATTATATTATCTTGTTCGCTCATATAGTATCGCCCGCCTGTTCAGAGGCTGGCCTTCCTTTTTATTTTCTGCAGCGGGGAAAGCAGGTCCGAGACCTATGGTCTTTATGCTGTTTTCGCCTATACCCTTATCCAGAAGGAATTTTTTGAAAAAGTCGGCTCTCTTTACGGAAAGCTGAAAGTTGTCTGAATATTCGGGATTAGGTATTACCTTCACGTCGTCGGTATGTCCTATTATAACGTATTCTTTGTCAGATGAAACAGAATCGAGAACAGCCTTCTCTTCGGCCGTGAGCTCCTTTGTGAATTTACCCAGTGCGAAGTATACCGCACCCATATTTTTAAGATTTGCGCTGAATATGCCGTTGTCGTCACATCCGCTTCCGTTCTTTTCAAATACTACCACGACGCTGCCGTCTTTGGTTATGTCGTCTATGGTGAATTCGTCACTTTCAGGGGTAGATGCGTCTCCATCCACGATGACGCTGCCGATCTTTTCACATGCGCCCGGGGTTAGCTTCAGCATGAGGCTGTCGCCGTTTGCGACATTCACATCACCGTCCGGCATAACTTCGCCTTCGCCTACTTTTGTTATCTTTATAAGGAATGTGGCAGGGTCGGCAGATGCATTTGCATCCATTCCCCGCATACTGCCGGATGTCATTGCAGGTGTCTGTTCTTCTATGGAGAGTATCTGCCAGCCGTTTAGGGCTACGTTTTCACGTGCTTCTTCCTCATTTTCGGCATAAACACGCAGCTGTGTTGTCACGTTTTTGCCCGGTCTGGTCACTATTACTTTGTATCGGTTTCTTTCGTTGGCGTAGCTATCGCCACCAGATAAAGCGATTAAAATCGTTAGGACGCTTAGCAGCTTTAGGAGAGAGGTCACGGTAGTTATTTTCACCCAGTTTGTATTTTTGTGCTGCTTCATCAAAATTGTCACCTTTGATCGTGTCTACGATTATCAGCTCATAGATTACATCGCTTCCACCGTAGTATTTGAGGAAAGAGTTCGGAAGCATTTTCGAGGCGGTCTGGAATCTTCTCGACTCCGTGACCACCTCGTAAATATATATATCGGCTAATGCTGTTTGAGATATAAGTATAAATGCACTAACTATTGCGAGAGTTCGCCATAAGTTCATCTATCTTATCCAGCAATGTCTGCAGGTTAAGCGGTTTAAGCATGAAGGCGTCAATGCCGGCTGCGGATATCTTCTTTCTTTCAGATATCTCAGAACGTCCTGATATGGCGATGATAGGTTTTTCAAAGCCTTTTTCACGGAGGTTCCTGGCAACTTCATATCCGTCCATCTCAGGCATCATTATGTCTGTGATGATGAAGTCCGGATCAACCTTTTCAAAGACCTTTAAGAGGTCCTTACCGCTTGTAACTTCCTTACTCTCTATCCAGCCAGTGGAGGAGAGAAGTCTGTTTATTATCTTTCTGTCTGTGGCAGAGTCGTCCACTATCAGCGCTGTTATTTTGTTCATGTTTTTCTTCTCGGTGACTGCGGCGTTCTTCTTCTTACGGAATCTGCGAGGCATCTTCTGAGCTATTTCCATAACACCGGCAACGTCTATGATGAGTCTTACACGGCCGTCGCCCATGATTGTAGCGCCTGCGATCCCTTCATTTCCGCTGAGGTAGTCGCCGAGGGATTTGATAACGATCTCTTCCTGTCCGACGAGCTTGTTAACGACAAATCCGAGTCTCTTCTCAGCGAGCCCCACAACAACGACGTAGATGTCGTCATCGAGAGATTCCTGAAGCTCGTATATCTCGTCCAGACGGATGAGGGAGAGAACAGAATCTCTCAGCTTAAGAACCTCACGTCCTTCGAAGCTGTGGATCTCTGTCTCTTTGATGCGTACTGTCTCGATAACCGACACGAGAGGTATCGCAAATATTTCACCGGATATATCAACAAGGAGCGCCTGGATGATGGCGAGTGTGAGCGGCAGTTTAAGGCGGAAACGTGTTCCCACGCCGAGCTCAGACTCGATGTTGATGATACCGTTAAGTTTTTCAATGTTGGTTTTAACAACGTCCATGCCCACGCCACGTCCGGAAACGTCGGTGATCTTGGCCGCTGTGGAGAATCCAGGCTTAAATACGAGTCCGTATGCAGCTTCAGGATCCATGTTCTTCGCTTCGTCTGCTGTGATAACGCCTTTTTCCACGGCTTTCATCTTCAGCACTTCGGCATCCATACCGGCACCGTCGTCTTTGATCTCTACGACAATGTGGTTACCTTCGTGATAAGCAGAAAGGTTAACAGTACCTTTGTCAGGTTTGCCCTTCTTACGTCTCTTGTCAGGATGCTCTACACCGTGGTCAACAGAGTTTCTGATCATGTGGATAAGCGGGTCGCCTATCTCTTCCACTACAGATTTATCAAGCTCTGTCTCCTCACCGGAGATGACGAGGTCTACATCTTTACCCATATCACGGCAAAGGTCGCGTACCATTCTTGGGAATTTATTGAAGACCTTGCCGATAGGCACCATTCTGGTCTTCATAACGGCGAGCTGGAGCTCAGTAGTGATAAGTCCTATCTGGGATGTTGTCTCCATGAGCTGCTCGATGAGGAATTCGCCTTCGAATTTCTTTTCGAGGTCGCCGGATATCTGTCCGATACGGTTACGGGAGAGAACGAGCTCACCCACGAGGTTCATAAGGGAGTCGAGACGGGAAACATCCACACGGATGGTCTGCTCGATAGACATAGCGGCTTTTTTGACCTGCTCCACATTCTTTTGCGGAGCGGATGCGCCGCCGCCTGATGAAGGTCTGCCGCCTGAGTCGGGCAGTTTGCCGTCGTTGGCGAGTTTCAGTCTGTTTATAAGGTCGGTGACATCGGCATTGTTGGTGCCTTCTTTGATGTCGCTGACGATTGTTTTAGTAGAGTCGACAAACTCGAGAAGAATGTCCATGATGCCCGGTGTAACGGTGATCTCATTCTTTCTCAGTTTATTAAGGATCTCTTCAGCGTGGTGTGTCACGCTGCTCATTTTATCGAAACCGAGGAAAGAGGAAGCACCCTTCATGGTGTGTGCGCCTCTGAATATTTTATTAAGAAGGTCGAGGTCGTCCTTGCGTGTTTCGAGCTCCACAAGGTCGTGGTCGAGAGCTTCGATTATCTCTTCAGTCTCTAAAATAAAATCCTGTACAAGGTCCTGCATATCGTTATTGCTCATGGTCCCCTCCAGACCTTATTGTCCGAACTCTTTCATAAGTTCGTCAACAAGATTCTGATCTTCAAGCAGATCTTTCTTTTTCTTTAATTGGTCGAGAGCTTCAACATCGATCTTATCTTCCTTAACGCCGTACATGACGACAAGGTGAGAAAGTCTCTCCTGAAGGTCGTATATTATTTTAACAAGCTTATCTATTTTTTGCTTGGTAATATCTTGAAATTCGAGAGAAGCTATAATGTCGAAGGAAGTATCCTGTCCTGACAATGCTTTATCTCTGAGTCTGTCTATGATGCCGCCTGTCTGGCCAAACTTTTTAGCTTCGATATCTTTTTTAAGTGTCTGTAGATTGTCTTTTATAGCGTCACCGACAAAGTTTATCTGATCGACGCAGGAAAGCACGTTTTCAGATGCTGTTTTAGAGTCGCTGATGATGCTCTGAAGTGTCTCCTCAAAACCGGGGAGGTCTTCATAGCTGTCTTCGACGGTGTCGTGAACTGTTTGAAGTTTTTCAATAGAATCGCTAAAATATTGGGCGATATGAAATAATTCGTTCTCGGTGTTGACATCAACGCTGACAACGTCATAGTTTCCTTCATTAATGCTTCTGGCTATGTCCAGAAGTTCGTTGATGTCTTTGTACTCAGACATGGTTAAATACCGAGAAGCTTATTCACCTTTTCCTGAAGTGTATCTGGTGTGAAAGGCTTTACAACATAGTTGTTCACACCGCTTCTAAGAGCTGTAAGGATATCCTCTTTAGCGGCCTCTGTAGTGACCATAAGGATAGGTGTGTCCTTATATTCCTCTTTAGAACGCAGAGTTTTCACAAAGGTGAGCCCGTCCATCTCAGGCATGTTCCAGTCTGTGATGATCATGTCGACTTCGTTTTTCGCCAGGACATCAAGACCTTCAACACCGTTTGCAGCTTCAAGAACATTGGTGAAACCAAGCTTAGTAAGGGTGTTTTTAATGATTCTTCTCATTGTTGAAGAGTCATCGACTGTTATTATAACGTGATCGTGAGCCATTTCTGGTCCTCCACCTTGTTTCTCTTATTTATATTATTTCCAAAATGATTCGCTGTGTCAATCTTTTAATTTTTTAATTCTTTCAGCTCGACTGACAATTTCTTTAATCCTAAAACCAAAATAACCGTCGACGATTACAACCTCGCCTCTGGCTATTACCTTATTGTTTATAACGAGCTCCACAGGCTCATCTGCTGATTCGTCCAGCTCGATGATATTACCTGAGCCCATAGTTAGTATATCCTTTAAAAACATTTTTGTAGAGCCCATTTTTACACTTACAGGAACATCAATGTCCAAAAGGAGGTCTAAGTTAGACGGTGCATGACCATCAAACCCGCCACCACCGCTGGATACAGGCATGTCGTCGTCATCATCGGGAAAAGTGAATGCAGCACCAAAATCCGGCTCATCATCACCCGATCCGAACTGATCCATAAGTTTCAGATCTGTGTATAAACGAAAAGTCGTATTCTGTCCGCCTATCCCGAGAGATGCGTCAACTATCATGTATTCCTCTGCCTGAAAGAGCGCAGGGGCATCATTTACCATAACATCGTCTATGCGCAGGGAAATCTTTACACCTGTTTTTTCTTCTAACGGAACGGCAAGTGCAGCCAGAACCTGAGAAGCAAGTTCCTTCACGGCATCCTTGTCGTCCTCTTCCAGAGAGTCCTTCCCCGGCTCGTCCATCATCATCATGAGGTTCGTCAGGTATGTTATGTCTATTGTTTTGAAGATGAGACCGACTTCCATGCCGGATTTCTCCTCAGTGGCAAGGATGAGTGTCTGCCCTTCGTATCCTTGTGCGATATCGTCCGGTGCGCCTTCTGATATATCAGGGAAAGATACCTTTATGTCTTTGTCAAACATGCTGTCCAGCGTAGACTGGAAGATATCTTTTGCGACGCCTGTAAAAGTTCCGTGTTTGGCTTCACTCAGCGGGGTTTTCATCTTCTGACTCCGTTATAAATTGTGTGATCTTAACTGCCTTTTTCACCCCGAGAGTACCAACCTCGCCGAGGAATTTCATCTTATTATTAAAATGTATTTCGACAGGTCTGTCCTGTTTGGTATTAAACATGATCAGATCGCCGTCTTTAAGGTCCAGTATATCTTCGATGGTGAGCTTGTTGTGTCCGAGGTAAATGTTAGTAGGTACTTCGGTATCAGCAAGCATATGCATGATCTCGTTCTCTTTCTCTCCGTCCAGCCCCTTCTTCGCCCCGATGAGCCAGTCGCTGGAGCTGATCTTGCCCAGTACGGGTTCAAGGACAATCGCAGGGATACAAAGGTTCATCATGCCGAGCACATCGCCGAATTTCACTTCGCATACCACGAGTATGACAACCTCATTCTGGGATACGATCTGGATGATGTGCGGGCTGTTCTCACTGATCTCTTTCTTCAGCCTGATGTTAGGGATGATCTGTCTCCAGACCTCCTCCAGATCTTTCAGTATCAGTCCGAGAATACCGTCCATGATGTGCTGTTCGAGGGTGGTCAGCTCTCTTGTCTGAAAGAGCGCTTTCCCTGTGCCTCCCAGCAGTTTATCCACAATGGGGAAAACGAGCGAAGGGTTAATCTCCAGTACGGTGTTACCCTCCATCGGTATCATGGATATAATGTTGAAACTGGTCGGGTCGGGGAGAGACATAAGGAATTCCCCGTATGTCATCTGGTCCACGGATGTCAGCGTGATGTCCGTGATGGTACGCAGATAATTTGAAAGTGTGGAAGAGAAGTTTCTCGCAAATTTGTCGTGCAGGTTGCGTATAGAACGAAGCTGTTCCTTACTGACACGGTCAGGTCTGCGGAAGTCATAAACAGATATCTTCTTCGGGACGAAGTCCAACTGTTCGACTTTCTCGTCGGCTATCTCTTCGTCTGTAGAAACTGTAGACAAGAGGGCGTCAATCTCCTCCTGACTTAGAATATCTGCCATTTTTTACCCTTATGCTTCGTTATATCAAAGCTCATTTGCTAGATGCAAACTTCGCTTTGCTCTGCCTCGCCTAAGGCTTAAAAACCTTGCGAGACAAACTGTATAAAGTCATCCTGAGTGCAACGAAGGATCTGTATCCGACTCTTCGTAATACCTCAAAGTCTATTACTTACTTAACGTGTGCGACTATGCGCTGATAAATCTCTGTAAGGGGCACGACCTCGTCCTGATATCCTGCGTCTATGACAGCTCTGGGCATGCCGTAAACTATGCAGGATGGCTCGTCCTGTGCGATAACACTGCCGCCTTTCAGCTTAAGGAGCTGGAGCCCCTTCATGCCGTCTGCGCCCATACCCGTCATGATGACACCGAGGGCGTCTTTACCGCATACTTCCGCAACGGAAGCAGCCGTAACGTCTACACTAGGTATGTGCAGCGTGGTGGAAGGCTCTGTGCCGACATCAGTGTAAAGATGTCCGCCGACCCTCTTTATCTTCATGTGTGTGCCGCCTTTGGCGATGTACACATGATTAGGCTCGAGCTGTTCTTTCCCCTGAGCTTCCACAACGGTGAGCTTGCTGAGGGAGTCGAGTCTCTGAGCCAGAGATTTCGTAAAGTTAGGCGGCATGTGCTGTACGATAAGCACGGGTACGCCGAGGTCTGCGGGTAGCATCGGGATGACCTTCTGCAGAGACTGTGGTCCGCCTGTGGATGTACCTATCACCACCAGCTTCTTCTTAGATGTCACTCTTGGTGCCGGTCTTGGGATGGTAACGGTAGAAGGAGCTGCCGGAGAAGGCTTGCCCAGAGTATAGCCTGATGTATTCACGGAAGGTCTTGATATTGAAGGTCTTCTGAAAAACATCTTCTTCGCACCGAATCCTTTGACCTTAGCAATGAGCTGGTCTTCTATCTTCATAACGCCGAAAGAGGCGAACGATTTATCTTTCGGTATAAAGTCAACTGCTCCGAGGTCGAGAGCCTTAAGTGTGGCGTCTGCGCCCTCTGTTGTCAGCGAGCTGACCATTATCACGGGGAGAGGGTTCTCCGCCATGATCTTCTGAAGGGCTGTGAGCCCGTCCATTTGAGGCATTTCTATGTCTAGTGTCATGACATCAGGTTTAAGGTCTTTAACTTTCTGTACTGCCTCCACCCCGTTCCTGGCAGTACCGACAATGACAATGTCAGAGTCTTTTTTGACCATATTTTCGATGGCTTTTCTCATGAATGCGGAATCATCCACAACAAGCAGCTTTACTTGAGGCATATATCTGCTCCTGCTTTAATAATCATTTAATACAATTCTTTAAGTTTCTTTTTCAGCTTGTCAGTAGCCGCAGAATGTATTTGTGAAACGCGGGATTCTGTAATGCCTAGAACCATCGCGATCTCTTTCATGGTGAGTTCTTCGTAGTAGTAGAGTGATATGACGTATTTCTCTTTTTCGCCGAGTGCGTCTATCTCTTCTCCAAGTTTGCCTATAAGGCGCATTTTCACAGTCTCGTCCTCAGGGGTCAGCCCTGTGCTTTTGATAAAGTCGACGAGGTTTGTATCCCCCTCGGGGCCGACAGTTTCGTCCAGAGAGAGTATCTTATCGTTTTCCATCAGCTCGAGCAGTCTGTAGACCTCCTGTTCGGAGAAGTCGCTGTTTGCGACGATCTCTTCCACATTAGGCTTTGCTCCGGCTGTGCGGTAGTGGTTTTCTATGTGGCGTTCGAGCTGTTTCAGCCTTGTACGCACGTTTCTCGGAAGGTAGTCAAGGTTACGCAGGGTGTCGAGAATAGCACCCTTTATGCGGCGTTCGCCGAATGTATAGAAGTTAACATTTCTGTCTTTGTCAAACCTCTCTAGAGACTCGATGAGCCCCAGACAGGCGGAAGAGTAGAGATCGTCCACGTCGACGGTATCGGGCAGAGTGGTACTGATGCGCAGTACCCAAGATTTGATTTTCGGCATGAATTCAAGGATGATCTGATCCTTCTCTTCCCTGCTGAATCTGTTGCCGGCTGCGGATGATCCGTATCCTGTCACATTATCTTCCTGTAGTTTATTATAAGTTTATCGATCATAAAAAAGAGATTCTTGGCTATTAAATAAATAGCAAAGAACATTATAATATCTCTCGATATATAAGTCAATTTTACATCATAAATGAGGAATTTCACTACAAAAGACATCATGAAGACGACTGTTGCAAGCAGTAGTGAAAGCTCTCTGTAGGAAAGGTTCATGGTCAACTCCTCTCTCTACGGCTCATTTAAATACCCCTTTTATAAGAGAAACAAAGTTCCCTTTGGGCTGCTGGTCTCCCGTGGACTGACCCGTTATCTTTCTGGCTATGGCCAGCAGGTCCTTCACATACGGGCTGTTGGGCGTCAGGATACACACGGGTTTTTGGGATTTCACTGACTTTATCAGTGCTTTATCTTCTCTCAGATACCCGAGGAAATCCAGCTCGACATTCAGAAACTTTCTGGCGACATTCTTCATACTTTCGAATATCCCCTTAACGCCCTGAACATCGTCCACCCTGTTCAGCACAAACTGGATGTTTTCTATGCCGTACTGAAAGTGAACCACCTTCATAAAGGCATAGGCATCCGTGATGGCTGTAGGCTCGGGCACCGTGAGCACCACGACCAGATCAGCAATGGATGTGAACCGTATAACATTTTCGGAGATACCCGCACCGGTGTCGAAGAGGATATAGTCGTACTGCGAATCTAGCAGGACGAAGATATCGATCAGCTTCTCGTGCTCTTCCTCAGAGAGGTTTGCGAGCTCGATAAAACCGCTGGAGGCAGGGATGATGTCCACCCCGTAGTTATCCTTCTTTATGATATCGTTCAGCCCCACCTCACCCGTCAGATATTTTCTGATGGATGCAGATACGGAGATATTAAGAAGAATATCCACATTTGCCAGCCCGAGGTCAGCGTCAAAAACAAGAACTTTTTTTCCCAGCTGGGCAAACAGACAGGCAAGGTTTACCGCAAAATTTGTCTTCCCCACTCCGCCTTTTCCTGACGAAACAGAGATATAAGTCGCCTTTCTGTTCTGTTCCCAAGCCTTTCTGCGCAGGCCGTGAGCCTGATCTGTCATTTTTCGCTCCACAAGGCCGGTATCTCGTTAAGGATCTTACCAGCAATCTTCTTGCCATCCGGTATTTCCATGTCATCAGGGACATTTTGCCCACCCGCCAGAAGCATCAGCGGGGTCTTTTTCTTTATAGGTAAATTTACCAAAGGTCCGAAATATCTCGTCTCGTCCAGTTTGGTAAAGATGAGGTACTCGGGCATTAATTTCGAATATCTGTCGAAGGTTTCCACCATCTCCTGATGGTTGCTGCTCATGGACATTACGAGCGCAACTTTGATGAGCGGACTGACCTCCATGAACTTTAAAAGGTCGTTTATCTGGCTGTCGTCGAACTGGCTTCTCCCCATAGAATCTACAAAAACATAGTCGAAATCCCTGCATTCATAGATGATCTTTTCAAGCTCTGCGGGGGTTGAGGCGACACGCAGGGGTATATCCACGATTTCTGCATATGTGCGGAGCTGTTCGACTGCTCCGATACGGAAGTTGTCCACTGTGATCAGTGCGACCTTCTTCTTCTGTTTCAGGCTGAGATTAGCGGCTATCTTTGCGATAGTGGTGGTCTTGCCCACCCCTGTCGGCCCCACGAGGGCGAGAACCTTGTCGTTGATAGATGAGAAGTAGTCCTTCTCTATAGGGATCAGCTCGGACATAAGTGATGTCACGAGGTTTTTTATCTGGTTAGGAGTCAGGTTGTGGCTGGCTCTCTTTTCTATTTTTTTCAGGAATTTATAAGCGATTATCTCGTCTACGCCGTTCTTCACCATCAGGTTGTAAAACTCACGGATGGGGCCTGTCAGGTCGATCATTATGTTCTCTTTCAGCCCTGCCTGCATCTCCATCATCTGACGTTTTATGTCTGCGATGTCTGTCATCAGGCTGTGGAACTTGTTCAGACCCAAAGTATTGATAAGCTCAGCGATCTTGTCCAGCTCGCCCCCTTGTGAATGGTCTTTGACCCCGGGTTCCTTCGAAGGATCGACATTGATGCCGACGGTCTTCTTACCTTTCTTCACACGGTCGTCGTCCTCGACTGCGGCTGTGACTTCGATGATAGGACGTGAGAAAAGCCCGAGGCTGTTGTTTTTAACAACCTTTCTGGAGGAGAGTATCATAGCGTCGGGGCCAAGCTCTTCTTTTATGAGCTTCATGGCCTCTTTCATGTCGAAAACTTCGTACTTTTTGATTCTCATTTATCAATCTCCAGCATTCCGAGGCTTTCAATGCGCACAGATTCGCTTATCTCATTATGTGACATAATATTAACATTTGGAACAAATTTTTCAACAAAACGCCTCATAGGCAGGCGGATAGGCGGAGAAATGATCATAAGAGGCGGTAAACCTCTGCCGACACATTCCTCTGATTTCTTCATAATGGCGGAGAGTATCTTCTGCGCCAGTGACGGGTCTATGACGATTTCCTGTCCGTCGTCCGTGTTCTGCAGGCTTCCTGCGAGGGTCTGCTCTATCTTTGAAGGGAGCGTAAAGACGTAGAGGTTTCCGTCTGCTGCCGTCATGTTTTCTGTTATCTGGCGTTTCAGTGTCAGGCGCACTTTTTCTATCAGATAGTCCGGATGCTTGTTCGTCGTGCCGAACGTAGCGAGAACCTCCATGATGGTCTGCAGGTTTCTTATGGAGACCCTCTCCCTCAGCAGAGCCGAGAGCACACGGTTTACAACACCGAGGTCGAGTATGCCCGGGATAACATCGTCCACCAGCTTCGGATACTTCTCTTTCAGCTTGTCCAGCAGTTCCTGAGTCTCCTGTCTGCCGAGCAGCTCGTGGGCGTTCTTCTTTATCACTTCGGTCAGGTGGGTCGCTATCACAGTGGAAGGATCGACTATAGTATAGCCTTCCATCTCTGCGATATCCTTTATGGCTTCGTCCACCCATTTCGCTTCCAGTCCGAAGGCGGGCTCCTTTGTCGGTATGCCCTCTATCTTTGTAATATCCCCGTCGGGGTTCATTATCAGATACTTGTCGGGGAATATTGTCCCTGATGCTATTTTAACACTCTTCAGCATTACGGAATATCCATTTGCGTCGAGCTGCAGGTTATCCCTTATGCGCACAGGCGGAACGATGAATCCCATCTCAAGTGCGAGCTGTCTGCGGATAGCCTTGATCCTGTTCAGCAGAGTGCCACCCTGATTAGTATCCACAAGGGGTATAAGACCGAATCCTATCTCAAGCTCCATGATATCCATCTCGAGGAGATTCTTAACTTCTTCCTCTTCGGGCACGTCCCGCTTTTCTTTTTCCTTCTTCTTCTCATCCTGCACTTTCTTTTCGTCCTCTGCCTTTTTGCCTTTGGAGATGTAAACAAGATAGAACATCAGCCCCGCAATGGAGAGGAAAGAGAGCTTCGGCAGACCGGGGATAAGTGAGAAAAATACGAGTATACCGCCCGCAATACCGAGAACCTTGCTGCTGGAAAAGAGCTGTCCGAAGAGCTGCCCTGAGAGGTCGGCTGAACCGCCCGCACGGGAAACGATGAGACCTGCAGATGTGGATATGATGAGGGACGGTATCTGTGATACCAGACCGTCACCGATGGTCAGGATGGTAAAGCGTGTTGCAGCTTCGGCCGCAGGCATATCATGCTGGAAAACACCTATCATAAGACCGCCGAGGATATTTATCCCCGTGATGATGATACCTGCGATGGCATCACCGCGGACGAACTTACTAGCACCGTCCATAGCTCCGTAATAGTCAGCTTCTTTCTGTATCTTTTCTCTTTTGAGTTTTGCTTCGTCTTCTGTTATCAGACCAGTGTTCAGGTCGGCGTCTATGGCCATCTGCTTACCGGGCATAGCATCCAGTGTGAACCTTGCGGCAACTTCGGCGATACGTCCGGAACCCTTTGTAATAACCATAAAGTTGATGAGTACGAGTATCATGAATATGATGATACCCACGACATAGTTACCGCCCACGACAAACTGTCCGAATGAACGGATAACCTGACCGGCAGCGCCCTCTCCGTCTGAACCGTGGAGCAGGATCGTCCTTGTGGTGGCGACGTTGAGCGACAGCCTGAAAAGGGTGACGATCAGCAGCACCGAAGGAAATGTCGAGAAATTAAGCGGGTCTTCAGCATGTATGGCAACCATGAGGATAACTATCGCAAGTGCGATACTCATGGTGAGCAGTATATCGAGGATGAATGACGGCAGCGGGAGCACCATAACGACAAGGATGCCCATGAAGAAGATGGAGAACATTAAATCATTTTGCTTAAAGAAACCTTTGAGCCCTTTGCTCTCTTCCGCCATGTATTACTTCCTTCAATAAATCTTTCGATAGATTTTATCTGGTCTTGCGCTTGAATTTGTCTACAAGTGCAAGAATTTCCGCCACTGCCTTATAAAGATTTTCAGGTATTTCATCACCTATGTCAACCGTTTTGAAAAGGGACCTTGCAATGGGCGGGTCCTCATGTATCTGAACGCCTGATTGTTTCGCTATCTCTCTGATGCGGAGAGCGATAAGACGCTGTCCTTTCGCCAGCACGACGGGTGCTCTGTCCTCGCCGGGGGAATACCTGAGTGCTACTGCGTAGTGGGTCGGGTTTGTAACCACCACATCGGACTTCGGCACATCGTCCATCATACGCTTTCTCGCCATCTCACGCTGAATGCTTCGGATACGGCTTTTGACGTGTGGATCCCCTTCCGCCTGTTTACGTTCCTCTTTCACTTCGTGTTTGGACATCTTCATATCTTCGTTGAACTGATATTTCTGATACATATAGTCCAGCAGAGCCATCAGCAGAGCCAGCAGGCTGACCTTCCAGAGTATCTCATATATGATAAGTGCGGATATTCTCAGTATGTCGTAAAAGTCCATATCGGTCATAGATATTATGGTTCCCATGTGTCCTTTTACGATGACGTATGCCAGATAGCCGACGGCGAATACCTTTATAAGCGATTTCAAAAGCTCCATAAGGGTTCTTTTGGAAAAGAAACGTCCGAATCCCTTAATGGGGTTTATCCTCTCGAGCTTCGGTTCCAGAGCCTTAGAAGCGATGAGGAAACCTGTCTGCAATACATTCCCCGCAATGGCGAGCACAAGTATCGCCGCCATAAAAGGCGAGAGCAGCTTTGCCGATTCCACAGCACTGAACATCATCAGCTCGTGCACGGACTGAGAGTTCAGCTCATAATTTGTCATGGTGAATATCTCACGGGATATCCTGGCCAGTCCTTTCGTCAGGTACGGTGTGTAAAAGTACAAGAAGAAGGTTATGAACAGGAGGGTCATGGCAGCAGGAAGCTCCCTGCTTTTTCCTACGTTGCCCTCCTTTCTGGCATCAGAAAGTTTTTTCCCCGTGGGGTCTTCGGTTTTTTCTTCGTCGCCTGCCATTTAAAAAAGCCTTATTATATTTGCTATTTCTTCAAAGTATCTGTGAAGGAATTTCTCAAATACTATATAGAAGTAGTTCATGCTCAGCGCCAGAACAAGGAATCCTATGGCTATCTTCGCAGGGAAGCCGACTATCATCAGGTTTATCTGCGGAGCGAGCTTTCCTATGACGCCCATCACCACGGAGAACATGAGGAGTGTCATAAGCACAGGCGCCATGATCTTCACGGCGGTGAGGAATATGAACGAAAACAGCTTTGCTATATACTCAAAGGCGAGGGGGTCTATGTCTCCTGCGCCCAGCGGTATGAATCTGAAAGACTCGGATATCGCTCCGAGTATGAGATAATGCCCTCCGACAGCAATGAACAGCAGCAGCATGCCTATGTTCAGAAATGACGATATGATGGAGAGCTGTGTGTTTGTCTGCGGGTCCATAATATTTACGATGCTGAATCCCATCTGCATACCCGCTATCTGTCCGCCGAGCTGCGCACCCACAAAGAGGAAGTGGGAGAGAATGCCTATACACACGCCTATCAGCACCTCTTTGAACATCATGACGATCAGTATGCCCGTCGCCAGATTGCCGTAGGGCATGGTGGTGACAGTGGGGAAGATGACCAGAGCCACAAGTATGGCGAATAGGAATCTTATCTGAGCTTTTATCACGTTGCTTCCGAAAAATGGCACGGAAAAGAGCATGGCGCTCACCCTCAGGGCCACCAGCATGAAACTAACAAAAGTGTCGGTGTAATAAAGGAACTCAAACATAATACATATTATTGCCTGTTTGGTAGAATTACAACGTGTTTCACAGAAAACGCTTCCAATATTATAAGGCTCATGTAAAATGATTAAAAAATATACAGCAACCTGGGGATCAAATTGAAAAGACTAGGATTTGACGAAGGGGTTTCACTCTTAAAAGATGCCGATCTGCTTGAACTTGCGAAGATGGCCGACGATGCCCGTAAGGAGCTTCATCCTGAGGGAGTGGTCTCTTTTGTCATAGACAGAAATATAAATTACTCAAACATATGCACGTGTAAATGCTCTTTCTGCGCCTTTTACAAAGACGAGGGCGAAGAGGGCGCATATGTCATGGATAAAGACACCCTTAGGGAAAAGATAGAAGAGACAAAGGCTCTCGGCGGTACGCAGATACTGCTGCAGGGCGGTCTGCACCCTACCCTCCCCATAGAGTTCTATGAGGATATGGTCAGCTTTATGAAGGAGCTGGGCGTTTGGGTACACGGCTTTTCCGCTCCCGAGGTCTACCACATAGCAAAACTCTCGGGGCTCAGTGTGGAGGATACCATAATAAGGCTGCAAAAGGCCGGGCTGGACAGCATCCCCGGTGCAGGAGCAGAGCTTCTCATCGACTCTGAGAGGACGAAGATAAGCCCGAATAAGATATCCACAGACAAATGGCTCGGTGTGATGGACACAGCCCATAAGCTGGGTATGAAGACGACGGCGACCATGATGTTTAAGAAAGAGGACGGACCCGAAAAGATAATAGAGCACCTCGAGAGGATACGCACACAGCAGGATAAATCAGGCGGGTTCACCGCTTTTATCCCGTGGCCGTTTCAGCCGGATAATACCGAGCTTGGCGGAGGTCATGTCACAGCAGTGGAATATCTGCGTGTTCTTGCCGTTTCCCGCCTTTACCTTGATAATGTGCCTAACATTCAGGTATCATGGGTTACACAGGGGCCTAAGACAGGTCAGACGGCTCTTTATTTCGGGGGTAATGATTTCGGTTCTCTTATGATAGAAGAAAATGTCGTCGCAGCATGCGGAGCAACATTCCGTATGAGTGTGGACGAGATAAAGAATACCATAGAGCGTGCGGGATTCAGACCTGCACAGAGAGATATGCAGTATAATATTTTGAGGTATCTGGATTGAAAAACGACTTCCTTGAGGTCTTGGTAGAGATCTCTGAAAAGATGAACAGTATGTTTGAGATTCATAACCTGCTCCCTGCTATCATCAACATAGCAAAGGAGTATCTGGACGTTAAGCGTATCTCGCTGATGCTCATAGAGGATGAGGTACTTAGGATGTATGCCCACGCAGGATTTGATGTGGACTATGACAATGTGCATATCAAACTGGGCGAAGGCATCGCAGGGAAAGTGGCTAAGACAGGCGTAGAGGTGATGGTGAACCACACGGATAAAAGCCGTGAGGAGCTCGGATACGAGGCATCTTCCTTCATGTCTGTACCTCTGAAAAAGGGCGATAAGATACTCGGAGTGCTCAACCTTACGGATAAAGAGGGCGATTTCTTCAACGAGACAGACGTAAAGGTCGCCAGATATATAGCCTCACAGTGTGCTCTCGGTGTCGACAGGTTCAACCTTTACAGAGATATGCGCAAGAGCGAGAACCTTCGCATAATAGGCATGCTGAACAGCTCCATTGCCCATGATATCAAAAATCTGCTGAACATCGTGCAGTCATACCTTGAGCTTATAGACGAGGAAGACCTCAGCCCTGAGATGCGTGAATATATCGATGCTATCTTCTCCGAAGTGAAGCGTATACACGGGCTTACTTTCGACATGCTCGACTTCACGAGACAGCGTGTATCCATTAACATAGAAACCTTTAAAATCTCTGAAATGTTTGCAGAAATACACAAACATGCTAATATAATGACTAAGGATACGGATATAGTTGTCGAATTTAATATTATAGACGACTTCACCATGATGGTGGACAGAGGAAAGCTCTTCAGAGTTCTCTTCAACCTTATCTCAAATGCCATTGATGCACTCGAGTGTAAGGGTAAGGTCTCGCTCACCGCAGATAAAGACGGGGAATACGCTGTATTCCGTGTTAAAGATACAGGCAAGGGAATACCCAAAGAACACCTTGCAAAATTGTTTCAGCCTTTCTTTACATCAGGCAAAGCTAAAGGGACAGGGCTTGGTCTTGCTATTGTTCAGATGATCGTAGAGGCACATAACGGTACTATAGAAGTGAATTCGGAAGAGGGCTTATACACCGAATTTACTATAAGGATACCATACAATTATGAATCTTTTAAAGAGCTACACAAATAAGAAAGAAGCGGAACTGGCCAAATTATTAAGTAGACAATACGGCCTTGATTTAAACGACTACATATTTTCCAGAGACGACTCAGGGAAAATACTCATTAAGGTCGTATCGGATAAGAACGTCGATGCTGAGGCAGAGCTTGTCATCACTGACAACGAGCTGAAGGCTGTCGTCAGCGTATATCCTGCGATCAATAACGGCAAACCTCTCTCCTCAGACCATATACTTGATCTGCTGCAGGGCGAAAAAATCACGTCCAATATCCGCAGAGACGTCATCGAAAGTGCAGTGGAGATATGCAACGGCGGCGGAATATCCGACAATATCGTCGTAGCAGAGGGTGTCGAGCCAATCCACGGGAACAATTCGCAGATACTGCTTAATTTCGACCCTATTTTAAACAAACCAAAGATACTCCGTAACGGACGTGTCGATTATAAAAATATAGACAACATAAGAATAGTCCACGAGGGCGATCTGCTCCTTACGAAGAAACCAGCGACACCGGGTGTGCGCGGCCTGAGCGTAAGGAATCAGGAGATACCGCCTCAGCCCGGCGTAGACACAGAGATAACCGTCGGCGAAGGCGTACGTGCAGAGAAGGACGACTCCGAGTTTTACGCCACCACAGACGGCTGTGTCTCATTCACAAGGAATACTCTTGATGTCAGCCCGGTATATGATGTGCGTGGTAATGTAGACTACAGCACGGGTAACATCGTCTTCAACGGCAGTGTGCATGTGCATAACGACGTCCTCAGCGATTTCAGGATAAAGGCGGAGAAGGATATATTCATAGACGGACTCTGTCAGGATGCCCATATCGAAGCGGGCGGAAACGTTGTCATAAAGCTCGGCGTGAAAGGCGAGCTGAAAGGGAGCATCAAGGCGAACGGAGATGTCATCATCGGATACGCCGAAGGTGCAAACATCGAGGCGAAAGGAAACATCGAGATACAGAAATATGCATATCACTCTAAGCTGAAAACAGGCGGAAAGCTGGAAGCGATTAAAGAGCCGGGCGTTGTCGCCGGAGGCTCCATTGTCGCCTTTGAAGCTGTAGAGGTAAATCAGGTTGGTACAAGCGGAAACTCACGCTTCAGCATAAATGTCGGAACGAAATATTACTTTGCGGAAGAGCTCGATGCACTGAAAAAAACTCAGGCAAAATACGAAGAGAACAAAGCAAAGATTGACGAATTTCTCGGTAGTGTTAATTTAAAGAGCAAAGAAGTTCTCGCAAATCCAAAAGTCCGTCAGCTCATCACCATGCGAAAGCAGATAGATGCTAAGATCGCAGATGTTGACAAACAGATGAAAGAACTGATAAGAGAAGCACATCACCCCAGACCAAAGCTGAAGGTGAAGGGTACTCTCTTCGGCGGACTGGATGTGCAGATCTATAGGGAGAAATTAACCGTCAGGGAAAATCAGCAGAATGTTGTTTATTATTTCGACGATAAATATCAGCAGATAGTGCACGTTTCCCTTGAAGACCAAGACTGGCAGAATGAATGACCATATAATTATTAAAGGCGCCAGACAGCACAACCTTAAGAATATCAACCTGAAAATACCTAAAAACAGGCTTGTTGTCATTACAGGTGTGTCCGGATCCGGCAAATCAACACTAGCTTTCGACACTCTATACGCGGAAGGACAAAGGAGATATGTGGAGTCGCTCTCTGCATATGCCAGACAGTTCCTCGAGATGATGGAAAAACCCGATGTGGATTCCATAGAATACCTCTCGCCCGCTATCAGCATAGAGCAGAAATCCATCAGCAGAAACCCCCGCTCCACCGTGGGGACCATCACAGAGATATACGACTACATGAGGCTCCTTTACGCCCGTGCAGGCGATGTGCACTGCCCCGTGTGTGAGAAAAAGGTACAGAGCTATTCCGTGCAGGCGATAGTGGACAGGGTGCTCTCTCTGGGCGAAGACGCAAAGGTGGAGATACTCTCCCCCATCGTAAGAGGCAAAAAGGGCGAGTATAAAAAGCTCTTTGAAAAGCTGCTGAAAGACGGCTACGTCAGAGCATTCATCGACGGCGAGATGCACAGGCTGGAAGAGCCCATCGAGCTGGACAAACAGGTAAAGCATAACATATCCGTCGTGATAGACAGGATAAAGATAAAAGAGGGGATAGCGAGACGTCTCACCGACTCCATAGAGACTGCGCTCGATCTGGGCGACGGTCTGGTAGAGATACAGACAGACGACAGCAACGACCTCTACTCTCAGAAATTCACATGCCCCGACTGCGACATCTCCATAGAGGAGGTAGAGCCGAGGAGCTTTTCTTTCAACAACCCTTTCGGAGCCTGCCCCGAGTGCGAAGGTCTCGGCGAGATGCAGGTGTTCGATATCGGAGCCATAGTTCCCGACGACACCCTGAGTGTGCGTGAGGGGGCGATAGAGCCGTGGCAGCAGTTTGACAATTTCCATTTTTACAACACCCTCGTCGCTCTATCCGAGCAGCTAGGCATAGATATGAACAAGCCGTTCGGCGAGCTCACCGAAAAGAATCAGAAGATACTGCTCGAGGGGATGGAAGAACCGCTCAAGATGTTCACCTTTAAAGGTGAGAAGAAGGTCTTTTACGATAAGAAGTTCACCGGCGTATACGGATTCCTCAAAGAGAAGCTGTACACGGGCACACAGGCGGACAGAGACTTCGCTAAAAGGTATATGTCTTCCCAGAACTGCCCTTCGTGTAACGGCGCAAGGCTGAAACGCACAAGCCTCTCCGTATTCGTAGGCGGAAAGAACATCGCATCAGTCTCTGCAATGAATGTGCGTGACGCACTGACATTTTTTGAAAATGCAAAATTCGACGGCTTCATAAAAGATGTCGCCGCTAAGATAATAAACGAGATAAAGCGCAGGCTCAGCTTCCTTAACGATGTGGGTCTCAGCTATATCACCCTAGAGCGTAAGGCTTCCACCCTTTCGGGCGGTGAAGCCCAGCGTATCAGGCTCGCCACACAGATAGGCTCCGGTCTTACGGACGTGCTCTATGTCCTCGACGAGCCGAGCATCGGTCTCCACCAGAGGGATAACGACATGCTGATCGCCACGCTGAAGAACCTGCGTGACATAGGCAACTCGCTGATAGTAGTAGAGCATGACGAAGACACCATCGCAGCATCTGACTTTGTGGTGGATATGGGACCGCAGGCAGGACGCAAAGGGGGCGAGGTCGTTTTCAGCGGACACCCCGAAGAGCTCCGCCATTGTCCCGAATCACTCACAGGCCAGTACCTGACAGGCGTGAAAAGCATTGAGATCCCGAAAGAGCGCAAAAAGCCCGACGGAAGATTCATCGAGCTGAAAGGCTGTACGGAAAACAACCTTAAAGATGTAAGCATAAAGATACCTCTCGGTCTTAACATCTGCGTGACCGGCGTTTCAGGATCGGGTAAATCCACGCTGATAATGGACACCCTGCAGGCTGTGCTGAAAAAGAAACTGCTGAAAAGCAACATACGCACTGGCGCATACGAAGATATCACAGGTGTGGACGAGCTGGATAAGATAATAGACATCGACCAGTCGCCCATCGGACGTACACCAAGATCGAACCCTTTGACATACACGGGTGTCTTTACTGATATCCGTGAGATATTCGCCATGACGCAGGATGCGAAGGTTCGCGGGTATAAGATGAGCCGTTTCAGCTTCAACGTGAAAGGTGCAAAGGGCGGACGGTGCGAGACGTGTCAGGGTGAGGGATATATCAAGATCGAGATGCATTTCCTGCCTGATATGTATGTGAAATGTGATGTCTGCCACGGAAAAAGATATAACCGTGATACCCTTGATATCAAGTATAAAGGGCAGAATATAGCCGATGTTATGGACATGACCGTAAATCAGGCATTTGAGTTTTTCGAAAATATTCCGAAATTAAAGAATAAGTTATCTGTCTTAAAAGATGTCGGTCTCGGATATATAAAGCTGGGGCAGCCCGCAACTACCCTCTCGGGTGGAGAAGCGCAGCGTGTTAAGCTGGCAAAAGAGCTGATGAAGCGTCCTACGGGAAAAACATTATATATCTTTGATGAACCCACGACAGGACTTCATTTTGATGATATAAACAAACTGGTAAAGATTTTTGACCGTCTCACCGACAGCGGAAACACAGTTATCATCATTGAGCATAACCTCGATGTTATCAAATGTGCCGACCACATAATAGACCTCGGACCCGAAGGGGGCGAAGGGGGCGGTACGATAGTTTTCGAGGGGACACCCGAGGAGTGTGCGAAGTGCAAAGACTCCTATACGGGAAAATATTTGAAGGGTAAGCTGATTACATGAAAAAACTAGTCTTTGTTTTGCTGATAATCTTTGCTGCGTCTTTTGCTTTTGCCAGCATTGAGCAGTACCAGTCCGCAAAAAAGGACTTTAACTACATCGAGCACTCCGACAAGGTCTCCAGAAAATCCTATGAGATAGTCGCGGGTAAATTCTATGAAATCTATGCGAAAGACCCCAGCGGAAAGCTGGCGGACGATTCGCTCCACTATACGGCGCAGACATACTACAGATGCTATGTCCGCTATAATCAGCGTTCCGACCTGCTCAATGCTCTGAAAAACCTCAAACTCCTCGCTTCAAATTATCAGACAAGGCTGGCTTCGCTGGCATATCTCCAATCGGCAAAGCTGTATGAAGAGCAGAAGGACTATCCGTCTGCCAGATACATGCTGAAAAAGCTGATGACCCGCTTCCCTAATACAGAAGATTCCAAAACGGCGGAAGACCGCCTCGCACAGATAGAGAAAAAGTTTGAAAAGAGCCTCTATGCAGACCCTGAAGGTGCCGACACTGTCGAAACGGCAGAGACCCCCGAGCCGGTTAAGCCTATAGTGCCTGCGGTGGCTTCGAACCTGAAAGACCCGAAGGATGACGATGCTGCGGACATCTCCACAGAGGATGCCAGCATCGACACGGCAGACGCCACTACCTCAAAGAGCAAAGAGGTCTCCTACGGATCAGACACTGCACCTGCTGCCCCTGCGGGCAAGGTCGTGGTGAACAGGGTCAGATACTTTTCCACAGAGGATTACACACGTGTCGTGCTCGACCTTTCTGGCAGGGCAGAGTTTGAGAAACACTGGCTGAAGGCGAACCCTGAATACGGTAAACCGCCGAGGCTGTTCATAGATATTGAAGATGCCGTGATGTCTAAGGAGATACCGAAGGACATCAACATCAAAGACGGGCTCCTCCGCTCACTCAGATGGGGATACAACAGACCGGGCGTCGCCCGCGTCGTCCTCGACAGCGACAGCGTAAAGGACTTCACCGTCTTTGCCATGACAGACCCTAACAGAATAGTCATCGACGTCAGCAGCTCCGACATGGATAAAAAAGGCGGAACAGCGACATCATCATCTTCATCCAGCTATGTCTCCAGCACGAAAAAGGTCCCCACAGGGACAAAGGTCACATCCTCCTCAAACGGCGGAAACACTCTGGCGAGCGTCTTCGGTCTGAAGATAAATACCATAGTGATAGACCCCGGACACGGCGGGAAAGACCCCGGTGCCAGCTATTACGGACTTAAAGAGAAGGACATAGTCCTCGATATAAGTCAGGAGCTGTACCGGCTGATCAAATCAAAATACAAAGACATGAACGTATACATGACACGTAATTCCGATGTATTCATACCTCTGGAATCCCGTACCGCATTTGCAAACAGGAAAAAGGCCGACCTCTTCGTCTCCGTACACATCAATGCCGCTCCGAACAAGCGTGCCAGAGGTGTGGAGACCTATGTTCTGAACGTTACGAATGACAAGAAGGCTCTTGAGGTTGCCGCCTTTGAGAACGCTACTACTCAAAAATCCATGTCTGACCTGCAGGGTATCCTGAAAGATATAATGCTGAACTCAAAGCTGGAGGAATCTCTCCAACTGGCATCTTTCGTACAGAAGAACCTGCACGACAATATCTATAAGTCAGATAGATATGACCTGGGAGTGAAGCAGGCGCCTTTCTATGTTCTCGTGGGTGCAAAGATGCCTGCGGTGCTTGTGGAGGCGGGGTTCATTTCGAACAAGGATGAAGCGAACATGCTGAAAACTCAGAAATACCGTAAGCAGGTGGCAGAAGGTATTTTCGACGGTCTGTCTTCATATTTCAAAATATTCAACGGCGAATAACAGGGGGATCTATGCAGATCATGGCACTTATCCTTGCAGCAGGCAAGGGAACAAGGATGAAATCCGACCTGCCTAAAGTGCTCTTCGAAGCAGCAGGCAGACCAATGATAGACTATGTGGTGGATGCGGCTAAGGCGGCAGACGCTTCTGATATAAATGTAGTGATAGGCAACGGCGCAGAGCTTGTGAAAGAGCATCTGGGCGACGGCGTAAAGTTTTCCCTGCAGGAGACACAGCGGGGCACAGGCGACGCTGTTATGGCTGCGGCATCCGACATCGAAAAGTTCGAAGGGAAAGTGCTCATCCTCTGCGGTGACATGCCCCTCGTCAAAGCGGACACACTCAAAAAATTCATCGAAGCATCAAAGGATAAGGAAGTCTCATTCATCAGCGTAAAGGTAAAGAATCCGTCGGGCTACGGACGTGTGGTCAGAGGGATAGACGACAGCGTGCTGAAGATCGTCGAAGAGAAAGATTCCACAGATGTGGAAAAAAAGATAAACGAGATTAATACGGGGATATACCTCTGCGACAGCAAAGTACTCCTCGACAGACTGAAAAAGATAGATAACAACAACGCACAGGGCGAATACTATCTCACAGACATAGTGGCAGAGGGTGCATCTGCATATCTCGGCAGTGAGGAGGACGAATTCCTCGGTGTTAATAACAGAGCCCACCTAGCACAGGCATCAAAGCTCCTATGGAGAGCCCGTGCAGAGCTGCACATGATGAACGGCGTGTCAGTGCTCGACCCTGACGCATTCTATGCCGACGGCGACATCACAATCGAGGCGGATGCCACGATATATCCGAACACATACCTCCAGAGCGGGACAGTCATCCGCAAAGGCGCAGTGATATATCCGGGGTGCCGTATAAAGAACAGTGAGATAGGCGAAAACTGCGAAATAAAGGACAACTGCCTGATAACAGACAGCTATGTCGGTGCTGAATCTGCCGTCGGGCCTATGGCTCAGCTCCGCCCGGGCACAAAGCTCGAAGGCGGGAATAAGATAGGCAACTTCGTAGAGATAAAAAAGGCTGTCATGGGCATCGGCTCAAAGTCGAGCCACCTCACATACCTCGGTGACGCAGAGATAGGCAAAGATGTGAATATCGGATGCGGAACCATCACATGTAACTATGACGGTATAAACAAATATAAGACAGTCATCGGCGACGGTGTCTTTGTGGGGAGCGACGTACAGCTTGTCGCACCTGTAACTGTCGGCGCAGGCGCTCTCATAGCGGCGGGCTCCACCATCACAAAGGATGTACCCGCTGATGCTCTCGGCATAACAAGAGCCGGCCAGAAAAACCTCGAAGGCTGGGTCAGCAAATGGAAAAAAAATAAAAAGAAATAGTCAGAATGATCAATGTAGTATTGTGCGGAGGAGCGGGCAAGAGGCTATGGCCTATGTCTGCGGGGGATTCTCCGAAACAGTTTATAAAGTTCGGCAGCGAAGATTCGCTTTATATCAAGACGATAAAGCGCAATATGCCTCTGTGCCATAAAACGGCAGTCTTTACAGATCAGAAATATTCGGACAAGGCAGACAAACAGCTCACAGAGCAGAAGCTCTCTGCCAGCATCGTAATGGAGCCCTCGGGTAAAGGCACGGCAGCATCTATCATGATAGCATGCCTTATGTATCCCGACGAGATGCTCCTCGTTACACCTTCCGACCATGAGATATCCGACGACGAGGCGTATCAGAACGCCGTGAACAGGGCAAAAGCTCTGGCGGAGGAAGGGTATATAGTATCCTTCGGCATAGAGCCCGAAAGAGCCGAGGACAGGTTCGGATATATCCAGACAGACGGCGAAGACGTCGTGAGATTTCACGAAAAACCCGATAAAGAAACAGCCGTTCAGTATATCAGAGACGGCTTTCTCATAAACAGCGGGATACTCTGCTTCAACAGCAATGTGATGCTTCATGAGCTGGTGCAGTTCCTCCCCGACCAGATGATAATAGCCCGCACGGTGCACAGCAACATACGCTCAGGACGTGCCACACACAGGCTCTGCGGACGCTTCATGGGAGAGATGAAGAACAACGACATCGACAGAAGTGTTCTGGAAAAGACAGACAGGCTGAAATGTGTGAAAGGGATAAAGGGCTGGCGGGACGTAGGCACTTTCGGCTCGATATACGAATACAGGAACACAAAAGAAGGCGGAAACGTCGCAGTGAACATAGGCGAGGGATTCGGCTGTGCAGACTTTGTGGACAGCAGCGGATGCATGATACTGAATAAAGATCAGGACGTTGCCGTTGTGGGGCTGGATGATGTGATAGTTGTCGAGACAGGGGGTAAGATACTCGTCGCCCGCAGGGACACGGACATCATGGAAGCACTGAAAAAGCTGGAAGGATAAGCTCATCAATCGCCTCTGAATAATTTCATCAAATCACATCAGCCGACTTTTCAAATCAGGCATTTTAATGTAGAATCAATAGTATTGAATAAAAAAATGTAAATTTATTAATACAAGACTCTTAAGCCGACCTCAGAGCGGCGTCAAATAATAAAAGCACAAGGTATTTCACACTGTAGTGTGATGCCTGTGGTACGAACCACACACTTGGAGGCAGATAGATGGATCAGGAAAAGAAAAAGGCTCTAGAAATGGCCATGGGCAAGATAGAGAAGGATTTCGGAAAGGGTGCCGTCATGAGACTCGGCGATAAACCCGTCGAGAAGCTCCCCGTTATCCCTTCGGGTATCCTCTCGCTGGATATCGCACTCGGTGTGGGCGGTTTCCCCCGCGGGCGTATCATCGAGATATACGGTGCGGAATCCTCAGGTAAGACAACCATCGCTCTCCATGCCATCGCAGAGGCTCAGAAGCTCGGCGGCGCGGCAGCATTTGTCGATGCAGAGCATGCTCTCGACCCTGTTTATGCAAAGGCTATCGGTGTCGATACAGACAACCTCATCGTTTCCCAGCCGGACAGCGGTGAAGTAGCCCTAGAGATCACAGAAACACTCGTGCGAAGCGGTGCGATAGACATCGTCGTAGTCGACTCCGTTGCGGCTCTTACACCTAGAGCAGAGATCGAAGGCGAGATGGGCGATTCACACATGGGTCTGCAGGCGAGGCTGATGTCTCAGGCGCTGAGAAAGCTGACCAGTATCGTTAATAAATCAAGAACAACACTTATATTCATAAACCAGACACGTTCGAAGATCGGCGTTGTCTACGGAAACCCTGAAACAACAACAGGCGGTAACGCACTTAAGTTCTACGCTTCCATGAGGCTTGAAGTCAGAAAGAGTCAGGCTCTGAAAGAGAAGGAAGAGGTAGTGGGTAACCATGGTACAGTGAAGGTCGTTAAGAACAAGGTTGCGCCTCCGTTCAAGACTGCAGAGTTCGACATCCTTTACGGTGTCGGTGCTTCCCGTGAGGGGCTCATCATCGATATGGGTGTGGATGCAGGATTTGTACAGAAAGCCGGCGCATGGTTCAGCTATAACGATGCGAAGCTCGGACAGGGTAAGGAAAACTCCAGATCATACCTTAAAGAAAACCCAGAGGTAGCTCAGGAGATAGAGGATAAGATCAGAGCGAAATACGGCATGACAGAGAATGTCGTTGTTGCTCCTGAAGAAGAGTAATATATGGACATAGATGCCATACTGAGAAAAGCTGTGGAGATGGGCGTTTCCGACGTCCATATAAAGGTGGGCAGACCGCCCGCCGTCAGGCTCCACGGAGATATCGAGACACTCGGCGGATTCGAAACCGTCACAGCGGATGAAGGCATGCGTATGGCTGCCACCATCATGCCTAACTCTCTGAAAGCAGAATTCAAAGAGAGGAAAGAGGCAGACTTCGCCTATGGCATAAAAGGCTTGGCTAGGTTCCGTGTGAATGCGTTCATCCAGAGGGGTATGATAGGCATGGTTATGCGTGTTATCCCCGAGGGAGTGCCCGATATCGAATCTCTCAATCTGCCGGAGGTCATAAAAGACCTCGCAGGCCAGCACAGGGGACTTATCCTTGTGACCGGCATCACCGGCAGCGGTAAATCGACCACGCTGGCATCTATGATAGACTATGTGAACCGTACCAAAAAAGTAAATATCGTCACAGTCGAAGACCCGATAGAATTCCTGCATCAGGATAAGAACTCCGTAATATCACAGAGGGAGGTCGGTGCGGATACATCGTCCTTCGGCGAGGCACTGAAGCGTGCGCTCAGGCAGGACCCCGACATTATCCTCGTGGGTGAGATGCGTGATGCGGAAACCATCGAAACGGCTCTGCATGCAGCAGAGACAGGGCACCTTGTCATGTCTACGCTGCATACACTCGATGCGCCCGAAACCATAAACAGGATAATCTCTGCATTCGAACCTCACAGACAGGAGCATGTGCGCATACAGCTCGCATCCGTCATAAAGGGTGTCATATCCCAGAGGCTTGTTCCCCGCACGGATAAAGCAGGCAGGGTCGCCGCTGTGGAGATAATGGTCGCCAACGGCACGATAAAAGAATGTATATCAGACCCCGAACGCACGGGGGAGATAACCGACTTCATCGAAGCGGGGAGAGACATATACAGATCGCAGAGCTTCGACCAGTCGCTCATGGACCATATCGAGGCGGGCTTCATCACACAGGAAGAGGCTATGAAATGGGCGAAAAAGCCCGACGATCTTAAGCTGAAACTGCAGGGCTTCAGCTAGCAGCTGAGGCATAGCACTATACTGAGAAAGCCATCTGAATTCCTCTTTTGCCGCCTCCTGTCAGTCGGCTGATGATCAAATTAGGCAAATAGCATGAGCCGTAAACTATGGGAGTGCAAAATGTTGACTTACATTATGCCTCAAGGTGCAAGCCTTGATTTACGGTAGAAAGAAGATAAAGAGCAAAACAGGGCTGGAATACGCCTCACGTCTTTTGTCCAAAAGGGACTATTCCGAAAAAGATCTGCGTAAAAAGATAACCGAGCACTTCGGAGCCGAAGAGGCGGACGAGACAATCGTAAAGCTGAAAGGCTATGGATATCTCGACGACGACCGCTACCGTGAGGTATACATACAGTCCCGCCTGCGCATGGGCTACGGAGCTTACCGCATATCTGGCGACCTGTATGAAAAAGGTCTGAATGACGACCTGTCCGACCTTGACGAAATCTGTGAAAAAAGTCATATTGACCGTCACGCCATTTTGCGGGACAATGTTAGAAACTATTTACAACGTAAAAACATCGAAGATGCATACGAACTGTCGGAAAAGTGCAAAGCGTACTTTTACCGCAGGGGGCACAGCCTCAGCGATGTTAAGAAACTGATAGATGAGGAGCTTGATAAATGAAAGTTATATTTCTGGAAAATGTGAAAGGTGTTGCTAAGAAAGACGAGATGAAAGAAGTGAAGCCGGGCTATGCCCAGAACTTCCTCTTTAAAAAGAAGCTCGCTGTTGAGGCTACCCCTGCCAACCTTCAGGCTCTAGAAGAGAAGAAGAAGAAAGAGAAAGAAAGAGAAGATAAAAAGATAGCCGAAGCTCAGGCTCTCGCAGATACACTTAATAAGACGGGTGTCACCATACACGCAAAAGGCGGCGACACAGGCAAGCTGTACGGAGCTATAACAAACACAGAGATAGCCAAAGCACTCGCAGAAGCGGGCGTAGAGGTGGATAAAAGAGATATCGCCCTGAAAGAACACATAAAAGAGCCGGGCGAATACAGCGTGAAAGTTAAGATATTCATGGATATAAACGCACAAGTAAAGGTAATAGTAAAAGCTGACTGATGGAACAGATAAGAAGGACACCACCACACAATAAAGAGGCGGAGCAGGCAGTTCTGGCTGCTATCCTCATAGACGATCAGGCACTGGATAAGGTGATAGACAAAGTGCGCTCTGAGGATTTCTACATCCCCGGGCATCAGTATCTCTACACTCGCATCCTGAAACTGCAGGAAGCGGGAAAGCCTGTGGATGTCGTCACCCTGCTGGGCTCTATGACAGACGAAGAGCTGACAAAAGCGGGCGGTGTGGACTATGTTTCTGCTCTGGTGGACATCCTCCCTTCGTCTGCGAATGTCGCATACTATGCCGATACTGTCAGGGACAAATCGGTCCTCCGCCAGCTGATAGGCATGTCTGCGGAGATAGCCGAATCATGCTATATCTCAGACGGCGAAGTGGAAGATGTTGTCGAGACGGCGGAGAAGCGCATTTTCAGCCTTGCAGAAAAGAAGCTGAACTCAAACGCACGCACCATCGGCTCGCTAATACCTCAGACAATAGACAGCCTCGACAGGCTTTATCAGAATAAAAATATCCTTTCGGGGATCACCACGGGTTTTAAAGATTTCAATGATATCACCAGTGGCTTACAGCGTTCTGACCTTATCATCATAGCAGGACGTCCCGGTATGGGTAAGACAGCATTCGCTCTGAATGTGGCTCTCAATGCTGCATACAGCGACGATAATAAATCAGTCGCCTTCTTTACACTGGAGATGTCGTCCCAGCAGCTCGTACAGCGTCTTCTTTCCGCCACGGCGCAGATAGAATCCGCAAAGCTGAGAAGCGGTCATTTCACCATGGAAGACTGGCAGAAGCTCAGTGCCGTCGGAGGCGAGCTTTCAAGTATAAACTTCTTCCTCGATGATACACCTGCCATCAACCCGCTGGAACTGAGGGCAAAATGCCGAAGGATAAAGCGTGAGCACGGGCTTGATCTCGTATTTGTGGATTACCTTCAGCTCATGAGCTCCACCAAAGGGGACAACAGGGAACAGCAGATTTCTGATATTTCCCGTTCGCTTAAGGCTCTGGCAAAAGAGCTCGACATACCTATCGTGGCGCTCTCACAGCTTAACCGAGGTGTGGAGCAGAGGCAGGAGAAGCGTCCTATGATTTCCGACCTTCGAGAATCAGGAGCCATCGAGCAGGATGCGGATATGATCATCTTCCTTTACCGTGACGAGGTGTATACGAAGGATAAATGCCTTAAACCCGGCGTTGCCGAGGTTATCATCGCAAAGCACAGGCACGGCGCAACAGCAGACATCGAGCTTGCATTTATGAAGGAATACATGCAGTTCCGTGATATCGCCAGAGGGAATTATTAATGAAGATATTAGTAACGGGCACAGCCGGATTCGTAGGACATTATGTCGGGAAATACCTCTCCGCTAGGGGAGATACTGTCGTAGGCATCGACTGCATAAACGATTATTACGATGTAAATCTGAAATACGGACGCCTCGCCGATGCGGGATTTGATGCGGAAAAGATACGCAGTGCGTCACCCGACGATGTTTTCACATCATCCGAATACAGCCAATACACATTCATAAAAATGGATATGACAGACCTCGCAAGGCTGGACAACCTGTTTAAATACGGACAGTTCGACCGTGTGATAAACCTCGCGGCACAGCCTGGGGTCAGATATTCTCTGGAGAATCCGCACGCATACATCAATGCAAACATTCAGGGGTTTATGAATATCCTCGAGTGCTGCAGACACCATAAAGTAGAGCATCTGGTATATGCCAGCAGCTCGTCCGTTTACGGTCTGAATGAATCACAGCCGTTTAAAACCACAGACAATGTAGACCACCCTATAAGCCTCTATGCGGCTACCAAAAAGTCAAACGAGCTCATGGCGCATACATACAGCCACCTTTACAATCTGCCGACCACGGGTCTGCGCTTTTTCACGGTTTACGGGCCATGGGGGCGTCCAGATATGGCGGTCTTTATGTTTACAAAGGCGATATTCGAAGGGAAGGCTATCGATGTTTACAACAACGGAAACATGAGCAGAGACTTCACATACATCGACGACATAGTCGAAGGTATCGTCCGCACGATGGACAACCCGCCGAAAGGGAACGAGAAATGGTCGGGCATGGACCCTGACCCGGGCTCCTCTATAGCACCTTATAAGATATACAACATCGGCAGGAACGCACCAGTGAACCTGATGGACTTCATAGCATCAATAGAGAAGAACTCAGGCAGAAAAGCCGAAAAGAGGATGATGCCTCTACAGCCGGGGGACGTGCAGTCCACATACGCAGACGTAGGCGACCTCATCGCCGACACGGGCTATAGACCGAAGGTCAGCATAGACGAAGGCATGGCAAAGTTCGTCGAGTGGTACGTCGATTTCTACAACATAGCTAAGTGATCACTCCATAGGGAGCAGCGCATAGCCCTTGTTCTGATACCCGATGAGGGACACATATCCGTTCTCCACCACTGTCAGCTTCGGGATTATCTCACTGGGCGATATCTTTAATAGCCTGAGCGCAACAGCGCACTGCTCGAGCCTTACGCCCTTTTCGGACAGCTTATTTATCAGCGCATATACGTCCTTTTGTATCTCTGCATCTCTGTCGTCCAGCATAGCTCGGGAATCCATCATAAACTCTGATGCTACACCCCGCACAGCCACCACAACGTCAGCCTTAACGCCGTATTTCTCGATATTTTCGATAGTTTCCAAAATGAGCGACAGCCTCAGACGCAGCTTTTTCCCTTCACCCTGATTCAGGTCTACGACAAACTTAGCCGTATCCAGACCGGATATAGAAGCAGGCGCAGCCGCATATGCAGGGACTATCAGAGCCAGTGTTAAAAGAATAAATAAGAGCTTTTTCATAGTCGCACCTCTAATAATACTTAATTTAAGAGGCGAACGGTTTTAAACAAGATTAATTTTATCTGATTAGATGTCTATTCTGATGAGAGGTGTTTCTCTGCGGAGTATTTCCGTGGGGACTTTATAGTTATTTGTACAGAAATCTGCGTATGTGCCGAGCAGGTCGTAGCAGTTGTTCTCGTCGCTCACATGGGCGAAGAATATGCGCCCTACCCCCGTGTCGCATATGGAGCCGACCAGCTTCAGGGCATCTCTGTTTGAGAGGTGTCCTTTATGGGACGATATCCTGTTTTGAAGATATTTCGGGTATGGTCCGTTGGCGAGCATCTCAGGCTCGTAGTTAGACTCGAGCACTAGTAAGTCACTGCAGCAGAGGAAGTATTCAGTATCTTTCGGTACGGTGCCGAGGTCTGTTGCGAAGGTGACTACCTTCTCCCCGAACTGAAAGCGGTATCCGAAGGGCTCTGCCGAGTCGTGGCTGATATTGAAAGGATGAACGCTGAATCCGCCGAGCTCGTATTCTTCCCCTCCGTGGAGGATGTAAAAATGCGAAACGTCGTGCCCCTTTTCGCCTATGGCATCTGCTGTGCCGTGGCTGAGGTAGACTTTCGGTTCGAACCTGTTCAGGAAAGGTTTCAGCCCTGCTATGTGGTCGTGGTGTTCGTGTGTGATGAAAAGGTGAACCTGTTTCCCTGCGAAGGAATCAATGTCTACGCATTCCTTAATGGCTTTCAGCGGGATACCCACATCGACAAATACGACATGCTCGCCGTTTTCGATGAAGTAGCAGTTGCCAGAACTGCCCGATGACACACAGGAAAATGTGAGGCTCAAACCAGTCCCTCGTTCTTTTTGAAAAATGTGACTGCGGATATGAACATGGCAGTTAATCCTATGACGGCCTTTTCAGCGGGGTGGACATCCAGCCCGAAGAACGCCAGCCATAAAAATGCAGTGAGAAGCATGCTGCCGAAGGATATCCAGCGGTAAGTGCGAAGCCCCTTTATCTGCCAGAAGCCGCTGCGCACCGGGCGGAAATACATCACCTGTATGATAAAGATCATCATAACTGCGGCTATCCCCTTGTCCATCCCCGATCCGTTCACGGCGTACAGTACCAGCACCCATAAGAGTATCAGGGTGAATACCAGCTTTGTCATAAACAGGAAAGGTCTGGATAACAGATAGTCGAGCATCTTCGTCACAGGGTTTCCAAAGGTTATCTCGGAATCTATGTATGCCTTTGACATTACGGTCAGAAGCAGGAGGAGAAGCATGGCCGGGATATCCGCACCCGCAGTGATGCCCAGTATCGGCACCCAGAAGGGTATCAGATAAAACACGAAGCAAAGACCGAATAGAGGATTTGAAATGATATATCCTAACAGCGGGCTCACTTGTTTGCCTTCTCCTTAAGCTCGTTTAATATGTTCAGCGCCTGTATGGGTGTCAGAGCGTTCACGTCGAGAGCTTTCAGCTCGTCTACAACGGGATGGTCGTCGAATACCAGCATGGTCTGCACAACGCCCGCCTCGTGCTTCTTCTTCTCTTTTTTCGGGGTGTTTGCCATCCCCTGCGGAGAGAGTTCGTTCTTTTCAAGGTTTCGCAGGATGTCGTTTGCCCTGCCGATAACTTCCTTCGGCAGTCCAGCCAGCTCCGCCACGTGGATACCGTAGCTTTTGTCTGCCGTTCCCGCACGCACCTTACGCATGAAGATAAGCTGTCCTTCGTGCTCCGCAACCTCTGTTGCACAGTTTTTTACGCCATCGGTGCTGTGGCTGATATCTGTCAGCTCGTGATAGTGGGTTGCGAAAAGGGTTTTGGCGTTTATGTGGTCGGCGATATATTCTGCGACGGACCATGCGATCGATACACCGTCGAATGTCGATGTACCCCGCCCGATCTCGTCTAGGATGATCAGTGATTTGTCTGTGGCATTGTTGAGGATGTTGGCTGTCTCCACCATCTCCACCATAAAGGTCGATTCGCCCCCTGCGAGGTTGTCGCTTGCTCCCACACGGGTGAAGATACGGTCCACAATGCCTATCTCCGCCTCGGAAGCAGGGACGTATGAGCCGATATGCGCCATAAGTGTTATGAGGGCGCACATGCGGAGGTAAGTCGATTTACCCGCCATGTTCGGCCCTGTGATGATGGTCAGACGGCTTTTGTCTATGTCCATCTCTATGTCGTTCGGCACGTATGCGGTGGATATATTCTTTTCCACCACGGGGTGACGCCCGTCTTTGATGATGATGTCGTCGAATGCGCCGACCAGCGGTTTGCGGTAGTCGTTTGCCACTGCTGCCTTCGCAAGGGAGAGCAGACAGTCCAGCTCGGACACTGTACCAGCGGATGCTCTCAGCCTCGCTGTGCTTTCGGCAACTTTCGTACGTATCTCGGAAAAGAGCTCATGCTCGAGGTTTACAAGCCTTGAGTCTGCGTGGAGGATCTTTTCCTCCAGATCTTTCAGCTCGGGGATAATGAAACGCTCAGCGTTCACCAGCGTCTGTTTGCGGATGTAGTCGTCGGGCACACGGTTCAGGTGCGCTTTTGATATCTCTATATAGTATCCGAAAACCTTGTTGAACTTCACTTTCAGGTTCGGGATGTTTGTCCTTGTCTTCTGCTCTGCTTCTATCTTCAGCAGTATCTGACGGCTGTTTTCTTTTATGTTTTTCAGCTCGTCCACTTCGGCATTATAGCCCTTCTTTATCAGTCCGCCCTCTGTGATGGTCACCGGCGGTTCGTCCTCTATCGCCTCTTCTATCCGGTCTGTGATGTCCTTCAGGTCGTCAAAGGCTTCGTGCAGGTCTTTGATGTGCGGATTCTCACAGGATGAGAGCATGTATTTGATGGTGGGGAATGTCTCTGTGGAGTTCTTCAGCCATACGAGGTCACGGGCGTTGCATCTGTTTGCGGACAGCCTTGTGGTGATGCGCTCAATGTCGTAAACACGCTCGAGCTGGTCACGCAGTGCTTCCGCCGTGGTCTGGCTGTTTATGAAGTATTCTATGATCTCCTGCCTGCGGAGGATAGCGTTTGTATTCCTTAGGGGGCTTATCAGCCACTTTTTCAGTGTGCGCGCACCCATTGTGGTCTTCGTGTGGTTCAGCACGCTGTAAAGGGTGTCTTTCTCCGATCCGTCACGGCTGTTTCTGGTGAGCTCCAGCGTGGATACGGCCACGTTGTCGAGGTATACACGCTCTTCGTCCGTTACCAGCTTCGGCTTCAGCAGTGCGACGTCCAGCATCACCCTCTGCATGTACTTTATCGCCATATAGATAGGCGCAGCGTATGAGATATTGTCCAGCCCGAGTGACTTCATGGCACCCACGCTGTAGTGCTCCATTACCTCACGGGATGCGAGGGATTCGGAAAATGTTCCGCCGAATTCAAAAGCATTCGGTATGTCGGAGCGGTAGTTTGTGATTATCTCTTTCGGTGCGTATCTGCCGATGATGTCTCTTACACCGTCTGATTCGCATTTTTCAAGGTAGACCTCGCCTGTGGAGAGGTCTGTGAATGCGATATATGTTTTTTCGCCTTTGAATACGGTGGCGAGGTAGTTGTTATCCGTAGCGGGGAGAGCGGCATCGTCTATCACAGTGCCCGGTGTATGTACCTTTGTGACGCCCCTTTTCACTATCCCTTTCGCCTGTGCGGGGTCTTCGAGCTGGTCGCATATGGCGACGTTCTTACCCGCTTTCAGCATTTTCACCAGATAGTTCTGATAGCTGTGGTGTGGCACGCCGCACATGGGCATACCGCCGTCTTTATTTTTATCTCTGCTGGTGAGGGCTATGCCGAGTATCTTTGAGGCTTCGACGGCATCGTCACCGAACATCTCATAAAAGTCACCCATGCGGAAGAATATGATGGTTTCGGGATACTGTTCCTTCACATCATAAAACTGCTGCATCATAGGGGTGATCTTTTCGGGTTTGTCAGACATGTCATTCCTTTTTTCGTCATTCTGAGCTTTGCGAATAATCTGTTATTATCAGATCCTTCACTTTGTTCAGGATGACGTTAATAATCATATTGGTTTTAAAGTTTCAAAGCCCTGACATTTAGGACAGGTATCGGTATATTCCTTTGTGCCTTTTCCGCAGGAGGAACATTTGTACAGATCCGCATTCTCAAGGTATTTTGCGAGCATCGCATTCGGAGATACGGCGAGTGAAGCACGGGCTATGTTGTTATTAAACCCGAACTTTTCGATATATCTGTCTATCATCTCCTGAGCCTTTTCACTATTTTGCCCGTGGAGAAATCGTGAGACTGCGTATGTATAGATGAACGGGTTTGAAGAACCCGCCTGTATGCGTTTGATAACTATGCGCATGAGCTCCTCTGTGCGTCCGAGGTCGTAAAAAACAGACTGGAATTTTGTCATGTCTGCGTCGGATGCGGGGAGGTCTGCGGAGAGGAAATGTTCTATCTCCACCATTGCCTTAGACTGCTTTGATATGCTGAGCATGTTGTCTATCTGTATCATGCTGACACAGCGGGAGTTCGGTATGTATTTCTGTGCTGTTTTCAGGAATTTGCTCTGACGTGAGCCTGTGGAATCCATAGCACATCTGTAGAAGCAGTAGCCTATCTCAGGGTCGAGATTCATCCTTTCATTCTTAGCCAGGGCTTTATAAGTGTTTGCCGCTTCTTCATATTTATTCAGTTTTCTGAGGGTCTTCGCACGTAGCAGTATGCCCTCTCTGTCTGTTGTCATCTCGAGGAGCGAATGGGCTATGGTATAGTTGCCCGCTTCGAACATAACACGTCCGAGCTCCACGGTGAGAGCCCTTTTTGTGGATGAGTCTATGTCTGCACTGCGAAGTATGCTTTCGAGCACGTATGTGGCACGGTCGTACTGTTTATTCTTACGAAAGACGAGCCCCGCCGCAAAGTATGCCTCTATGCGGTCGCTCTTTTCCAGAGCGGCATTTTTGAGGTGAACGGAGGCTTTTTCATAGTTCCCCTCCGTCAGGGCAGAAAGTCCTTTGATGAATTCAATACTGTATTTCAAAGCACATCCTTCTTTTCGATATCTTTAGCTTCGGTGAAAGGTATGTTGCGGAGGCGTGTCATCTCGTCCTCCTGCTTCTTTATGTGTTTCTTCATGCTGCCTATCTGTCTCTTCAGCCTGAATCTGTCGAGGGAGTAAAGCATCCCCGTGAGCAGAACACCAAAGAGCACGGCGCCGAGTATCACTATGAAAGCAGGGAGTTCCAGCGGCGGTCTGTTATAGAAATAGTTCACCTGCATGGGTGCCGTGTTTAATATGGCGAAGACGACTATGATGATTGTCGCCGCTATTTTTATTATTCCGCTTATTACTTTCATTTCGCTGCCTCCAGATCGAACAGTGGTCTGAGTTTATCATAAGTATCTGAAATATGCTCGGGCATTACCCTTGTTTCCCCTAGGACAGGCATAAAGTTTGTGTCGCCGTTCCATCTGGGGAGCACGTGAAAATGTATGTGCTGGCGTATGCCCGCACCTGCGGCCTTACCGAGGTTAAAGCCTGTGTTGAACCCTTCGGGGTTGAATGCTTTTTTGAATACTCTGAGAGCCATCTGTGCGAGCTGCATCATCTCGAGCAGTTCGTCGTCGTTCAGGTCGCAGAGGTCGCCTGTGTGCTTATATGGGACGACCATGAGGTGTCCGTTGTTGTATGGGTACAGGTTCATGATGATGAAGTTGTGCCTGCCCCTGTAGAGGATGAGGTTTTCTTTATCCTCTGCTGCGGGCTGTGAAGGGTGGTGGCAGAATACGCATCCGACATCTTCCTTCGGTTCTGAAATGTATGACATGCGCCATGGCGCCCAAAGTCTTTTTACTCCGCTCTCTTCCATATGCTGTCCAGCTCCGTAAATACTTCTCCGATACTTTTATTTATCACAATATCCGCTGTGTAGTCCAGCGGCGTTTCGGTCTGATTGATAATAACAAGCTCCGCACCGTGGTCCTTTGCGTATTTCGGCAAAAGGTTAGCCGGCATAACAGCCAGCGAAGACCCGACCACTATCATAAGCGTACACCCCGCAGCCAGCTCGAATGACTCAGCCAGCACATCCTGCGGGAGCGACTCGCCGAAGAAGATGATGTCGGGCTTTATGATCCCTCCGCATGCGCACTCGGGGGTTGCTCCGTCCAGCATGAACTTATCAAACACGGAGTTCGTGTCGAACTCTGCCCCGCATGCGACGCATGACGCAGTGCTCATTGTGCCGTGGAGCTCCATGACGTTTTCCGACCCTGCTTTGCGGTGGAGCCCGTCTATGTTCTGTGTAATGACAGCTTTGCTGGCCTTTTGTTGCTCCAGTTTCGAAATAAATCTATGGGCAATGTTCGGCTCGGCGTGCGTGAACGGTGCGAAAAGGTCGCCTGAGAAGACCTGATAGAACTGTTTCGGGTTCATAAGGAAGCCGTCTATCTCTATCAGCTTGTCCGCATCCATCCTCTCCCACAGCCCGCTTTTGGGCGAGCGGTAGTCGGGGATGCCGCTTTCGGTGCTTATCCCTGCCCCTGTGAAGAAGATATTGTAAGGATTTTCGGCTATCATCTCAGCCAGCTTTTGTACGCTGTTCATATATTTATATAACATAGGGCGGGTTATCTATAAACACTATTAATTTCTACCCGTATCAGCTTAAAAAAATTCTTGATTTTTTACACGGCGGTATATATAAATAAACACTGTTAGCACTCGACACGGCTGAGTGCTAATAAGTCCGAAACAGAGTATAAAGTCATACTGGGATGTTTGGCTTACGCTCAGGATGACAATAAATAAAATAAAAATAAACTAAGTATCAGGAGGAATGACAATGGCATCTATCAGACCTTTACAGGACAGAATCATTGTTAAGCGTGTTGAAGCTGAAGAAAAGACTGCATCAGGAATTATCATCCCTGACAGTGCAAAAGAGAAACCTTTCGAAGGCGAGATCATAGCCGTAGGCCAGGGCAAGATCTTCGATAACGGCACAAGAGTAGAGCCTACTGTTAAAGTCGGCGACAAAGTGCTTTTCGCTAAGTATGCAGGCACAGATGTTAAATTTGACGGTGAGGACTACCTCATCATGCGTGAAGACGATATCCTCGGTATCATCGAAGCGTAATAAAGAAATTTCCGTCATCCTGAGCGGAGTGAAGGATCTGGTAATCACAGATTCTTCGGCTAGCCTCAGAATGACAAAATAGTAAATTATAATTTCATAAGATAAAGGAGATATCTAAAATGGCTAAGAACATTACTTTTAGCGAAGACGCAAGACAAGCTATCCTCAGAGGCGTTGATCAGCTTGCTAACGCAGTTAAAGTTACACTCGGACCAAAAGGCCGTAACGTTGTTATACAGAAAAAATTCGGTTCACCTCTCATCACTAAAGACGGTGTTACAGTTGCGAAAGAGATCGAGCTCGCAGATGCTCTCGAAGATATCGGAGCACAGATGGTTAAGGAAGTTGCTTCCAAAACTAACGATGTAGCCGGTGACGGTACAACTACTGCGACAGTTCTTGCTCAGGCTATCTACCGTGAAGGTATCAAAAACGTAGTAGCAGGCGCAAAACCTATGGAGATCAAAAGAGGTATCGACAAAGCTGTTGAGGCTGTTGTTGCTAAACTTTCCGAGATGTCCAAGCCTATTCAGGATAAGAAAGAGATCGGTCAGGTCGGCGCTATCTCCGCTAACAACGACACAGAGATCGGTGATATCATCGCTGATGCTATGGATAAAGTCGGCAAAGACGGCGTTATCACTATCGAAGAAAACAAATCTACTGAGACAGTTCTTGATGTTGTTGAAGGTATGCAGTTCGACAGAGGCTACCTCTCTCCATACTTCGTGACAAACCCGGACAACATGGAAGCTGTTCTCGACAACCCATACATCCTTATGCTTGAAAGCAAAATCTCTAACATGAAGGACATCCTTCCCGTTCTCGAGCAGCTCGCTAAGGAAAACGCTCCTTTCATCATCATCGCTGAAGACATCGAAGGTGAGGCTCTCGCTACTCTCGTTGTTAACAAACTCCGCGGAACACTTAACTGCTGTGCTGTTAAAGCTCCAGGTTTCGGCGACAGAAGAAAAGAAATGCTTAAAGACCTTGCTGTGCTCACAGGCGGTACTGTAGTATCCGAGGAAACAGGCATGAACATCAACGCTGTTACACTTGCTGACCTCGGCCGTGCGAAGAAAGTTGTAGTAGATAAAGAAGCTACAACAATCGTTGAAGGCGCAGGAAATGTCGAAGACATTCAGGCAAGAGTAAACATGATCAAAAAGCAGGCTGAAGATACTGCTTCCGACTATGACAGAGAAAAACTTCAGGAAAGACTTGCTAAACTTTCCGGCGGTGTAGCTGTTATTAAAGTCGGCGCTACTACAGAAACAGAGATGAAAGAGAAGAAGGCAAGAGTTGAAGATGCTCTTTCCGCTACAAAAGCTGCTGTTGAAGAAGGAATCGTCCCTGGTGGTGGTGTTGCACTTGTTCGCGCACTTTCTGCTCTCGACAACATCAAACTTTCCGATGATCAGCAGATAGGTGTGGAGCTCGTTAAGAAAGCTCTTACATACCCACTTCGCCAGATCGTTACAAACGCTGGATTCGAAGCTTCTATCATCGTAAACGATATTAAAAACGCTGACAAAGATACATTCGGTTTCAACGCTTACTCAGAAGAGTACGTAGACATGCTCGAAGCCGGTATCATCGACCCTACAAAGGTTACAAGATCAGCTCTTCAGAACGCTGCATCCGTGGCTTCCCTCATGATCACAACAGAGGCTATCATCACTGATGTGAAAGAGGATAAAGGCGGAATGGGCGGAATGCCTGATATGGGCGGAATGGGCGGAATGCCCGGCATGATGTAAGGTTCATCCATACTTACACATTATAATTAACTATATGATGCTGAGCTGTTATCTATTAATGGCTCAGCATTTTTTTTGCCTAAATATACTCGTGACATCTGCATATAGTGGACCGACGAATTGAGACAGTCAGAGTAGATTTCTAATTGTTTTTTAGCATAAAATACTAAGAGAAATCGGAGGTCCACATGAGCAAAAAGAGACGGCAGTTTTCTGCCGAGCAGAAGACTAAGATCGTACTTGAAGTCCTTCAGAGTGATTTGACTCTGAACCAGATTGCCAGCAAATATGAAATATCTCCGAACGTGATCCAGAACGGGAAGAAACAGTTTCTTGAGAACGCTTCTATCGCTATGGAGCCTTCTAAAGTCGTTAAAGAATATAAAGCTGAAATAGATGAGAAAGATAAAGAAATAGAAGCTCTGCATAAAGCTCTCGGTAAAGCGACCATTGAGCTGGAGTTTGTGCAAAAAAAGCTCGTCAGCTTGGGCTCATCAAATAAGAGTCTTGTGGAGCCTGAGCTGGAAAACATTAATATCGCAAGACAGTGTGCCCTTTTAAAAGTCAACAGGAGCACATTTTACTATAAGCATATCGATCGCAGCTTTGAGAATAGTCTCTTGAAACGTCGCATAAGCGAGTTGTACACAGAGCACCCAGAGCTCGGTTACCGCATGATCTAGCATCAGATTAAAGACGAGGGATTCAAGATCGGCAAGAATAAAGTGCTGAAGCTCATGCAAGAACTAGGTATCAAATCTATTCATCCTAAGAAGAAAAAGCTTACCTCCATCAAAAGCATTGAGCATGAGACATATCCATATCTGCTTTCATTTTTACGCAATGATAAGAAGCAGGTTGTTGCCGAGTACGCCGATCAGGTGGCACAGCAAGGTTATTCTTGCCTGAAAGCTTTCAAATACTATGGATACATCGCTTGTATATGAAGTACATGGATGTGCATATGAATCAGGTGAGAATAGCGGCATAGAAACACATTAAGAAATCAACTTATGCTGTCTTGACAAGCGGTGGCACTATAATTTTTTAAAATCAGCTATTTCATTCATGAATGAAGGTCTATTATTATATTTGAAGTTTTTGAGTACTACGTTGATTTTGTTTGTATCAATAAATTGGCACGCTGGAAGCCACTTGTTTATCAATTCTTTATACATAGCAGGGTTCCCTTGTATTGCCCCTATAAAGTACAGAAGAATAATATGATCATCATGATAATTACGTTCAATATTTACGTATGAGCTTGTTTGAGCGTATACTTTATTAATAATTTCATTAGGTAGCTCAATCATTTTGCTAGCCCATTTGTCCGTAATGTCAAATTGGCTTACGGTATGATATTTCCTACCATCGTAAAGTTGTAAGAATGCTTTGTCAGCATCCATTTGATAGTTAATTTCTAAAGAGATATTGTTTGGGTCATTGAATGTAATTGAAAACGGAGCATGACGAAATTTACCGTTTTCTTTGAAAGCACTCCTAAAAGAGGTGCTGTTTTCAAGTTCAGGACTGCCCCATGTTTGAAAAGCAGGGTTATAATAAACAAAATTACTTCTTTTGTCGGTATCTTGCTTCGTTCCAACATCTAGCACGGTTGATTTGTCATTAACTTTTATTATTATATCGTCTATAAAAAGTGCATTCGTTGCATTTCTAGGGCGAATAAACCTTAACAATAATCGAGGGACTTTTTTGCTAAGATTATAGCTACTCCACGCCACGCCTTTTTCGTCGATGATATCAAATTCGTTAATTTTGTCATTAAAAGCATTTAATCCATTTTCTAATAGTATTTCAATTTCTGGTATATTAATACCTTTTGATTTCAATAGCTCATTTGTTTCATATAGTCCTAACAAGCATACAGCGAATCCATTTAGAACAAAAGTCGGTTTCGGGGTCGGGTACTCTTCGTACCACCATGAATTTTCGCTGATGGTTTGTTTAACACCGCCATCACTTACATCAATATAGAATATCTTAAGAGCTTTTATGATGTCATCCAAGTATTTGTCATCTTCAGTTATGTAGTAAGCGCGTGCCAGTACTGCTAAGTTTTGTCCTTGTGCCATACCGCTTGCCCAAGGCGAGTTCAGGTAGTAAACTTCATTTACGTGGTAATTGAAATTATACCACCAGCTATATATCCCGTCACGATTAGGTACTAGATTGTCATGTAACCAATTTGCATAATTCATAAACTTATTAATAGTGTCTTCATTAGCATCATTAATGTACTGGCTAAAGTTCATTAATGCATGTCGGCTAACTCCTTCAGGATTATAGCTCCATCCTATACCGTAAGCAGTATAGTCTGTCATTATTATACCATTTTCATCTAATTTCTCTCGAGAGCTATTACCCAAGTAAATCCGATCTCCATAATATTGAGTTAAGGGAAGAGAGAGAATGTAGTTTTTTTCGATGTTAAGTGACGAGAATATAGATATGATAAGTAAGAAAAATAGTTTATTCATTAGGCACCTTCGTCTTGTATTTAAGCGGATAATTCTTGTTATGTCAAGTCAGTAAAGGAGGTACTGCAAAGTTATCGTTGGCTTATAAAGTTGCAATAATTACTGGGAGTGATGGAGTGCTATAGAAAATATACTATGTTCAAAGATATTAGCTTGATAAAATATATTGAAAAGAGAATTTCGTCTGATTAACTGGAGACTTTGTCATTGATATAGTGCTAGATGAGGACATAATTAGAAATTACGTCGAATTACATAAACAAAAGAATCTAGGACAGGTCAAGCTTGAGTTTAAAAAAAACATACGTCTAATATGTCAAAGCATAGAACCGCGGAGTTACCCAAAGGAATATATTTAAAAAAAGTTACATATTTATGAGATATTGCTATTATTTAGATACTGCAATAAAATCAGTGTTATGGTAAATTGCACTTGTTCATGTAGTTTATAAAGTTAAAAATAAATTGATGAATAATCGTCACTTTAGTATTAATGTTATTATGGTTATGAAACTATCCGCCAAGTATGTTAATACAATCTTGTACCATGAGGTGTTTTCTTGAGTTCTTTCAATCATAAAATATGTATTATCGGTTTAGGATATGTTGGCCTTCCATTGAGTGTTGCTTTTGCTCAGAAAGGCTACAGTGTCAAGGGTTTCGACATCGCACAATGGCGTATAGACGAGCTGTCCAAAGGGACAGACCGCACGCTCGAAGTTTCAAGTGAAGACTTGAAATCAGTCTCTTCAGGAGACTCGGCAAAATTGAAATTTACAAATCAGCTCGAAGAGATAAAGGACTGCAACACATACATAGTTACTGTCCCGACTCCTATCGATGAATATAAAAACCCTGACCTCACGCCTCTGATCAAAGCGAGTGAGACAGTGGGCAAGGTCCTCTCCAAAGGGGATATAGTAATATATGAATCAACAGTTTATCCCGGCTGTACGGAGAATGACTGCGTGCCTGTTCTCGAGAAGTTCAGCGGTATGACATTCAACAAAGATTTCTTCTGCGGATATTCTCCAGAGCGTGTGAACCCGGGTGATAAAAACAGACCTCTCACAAACATCATGAAGATCACCAGCGGAAGCACACCTGAGATCGCTGAAATTATCGATAATATGTATAAATCTATCATCACTGCGGGCACTCACAGAGCATCATGCATTATGGTTGCCGAGGCGGCGAAAGTTATCGAAAACACACAGCGGGACCTTAACATTGCACTGATGAACGAGCTCGCACTGATATTCGACAGAATGGGCATAAACACCAACGAAGTCATTGAAGCAGCAGGCACAAAGTGGAACTTCCTTAAGTTTCACCCGGGACTTGTAGGCGGTCACTGCATCGGCGTGGACCCTTACTATCTCACATTCAAATCACAGGCCATAGGTTATAACCCTGACATGATCATCTCAGGCAGAAGAGTAAACGACAGTATGGGTAAATTCATCGCTGAGAAAGCTACGAAAGAGATGATAAAAGCAGGAAAGAGGATAAAAGGCTCTAACGTTCTCATCGCAGGCTTTACATTCAAAGAGGACTGCCCTGACGTTAGAAACACAAAGGTAATAGACATCTATAACGAACTCATTGAGTACGGCATGTGCATAGATGTGTATGACCCTGTGGCAGATGTTGACGCCATCGAGCATGAATACGACATAAAGCTCATGTCTGAGCTTAAAAATAAAGCCTACGACGCTATCATCATAGCCGTAAAACATAAATCATTTTACGAGCAGTTTAAGGCTGAGAAGCTGAATGATCTTTACAATGACTTCGGCATACTTATAGACGTGAAGAGCATGATAGATAAGAATGATCTTCCGGAGAACATAAGCTACTGGTCTTTATAAGGGGTGACGAATGTCTGATTTTTTCGTTCATGAAAGTTCATACGTCGATGACGGCGTATCCATTGGCGACGGTACTAAGATATGGCATTTCTGTCATGTGCTGAGCGGTACATCCATAGGCAAAGGCTGCTCTTTCGGGCAGAACTGCGTTGTGGGCCCCAATGTTCAGATAGGCAATAATGTTAAAGTACAGAATAACATCTCCATATACGAAGGGCTTGTGATAGAGGACGATGTCTTCCTCGGGCCTTCATGTGTGCTTACAAACGTGACAAACCCAAGATCACAGGTGAACAGAAAGACCCTTTATGAAAAGACTCTCCTGCGCAAAGGCTGTTCCATAGGCGCCAATGCCACAGTAGTATGCGGTATTACCGTCGGCAGATACTCATTCGTCTCTGCTGGTGCGGTGGTTGTCAGCGACGTGCCTGACTATGCTCTTATCATGGGTGTACCTGGCAAGTTTAAAGGCTGGATGAGCAGGCACGGACACATGCTTAAAAATCCTGATGCCGATGGCGTTATGACATGCCCTGAAAGCGGTCTCAGGTATAAAGAAGTAGAGCCTACGGTTTTGAAATGTCTCGATCTGGACGAAGAGGCTGAACTCTCCGCAGACCTTTCCGTGGGCAAGGTCACCTACGACGAGCTTAAAAAATAAATAAACTGATAAGTTGTTCAGAGGGGCTTTCGAAAGAGGGCCCCTTTTTTTGTTTACAATTTAAAAATAGAGGAATAATATCCACTTTATGAGAAACATATACATTATCAAAGCGGGCGATACATTCGAGGAATTAGAGGCAAAACACGGCGGATTCGAGCAGTGGATCATAGACAATATGAAAGGCTATGAAGACATCCTGAAGGTCGTGAATGTGGAAAAGGGCGAAGAGCTGCCAAACCACGCAGACTGCCTCGGTGTCATAATGACAGGCTCACACAGCATGGTGACAGAGCGTGAGGACTGGAGCGAAAAGACGGCTAAGTGGATACGTGAAGCTGTCCTCTCGGGTATGCCTTATTTCGGGATATGCTATGGTCATCAGCTCCTTGCAGATGCTATGGGGGGCGAAGCGGGATATAATCCTTTCGGGATGGAGATAGGCACTGTCGAGGTGTCTAAGCTGTCCGAAGCGTCGGAAGACCTGCTCTTCAAAGACATGCCCGATGTATTTAATGCCCATGTTATACATTCTCAGTCTGCTATGAAGCTCCCCGCAGGTGCTGTCTGCCTTGCGAAGAATAAGCACGAAAGCCACCATGCATTCCGTATCGGAGACCATGCGTGGGGTGTGCAGTTTCATCCTGAATTTGGCGAAGATGCCATGAGAGGTTATGTGGAGAGGTATCGTGAAAAGCTGGATAAGGCTTACGAGCTGACTCTGTCCGCCGTGAGGAAGACTCCCGAGGCTACATCGCTCCTTTCGGCTTTTGCGGAATACTGTAAAGGGCTTTAATCGCAGTCGTCACAATCGGGACAGTCGACACAGTCTTTTTTATCCATGACAAGTCTGGAGCATATGCCGTTCTTCCCTCTGTGTTTTGCGCAGTAAAGGTATTTGTCTGCTTCTACTATTATCTTTTCAAAGTTGTTTATGCTGCTGCCGTGTGCGACATCTATCACTCCTATGCTGAGTGTGATGCTTACGGTCGCTTTCCCGTGGGAAAATTTCAATGCCGCTACTTTGTCTTTTATCTTTTCCGCAACGATGATGGCATTGTTTAGGTCTGTGTATGGGAGAATGATAGCGAATTCGTCCCCGCCGAAGCGTCCGCAGACGTCAGATTTCCTGACGGAGTTCAGCAGTGTTTCCCCCACTGTTTTCAGCACAAGGTCGCCGAGTCCGTGTCCGTAATTGTCGTTGATTAATTTGAAGTCGTCTATGTCGAAGAGGATGAAAGAGAAATGTCCGTCGGTGTCACGCTGGTTCCGTATGAACTCCATCTCCAGAAGCTCCATGAGCGACCGCCTGTTGTATACCCGTGTGAGGAAGTCATATCTGGAGATATTCAGCATCACTCTGAAAAAGCGGAGCATCTCGATAAATCTGGCGAAGGAGAATATGGTGTAAACAAGAAATGCCGCCAATAGGAAGTTGATTATCATGTCGGTGTTGTAAAACTGGTGTCTGTATCCGAACCGGTGGAAAACATTTACAACGTCGACCTTAGCCGCTATCCAGAAGATGATACCGCCGAAAATGAACGCAAGGACACTGTCTCTGTACAGAGCCTTCTTCATGGTTTGCACAATATTGAGTGTCGATTTGTTAATATCGTCGTTCATGTTATTAGTATCGTAAATAAAAATGAAATGGACAGCGATAAAAATATAAATTTCATCATATCCATATAATTCAAAATATATTGCCTTATTTCTCTCTTGCTGTCAAAATTATATTTATGAAAAGAAAACTGCCCGACGGAAGAATACTAAATCTGCAGGTGAAGATATCCATCCTTATCTTTGTGATAATGATGGCGTTCAGCTTTGCCATCGGGCATAAGATGAACAACGACGTGAAACGTGAGACATATCAGATCACGTCGAACTACATCCAGTCCATTCCGTATCTGGTGAACAGCGCCATGTATAACTTCATGCTGAACGGCGACAGACAGTCGATAAAGCGGCTGGTTCTCCAGCTTCAGAACGACAGCAACATCATGGGCGTGCACGTTTTCAACAAAAACTGGGAGCTGACAAAGGCACTGCCTGAGCTTTTGAACATCTACGACAAATCATACATCGACACCATAGTTAAAAATAAGGTGGACAACGGATTCCGTGAAAACGACTTCGACGGACGCCGTGTGATGTCATTCTATTCCCCGATAGCAAATTCACCCGAGTGCCGCATCTGCCACCTGAAAAGCGAGGGGGAGATACTCGGCCATATCAATATAAACATCGACCTGACATATCTGTCGGACATCCTCGGACAGGATGCCGCAAATGTGCGGAAGATCATCATGTTCATGGGCGTCATGCTCTTCGTAATAGTGGTCATTCTGGTGAATATACTCATCACCCGCCCTCTGCATAAGCTGGAAAAGGCGATGCAGGAGGTAGCTAATAACAACCTCGAAGTAAGGATGGATGTGGAGAGCGAAGACGAATTCGGGCGGATGTCACGCCTGTTCAACTACATGGTCTACTCTCTGCGTAAGTCATTCAGCACCATCAGCAGTATTCATAAAAATATGATGCACAACGACCGCCTGATGACAATAGGTACGCTCACCGCTGCCGTCAGTCACGAGATAAAAAACCCGCTGAACTCCATCATGCTTCACTCCGATATCCTCGCCATGAAGTGCGGAGAGCATAAGGAATACTGTGAAAAGATACTCTCGGACGCAGACCGCATTAAGGATATAATAGACAACACTCTGAATTTCTCCCGCTTTGACGACGAACAGAATGTCAAAGAGGTGAATCTGAACAGCTTCATCGCAGATGTGCGCCTCTATGCAGACAGGACTATTCTGAAATGGACAGACATCCCCCTTGTGATGGATATACAGGACGAGCTGGGCACGCTCCGTGCGAACCCTGTGCATCTGGAGCAGATACTGCTGAACCTGATAAGGAACGCAGTGGACGCCGTGGAGGAATCCGAAAGTCCTATGATGTGGCTGCGTGCAGGCAGAGACCACGAAAATGTGGTGATAAGCGTCAGCGACAACGGCAAAGGCATCCCCGAGCATATAAAGAAGCTGATATTCGACGAATTCTATACCACAAAGGCGACCGGAACAGGCATCGGGCTCTACATAGTGAAAGAGCTGGTGAGCAAATACAACGGCACCATAGACCTGACATCCGAGCCCGGGCACGGCACCACATTCACCATAACACTGCCTGTGATGAAGGCTTAAAAGCTAAATCTAGTATGCCTGAACTTTTTTAAATTTAGCGGAACTTTTTTCTTTACATTCTCTTTCGTTTCGTATTATATTACACATCCCACATAAACAGCAGTTCATGTGCGTGACTGGATAAGGCAGTCGCAAACAAAAAATATAAAGGAGCACACTATGGGAAAAAACCTTTTTAACAAGGTTTGGGAAAAACACGCAGTACGCGTTCTCCCTAACGGCCAAACCCAGCTTTTCATAGGCATGCACCTCATCCATGAGGTCACAAGCCCACAGGCTTTCGCCATGCTTAGAGACTTAGACATCAAAGTTGCGTTCCCTGAGCGTACATTCGCTACAGTGGATCACATCATTCCTACAGACGATAGATCGAGACCTTTCGCGGATCCTCTTGCTGAGGAGATGATGCAGGCTATCGAGAGCAATACAAAGGCTAACGGCATAACATTCTTCTCCCCTGAGTCCGAGAAGCAGGGTGTCGTACACATAGTCGGCCCTGAGCAGGGTCTCACACAGCCGGGCACAACTGTTGCCTGCGGTGACTCCCACACTGCCACACACGGCGCATTCGGTGCTATCGCTTTCGGTATCGGTACATCACAGGTGCGTGACGTCCTCGCCACACAGACAATGTCCATCGCTCCTTTCAAAGTGCGCAGGATAGAGATAAACGGCAAACTTAAAGCAGGCGTATACGCAAAAGACGTCATCCTTTACATCATCAGCAAGCTCGGCGTAGCAGGCGGTACAGGATACGCATACGAATTCGCAGGGGATGTCATCGACTCCATGAGCATGGAAGGCCGTATGACAGTGTGCAACATGGCCATCGAAGGCGGCGCACGTGTAGGATACATCAACCCTGACGAAACAACATTCGAATACATCAAAGGAAAGCCATACGCTCCTAAAGCAGATAAATGGGACGAAATGGTAGCATACTGGAAATCTGTGGCATCAGACGCAGATGCAGACTATGACGATATAGTTAAATTCGACGGTGCAGACATCGAGCCTATGGTCACTTGGGGTATCAACCCGGAGCAGACCATCAAGATATCCGAAGAGATCCCAATGCCTAAGAACGCCGTAATGGAAGAAGCTCTGGAATACACAGGCTTCGCAGGCGGCGAAATGATGAAAGGCAAGAAAGTGGACGTTGTCTTCATCGGAAGCTGTACAAACGGACGTATCGAAGATTTCCGTGAGGCAGCGAAATACGCAAAAGGACAAAAGGTAGCTGAGGGTGTCAGAGCTCTCGCAGTACCGGGTTCCTTCGGCGTCAGAGATCAGGCAGTGGCAGAAGGTCTGGACAAGATATTCACCGAAGCAGGCTTTGAGTGGAGAGAGCCGGGATGCTCTATGTGTCTCGCCATGAACCCTGATAAACTCGTAGGCAGAGAGATATCTGCTTCCACATCAAACAGAAACTTTAAAGGCCGTCAGGGCTCGTCCACAGGACGTACGCTCCTTGTTTCGCCTGTTATGGCTGTTGCCGCAGCAGTTACGGGAACTATTAGCGACTGCCGTGAAGTTTTCGGCATAGAGGAGGCGTAAGATGGCACTTGGCAAAATTGAAAAAGTAATCGGGAACGCAGTTCCTATCCCCGGTGACGATATAGATACAGACAGGATCATTCCTGCACGTTTCCTTAAATGCGTGACATTCGACGCCCTCGGCGGACAGCTCTTTTACGATGTGCGCTATGACGAGAAGGGAAATTCTCTGAACTTTCCTATCGATCAGGCACAGTACAAAGGCGCTAACATCATCGTCAGCGGTAACAACTTCGGATGCGGTTCATCCCGTGAGCACGCTCCGCAGTCTATCAAAAAAGCAGGTTTCGACGCTATCATAGCAGGAAGCTATGCAGAGATATTCTTCGGCAACTGTACGACTCTCGGCATCGTATGTGCGGAAGCATCAGACGAGACAAGAACCGCTCTCATGGCAGAGATAGCTGCTAATCCTTCTGAAAAGATGGAGATAGATGTTGCTGCCAGCGTTGTGAAATTCAACGGAAAAGATTACGCAGTAAGCCTTAAGCCGAACGCTCAGAAAGCATTCCTCGAGGGGAGCTATGATTCCCTCGCAGAGCTGCTGAACGGTCTGGACGAAGTGAAAAAGCTCGAAGCGGCACTTCCTTACTCGTTTAAATAACCGATCTTAACGTCATTCTGAGCGGAAGCGAAGAATCTGATATCTCTGATTTATCAAGTGGTTTCAGATCCTTCGCCATGCTCAGGATGACTTTTGAAATACTGCTGTGAGGCTTGTGAAACAAGCCGATATGAGGGGTGGTTCAGGGTGTGATTCACAGTCTTGTGTATCGCTTCAATGTGCCAACCTTGTATATTCCTACCTTTTTAGTATAGAATACTGAAATAATGCTATAGAAATCGTCTATAATGCCTCTATAATCTATTGTTCTTTCTGATAAACTTCTTGAAATAACGACAAATAATATATAGGATGTACGGGTAAAATTATATATATGAGGTCATCATGCCGGATTTTCTATTAGAAATAGGAAGCGAGGAGATACCCGCCGGATTTATCACCGGTGCGTGTGAGTATCTTAAAAACGAGTTCAATAAAAGACTTACCGATGCAGGTATAGGTTTTGAAAATATAGAATCAGACGGGACGCCGAGAAGGCTCTACGTTTATATAAAAGGTCTGGAAGAGCAGCAGAAAGACAAGGAAGAGACAATTGTCGGACCTCCGGCAAATATCGCCTTTGATGCTGACGGCGGACTGACCAAAGCAGGCGCAGGATTTGTTAAGTCCAAAGGGCTCGACGAATCCACCCTTACAAAGGTTGAAACTGATAAGGGTGTTTACCTTTCAGGTGTGAAAAAGACGAAAGGTGTGCCTACACGTGATTTCATCGAGGGTATCCTTGTGGATATCATCAACAGCATCCCATTCCGCAAGTCTATGCGCTGGGGGGATAGATCCTTCCGCTTCGCAAGACCTGTGCATTGGTTCCTCTCCCTCTTCGGCGGAGACGTCATAAGCTTTGAGATAGACGGCATCAAGAGCGGAAACAAGACAATGGGACACCGCATCCACGCAAACGAATACTTCGAGGTCAAAGACTTCGCAGATTATAAATCTAAGCTGAAGGCAGCCAGAGTAGCGACTACAAAGGCTGACCGTATCCAGCAGACACGTGAGCAGATAGCACAGATAGAGAAAGACACAGGCTATAAGGTCGACGTGGACGAGGATCTCCTCGACACTGTTGCGGGTCTTGTGGAATACCCTGTTGCTCTCATGGGCGAATTCGAGGAAAAATACCTCGACATCCCTGCTGAGGTGCTCATCACTTCCATGAAGTATCACCAGAAATACTTTTATGTAACCGACAAAGACGGAAATCTTGTTAATAAATTCATCGGTGTGTCCAACACCGAGCCGAACGACCCCGAGCTTGTGAAAACAGGCTACGCCAGAGTTCTCCGTGCGAGACTGGCGGATGCGGCATTCTTCTGGCAGAATGACCAGAAATACCCTCTGGAAAAGAGAGTGGAAGAGCTGAAAAAGGTCGTTTATCAGGAAAAGATCGGTACTTCATACGAGAAGATGGAGCGTTTCCGCAAGCTCGCCGTATTTTTCGCTGAAAACCTTAACCCCGCTGTTAAGGCTGATACAGAAAGAGCTGCGACACTCTGCAAGGCTGACCTGCTGAGCGAGATGGTCTACGAATTCCCTGAACTGCAGGGTATCATGGGACGCAGATACGCAAAACTTCAGGGCGAGAACGACACAGTGGCTCAGGCTATCGAAGAGCACTATATGCCTAGATTCGCAGGGGACGACCTCCCGTCAGGCGATACAGGCTCTTTCGTCTCCATGGCGGACAAGCTCGACACTATATGCGGATGCTTCGCCATCAATCTCATCCCTACGGGAAGCCAGGATCCATACGCCCTCAGAAGAGGCGCTATCGGTATACTCTCCATCATAAAGGAGAAGGGCTACCGCATCGGGCTGAATAAAATCATAGGCGAGAGCCTCTCAAACCTTGAAAACTATATTAAATTCGATAAAGAGAAAACAGCCGGGCTGGTTTATGAATTCATCATCCAGCGTTTCCGCCAGATACTTTCAGACGAGGGGATCCCTGCTGACTGTGTAGATGCTGCATGCGACATATCCGACGATATCATCGCAATAGAGAAGCTGGCGAAAGCTCTCGGCGAATACAAGCAGACACCTGAGTTTGCCAGTATCGCTGCGGGATATAAACGTATCAACAACATACTCAAAAAGAGCGGACACACATCCGACGTGTACGACAATGCTCTCTTTGAGACAGATTACGAGAGGGAACTGGCAACCCTTATCGCAGATAAGGCGGACCAGATAAATAGAGAGGTGAGTGAAGAGAACTTCACAGTGGCGATGACCCAGCTGCTTACTTTCAGCGGGCCTGTGGATAACTTCTTTGAGAATGTCATGGTTATGGCAGAGGACGAGAAGGTCAAGCTCAACAGGCTTAGTTTGCTTAATAAGCTGAAAGGAGTGTTCAACATGCTGGGAGACCTGACAAAAATAATTTAACTTGGGGGTTATCCTTATGGGCGCCAAATGGGTGTATTTCTTTGGAAAAGACCGCACGGAAGGTGACGGTAAAGACAAAAATCTTCTCGGTGGTAAAGGTGCAGGCCTTGCTGAGATGACAAGTATCGGCATTCCTGTTCCGCCGGGCTTCACTATCACTACAGAGGCTTGTATCGAGTACTATAACAACGGGAAAAAGTATCCCGCAGGACTCTGGGATCAGGCTAAAGCCGCACTCGCTACTCTGGAAGAAGCAATGGGCAAAAAATTCGGAGATGTGGAGAATCCTCTCCTCGTATCCGTACGCTCAGGTGCGAGAGTTTCCATGCCGGGTATGATGGACACTGTTCTCAACCTCGGTCTCACAGACGAAAGTGTTAAAGGACTTGCTAAATCTTCAGGCAATGAAAGATTTGCATACGACAGCTACAGAAGATTCATACAGATGTTCTCCGATGTTGTTCTCGAAATACAGCATCATAAATTTGAGCACATTCTCTCTGACATGAAAAAGGCGAGAGGCGTTGAGGAAGATACACTCCTTTCCGCTGAAGATATGAAAGAACTCGTTATGAAGTTCAAAGACCTTGTTTCCAAAGAACTCGGTTCACCCTTTCCGCAGGATCCTATGCTCCAGCTTGAGTATGCGGTTAATGCGGTTTTCGACTCATGGAATAATCAGAGAGCTAAAACATATAGAAAGATCAATAAGATGTCCGACGACTGGGGTACTGCCGTAAACGTACAGTCAATGGTTTTCGGTAACATGGGCGACGACTGCGGTACAGGCGTTGCATTCACAAGAGACCCTTCCACAGGCGAGAAAGTCTTCTTCGGCGAATACCTTGTAAACGCTCAGGGTGAGGACGTTGTTGCCGGTATCAGAACTCCCGAGCCGATAGCGAAACTCGCAGAGCAGATGCCTGAGAGCTTCAAACAGCTTGAGGAAGTTTATAAGACACTTGAGAACCATTACAAAGATGTTCAGGACATCGAGTTCACAATAGAGAGAGGTACACTCTACATGCTTCAGACCAGAAGCGGTAAGCGTACTGCGAAAGCTGCCGTTAAGATAGCTTTCGACATGGTTGAGGAAGGACTGATCGACAAGAAGACTGCTGTTCTTCGTGTTGAGCCTGATCAGATCGACCAGCTTCTCCACCCGATGATCGACACATCCATCAAATACGACATCCTCGCAAAAGGTCTCCCTGCATCTCCGGGTGCTGCGGTTGGTAAGGTCGTATTTTCTGCAGAGGATGCAGAGGCTGCCGCCGAAAAAGGCGAAGCAGTCATCCTTGTCAGAGCCGAGACATCCCCTGAGGACATCGGCGGTATGCACGCTGCAAAGGGTATCCTCACTGCCACAGGCGGTATGACATCCCATGCGGCTGTTGTTGCCCGTGGTATGGGTAAGTGCTGTGTCGCAGGATGCGGTGCCGTAAAGATCGATGAAAAAGCTAAAACATTCAAAGTGGGTTCCACGACTATCAGCGAAGGTGACATCATAACCATCAATGGATCCACGGGTGAAGTGATAAACGGAGCTGCGAAGCTCATCGAGCCTGAGCTTTCAGGCGAATTTGCTACTATTCTTGACTGGGCCGACGAGTTCCGCACAATGGGCGTACGCACAAATGCAGATACTCCTGCGGACTCTAAGACAGCTAGAGATTTCGGTGCCGAAGGTATCGGACTCTGCCGTACAGAACACATGTTCTTCGACGGTGACCGTATCGATGCAGTGCGCGAGATGATCCTCTCCGAAAACGAAGACGGACGCAGAAGAGCACTGACAAAGATCAAGCCTTACCAGAAAGAGGATTTCCTCGGTCTGTTCGAGGCTATGGAAGGTCTTCCTGTTACTATCCGTCTGCTCGACCCGCCTCTTCACGAGTTCATTCCTCATACCGACGATGAAGTTGAGCGTGTGGCAAAGGCTTCTGGTCTGCCTATGGCACAGCTGAAAGCTAAAGCTGTTGAGCTCCATGAGTTTAACCCTATGCTCGGACACAGAGGATGCCGTCTCGGTATCACATATCCTGAGGTCTACGAGATGCAGGTTTACGCTATCATGGAAGCTGCGTGTGAGCTTAAAAAAGCAGGTAAAGACATTCAGCCTGAGATCATGATTCCTCTCGTAGGACACGTGAAAGAGCTTCAGGAGCTCGAAGAGATGACACGCAAGGTTTGCGATGAAGTTATCGCTTCATACGATGTCGAGATAGACTACCTTGTGGGTACAATGATAGAGCTTCCGAGAGCAGCCCTCACGGCAGACGAGATAGCTGAAGTGGCTGAGTTCTTCTCATTTGGAACAAACGACCTTACACAGACTTGTCTCGGTCTTTCCCGTGACGACTCCGGTAAGTTTCTCCCTCTCTATGTAGACAAGGGAATATACAAAGAAGACCCATTCGTTTCCATAGATGTTTCCGGTGTGGGACAGCTTGTGGAGATGGGTGTTCAGAAGGGACGTTCTAAACGTGCCGGTCTTAAGACAGGTATATGCGGAGAGCACGGCGGTGACCCTGCATCTATTTACTTCTGTCAGAAAGCAGGACTGAACTATGTGAGCTGCTCACCGTTCAGAGTACCTGTTGCCCGTCTTGCCGCAGCACACGCTGCCATCAAGGGCGTATAGATAAAAACTTAAACGGGCGTGTCTTCGGGCACGCCCTATTCTTCTCTTCAATGAGTTCGGGGTGTGGTAAATGGGCTCAGTATCTGAAGATCTGTATCAGCTGGTAGAGGAAACTCTCGGCTGTGAGCTTATTGGTATGAAGGTCATGCAAGGTGACCGCATCATTGCCGATATGGGCATACAGGACACCTCTGCTCATTTTCTAGAAATCCCGGGAAGCTGCTTCAGCGCCAACCTTTATCTAAAAAAAACTATTATTCCTAACGAAAAAGAGTTAAATCATATAAGGAAGATATTTAATATATATTCCGGCGCCCATGCGGGAAGTACGGGAAATATATTTTCCGGTGCAGAGATACTGGAGACCATCACCAGCAAAAAGACCATAGACGCCGTTATGAGCCAGCTGGTGGACGTTCTGGTGAACAGGGGCGGGTTCTGCTGTGCGGGGATAATGTTCCTTAACGAGGCTCTGCTGGAGCTCAGGGGCGTTATTTATGCATCAGCGGGGAATACCGACAGGAACGGGTTTAAAAATGTTAAGCTCACCTTCCCCACAAAGAATCAGCTCTCGGACATCATGTTCTATGACCGGACTGAGGTCGTGGATATAGAAAAGAGCGACGAGCTGGGTATCCTTGCGGATTATTTCTGTGACGACGTACTCGTCACCGGGCTGGGTATAGGCGACAGACCCATCGGCATACTGCTGGCGTGTAAAGACAGCTATTCGGATGCGGATAAGGAGTCTCTGCTGCTGTATGGTAATATATGCTCGCTCTCCATCGAGTTTTCACGCACGATGAAGCAGCTGGAGCTGACAATGGCAGACCTGGGTAATCTGAGGAAATCGACGATGAACGCCGAAAACCTCGTTAAGATGGGCAGGCTGTCGGCGACTGTGGCGCACGAGCTGAAGAATCCGCTGGTTGCCATCGGCGGCTTTACAAAGCGGATGGAGCAGACAGCGGTGAACCCGCAGACGAAGAACTATATAAAGATAGTGCAGTCTGAGGTGCACAGGCTTGAGAGGATTGTTGGGGACATCCTCGTTTATTCCAGAAAAGTTGATCTGGATATCAAGAAGGTGAACCTGAGACAGATACTGGATGAAGTGATGGAGGTTGTCAAAGGCTGCCTCTGCTTCAGTATGATACATGTCACGATGAAAGTTCCGAGCGATATGGAAGTTTCGGCTGACAGAGATAAGCTGAAACAGGTTATTATGAACCTTGTGTCCAACAGTGTACAGGAGATGGCGGAAGGGGGAGACCTTCGGATAGAATCATCCGAAAGTGAGCGACACGTCACAATCTCCGTTTCAGACACAGGGGGAGGAATACCCGAAGATAAACGTGAAAAAATATTCGAACCGTTCTATACTCTTAAAAAGAGTGGTACAGGGCTCGGTCTTCCGCTATGTAAGAAGATTATGACGGCACACGGCGGGGACATTGTCGTGGGCGACTGTGCTGACGGTGCTGTTTTCACATTGATTTTGCCAAAAAGAGGATAACATGAAGAAAATTCTTATTGTTGATGACGAGGAGCACATCAGGGCGCATTATACCGATCTTCTCAGCGAGAAAGGTTTCGATGTAAGCTCTGCCGTGGACGGCACCAGCGGGATCAAAGCATATAAGGAAGGTCAGTTCGACCTTGTGCTGCTTGATGTGAATATGCCGGACAAATCAGGTCTTGAAGTTCTGAAAGAGATCAAATCCATGAAGGACTCTCAGGTGGTCTTTCTGCTTACTGCTTTTGACGAGTATAAGAGAAACTTTGCATCTCTGTATGCAGAGGAATACTTTACAAAGGATAAGAAGATAGACATTCTGCTCCGCAGGATAGCCGAGCATCTCGAGGACGACTAAAGCAGCCGTTACTGCTTTTTTAATTTATTATTGATCTTATAGATTTCTGCCAAAAGATAAGCGACGACCCTGTATAGTTCTTCGGGGATCTCATCATACAGATCAAGGGTGGATAGAGCCTCGACAAGGTCACGGTCCTCTGTGATGTGGACATCATGCTCCTTTGCCTTTTCTATGATCTTTTCCGCTATAATACCCTGCCCTTTTGCGACCAGTTTAGGTACTTTATCGACCTCTTTGTCATAGCGGATGGCTGCTGCCTTTTTTCTGGTAAATTTCAACGGACGCCCCTCAGCAGAGTTCCAGCACCTCAAAGCTCTTTATGTAAGCCTGCTTAATATATTCTATCGTCTCAGGTGCCAGATGTCTGAAGGACAAAGCGCCCCCTGAGTGCATAGTAAATACATTATTGATCAGCATAGCTATCTTGAAACTCTCCTCTGTCTTTTTATCAGAGGTGGTCATCATGGTGTGCGGAGTTATTTCTGCGGGTTTTTCCGTGAGGAAATGCAGGTTAAAGTATGAACCGTAGCCTGTGGCAACGGCAGGTGTCTTCAGCTTTGCAGCTTCGGCACTAAGGAAAGCCCTGACGCCGTCCCCTGCTTTGTTCAGGCTTTCATAGTCTGCTGTTTTAAGAGCTTTCAGCGTCTCTATGCCGATGGCCATAGACAGTGGATTTGCGGAGTATGTTCCCCCGCCGGTGAAGAGCTTTTGTGTGGTGATGGTGTTCATCACGTCTTCGCGTCCGCCGTATATGCCTATGTGCATACCGCCCGCTGTCGCCTTGCCGAAGGTGAACATGTCGGGGCGAACATCGCTGAGCAGAGGATATATCGAGCCGTATCTGAAACGGAAGCCTGTGATGACCTCGTCGAAGATGAGCAGCGTGCCCGTCTCGTCACAGTATTTACGGAGGGCTTTCAGGTAGTTCGCATTTGCGGGGATACCGCCGCCCGCTCCGAGCATCGGCTCTATTATAATGGCTGCTGTTTCGCCTTTATATTCGTCTAATATCTCAAGTGTCTTTTCGGGATTGTTGTAAGGGACGGAGATTGTCTTGTGCCCTTCGGGTGCATTCTTACGCTTTACGAATGGAGGCACGACGCCGTTGGAGAGAACAGAGTTTCCTCCGTGCCATCCGCCCTCGGCTTTGACTATAACGTCCTTACCTGTGAATGCACGTGCCACACGGGTCACATACATCGTTGCCTCTGTGCCTGATGTGCATAGGCGCATCTTTTCCAGCTCGGGCACTGCCGTCTGGATGATCTCTGCGAATTCGAGCTGCATGGTGTTCAGCGTTCCGTGGTGTATCCCTGCCTGCAGTCCTCTTTCGGCACCTTTCAGCTGTGCGGGGCTGCCGTGTCCTAGAAGGAGCGCATAATGCCCCATCCACAGATCCAGTATCTTATTACCGTCGGTGTCATACATATAGATGTCTTCACAACGTTCGGTGACGACAGGGAAAGGGGGATAGCTGCGTATGTCGTGGCATACGCCGTTGGGGAAGAAGTTCTTTGCTTTGTCAAAAAGGTTTTTAGAGGAGAAATACTTCTCTTCATAAACTCTGTAGAGACTACTCACAATTTTTATCCCTCACCATTTTGGAAAGCTGCATTGCGTTTCTCGCCGCATATCCGTTTGCAGAGTTGCAGAAGGATATGAAGACGTTATCTGAAATAGAGCTGAGCACCTGAGCATCTTTGATGATGCGCTCGAGTTCACGCTCTTTATATTCGTATTCTAGGTTCTTTTTGTCGTGTGTCTGCCACTTTTTACTGTTTCCGTAGAGGCGGAAGTAGGCATTGCGCTCGAATGCCTGTACGAAATAAGGCGCAAGTCCGCTGGAGTGCGGATATTCACAGACCACTATGCCCACGCCGAGGTTTTTAAGCTCTTCGATGTATTTCTGCTTATACCAGCCGCGGTTTGCAAGCTCTACAAAGAAAGGCTTGTCTGCGAATCTGTCACGCAGTGCTGCTATGTGGTCGAGGTTTGCACGGGAAGGCGCAAAAGCGTAAAAGAAATCTGCGAAGTATGCCTTCACCCTGTCATAAATAGGTGAAAGACCGTTCTTCATTCTGTTTGCATCGAATATTGATGAAGGATGTTTGAGAAAGCGTTTAGGCAGACGGACGGAAAATGAGAGATCCTCTGCGGAGTTTTCGGCGATGTTTGCGGTTATCTCTTCTGTGGGGTCGGTATAAAAAGTGAATGTAAGCTCAAGAAATTTCAGCCCCTGATATTTGCTGTAGTGTCCGAGCATATTTTCATTGCTTATGCCGTGAGGATAGAAATTTCCTATCCAGTCGTCAAACTTATAGCCCGCAGTCCCTATATAGAAGGGTGTGTCGTCGTACATTATCATTCTTTCGTATCCTTTCTCCGGTGCTGATTTCACCGTGTTTATCAATATATTAAATTTAATAAGCCGAAAACGCATCTATGGCAAGCGGTAACTTGCAAAAAAAAAATAAAAATGGTATTGACTTGTTCGAACTCTTTTGATAGATTTCGTGATTCGTAAAGCAACCGATGCGCTCATAGCTCAGCTGGATAGAGCAACGGACTTCTAATCCGTAGGTCGGAGGTTCGAATCCTCCTGAGCGCGTTACTTTGGAATACGGTGAATGTAGCTCAGTTGGTAGAGCCCTGGATTGTGGTTCCAGTTGTCGCGGGTTCAATCCCCGTCATTCACCTTTTCTTTTTTAGCTTTGCGAGTGTGGCGGAATTGGTAGACGCGCTGGACTTAGGATCCAGTGTCTTACGACGTGGGGGTTCAAGTCCCTTCACTCGCATCCAGCCCTTTCAAAAGTTAGTCAAGCGGGTGTAGCTCAGCTGGTAGAGCGCGACCTTGCCAAGGTTGAGGTCGCCGGTTCGAGTCCGGTCACCCGCTTTTCCATATATCTAAGGAGAAATTATCATGAAAGTTACTGTAGCAGATGGGGAGAAGTCTCAAAAAATACTCGACGTAGAGATTCCTGCTGAAACATACAAAGAAGTATTCGAAGCAGAGCTCAAAAAAGTTATAAAAGACATAAAGATCCAGGGATTCCGCCAGGGTAAAGCTCCTAGAGAAGTTGTCCTTAAAGAAAAAGGTCACGTTGTTCGTGTTCAGGCTCTTGAGATGGTTGTTAACGACTCTGTTAAGAACGCTATCGAGCAGAACGAGATCAGAGCAATGGGACAGCCCGAAGTAAAAGACGTTAAATTCGAAGACGATGACAGCCCGATATCTTTCAAAGTATACGTGGATGTCTTCCCTGCATTCGAAGTTACAAACTATAAAGGTTTCGAATTTACAAAAGAGATGAACGAAGTTACAGACGAAGACCTCGACACAGTTCTTCAGAACCTTCGTGACCGTCAGGGCGCATTCGAGCCACTCGAAGGCGAAGGCGTAGAAGTTGCAATGGGCGATCAGGCTCTTATGGACTTCGAAGGCTCTATGAACGGCGAGATCATCCCTAATGCATGTGCTAAAGACTTCGCTCTTGAGATCGGTTCCGGACAGTTCGTTCCCGGATTCGAAGAGCAGTGTGTAGGCATCAAAAAAGGCGAGACAAAAGACATCGTCGTAACATTCCCTGAGCAGTATCAGGAACCATCAATGGCAGGCCAGCCTGTTACATTTAAAATAACAATCAACGAAGTTAAAAGAAAAGTCACTCCTGAGCTTGATGATGAATTTGCTAAAGATGTTAACGAGAAGTATGAAACTCTCGCAGACCTCAAAGCAGACATCAAAAAAGACCTCGAGATGGAAGCTGAAGAGATGGCTAAAGACTCCGTTTACAATAATATGCTCGATAAGCTGATCGAAGAGAACCCTTTTGAGGTTCCGGCTGTCATGGTTAGAGAGCAGGCTGAAAGACTCGTCGATCAGCAGCTTCGTCAGTACGCTATGTACGGCATCGATCCGGCTCAGATGGGCATAGATAAAAGAGCTCTCGTAGAGCAGAGCTTACCTATCGCTGAAAAGCAGGTTAAGTCCGCTCTTATCATAAACAAAGTCGGTGATGTTGAGAAAATCAACCCTACTGACGAAGATGTCGAGAAATCTCTCGATGAATACGCTGAAAAGTATGGTAAAACTAAAGATGAACTGAAAAAGGAACTGGAACAGTACGGCGGTCTGCAGTCATTCCAGAACACTGTGTTCACAAACATGGTCTATGATCTCCTTCAGAAAGAGAACAAGGTCGTGGAAAAAGTAATAACTAAAGCCGAAAGAGATGCCAAAGTGGCTGCGGCTGCTAAAGAGGCCGGCAAGGAAGCGTAAAACTATGAGCTACTACGTACCTTACGTAATAGAGCAGACAGGCAGGGGCGAAAGGTCTTACGACATTTATTCCCGTCTGCTTAAAGACAGAATCATATTCTTAGGCTCTCAGGTAGAGAGCAACATGGCTAACTCCATCGTTGCACAGCTTCTCTTCCTGGAGGCGGACGATCCAGATAAAGATATTTTTCTTTATATAAACTCACCGGGCGGTTCTGTCAGCGACGGACTCGCTATATTCGATACTATGCAGTACATAAAACCGGATGTATCAACTATATGCATCGGTCAGGCTGCCAGTATGGGAGCTGTTCTGCTTGCGGCAGGGGCAAAGGGCAAAAGATTTGCCGTGCCTAACGCCAGAGTAATGATCCATCAGGTGATGGGCGGTGCTCAGGGGCAGGCTACGGATATAGAGATCCAGGCAAAAGAGATACTTCGCATCAAAAAAGTTCTTAACGACATACTTGTTGATGCCACAGGCAAAAGCTATGAGCAGATAGAGAAAGATTCCGACAGGGATTACTTCATGTCTGCAGAAGAGGCTAAAGCATATGGCATTATAGACGATGTTATCACCAATAGAGCTTGATATTTTGATATTAGAACTTATCTTAATTGAGAAATTCTAGCATTTACCCGAGGTGAACATTTATGGCTAAAGGAAAAAAAGAGACTCTCTCCTGTTCTTTCTGCGGAAAGAGCCAGGACGAGGTTAAAAAACTCATAGCAGGTCCGAACGTATTCATTTGTAATGAGTGCATCGAGCTCTGTAATGAGATACTGAAAGAAGACCTCGAGGAAATCGGCGGCGACGAACAAGTTTTCAATCTGCTCACACCGGCAGAATTAAAGAATAAACTGGACGAATACGTTATCGGTCAGCAGTCTGCGAAGAAGATACTCTCTGTCGCAGTGCACAACCACTACAAGCGTGTTCTCCACGGTAAAAAATCAGAAGTGGAGCTCGAAAAGAGCAACATCCTTCTCCTCGGACCTACAGGTACGGGTAAGACACTCCTTGCGAGAACACTTGCACGTATACTGAATGTTCCGTTCGCTATAGCAGACGCTACAACACTCACAGAGGCAGGATATGTCGGTGAGGATGTTGAGAACGTTGTGCTTAAGCTCCTTCAGAATGCCGATTATGATGTTGAGCGTACCCAGAAGGGTATCATCTTCATTGACGAGATAGACAAGATTTCCAAGAAAGGTGATTCCCCTTCTATCACTCGCGACGTTTCAGGCGAGGGTGTTCAGCAGGCTCTGCTGAAGATCATCGAGGGAACTATCGCTAATGTTCCGCCACAGGGCGGACGCAAGCACCCTCAGCAGGACTATATACAGGTGGATACATCAAACATCCTCTTCATAGTCGGCGGTGCTTTCGACATGATAGACGAAGTGATCAAAAGACGTGTTGGTAAGAAATCTCTCGGTTTCGCCAGCAAAGAAGCAAACGAAGAGAAGAAAGAATTCAGCAGATTTGAGCTGCTTAGCCAGCTTCAGCCGGCTGACCTTGTCAGATACGGTCTTATCCCTGAGTTCGTAGGTCGTCTCCCCGTTGCTGCAGCTCTTGAGGACCTTGACGAGGAAGCACTCGTCCGCATCCTTCAGGAGCCGAAAAACAGCCTTATCAGACAGTACGAGCAGATGTTTAAGTTTGACGATGTGAAGCTCACATTTACAAACAGCGCTCTCAAAGCTGTTGCGAAAAAGGCTCTCGAACGCAAGACAGGTGCACGCGGTCTCCGCTCCATACTGGAAGAATCGATGATGGAGATCATGTACTCCATCCCATCCGAAGAGGGTGTAAAAGAGTGCATCATTAACGAAGATGTCATCAATGACGGGGCTAAGCCGATTCTTATGTTCGAAAACAAGAAAGAAACCGCCTGATTACAATAAACTGCGCATCTCAGCGTTGCTGTTTCAGGAAAAGATGACTCACAGCGCCTTAACCTGCTTCCTGCTTGTTTATGGAAATCAGGAACGAAACGACAGATATGTCTACATAGTCCGCACTATTTTATGCGGGTTAATATATATAAGGGGTACTTTGGTACCCCTTTTTTATTTAGTGCACATAGCCGCCTAATGGCAATACGGAACGTCACAATGCATAATCTTTGTGGATTGTAGCGTTTTTGGTATTTAAACTATTGGTCTTAGGGACTATAATATTATTTCGAAACAAGTGATAACTACTCAAATCGCAAAAGGAGTTTCCTTTGGATAGAATAGAGCAATATACACTCATCCCGCTCAGGGACATGGTTATTTTTCCTTATATGATATCCCCTGTCTTTGTCGGCAGGGATAAATCTGTCAATGCTGTCACTATTGCAGAAGGTTCGAGCAAGCACATCTTCTTTGCTCTGCAAAAGGATGACGAGCTTGACGAACCGGAGATGGAAGATCTTTACGCTACGGGCGTAGTGGCTAAACTGCTGCAGGTTCTAAAGCTCCCTGACGGCACGGTAAAGCTGCTTGTGGAAGGTGTCGACAGAGCCCGTCTGCTGAGCGTGGCTGACGAAGGGGACAGTCTCTTCGCTAATGTAGAGATACTCGAAGACAATGATGTGGATAAATCTGAAGAGCCCGCACTTTTTAAGATGCTGGCGGACAGCTTTAACACCTATGCAGATATTTCCAAAAAGATAAATGATAATGTTCTCGCATCCATTAAAGAGATAGACGAGATAGACAGGCTGACATACTCCGTAGCCGCCAATATGCCTATGCGCAACGAAGAGCACCAGACCATCCTTGAGATGGACGACACCACGGCAAGGGTGGAAAAGGTGATAGAGCTTGTGCAGACATACATCGAGCTCACAAAGATGGATACACGCATCAGACAGAAGGTTAAAAACCAGATGTCCAAAGCGCAGAAGGAATACTATCTCGGCGAACAGGTTAAGGCGATAAATGAAGAACTCGGCAAAGACGACGACTTCAAAGCCGATATGGACGAGATAGAGGAAAAGATAAAGGGCGCAAAACTTGCGGATAATGTCCGTGAGCGTGCCGAAAGAGAATTCAAAAAGCTGAAGCTGATGTCGCCTATGTCGGCTGAGGCGACTGTTGTGCGTAACTACCTCGACTGGCTCTTAAGTATGCCGTGGGGTGAATATACAGAGGATGACCTCGAGCTTGGCAATGCGGAAAAGATACTGAACCGTGACCACTTCGGTCTGGAAAAGCCGAAGGAACGCATCCTCGAATTTCTCGCCGTGAAGAAGATAGCCGACAATATAAAAGGCCCCATCATATGCTTCACCGGCCCTCCGGGGGTGGGTAAGACATCTCTGGCGAAATCCATAGCCGAATCTATGAACCGCAAGTTTGTCCGTATGTCCCTCGGCGGTATGCGTGACGAAGCGGAGATTCGTGGACACCGAAAGACATACATAGGCTCAATGCCCGGTAAGATACTGCAGTCCCTTAAAAAGGCTGGCAGTTCGAACCCTGTCTTCCTCCTGGATGAGATAGACAAGCTCGGCTCAGATTTCAGAGGCGATCCGTCGTCTGCGCTCCTTGAGGTTTTAGACCCCGAGCAGAACAGCACATTTATGGATCATTACCTCGAGCTGGAGTACGACCTTTCAAAGGTGTTCTTCATCACCACTGCGAACAACCTCGGCAACATCCCGAGACCTCTTCTGGACAGAATGGAGGTCATACACGTCAGCGGATACACTGAAAAGGAAAAGCTGCAGATAGCGAAGCAGTTCCTTGTACCGAAGCTGATAAAAGAACACAACGTAGAAGAAAAGGTGACACTGGCCGACACTGCCATCCTCGAGATCATTAGAGGATATACCAAAGAGGCGGGCGTGCGTAACCTCGAGCGTGAGATAGCCTCCGTTGTGCGTAAATGCGTTAAAAAGATAGTAGAAAAGCCGGAAAAAGATTCGGTGAAAGTAAATAAAGGTACGATAGAAAAATTTCTCGGCATACCTAAATTCAGAGATTCTGATATCCCTAATGCAAGGGAGATCGGCGTTGCTACAGGTCTTGCATGGACTCCGTACGGCGGAGATATCCTTCAGATAGAGGTCGCCGTGTCAAAGGGGAAGGGCGCAATGCTCGTTACCGGTAAGCTCGGAGACGTGATGCAGGAGTCTGCAAAGACAGCATTCACTGTTGTGAAAAGTCATGCATCAAAATTTAAAGTGCCTGCTAACATGTTCTCAGATATGGATATACATGTGCATGTCCCCGAGGGTGCCGTGCCCAAGGACGGCCCTAGTGCGGGTATAACCCTCGCCACTGCACTTATGTCTGCCATGTCGGGCAGAGAGGTGCGGTGTGACGTCGCCATGACGGGGGAGATAACCCTGCGTGGTCGTGTGCTCGCCATAGGCGGTGTGAAAGAAAAGGTGCTGGCCGCTCACAGAGCAGGCGTGAAGGAGATCATCCTTCCGAAGGCCAATGATAAGGACTTGACAGAAGTCCCCGCCGATGTTAAAAGTGTAGTTCAATTTCACCTCGTTGATAATATCGAAGAGGTTTTTGAAATTGTCATAATTTAAGAAAGGATGTGATTACTGTGGCAGTAAACGCAGTAGTTCGCGTCGACGGTGATAACGTCGACTACGCCCTCAAACTTCTCAAGAAGAAGATAGAGCGCGAAGGTCTCATCAGAGAGATCAAAAAGTATACTTACTACGAGAAACCAACTGAGGTTCGTCGTAAAAAGCTTCTTAAAGCTCGCAGAAAGCAGCAGAAGCTTCAGCGTAAGATCGCTGAAAAGTACAAATACTATTAATAGGTCATTTGTGCGCATCACCGACAGGTGTAAAATTGTTTATGAATGGTCGCTTGTATAAGCGGTCGTCTTTATAGGAAACCGGTAGAGCGAGGCCTTTACCGGTTTTTTTATTTCTCTTCTTTCTATAAACTTCGTATTTCTTCGTGCTTATTTTGTCTGCTTGGGTCACATACCAAACTATAATTACCTGTCATTGCGAGCAGAGCAGAAAAAAAGCGGAGCACTGAGCTCCGCCTTATGATTAATCTTCTGTCTCTTCCGCAGAGTCTTCGCTGCGTCCGTGGCACTTCTTATATTTCAGTCCGCTGCCGCACGGGCATGGGTCGTTTCGGCCTACTTTCGGCATAGACCTTGTCTGAGGCTGTTTCTTCTTTTCTTCCTTTTTCTGTTCGGCGAAGATATCTCTGTGCTCTTCTGTTGTCTGCACTTTTTCCTTCTTCTGTGCTTCGGCAACGTCTGATTCCGCCTGTACCTGTACATGGAAGAGGAATTTTACTACGTCGGAGTTGATCTTGTTCATCATCTCGAGGAAGAGGTTGAACGCCTCGCGTTTATATTCATTGAGCGGGTCTTTCTGTCCGTATCCTCTGAGTCCCACGGAGTCACGCAGGTAATCCATCTGGAGGAGGTTTTCCTTCCATTTGGTGTCGAGGATGTTTATGTAGAGGAATCTGATAACATCCGCAAAGTATCCGCCGAACTGATCACGTTTCTCATCGAGTTTTTCATTGATGAGCTTTTTGAGCCTTTCGAGGTCTGCGGGTATCTCTTTCTTATCAGCAGAAAGTTTGAATTCTATGTCGAATGTATCTTCGACATCTTTCTCAAATGCCTCATAGTCGGGCTTGTCTGTGGCGTTGATGTACACCTCATACATGGTGTCGAGAACATTCTCGATGGTCTCGAGGATGATGTCCTCTGTCGCCTCGCCCGATATTATATCCTTACGCAGGGAATAGATGACATTCCTCTGCTGGTTCATTACGTTGTCATAGTCGAGCAGGTGCTTTCTTATCTCAAAGTGGAAAGCCTCGACCTTTTTCTGTGCGCCCTCGATAGATTTGCTGATGATAGGGTGCTCGATGGATTCGCCCTCTTTCATGCCGAGTTTCTGCATGATGTTGGATATCTTTTCCGAGCCGAAGATGCGCATAAGGTCGTCTTCGAGGGAAACGAAGAAACGTGAAGACCCCGGGTCACCCTGACGTCCGGCACGTCCACGGAGCTGGTTGTCGATACGTCTGGACTCGTGTCTGTCTGTACCAAGGATATGCAGACCGCCGAGCTCGGCAACGCCTTCGCCCAGCTTAATATCCGTACCACGACCGGCCATGTTTGTGGCGATGGTCACGGCGCCTTTCTTACCTGCGTCTATGATGATCTCAGCCTCACGCTCGTGGTTTTTGGCGTTGAGCACTTCGTGCTTTATGTTCCTTTTGGAAAGGAATGAGCTGATGATCTCTGTTTTTTCGATGGAGCTTGTACCGACGAGAACAGGTCTGCCTGATTTATGCATCTCTTCTATCTCGTCAACGATAGCTATGAGCTTCTCCTGAACGGTGCGGAAGATAATGTCTGAGTGGTCCTTACGTATCATGTTCATGTGTGTAGGGATAACAGCGACCTCCAGCCCGTAGATAGAGAGGAATTCCTGTGCCTCTGTGAGGGCTGTACCTGTCATACCGGAGAGGTTCTTATACATTCTGAAGTAGTTCTGGAATGTGATGGATGCCAGCGTCTGGTTCTCGCTCTGGATAGTGATGTTCTCCTTTGCTTCCAGTGCCTGGTGCATGCCGTCTGCGTAGCGTCTTCCCGGCTGAAGTCGTCCGGTGAATTCGTCTACGATGACAACCTCGCCGTCTTTGACAACATAGTCCACGTCTTTCTTATAAAGAGAGTGTGCCTTGATAGAGTTGTTAAAGTGATGGAGCATATCGACGTATTTGATGTCGAAGAGGTTGTCTATACCCAGTGCTGCTTCGATGGCGTTGATGCCTTCGTCATTGAGCTGGGCCGATTTATTCTTTTCATCGAGTTTATAGTGTTTATGAGGCTCGAGGTCTTTAACGATGTTATTTACTTCGTAATAATGGTCTGTCCCGCGCTCTGTCGGGCCGGATATGATGAGCGGTGTTCTCGCTTCGTCGATGAGGATGGAGTCCACCTCATCCACAATGGCGAAGTTCAGCGTGCGCTGTGCGAGGGGCTCATCGGGAGATTTCATGTTATCACGGAGGTAGTCAAATCCGAATTCGTTGTTTGTACCGTATGTGATATCTGCGGCGTATGCTTCGTTCCTTGCGCATGGGGTCAGCTTTGTGGTGAGCTCGGCTTCGTTGTCCCATTCGATGAGGAATGAAGACATGTGCTGTATAACACCCACTGTAAGTCCGAGATAAAGGTAAACAGGAGCCATCCACTGAGCATCTCGTCTGGCGAGGTAGTCGTTCACTGTGACGAGGTGTGCGCCTTTTGCCTCGATACCGTTCAGGTAGAGTGCCAGCGTCGCAACGAGTGTTTTACCTTCACCGGTTTTCATCTCAGCTATCTTTCCGGCGTTCAGAGCATAACCACCCATCATCTGAACATCATAGTGTCTCATGCCCAGTGTTCTGGTGGATGCTTCTCTGGCAACGGCGAATGCTTCAGGGAGCAGGTCGTCCAGAGTCTTTCCGTTTGCGAGAGCAGCCCTGAACTCGGCTGTTTTAGCCTTGAGCTGTTCGTCGGAAAGTGCTTTTATGCCTTCCTCCAGACTATTTATTTTATCGACCACAGGCTGCAGCTTTTTTGCGTATCTGTCAGTGTATGAGCCGAATATCTTTTTAGCGACGCTTTTTAACATTTAAATCTCCATAATAAATATAATGTAAGTCACTCTGAACATAGTGAAGAGTCTGAAACAGAAAGAAAAGTTCATAAAAACAGATCCTTCGCAGGCTCAGCATGACGTAAATATCAGTCTTAGTCTTTCCCCTCGGTGCGGACTATCAGCCAGAATATCATACCGAGTACAAGAATGGCGGAAAGTATGAATCCGTGCTGGAACATATTCCCCTGTTCGTGCTTCAGCGTGATGATGAGTAGGTCTCTGATGAAAGCTATCAGAGCCACACTGATGAACACCGAGGTCTTGAACTTGCCCCCTCGGATGATCTGTACCTCCGTGTGCAGCAGCTCCACCAAAACCCAGATGATCAGGAGCGAGCCCAATGCCGTGATAAGCATAGCCTCCACATGCCCCTGCAGCAGGTGAACTATGTCCTGTGCGAATATCCATACGGAAACAACCGTAAGCCCCATAAGCACCAGAACGAGTATCGAGTGCATCACAAGGGAGAAAAACTCGGAAAAGTCTATTATGATCCTCTGCCAGCTGAATACCGTGCTGTATTTGCTGACGGTCTTGTCGTAATAGGCTCCGAGCATTATCTCGTTGTTTATGTCGAGCAGTTTATGCAGAGAAAGGAGTATAGCCTTTCTTTTATAATCGTCGTCTATGATCTGAAATACCTTTTCGTGAAGCCACAGCCTCGCAAAGCTGATCATGGCAGTGAGGAAATCAGGTTCGAATTCGTATTTATAAAGCCCCGTCCCCTGCTTATAGAGAAAGTTGTAATAGGCAGTCTTCGGGCATCCTTCGAAAAGGAATTCATACCAGCGCTCCAGCTTCGCCACATTGGCTTCCATAGCCTTCTGCTGTATATCCGTAAGGCTGAATTTAGACTTCACGGCTTCGTAATAGTCCTCTATGAACTCTTCTTTGTGTCTTTGCATATATGGCTGAATATAAAGAAGATTTTCGATATCGTTTTCTGAAAGGTCGTAGTGCTTCTGAAGACTTTTGTGGTATCTCATGAAAACCTCGCCTGTTTACGGCATATTTTGTATCTTAAGCCATTACAGGGAAATGGATATTTATCTCTTGCTATGTTAGGATAAAATAAGTAGAAAATAAAGTAAAATAAAAGTCTGAGGTGTAAGCTGTGGAGCGTAAAGCAACAATCGAGCGAAAAACAACAGAAACAGACATCAGCATCAGCCTGAATGTCGACGGCACTGGCGAGTATAAGGTAGAGACGGGCGTAGGCTTTCTCAACCACATGCTGGAGCTCTTTTCACGTCACGGTTCATTCGACCTGACTGTTAAGGCAGACGGCGATACACACATAGACGCACACCACACCGCAGAGGACATAGGCATTGTGCTTGGCGATGCATTCGTTCAGGCTCTCGGGGACAAGAGGGGCATCCGCAGATACGGCTTTTTCCTCCTCCCTATGGACGAGACACTCATCGAGTGCGCCGTGGATTTCTCCGGCAGGACATACCTGAATTTTGACGCACCGATAGCATCGGCAAAGGTCGGCGATTTCGACACCGAGCTCGTAGAGGAGTTCTTCAAGGCGTTCGCAGACAGAGCAGGCATCAACCTGCACATAGTGAAACGCTACGGGCGCAACACTCACCACATCATAGAGGGCATCTTCAAATGTGTGGCGAGAGCCATCAAGGACGCCGTTAAGATAGAGGGTGACAAGATACCTTCCACTAAAGGCATGATATAATTTTTCCGTCATTGCGAACCCGTTAGGGTGAAGCAATCTTCCAACGTATTGCATCACAGCATTCGGGCTAAGATTACTTCGTCGCTCTGCTCCTCGTAATGACATTAAATATTAGCGAGGAATTTAATGATTTCTGTAATTGATTATGGAATGGGAAACCTGAAAAGTGTGGAGAAAGCTCTCCAGTCTCTCGGTTTCGACGCAAAGATAACATCAGACCCTGACGAGGTTCGTAAATCTGAAAGAGCTGTTCTGCCGGGCGTAGGCGCATTCGGCGACTGCCGTAAAGGGTTGAAGGACAGCGGGCTGGAGGAAGCGGCTCTCGAGATAATAAAATCCGGTAAACCCCTCCTCGGTATCTGCGTGGGCATGCAGATGCTCTTTGAAAAAGACTATGAATTCGGCGAACACGACGGATTCGGATATTTCAAAGGCTCTGTGAGAAAATTCCCCGATGAGATAGTCAGAGACGGGCTGAAGATCCCCCAGATAGGCTGGAACCAGATCATTAAGAAATTCGAACACCCACTGCTGGAAGGTATCAGCACGGGTGATTATTTTTACTTTGTACACTCTTACCGTGCAAAGTCTGAAAACCCCGAGGCGGAAGCACTCACATGTGTTTACGGTGAGGAATTCACCGCTATGGCCATCAGGGATAATGTTGCCGCTACGCAGTTTCACCCTGAAAAGAGCCAGAAGCTCGGGCTGCATCTTTTAAACAACTTTGCCAACTGGAAGATTTAGCAACCTGAGGCGAACGAGTCAGTCATTGCGAGGAGAGCTATGCTCGACGCGGCAATCTTAGGCTAAGATTACTTCGTCATTTCATTCCTCGTAATGACCAATTACTTTTTCTGAAAGGAGATTTTAATGCTTATATTACCTGCGATAGACCTGCTCGGCGGAAAAGCTGTCCGCCTGAAACAGGGCGACATGGACGACTTCACAGTCTATTACGATAACCCTCTGGATGCGGCAAAGATGTTTGCCGATATGGGAGTAAAGAGACTTCATATAGTAGACCTCGACGGAGCCAGAAAGGGCGAAGCGACCAACTTCGGGCTTATCGAAAAGATCGTCGCTCAGGCCGGGATGGAGATTGAAGTGGGCGGAGGCATCCGAAATATGGAGCGCCTCGAAGCATACTTTAATATCGGCGTGAAATACGGCATCCTCGGGACAGTGGTGGTGAAAGACCCGCAGTTCGTAAAGGACGCTATGAAGAAATTCCCGGGACGCATCATCCTCGGCGTGGATTCCAAAGAGGGATACGTTGCCACCGAAGGCTGGTATGAAAAGAGTGAACTCACAGCCGTCGAACTCATCAATAGCTATGAGGGATACGCAGCAGAGTCTGTCATCTATACAGATATCATGCGTGACGGTATGCTCTCAGGGATAAACCTCGAGGCGACCATCAGCCTTGCGGAAAATATAAGCTATCCTGTCATCGCATCAGGCGGTCTGAAAGGCATAGAGGACATCAAAGCCCTTCAGGGTAAAAAGAATATTCTCGGAGCTATCACAGGCAAAGCCTTTTACGAAGGGAAGATAGACCTCGAAGAAGCACTTAAACTGCAGGGGTAATTCCATGCATAAATTATATATGTTCATCGCTCTCGGATTCGGCTCAGGGAAAGCACCCTTTGCACCCGGGACATTCGGCACACTGGCGGGCATAATCCCCGTTCTGCTCACAATGGGAGCTCCGTACTGGGTGAAGGCTCTCGTCTTCGTCGGCATCATGATGCTCGGCACTATGTCTGCACAGTATCACGGCACATACACAGGGGAGAAAGATGCCTCTGAGGTAGTCATTGACGAGATAGCCGCTTACTACATGATATTTCTCGTTTTCCCCGTCAGCACCTTTACGCTGATAGCGGGATTCGTACTTTTCAGACTTTTCGACATTACAAAACCCTATCCGATAAAGAAACTGGAAAAGCTCGAAGGCGGTGTCGGCGTCATGATAGACGACATTGTAGCAGGGCTTTACAGCATGGTCGCTCTGGCTGTGGTCTATTTCGGATACATAATGATATTTGCGCATAAATAAACTTTTGTCATTGCGAGAAGCGAAGCGACGAAGCAATCTTCTACGCTCAGTAATGCAGCATAGGCGGAAGATCACTTCGGCTTATCAGCCTCGTGATGACTCATGAATTTTAGAGGTGGGAACATGGTCAAAGTAGCCATATACGCGATCGGAAGCGAGCTCCTTGAAGGAAGCATCGTGGATACTAACTCTGCTTGGCTTGGTAAAAAGCTGACGAAAGCGGGTTTCGACGTGGTAGATGTCAGGCTTATCCCCGACCATAAAGAAAAGATCGTCAGACTGCTGAGGGAAGGGATGGATGCTTACGACGTTATCCTTACCACAGGCGGACTCGGACCTACATTTGACGACCTCACCGCTGAGACACTCGCCGAGGCATCCGGCAGAGAGTGGGTTATGCACGAAGAGGCAAGAGCCCACATGATCAAATGGCTCGAAAAGCGCAAAGTAACCATAAAACCCGCCCACGAGCGTCAGGCTCTCCTGCCGAAGGACTGCATAGTTTTCCCCAATACGAAAGGAACGGCACTCGGCTTCGGAGTGGAGGAGAAGAACTGTATAGTCATCTCCATGCCGGGCGTGCCTTATGAAATGTACACCATGTTCGAAGATTATGTTATGCCGTTCATGCTTAAAAGGTTTGAGCTGAATGAACGTTTCAGCATAGACGTCCGCATCGGCGGACTCCCCGAAAGCGACATAGACGATGTAGTCCGTGCCATGAATCTGCCCGAAAATGTCGAATGCATTATAAATGTTTCCAAAGGCGAATGTCTTGTAAAACTGAGAGGCTTTGACAGCAGCATCCTCGAAGGATACGCCGCCCACATTAAAGACAGCTTTCCAGATCATTTCGTAGGATTCGGCGAAGACGGGCTGGCGCATATGCTCATCCGCACGCTGAAGGATAAAGGAATGACTATCTCCGTCGCAGAGAGCTGCACTGGGGGAATGATAGGTCAGGAACTGACGACCGTATCAGGAGCGAGCGAAGTTTTTATGGGGGGCGTGATATCCTACAGCAATGACGTGAAGGAACGCATCCTCCGTGTGCCTAAGAATATTATGATAAACCACGGCGCAGTGAGTGAAGAAACAGCGAAAGCTATGGCTGTCGGCGCTGCAAACACATTACAGACCAGATGCGCAATATCCGTCACAGGCGTCGCAGGCCCCGACGGCGGAACACCCGAAAAGCCTGTCGGCACAGTCTGCATAGGCTACTGCATAGACAGAGAGGTCGAGACCAGAAAGCACTTCTTCGCAGGGGACAGAGAAGCCATCCGCACCCGAGCCATGAAGACAGCCCTCCGTGAGATGACAGAACTTCTTAAGAAAAAGTACACAATAGATAAATAGTAATTTTACCTTGCAATATAATTTGCATAAGTATAGGATTCAGAAGTCTTAATATACAAATTTTCAGATTTCTGGATCTAAGCCACGCTAATTAGGCTAATAAAAATAGGTTGAGGGTTACTAATGAAGAATTTTGCACTTATTGGTGCAGCAGGCTATATTGCGCCAAGACACATGAGGGCTATAAAGGACACAGGAAATAAACTGGTTGCTGCTTTGGACAAAAATGACAGCATCGGTGTAATAGACAGTTACTTCCCTGAAGCAGATTTCTTTACAGAATATGAACGCTTCGATAGACACATAGAAAAGCTGAGAAGAGCAAATGCGGGAGAGGAAGTGCACTATGTGAGCATATGTTCTCCTAACTATTTACATGATGCTCATATAAGGTTTGCTCTGAGAGCCGGCGCAGATGCGATTTGTGAAAAGCCGCTTGTTGCTACTCCTTGGCATCTCGAAGCTCTTGAAGAGATTGAAAAAGAATACGGCAAGAAAATAAATAATATCCTGCAGCTGAGACTGCATCCATCTATCATCGCTATAAAAGAGAAATTCTCCGGTAAGCAAGATAAGAAGCTCGATGTTGACCTTACATATATCACATCTAGAGGTCACTGGTATGACGTTTCCTGGAAAGGGGATGAAAACAAATCAGGCGGAGTTGCTACTAATATCGGTATACACTTCTTTGATATGCTGATCTGGATATTTGGCGGAGTTCAAGAGAATATCGTTCATATGTCTGAAGCGAGAAAAGCAGCAGGCTTCCTTGAGCTTGAAAATGCAAGAGTCAGATGGTTCTTATCCGTTGATTCAAACGACCTGCCTAAAGAAGCAACTGACAAAGATCAGAGAACATACAGATCTATTACAATCGCCGGTGAAGAAATAGAATTCAGCGGCGGCTTTACAGACTTGCATACACTCAGCTATCAAGAGATTATTGCCGGTAAAGGCTTTGGTCTGGCTGACGCGAAACCTTCGATAGATACGGTTTTCAATATCCGTAACACAATTCCTGTTGGGCGTAGAGGTGATTTTCATCCTTACTGTCATAAAAATGACTAAAAGGATATGTTATGAAAATCATTACCGTTGTCGGTGCACGACCGCAATTTGTGAAAGCTGCTGCAGTTAGCAGAGAGATAGCTCGTCAAAAAACACTAGGCAAAGATATTGAAGAGGTTATAGTTCATACGGGGCAGCACTTTGACCCGAATATGAGTGATGTTTTCTTTGAAGAAATGTCTATCCCTAGACCAGATTACAACCTTAATATACACGGTCTTTCTCATGGTGCGATGACAGGCCAAATGCTTGAGAAGATCGAGGAAGTGCTATTAAAGGAAAAGCCTGACTGGGTTCTTGTATATGGTGATACGAACTCGACCATTGCCGGAGCCTTAGCTGCCAAGAAATTACATATCAAAGTTGCACATGTTGAAGCAGGTTTGAGATCCTTCAATATGAAAATGCCTGAAGAAATTAACCGTATCCTCACTGATAGAATAAGCGATCTCCTTTTTCCGCCTACTGATACTGCGGTGGAAAATCTAATGACTGAAGGATTTGATAAAATTGGAGTGAGCATTGTGAAATGCGGCGATGTTATGTGTGATGCAAGTGTCTATTACGCCCCTTTCGCAAAACAGCCTTCGTTTATGGATAATGCAGACGAACAGTTTGTTCTCTGCACGATACATAGAGCAGAAAACACTGATGACAAGGATAGAATAACTTCAATTATTGAGGCACTCAACGAGGTGGCTAAAGATAAGCGTGTTGTTCTGCCTTTGCATCCTAGAACAAAGAATATATTAGCAAAACTTGGACTTAATGTTGAAAAACTTACTATAGTCGAGCCTGTAGGTTATTTTGAGATGATATGGCTTCTGCAGCATTGTGACTTAGTCCTTACGGATAGCGGAGGTTTACAGAAGGAAGCATTTTTCTTTGGTAAATACTGCGTGACTATGAGGGATGAAACAGAATGGACAGAGCTTGTTAAAAGCGGAGTCAACTGTCTGGTCGGTGCAGATAAAGATTCTATAGTCAAGATTGTGACTAGCGGTAAAGCTCTGTCTGACGAGGTCAAGCAGCTTGACCTTTACGGCAGAGGGGATGCCAGTGAGAAAATAATCGAAGGATTGTTAAGACAATGAACCCATTCAAGCAGATTTATTTGTATAGGAAATTGATTTGGGCGACCACTTTATATGATATTAAAGTAAAAAACGCCGGATCGATGCTAGGGCAAATATGGCTTATATTATACCCCCTGCTTTTTTTGGGAATGTATGCCGTCGTTTATCTGATGATTTTTAAAATAAGGCTTCAGATAATGTCGCCTTACGAATATGTTTTGCTTATCTTTTGTGGTTTGATACCCTTCCTGTCATTTGCTGACGCAATAGGCAGAGGAGTAACTTCTGTTACCTCAAATGCTAATCTAATTAAAAACACGTTGTTCCCCATAGAATTCATACCGATTAATATCGTTTTGTCCTCGCAGGTTATATTGATCGTCGGTTTTAGTATACTGTCAGTTATATTATTTTTCATGGGTCGGCTTGGCTGGTTTTATTGGGTTGGGATTCTATTATTTTTTGAACAGATAATTTTTACGATTGGTCTTGTATGGATTCTAGCCTCGCTAAATGTATTTTTCAGAGATTTAGGGCAGATAATATCAGTGGTGATACTTATGCTGATGATGATCAGCCCGATTGCTTATACTGAAGATATGATACCTGAAACATTGCGCACGGTGCTTTATTTCAATCCACTGTACTATCTTATAATGCTTTACCAGAAAGCATTTATGTTTAACACCTTAGATGTGAAACTGTTCATTGTTTTCACAATACTTTCTTTTGGACATTTTTTGATTGGATACCATGTTTTTGTAAAACTTAAAGGGGTTTTTAGCGATTATGTATGATCAATTGTCAATAAGTGTCAAAAATGTCTCTAAAATGTATAAAATGTATAAAAATAATTTTGCTAAGATTATGGATCTCCTGGGATTTCCTAGCAGTAAGAATTATAAAGAATTTTGGCCACTTAGAGATATTAATTTAGATATTAAAAAGGGTGAGAAGGTTGGCATAATTGGTCAGAATGGAGCAGGTAAAACGACTTTGCTCAGCATAATTTCGAATAATATCAGACCCACTGAAGGGATGATAGATGTGCATGGTCATGTAAATGCTCTTTTTACTTTGGGCACTGGATTTCATCCGGAATTTTCAGGTAGGAAAAACATAAGATCCTCTCTTGCTTTTCAAGGAGTAATCGGTGCTGATGTTGTGCGTATAGAGAATGAGATCATAGAGTTTGCAGAACTGGAAAACTTTATCGATCAGCCTGTTAAGACATATTCAGCCGGTATGTATGCCCGACTCGCTTTCACTGTGGCAACTGCAATAGAACCGGATATTCTTATAATTGATGAAATACTAGGTGCAGGAGATGCATATTTTGCGTCAAAAGCATTAGATAGAATGAAAAAGCTGACAGGAGGAGGGACAACGGTTCTTTTTGTCTCTCATGATTTATCGTCAGTGCAGAGAGTTTGTGACAGGTGTATTTGGATAGATAAAGGTAAAATTAGAGAAGACGGTGCAACTTTAGACGTAATTAAATCATATAATGCCGATGTTAGGAAAAGGGAAGAACTTAGGCTCCTTTCACATAATAGCGGCGTAAAAATGAATAATATAGACAGTAATTCCAGTCAGCTGCTTTTTAGGTTTATTACATCCGATCAAAGAGCACCTGAAACAAAAGGGCTATTCATACATAAAATCAGTTTGTTTGTTAAAAATAAACTTTATGCAGAAATTAATGTCGGTGACTCAATGGATAACTCTAAAGAATATGACGGTTATATAATTACAGATGATAAGATAAACTGGTCTGATAGTATTAAGAAAGAAGGCTTATGGGCAAGGGAATTTAGAGATTTTGGCGCTGAGTATGTCCATGCCATAGGTGTTTTTGTTGTACCAAGCGTAATAGACTATAGAAATATCAGCTTTGCTATTGAGTATTTTGACGATTTTGTTGATGAAGTAAATTTTGAGTTTTTTGATACTAACAAAAACAGTTATGTCAATTTAGCTAATTTAAACTCATCAGGTACAGAAAAATGGCTCTCTCAAACTGATATATCTTTAAAACCGAAGGCTCTTTGTGAAGAGAGTAATTCCGGTGATGCCCCGCAAACTGAAGAAGACAAGCTGTTTAGTACTGATGTCTACGGCACAGAAGAAATGATGATTACCAATGTCAGTTTTCTGTGTAAAGATTTAGAAGAGAGATTCGTATTTACTCTTGGTGATGCTCTAACTATTCGGGTTGATTATAAATGTTTTGAAGAAATTTATAATCCGGTTTTTGTGGCTGCAATATATAACAGTGAAGGTGTAGCAGTATCGCAACTGATAGATAAACAAGCAGGATATAGCCTTGCCCGTGCACAAAAACGAGGTTTTGTCGAATTCATTATTGATAATTTAAGAATCGGACAAGGGGAGTATTTAGTTTCAGTAGCAATATTTCACGATGTAGATCTTGCAAATCCGGTTGAACAGAGAACATATTGTTTACATGATAGGAAATATAAATTCAAAATTGTTCAGCCACACGGGCTTAATATGAACTTAGGGCTTTTGCAACAAGATTTTAAGGTGGAATACAAAGATGGAAATGATTAATTATTATGAGCAAAAAGAACTATGGGATAGAGACTTAACCCCACAAGAAGCTGAAAGGATTGATTTAGTGAAGAAAATCATTCCTGAGGATGTGGTCACTATTCTAGATGTGGGTTGTGGCAACGGCGCACTTACTAACGGATTAGAAGGATACGATATTACAGGCTTAGATAAAAGTGTCGAAGCATTGAAATATTATAAACATAAAAAACAACACGGGAGTATTGATGAGCTCCCTTTCGAAGATAACTCATTTGACTTTTTAATATGCAGTGATGTGCTTGAGCACTTGGATGCTAATGCTTTTATTAGTGCTATCAATGAATTAAAGAGAGTTTCAAAAAAATATATACTTATTATCTCGCCAAATGAAGAAGATCTTGCCGCTAATTTTGTCAAATGCCATACATGTAGTCATATATTCAATATCAACCTTCATGAAAGAAGTTTAGGCTTTAATGATTTGGTAAGTCTGTTTAGCAGCGATTTTGTTAACTTGTTATATACATATTTCGGAGATAAATGGGCCAATGAGCCAGAGGTAAAATATAAGTTCAAGAGGGCTTATAATAAAGGATACAAGAGCTGGGAACACTCTGTATGTCCATGTTGTGGAACAAAACAGAAAACTATTACAGATAAATCTGATCCAGCGACTGATATTGTAGTGAACCCACATGTCATGGGATACTACAACCACTCTACAGAGGTTATGATCTTATTTTGTGATGCTGCCCAGTCGGGTGAATTTTATAATAACAATATTGAAGACAGTAAAATCGTTGTTTTGAATGATAGTGCCAATAAGGATATAACTTTTATCCATAGGCAGTATATAGACTGTAGAAAGCCTCTTATTAAACAATATGCAGAGGCATATCCTCAAATTGCTTACCTTTTAAACACTGATAGAGATTCATGGAGCTCAGCAGATGGGCAAACAGTATTAAAAATAGGTGAGAACAATAACTTTGCACAAGTGTATTTCCCTGCAGAAGAAGGGATGAAGTTCCTGCACCTGAAAGTGAAATTTGAGACCTATAGCAAAGTTAATGTGAATGTATACGATGCTATAGACTCATACAGAAGATTAGGTGTTATAAGCAACACCGAACTAGATAACTTTGTTGAGTATAGATTCGAATTGCCTTCTGATCTGGTATTGCCGAACGAGGGCTTAATTATAGAATTTGCTGTTGCAACCGGTAAAGGTGAGATCAGACTTGTCTTCGATAAACTTTACATTGATCATGATTTATATAGTGTTAAATGTGAAAAAGATTTCAAAAGTAATGTTTTCGGAAAAAAGATGATTGGACATGTTGTAGGTGACAAGATCCATATATCAAGTGGTTACTATGCCGATCTCGGATTAGATGATTATTTATTAATTGATGGAAACCTATATTGGAATGTTAGCAATTCATTTGAAGTGTTTAATAAAAATAAACCAATACATGACAAAGATTACTTCTTTTATCGACTTATAGGTCATTATGACGAATCATTTAGAGAGCTAGAAGCTAAATTGGCAGGAGCATTTAAAGCTCGTGAGGATGATAGTGTTGATTACGCTAAATATATGCAGAGCAATACCGAGATCCTCCAAAAAATGACTGCTTTCAGATCAGATGTTAGCCAATCTATGGGCGAGTTTGAAAATAGCTTATCCAGCATACGGGCCAATGTGGAGCAGTTTGAAAATGCCATATCTGCAATTAAGGCGAGCACTTTAGATGCTGATTCTAAAATGCAGAATAATCTTGATTCAGCTGTGAAGCAGTTCGAAGACACCTTATCCAAAATGCAGGCAAATATTATAGATGCTGATTCCAAAATCAAAGATAAATTGGAGACTGTTGAACATCAGGTAGAAAGTAAAATAAACTCTGTTAATCGTAAACTTGCGTGGTTGGAAGAGGCCTATTCAAATGTTCTAATAAGTGAAGAAAGCTACGATCAATTACGATCACAAATATTCACAATATCCAACAATCTACAAAATGCCATATCTGCAATTAAGGCGAGCACTTTAGATGCTGATTCTAAAATGCAGAATAATCTTGATTCAGCTGTGAAGCAGTTCGAAGACACCTTATCCAAAATGCAGGCAAATATTATAGATGCTGATTCCAAAATCAAAGATAAATTGGAGACTGTTGAACATCAGGTAGAAAGTAAAATAAACTCTGTTAATCGTAAACTTGCGTGGTTGGAAGAGGCCTATTCAAATGTTCTAATAAGTGAAGAAAGCTACGATCAATTACGATCACAAATATTCACAATATCCAACAATCTACAAAATGCCATAGACAACAAAGCAGTGTTTAATTACAGGATTGGTTTAGTCGACGAGCAGCTAAAAGACGCTCAGCAATATTATGAAAAGATACCGGATGTGGAAAAGCAGATATATGAGCTTCAGTCACAAGTTTATACGTTATCTAATACGTTACAGCAGAGTATAGATAATCGCTCAATACTCAGCTATGACATGTCTGTCATCTCAGATAGATTTAAAAATACAGCGTGCAAGATCAAGTCAAAACTTTCAAGATTTGTCAAAAAGACCATTTCGGCAACTCGGCAAATGAAAGTAGTAGCACTGGCTCAACGGACACATGTTGACACATCTATGAAGCATTTATTAATCCTCACTCCGGATGTTAGGATTGATAGGCGTACTGTGCAGATGTGCGAAAGTATGATCAAAGAGTTTGGTATTAGATGTACTATTATCGCTGCCTTGGAAGCCGACGATGATTTTGTTTCAGACAACCTCATTGTTAAGAGGATTTCCCCTTATGATATTTGTGGTGACGGCGGAACAGACTGCTCTTGGCAGGCATCCAAGTGTTTCGACTTAGAGAAATTCTACTGGCTTCATAGCAAATACTTAACAAAGGCTTTAGAAGAGCAAGCAGACTATGTTATGTGCTGTGATCTGCCTGTGCTGCCATGTGCAGTGCATGTCGCAAAACATATGGGTGTTCCGTTAATATACGATGCCCATGAGCTATACCCCGAGCAGGCATGTTTCTCAGATGAACAGAGAAGTCTTTATAAGAGTATAGAAAAGTACTACATAGGCTTACCTGATTTAGTAATAACAGTGAATGATAGTATCGCCATAGAAATGGGCGAAAGGTATGGCATAGAAAAACCTAGTGTTATACTTAATGCCATTGATGCTCCGCAGAACTTTGATGTAGACAGAAAGTATGACTACTTCAGAGAGCAATTACCAATAAGAAGTGATCAAAAGATCGTACTCTTTCAAGGCGGTTATTCCCCAAATCGTAATCTTGAGCTTTTTGTCAGATCGGCAAGACACATAAAAGACAGCAGTGTTGTTCTTGTGCTGATGGGATTTGGAGATTTTGGTGCTGAGCTTGAAAAGATTGCAAAAGAAGACAAAACAATAAACGAGAAAGTCTTCTTCTTTCCTGCCGTTGAGCAATCAGTGCTCCTAGAGTACTCTGCCTCTGCAGATGTGGGTATAATTCCATATCCTCACGTTGATCTTAACAGCTATTACTGCACTCCTAATAAGCTTTTTGAGTTTATACAGGCAGGACTGCCAATAATTGCCAATGATTCTCCTGAACTGAATAGATTTGTTAAAGAAAATAATATTGGATACTCCGGTACTATATTGTCCGAAGAGGATATTGCGTCTCTTATAGATGAATATTTTGAACAAAATATAGATTATAAGGATAATATAAAAGAGGTAAGGCCGAAAATAAACTGGCAGACGGAAGAAAAGAAATTTATTAGAGTTATCAAGGAGCTGTTGTGAAAAAAATATTTATATTGTTTATATTGTTTGTTGTAACATCTGTATTCGGGCAGGGCCTTGATGTTAATTTGAAGGGCGAATTAGTCAATTATAATTTCCATTATAAAGCAGGCAGCACAATTATGCCTGTGTCTATAACACCGTATGCGGATGGATATTATTTAATTGCAAATTACACGGATGTGTTTTTACTAAATACCGATACCGGTGATATGTATAAATTTGACATAATTCGTAATGCAGATGAATCAAAAAATTTAGACAGTTTCCATAAATATATTAGAAGTGCTAGCACTAATTCGAATGATTTACAGTCACCAAATGTATTATTTATGCCAACAGGATTATTTTATTCCCGAAAATATGAAAAACTGTATGTTGCCAACTATAAGGGGGATAATATTTTGATATTCAATGTTGACTTGGCTTCGAAAACATTACTTTATCAAGGTGAAATTCAAACAAAAAATACAAAAGGACCAGAAAATGTTTTTGTAACCAATGACGGAAATTATTTAGCGTGTGCTAATTATGATGGAAGTAGTGTTTCTTTGTTTGAACTTAGTACATATAAAAAGTTTAAAGAGATATGGAGCACAGATATAGGTCAGGCGCATGGTGTTACAGTTCAAGATGGGTTTGTATATGCTACGGGACTGACAAAAAGGAAAATATACAAGCTAGACATTAAAAATGGAAAAATAGTAAAATCTATTGGAAAAATTGGTTCAGACCCTTCAGAAAACGGTTTTTTGTGGCCGACTTCAATAAACAATTTAGACGATGAAAGCCTTGTAGTGAGTGATGCACATACTGGATACATTTATATTTTAGATAAAGATAGCCTTCATATAAAGTCATACTTTGGTGGGAACTCTCTGGGTTATAATTACTTGCATATGCCATATTGTGTTGTTGTTGATGGAGAGAGATATCTTATTGCAAGTACTTTCCAAGATCGAATTGTAGAGGGAAGCATAAAAAACTGGGCTGCTGAAAAAAGTTTTATTTTTTCAGGTAGGAAATGGGCGTCATTAGATAATAAAGAAATAAATGCATATATAGATAATTATGATGTGTATATTTATAAAAAAGGGCCAAAACTAAAAATATTAGGCAAAGAATACACTATGGGTTTTGGACACCTGTATCCTGTTGATAAAGATATACCTATATTGAGGTTACCAGATACTAAATCAATTAATAATAACTCTGGATACTTTTACTTTACAGATTTATTGAAAATTAAGAATTCTAATGTCTTATTTAGTCCTCAATCTAAAGCTGCATTGTATATAAAAGAAGTAAAAGGCGTTAATTATGTATTTCCTTTTGAGCTAGATTCAACTGATTATTGGCTGTATGATGGTGCTTTAATTAATTCTATTGGACAATTTGACTTATCCACTGTTATGGATGTATTTGATTCTAAAATAGATAATATAGAAAAGTCTAGACATAAGAATGGATTATTGGAACTAATGGACTTCTACCAAATATATAATAATGAGAAATGGCCTTTTGTTGATTTTAGTTTTGACGAATTCAATATAAAATTTCAGGAAGTATTTAATACAGCTGCTGGGAAAGAGTTTTTAAAAGCTTATAATCAAATGTCTATTGATACGTTGCCTGCTGAGATAAAAAATATAGCCGCAAAGTACTACCGAACAGTATTAAGAAATAATTATGTTGATATGAATGAGTTTTGTATTGTGCAAATGCTAACGGGCTTTGTTACTGATGCTCAAATATTCCAATATAACAGATACATTTTTGAAGGCTGTCAGGGCACTAACTATTATGCTGGCTATAGTCCCAAGGCACTTGAAACCGTGTCTATAAACGATTATGTGTCAGCAAATTCTATTCAAGATTCATGTTTTCTTGTTGAAAATATGAATTATTATGGAGATTTAAAGATAAATATCACATGGTATGATTTAGATCATTACGGTGTAAATTTTGATATTTATGGTTTTAGTGAAAATAATAATGAATTTTTATTATTGCCCGTAAAGAATAATGAACCAAGAAATGATAACGGACTAGCAGTAAATACATACCATATTAAAACTAAAAATAAAATTACTAAACTTAAGTTTATTCTTAAAAGCGCTAATAAGCAAAATCGCTTAATAATGAGAGAATTTGCTATAGCCGAGGACGATAAACAGAATAAAAAAAATACTAGTAATGCATTTAGCTTAAATGAGCTAATATCTTTAAATAAAAAAGTGAATCAGACAATTATATATGGAACAGGGAAAGATTTTAGAGAGGATCTAATAAATGGTAAAGATTATGCCAGTTTGATAAAGGAACTCGGAAGTGGCCATTGTGGTTATTATACTTACCTTTTAATGAGAGAGATTAAGTCTAATAATGAATGGCGTGGTTATGATATAAAAACATATGATAATAGAGTTCATAGCGTTATAGAAGTAAATATTGGAGGTAAATGGCTAACATTTGATCCAACTCTAGGAATTTACTATGACAAGAGTATTAATGAGCTGATTAGTAATAATGAGACTCAACTGAATGGTAGTATTTGTGATCAAGTAGAGATGAGGTTTAAAGGATATTGCGGCAACTTTTTCTTCAAAGCTGTAGAAAGTTTGAAAATGTATAATTCGTTTGCTGGATATGAGTATAATAAACTTATTAAGAGTAACGTGTTAGTAGGCTCTGCTGATAGAGTAGCTAAAGGTCACGAACTTGAAAAACTTTATGATGGTAATGCAAACACTTACTTCTCTTCAGCGGGTAATAAAATAGATATCAAACTGAATAAAATGCAAGTGTACAAAATTACACTAGAAGCATTGAGGTATTATGATAAGGAAAAAAATGATGAAATCATTATATCGCCTAAGGAAATGGTCTTAAATTTATACTGTGATGGTGTTTTAGTTGGGAATTATAAACTTGTAGCTCAGGAACCAAAACTAATGAGTGAGATATATTTTGATAATTCTACTTTGATAGATCAAATAGAGTTGAAAATGGACAAAATGTATAATACGAACTTAGGTTTTGTCCTTAAAAGCATAGATTTATTTTAATAAATGAAAAGTATTATTTTTATAACATATGATTCTCCATATATTGATAGGCGTATTTTGTTAAATGCAAAAATCGCCACAAATATGGGTTATAAAGTGGATATTGTTTGTCCTTGTGCAGATAGCTCTGTCGACTACGGAGATATCGGGATAATCAACTTGTTTGATACTGTGAATAAAAATAATATTATTCATATTAAGGACCGGATTAAAAAATTTGCCCCTAACTGGTTCTTCAGATTTGCAAGATTATGCTATAAAAACTTTCTCAATAAAGGCGAGCATATTCCGTTTAAAGAAGCGATGATTGAAAAGGTACTTACTTTGAAAGCGGATGTCTATGTTGCTAATGATCTTACAACCTTGCCTGCCGGCGTCGCAGCTAAAAAGAAATTTTCTGCAAAGCTAGTTTATGATGCCCATGAGTTTTATACGGAGCAGATCACTTTGTCAGAAAAGGACAAACACATATTGTCCGAAGTTGAAAAAGATTTAATACATGAGGCAGATAGTATAATTACAGTTAATGAAGATATTGCTGGACTTTTTACGGAACGCTACGGATGTGCAGGCATAACAGTGATACAAAATATCGTTATATGCGATAAACCGTCTGTACTCTATCTACATGACCTGATAGGACTTGAAAGAACAGCTAAGATTGTTTTATTTCAAGGTGGTTTGATAGGAAACAGAAACCTTGAAAGTTTAATACATATTGCATCGAGACTTCATTCGGCTGTTGTCGTGCTCGCAGGGTGGGGAGATAAAGAGAAACAGCTTAAAAAATTAGCTGAGTCGATGAAGATATTGAATAGTAAAGTGTTTTTTGTCGGTAAAATTTCTCAGGAAGATCTGGTCGCATACGCCGGTTCGGCATCAATTGGTTTAATACCTTATTCAGCGATTGATATTAATACGCAGTATTGTACCCCAAATAAACTATATGAATACCTTTGTGCAGAGGTGCCAATTGTTGCGAATACAGGGCTCAAAACGGTTGACCGCATAATTAAAACACTAGATTTGGGCATTGCAATCGATTTTAGTAGTTATGATGAAGCAGCCGTTGCCATTGAGAAATTGGTTAAGGATGACGATAAACTTGCCAGATTTAAAGATAATATTAAAAATAATAAAGAATTGTTTTCTTATAATACGCTTGAAAAAGCCTTTGTAGAAATAGTGAAATCATTGGAGATATAAATGTGTGGATACCTTTCTTGGATTTCTAAAACAGAAATAAATGATGAGAATTTTAGAGCTTCTCTCAGAAAAATGGATCATAGAGGTCCGGATGATGAAGGCTTTTTCTTTACTGACGACAGACATGTTGCTTTCGGACATAAGCGACTTAGCATCATAGATCCGAAGGCTGGTCAGCAGCCAATGAAAAATAGCACCGGTGATATTGTTGTGATATTCAATGGTGCTGTTTATAACTTTCTTGAGATCAGACAAGAGCTTATTAGCGAAGGGTATCCTCTTAAGACATTTTCAGACACGGAAGTAATTATATATGCTTATGAGAAATGGGGCGAAGGATGCGTTGAAAGATTTAACGGTATGTTTTCGTTCGTCATTTATGACAAGAAGAAGCAAAGGATATTCGCAGCTAGGGATAGAGTGGGGATTAAACCTTTCTATTACTACTCTTCAGGCAAAGACCTTATAATCGCATCTGAAATTAAAGCGATACTTGAGTGTGATGCTGTCGATACGGCAGTTGATCAAAAGGGGCTCGTAGACTATTTATCATTTCAGTTCTATTTAAGAGATAAAACGCTTTTTAGAAGTATAAACAGGTTGGAACCGGGTCATAGAATGCTCGTTGACCTTACAAAAGACGAGATAAAGCCGGAAATATCCAAATACTGGGACGTGCGGATCAAAAATGATAATTCGCTTAAAACGGAAGAGGACTATCTTGAAATCTTTATGGAGCTTCTGAATGATTCCATAAGGCTACGTCTTCGGGCTGATGTCCCTCTGGGAGCTCACCTTAGCGGTGGTCTGGATTCATCAACTGTGGCTTCTTTAAATGCTGCAATGCTTGATGGTAAACAGATACAGACATTTACAGGCCGCTTTGATGAAGGTACTGCTTTCGATGAAAGCTATTATGCTAAAATGGTTGCAAATAAAATCAATGCTCAGTACCACGATATCCTTATCGATCATCAGCAGTTCAGGGATAATTTTGAAAAGATCGTCTGGCATATGGATGAGCCTGAAGCCGGTCCCGGTGTATTTCCACAGTTCATGGTATCGCAGTATGCGAAAGATCATGTTAAGGTTATCCTCGGAGGACAGGGCGGGGATGAGCTTTGTGTTGGTTATGTCAGGTACCTTGTTGCCTATTATGAGGAACAAATGCGTGATGCGATCCTCGGAGATAATGCCGCAGTGAATAATATCAGCAATCTGTCAGAAATGCTGTATCAGCTGGATGGTTATCAGCCTATGATGAAAGAGCAATACGCATCAGGCTTATTTGGCGAATCTTTTGACCGATATTACAAACTTGTAAACAGGATGGATTCATTGCAAGGGCTCATCAATGGAGATGTTTTCAGCGCAGCCAACTATTCTCCTTATGAAGAGATGTCAGGCTTGTTGGATCAGTCCGACTTCAAGAACAGCTCCTATGTGAACCAGATGACATATCTTGACTTTAAAACGTCGCTGCAAGGCCTGCTGCATGTTGAAGACAGGACGAGTATGGCCAGCTCGATTGAATCCAGAGTCCCTCTCTTAGATCATCGTATAGCAGAATTTATATTTAATCTTCCTATGGATATAAAGTTCAAGAATGGGGAACTCAAATATTTCTTTAAAAAAGCGATTAAGAATATTCTTCCCGATGAAGTACTGAACAGAAAAGACAAGAAAGGCTTCCCCACACCGTTGAATATCTGGCTCAAAGGGCCGCTGAATGACTGGGTGAAAGAGATATTAAACGACAAGAGGACAAAAGAAAGAGGCATATTTGAAAGGAAAAGCCTTGAAACAATGGTGGAGTCAGAAGGCATGTTTAACAGGTCTGTCTGGGGCGTTCTTAATTTAGAGCTCTGGCACAGGCAGTTTATAGATAAATAATGAAAATACTATTTGTTAACGAGTATATAGGAACACCATACCACGGCATGGTGTACAGACAGTACTATCTCGCGAGAGAAATGGTGGCAAGAGGGCATGAGGTCTGGATAGTTACAGCCTCTAATACCCATTTGCTGCTTTCACCTCCTAAGGTTGATAAAAACCTTACTCATGATGTTATAGACGGTATAAACTACCTTTGGGTGAAAATGCCGTATTATAAATACTCGAAAAGTTTCGCAAGGATACGTAATATGTTCCTATTCATGATAAAACTGCTGCGCCTCGATATCAGTAGGTTTGTCGTGCCTGACTTCATAATAGCTTCCAGCCCTTCAGTTTTTTCTATAAAAACAGCTCTAAGGTGGAAAAAAAGCACAAATGCAAAAGTTGTATTCGAGATAATGGACATCTGGCCGTTAACGCTCACGGAGTTTACCGGATTGTCTAAACGGAATCCGCTTATACGCTATATGAAGAGCTGTGAAGAGACTGGTTATCGCAATGCCGATGCAGTTGTTTCGGTTCTGGGCGGTTTTACCAGATATCTATCTGAGAATGGATACAGTGTGAAAGCCTATGAGTGTATCCCAAACGGCGTCTATCTTAACGAGGATTCGTTTGAAACAAGTACAGACTCTAACGACAAGCTGTCAAAGATAGACGGCAACAAGATCACAGTCGGGTATGTCGGTACTCTCGGTATCGCAAATTCGCTGGATAGTTTTATTAATGCTGCGCTTCTGCTTAAAGAGGACAAACGCTTTCAGTTTGTTCTAGTCGGTGACGGAGGCGAGAGGAGCAGACTCGAAGAGCTCGCCGACGGTGCAGAGAATATTGTTTTTACAGGTTCTGTGGACAGGAGCGATGTTAAAGCAGTTTATGAGAAACTGGATATATGCTATTTCGGAGTATTGAAAAAGAAAGTGTTTGAATACGGCATCAGCCCGACCAAGCTACCTGATTACATGTATTCGGGGAAACCTGTGATAGGGGCTGTCTCTGATTATACTGATCTTATCGAACGTTCCCGCTGCGGGCTCACAGTTGAGGCCGAGAATATCGAAGAAATAGTATCCGCCATAAAGAAATTAGCGAATGACAAAGAATACTGCAAAGAGATGGGGGCAAGAGGCCGTTCATACGTCGCTGAGTACTTGTCTTATCCTGCCTTGTCAGAAAAGTTTATTAAATTTCTTCAAAGCCTATAAACGATATATTTGACAATATTATGACACTGTCTAAAAAAAACAACAGTGCTATTAATTAAATCTGTTGCATTTTGTCCACAATTTTATTACAAATAACTGTTTTGAGCGGAAATTTAGTTGGCATGTTAATTGCTTTTAAAACATGCTAGCGGAGGCGTAATGAAACAGAGAACCTTAAAGAATGTAATAGAGATGGAGAGCGTAGGACTTCACACCGGTGAAATGATGCGTGTTACTATCCATCCTGCATACCCTGATACAGGTATCTGCTTCAGAAGGACAGACGTAGACTGTGAGTACACAAGAGTCTCTCCTTACAACGTTTCATCCACTACACTTGCGACTACTATCCAATGCGGGAATCATACTATCAGCACAATAGAGCACCTTAAAGCAGCCCTTTACGGACTCGGTGTAGACAATGCTAAGGTAGATGTATCCGGACCTGAAATACCGGTTTTCGACGGTTCTGCGGTTCCTTTCGTTGAAGCTATCCTTAACACTGGAATAGTAGAACAGGCAAAAGCAAGAAAATTCATCAAATTTAAAAAGCGCATAAGACTTGAGAAAGACGGCAAGTGGATAGAGATCATCCCTTCCAGATTTTTCAAAGTTACATTCGATATAGATTTCGACAACGAATCAATAGGCCAGCAGAAGGCTTACTTCAATGTTACCCCCGATGCATTCGCTAAAGATATAGCTCCTGCGAGGACATTCGGCTTCAGACAGGAAGTAGAGCAGCTCTGGGCTATGGGGCTCGCAAAGGGCGGCAGTCTCGACACTGCAGTCGTAATTGACGGCTCTGACGTTATGAACCCTGAAGGTCTTAGATTCCGTGACGAATTCGTAAGACACAAGATACTCGACCTCGTGGGTGATATATCTCTGCTCGGATATCCTATATTCGGTCATATCAGAGCATATAAATCAGGTCACAACCTGAACAACCTGTTTGCCAGAACTCTTATCGAGTCTGCAAATTTTTACTCAATAGTCGAACTTCCGGACAACGATCCGGCTGTTATAAATAATCTAGAACTCAAACCACAGGGGATATCCTGATAACCGAAGATGAAAAGCAGCGTTTTCGGTTTTCAGGTGTCCTGATCAAATTCTAACTTATCACTATTTTGTTTTGATATTTTCCATAAGCATTGCTGTCTGAGCATAGCTGTGGCTGCGCACGTCATAGCCCTTGTGCTCAAATTTCGATGCCATGGCATATAGGGTTGAAGCGTAGGCGCCTGTTATCTGATCGATGTTGTACCCTGCGATACGGACATCCTTAGCACCTGTAATATTGATCTTGGTCAGCTTGCTCAGTATCGGTTCCACTGTCGCATAAAAGTCCTCGACAAGGTCAGGAAACATCGTGAGGAACTCTCTCAGGTATTCATTGGACTGTTGTAAATCTCCTGCAAGAAGTGAATCCAGCACGAGGTTGGAGTATATCTTTGCTCCTTCTGCCTGATAGATCTTTTTCATCAGAGCTAAAGGAGCTTTTCTCTCATAACAGACAAGCAGCTGGCGGCCTGCTTTGAATTCTTCATTTCTAGCATACTTCTTGAGCTCTGCTTTAACATGCATAGGAGTCATGGAAATAGGGCTGTCATGAGAGTAAAGTATGTTTGTAAAGCTGATGACAGACAGCAATATGAGGAAAGAAGTAAGCACTCCGGTGTATGTGTAATTCAGCCTGCTCTTCTCAGTGAAGAAGAACTTATTAGAGTAGTAAATTATAAAAGCAGAAAGTGTGATTGCAAAGAAATCGACAGCTTTGATTTCGCTGAAAAGATATATCTGCAGAAGACAGAAGCACATTATCAGCTCCATCGGATTAGAAATGAAGAGGTCTAAACGTTTCTGCATAAATGTCTTCAGCACGACACATACGCCAAGTATTGAGATGCATACAATGTGCAGCTGGTTGAAACCGTTATAATAAGCTGTCATTAGCATGTAAAAGAAAAGCCAGAAAAAGCTGAATGACACAAACTGGTTCTTTATATTTGATACACGCTTATACGCAAGAGTTATCAGGATAGATAGTACAAACAATACCGCAATGATCAGCTGATAATAATCTGTAAGTACATGGGTAAATATGAAGTTTATGATCATAACTGATGTGGTGATGGCAATAATTACGTCCAGCCCTTTTGTCTGTATGGTCTTTTCGTTGTTATATTTGCTTATTCTTAGAGCAGCCTGCCTCATGTTTTCGTTGATATCCCTGATCTTTGTGCCGACATCAAAGAGATGAAAGAGCTTTAATATCAGGAAGAATGAATACAAAACTAAAAATATTATAGTAGCTCCCCATATGAACTGCTGTCTGAGTGAGAGCAGTGAGACGGCGATAAGTACAAGTGAAAGACTGTAGAATATCATAAGTGTCTGAACCGAAGAAAACTCAAGACTGAGCAGTCTGTGGTGCAGATGTTCTTTATCCGCAGCCATGAGATTCTGCCCTTTTAGTGCACGTCTCATAATAGCGAGAAAAGTGTCAAACAGAGGGAGCGAAATGAACATTACGGGGATCAGCACGGAGAGGAGTGTCCCGCTCTTGTGTGATGTCGCAATGGACATGATGGCTATGTTGAACCCGAGGAAAAGACTCCCTGTATCCCCCATGAAAACCTTTGCCGGGGGGATGTTGTATCTGAGGAACCCGAGGGTTGCCCCCATCAGTCCCATACAGATGTAGGCATTTAGTTCAAATCCTTTTACGTAGGCTGCATACCCCATAGCACCGAAAGCCATGAAAGCGATACCGCCGGCGAGCCCGTCCATGCCGTCGATAAGGTTAAGAGCGTTTGTTACTAACACTACCCACGCATATGTAAAGAGGACATTAGCAAATGGATTGCTTAGAAAAGGTATATTGAGAGACATTATAGAAAATCTGAAATCCGTAAAGACAATGATGATGGTGGTGGCGACGAGCTGCAGTATCAGCTTTTGATAAGCACGCAGGTCGTGGATGTCGTCGATCATGCCCGTGATGATTATCAGCAGGTTTGCACATATCATCGCATACATCTTTGTGGAAAATGAGTCTATGAAGAAAATTATGACGCAGTAAGCTATAAAAATACCGAGCCCTCCCAGAAGGGGGGTGTTATCGATATGGATTTTCCTCTCATTCGGAACATCGACAATATGCGCTTTCGCCGCAAATGTCGTTATAAACGGCACAGTAGCCAGACTGACGATAAAACCTGTCAGCATATATATCAATAACATTAATTGCCTCGCCTGTTTATGTGTTTACGGGCTTTCGGCGGTATAACCGCTGCATATTAAATTTATAAAAGTTTCTATTACAAACCATTATAAATCATAATATTTGAAAAGTTAAAGGTAATTTTACACTAATGTGTATAAAAAATAGTTTGACAGATATCGCAATGCCTTAAAAACAGGGCACATCTGTCGTCCTTTAGACTTGTTTGATCAGGTTTCGGCATTCCAAATGTTTCGTCATTAGTGAAAAAATCATTTTCCGAAAGATCCATCGGTGTGCCGTCGCCGTGTTTGAGCTTGAGTTCATTATGAAGCCCCAGCAGGAAAGCGAGAGCGTTGTTGCGCATCTCGATGCTGTTGCCTTCGGCCATGAATGTCAGCTTAGGGGATGTATTTGACATGCCGTACATGATAAACCCTTCGGGGAAATCCACTCTTATCTGTCCGTCAAAGAGTGTGATGTCGAAGCCTTCTTTATCTTTGAAGGCCTTCTCTATCATTTCTACGGCATCTTTTGTGATCGCGTCTTTACTGTCGTTGTCCTTTGCTACTGTGCGTATCTCTTTAGTGGTGAATCTCTTCGGCATTGTGTCAAAGTATTCTTCGAGAGAGCCTATGCCGAGCTCGTCTATTATCTGCTCGAGGATGAAGATGTTCTCTACGGCGTCGTCTCTGGGGATGCCGTCCTCTGTGTCAGTGGCGAACATGTGCAGGCTCGCTTCAATCTGAAGGTCTCTGTAGCCTGTCTCAGCGACAAATTTCTTTATATCCGTGTATCCTGCGAGGGATGCCACGGTCTTCATGTTTTCTGTTATGGTCTCTTTCCAGAGGGAATGCCCCTTCGGATGGAAAATTGTCGATCCTCCCATAGACTCCACATACTGCTTCACTGCGCCTGTATATCTTGCGTCTATGTAGAATCTGCTGCATACGCTTTTTACCGCTCTGAGGGTTCTTTCGCTGTATATCTTCTCTTTCAGCTTTTCTATCAATGCAGGGATGGCAACTTTCATCTTATAATCTGCGAGGATAAATGCGAGAGCATCGCCGAGGTAATGCCCTGTGGCGGTGGATTCGAGAGCCTTTGCCCCCTCGGTCAGCGATCCTCTGTCGGCGTCGAGGTCGAATGAGTGCACACGCTTGCCCGCTTTCAGCGCTTCGGAGAGTCCCGGTACTTTCGCTAGCATCTCTTTGCGTGTGGGGTCTGCGAGTACGGCACCGCTGTTTACGTCTATGTCGGTGCCTATGATGGTGCACTTGTCGCCGAGTATATCTTTAAAGAGCGACTCATACTGAAGCCCTGTGCCTCCGAAGAGGTTTACGGCTACTTTAGAGTTGTCCCTGTTTTTGAAATAGTCTGCATATATCTTTTTCATCTTAGAGAAATAGGCTTTGCGCCCCTCTTCCCTTTTATTGACTATGAATCCCTTCTGATCTTTCGGGCAGTCACGCACTAGGTAGCCCTCTTTGAGGAAAGTGTTCATCTGCTCCAGAAGATATGTGTGTATCCCCTGTGTGCCCAGTCCGAATTTCGCTCCGTTTGTGGTCACTTCCACATGTGATCGGGTTATCTGTATATGTCCCTTTGTGTTCAGCTGATACTGGTTTTGATATACCTGTCCCGACGAAGCCACGCCGATGTTATACACGGCTACGCCCATGTCTGTGAGACCTTTCCCCATTGCTTCTGCCAGTGCTTCGGATGTCGGGCCGTTGTCGTATCCGATGACAATGCTGTACCCCGGCTGCATGGTGAGCCTCCTGCCAGTGCGGAGGATGAACTCCTGACATCCCAATATCTTTCCGATGACCTCTGCAGCTTCGGGTGTGAATACCGCATCATCGGAGAAAAAGTTACCCGGCTCGCCGACATATGCTCTTATGTCGTATGACGTAGGCTTGAGAAGCTTGTCAGCGTTTTTTATAACTTTTTCGGAAGCCTCGATTTTCTTCTTAGGCTCCTGTATTTGATCTGTCGTTTGTTCAGACATGATATACCTCTTGCGAATTTAACGTTTGCTTTCTAAAATTAAATCATAACAAGGCTTAAGGTCAAGCGTATTGACAAAAATTACATAAGAATAGGTAAATGATCAGAATCCTAACGATAATTGTCTTCGCTCTCTTCATAATTGTTTCCGCAGGTGTGATAGTTATCACGGTGAAGGGCGCAACAGACGAAACAAGAGTCCAGCAGAATATAGAAGATACAAAGGCGTCGACCCTTCTCACAGGGCGTTTCGTTGAGCATATCATCAACGAACGTTTCGGCAAGCTGTACGGTGCGGCATACTCGGGAAGCGAGGAGGAAGTGCTGAAAAGCATAGTCGAATATACCGACTTTGTGGCTAATCTTTATGGACACAGGGGCGAGTTTTCTGTTGGATATATGGACTCCGGCTTTACGGTTATTAACAGTATCAACTCAGGCGAACAGCTCTGCCCGCAGGATTCGATAATAAATGAAGAGATAGCCGAGAGGCTGGTGAATGAAAAGCCGTATGTCGGCCCTGTCTCTGCCGAATGTGCGAAAGCAGCGGAAAATGATCGAGACTATGTAATATTTGCAGTGCCGATAATAAAAGACAATATATTCAAAGGGGCGGTGTATGAGATATCCACCCTCCTTGATTCAATAAACAGCTATAAGCTCCTTAATTACTTTTCTGAAAAGGTCTCCGCAAGGCTCATCATGGACGACCCCCTGCGATATAAAAGAGGGACGGAGGAGTATGAACTGCTCAGCATGAAGAACCGCACAAACCCGGGCGAGATCATCCGCAAAGATGATAAGCTCATAGGCTTTTACAGCTTTTATGTCAGCGATATAAAGCTGTGCATAGTCTATATTCGGGACGAGCCCGCAAACAGCATCGGCTTTGACTGCTGCCCCGGCCTGGTGGAGAATAAGGTCGTATTTTACTCCATACCGTTCATACTGCTGGTGCTGGTCTTGATACTGGAGATGATACACGTGAATAAACGCCTCGCCAGAGAGGTCAGTCAGCGGACACAGCACCTCGAAGAGATGCAGGACAGATATCAGAGCCTTTTCGAGACTATCCCCGAGTATATCGTGATATACCGCAAAGACGGCGAGATCATCGAGTGCAACAGCCGCTTCACGTCTATGCTGAACGGCGGGAACCCAATAGGGGCAAATATATTCTATATGATAAGAGAGAAGGAGCGATTCCGCCGTATGCTCTCAGAAGTGGAGGAGAGCGGTGTCTCAACCCCTGCGGAATTTCTGCTGGAGGGTGTAAGAGACCTGATATCCGTATCCATCCACTCTTGTAAGGTCGAGCTGGACGACGGCAAGGCATTCCTGTCTGTTATGACGGATATGTCCGACTATAAGCGTATGCAGAACACCTACTACATGGCGCAGAAACGTGAGGTCGTGGGCACGATCGCCGCAGGCATGGTGCATGACTTCAGCAACATACTTCAGAACATATCTCTGCAGTATTCCCTGCTGGAACGCTCCACAGAGGAAACCAGAGAAGACTATATGAAAAAAATAGAGTCGGTGCTCAGCGGGGCGAATCAATACCTCGCCAGTGTGCTGAGCTATACAAAGGATAAAAAGAACGACCCCGTGGTGAACAAGGGCTCCGTGTATGTGAAACGGGCTCTGGAGATGGTGGAGCGTGTGCTCCCCGCCGATGTCCGTGTTGAATTCTACGACAATGCCAGCGGTATAAATATATCCGCTGATCAGGGGCGCATAACCCAGCTCCTGATAAACCTCTGTCAGAATGCATCGGATGCTATGGACGGCAAGGGGGTTATAACTGTTAAAGTATATGTGGTAGAGAAACCCTTCGGGCATTTTTTCTGCATCAGTGTGAAAGACACGGGATGCGGTATTCCCGAGGAAGAGAGAGAAAAGATATATAAGCCTTTTTACACCACCAAAAAGGATAAGGGGACGGGGCTGGGACTCGCAAATGTCAGACAGATCGTCATGGAGATGGGCGGTATGATAGATGTGGAGAGCTCTCCCGAGGGTACTGAGTTTACATTAATGTTTTCGGAGTCAAAATGAACAGCAGGGAAGATACGGTCTTAATCAAAGCAAAAGAACAGGGGCTGGAAAATGCTCAGGCGGAAGCACTGGCTATGGTCGCCAGACATTCCGAATTTATCGGTGCGTGGCTTGCGAACAACGAGTCTGCCATGCCGTCTGCAGCGGCGAAGTTCTGCTCGGAGAGAACAAGGGATGTCATACTGGACGATATATTGTCTGAGGATATATACGCCATGTCTCCCGATGATTTCACCCAATACATGCGCCGTTTCAAAATGGCGGAATACACACACATCGCCGCATCAGACCTGTATTATAAAAAGAGCGTTGAGGACGTCACCGCTCATATATCCGCCTTTGCATCTGCATCGGTACAGGCAGCCTATCTCTACAGCGAATCAGAGCTGCAGAAGGAATACGGAGACCCCATAGACGAAGACGGCAAAAGGGTCGGCTTCTGCGTTATCGGTCTGGGCAAGCTGGGCGGATGGGAGCTCAACTTCAGCTCCGACATAGACGTCATATACGTATACGGCACGGACAAAGGGCAGACATCGGGTGATAAACCGATAGAACTCCACGTTTACTTTGTGAAACTGTCCGAAAAGATAACGAAATACATAGGTGAGCGAACCCACGACGGAATAGTCTTTCGTGTGGACCTGCGCCTGAGACCCGACGGAGACAGGGGCGCACTCTGCCTCCCCGTGAACAGCTACGAGCTGTACTATGAATCCCACGGACAGAGCTGGGAGCGCATGATGCTCTTAAAAGCACGCACCATAGCAGGGGACGAATCCGTCGGAAACGACTTCATCGCAAGGGTGAAACCGTTCGTTTTCCGCCGAAGCCTCGACTATAAGCTCCTCTCTGAGCTGCAGGATGTTAAGAGAAAGATAAACAAGAGAGTAGAGCTGAAAGGGAAGAATATAAAGCATGTGAAGCTCGGCTATGGCGGCATTCGGGAGATAGAATTCATAGTGCAGACATTCCAGATACTGCACTTTCCTAAACACCCGGAGACATTCGACAGAAACACTCTGAAAGGGATAGATATGCTGAGGGAATGCGGGATAATGGATAAGGAGACGGCTGTGCTGCTGTCGAAGAGATACAGATTCCTGCGGAAGCTCGAGCATATGGTACAGATAGAGAACGAACGCCAGACGCATATAGTCCCCGAGGGCTCGGCTACATTTGACCTTTACCTCGAGAGGTGCGGATTTGAGAGCGATACGGATTTCCAGTTTGCATATGCCGAAGCAACAAGGCAGGTGAACACGGAATTTGCGAAACTCTTCAGCGATGATAATACGAAGGAAGACAGCATAATGGCTATCTTCGACCCTGAGCTGACAGACGAGGACGCCGCACAGATTCTCCGCCAGATAGGGATAAAAGATCCCATCGACAGTGTGAAATCCGTCCGCAGAATAGTAGACGGCAACAAAGGCAGACCGAGGCTGAAAGGGGACAGGAGCATCCTGAAAGTGCTGATGCCCGTCATCCTGCGTGAGCTGAAAGACAGGGACGATGCTTACCAGATACTGATAAATTTCGAACGTCTTCTTGTGAAGGCATCGACGATATACATGCTCCACGACATTTTTATATCCGCTCCGAAGATACTGAGCAGGCTCATCAATGTTTTCTCTTACAGTTCGTATCTGACGAACATGATACTCTCGCACATCGACCTGCTGGACTACGTGTACGACCCGAAGGATATGGACTATAAAGCATCCGAGGTCTCCGCTGACCTCTGGGAGAGGACGGAGAAATACAGGGGCGACACGGAGCTCGAGCTCGAGGCCTCCCGCATACGCCACAGGTCATACATATTCAACATCGGCTATGCCTATCTGAATAAGAATATAAACGTCATCGACATGATGCGCAGCCTGACAGAGCTAGCCAGAGGTACGGTGGACTATGCTTTCCGCACAGTTTACGAAGAACTGGTGGAGCGGTACGGCACGCCTAGGAACGAAGACGGCACGATCTGCCGATATCTGCTGATAGGCATGGGAAAGGTCGGCAGTATAGAGATGAGCTACGGCTCGGATATAGACATGGTTTTCATCTTCGAGCAGAAGGGCGTCACCGACGGAGAGAAATCCATTACAAACATGGAGTTCTTCTCAAAGCTGGTGCAGAGGGGGAATTCATTCCTGAACACATTTACCAGAAACGGATTTTTATACAAGACAGACATGCGTCTCCGCCCGAGCGGTTCCAGCGGGACACTGGTCGTCACCCTGAAAGGATTCGAGGAATATCAGCAGAAATCTGCAATGATATGGGAAAAGCAGGCTCTGCTCCGCTCCAGCGTGATAAATGTGGACTCGCCTCTGAAAGATGCCTTTGACCTGCTGAAACAGAACGCACTCTTCACCTGTAAGCTCGATGATGCGGGCGTGCAGGAGGTCTATGACATGCGTATGCGCATTGAGAACGAGAAGGGGCTCCCCTATGAAAAGAACAATATAAAAGCGGGCTACGGCGGTCTGCTGGACATAGAATTCATAGCACAGATGCTCCAGCTTAAGTATGGATGCAGACATGCATCATTCAGATATCCGAACACCCACGACGCTCTCCATGCTTTCAAGCGTGAGGGGCTGATAAAAGACAGGGATTTCAACTCTCTGCATAAAGGCTATCTCTTTTTCCGCCATCTGGAGAATCTGGTGCGGATATACGAAAACTCAGACACATCTATCCTCCCGAACAGCGAGGAACTGCGTGGAAAGATAGCGAACTTTTACGGGTTCAAGACTGACGGCGCAAAGGCTCTGATGGATGAATATCAGAACATCAGGCGTGGCGTGCGTGCTGCTTTTAACCGCATATTCGAAAGGATGAGCAATGAAGATCATGCTGGTGCTTGATCACCGGACGTTTGGTGACAGGTGCTTAGATATAGCACAGAAGTGTGCGCCATATGCGGATATCATCTGGTTCCGCATAAAGGATAAGGCTATTGTAAGGCGTGAGGCGGAGAAGCTGAGAAGGGCTCTCCCCGACAGTTTTTTATCTCTCTCCCTCGATGCGGATACAGCGTATGAGCTTGGTTATCAGGCCGTACAGCTGGGCGCAGATAGCGACATCTCAGGCATCAGGGCAAAATATCCTGACCTTAAGATAGGCTATTCCGCACACGGCACGGACGAGATAATCAGTAAAGATGCCGACTATTACACCCTCAGCCCCGTGTTCCACACGGTAAAGGACTATGAGGTGAAACCCCTCGGTGCATTAGATGTTTCCCATCTGGGTAAAGAGATATTCGCTCTCGGCGGTATCGGCACGGATAACATAGGCGAGATAAAAAATAAAGGATATGCAGGGGTCGCCGGCATATCCTTTTATGAAAAGATCAAAGAGCTGAATTCAATGATTCATTCTTAATGCGTCATTGCGAGGAGGGCACTTTAGCCCGACGCGGCAATCTTCCACGTTTGTAATTTGTACTATTTCTTTCTAACGTCTACAAAGTGGGTGTAATACACCAGACCTGTTTCAGAGTCCGTCAGTTTATGCTTTATGGCGTTGTTGGAGTAGCCCTCTTTCATCGGGATGTTTTTCCAGCACATTATGCACTTTTCCACTATGCCGTCGGTGACAAGAGCCTCTGTGGTGAATTCGCCCGCTTCGCCTGTCACGACAACATCGTCCCCTGTCTTCACGCCGATGCGCTTTGCGTCTGCGGGGTTCATATATGCCACCTGAAGCCCCTTTTCCATGCCGGGCAGTATCTGAGAGTTCAGATAAGCGTGATGGGATGAGGTGATGAGCTGTATCTTGTCGCTAACATCGGGCATCGTCAGGCTGAGTGTCTCTGTCTGATAATTTCTGGTTTGTTCGGGCTTTCGTGTAACGTCCTTTTCTTCCATTATTTTCAGCTTTATGCCCATTTTATCCGCCAGCTTAACTGCTGCCTCGGAGTCGGACATGTCGCTCACCAGCTTTTCCCTTGTGTAGTAATGGGGGAAGAAGTAGCTCCCCATGAAGTCCTTCTGGCTGAACATGCCGCCCACTTTGACAAAGAGGTCTGCGTGTGCGGATGTTTCCGTATGGTTGGTGTCTATGACTATGCACTTCGTGCGGGAGAGCCCCTTTGTCCACAGGTTAGTATCGGGGAATGTCATGGCAGGGTTCGTCGCTGTGTTTATATACAGGTCGAATTCGCCGTCTGCGAGCACCTGTGCCACATTATCCACATGTACATATCCGCAGAACTCAGCAGAAGGCTTTGTCCATCTTCTCTTTGAACTCTGACCGTGGAAGAGCAGATCCTGACAGTCGGTCTTAACGGCGAGCCGCTGTATCCACTGATAGGCGTTCATGCCGTTTGTGTGTCTCTGTATGCCGAATCCCTGAATGTGAGCGCACTTCTCATTTCTGATGCAGTCCACCAGCATATCGAAATCAGCTTTGGACACTCCTGTCTGAGATATGAGCTCCGCAGGGTCGTAGCCTGATTCCAGCCCCAGTTCGCAGAGTATGGCGCATGCGAGCATACCGTCACAGCATGGTTTGATAGGTATGTATATGTCTGCCAGTTCGGCAGTTTTTGTCTTTACAGGGTCCAGGTAGATTATCTTCTTACCTTTCTTTTTCAGCTCCTTCATATAAGCGTAAAAGTGCTGAGAGCAGACTGCGGCATTCTTTCCGTAGACGATTAGCGTGTCTGCCTTTTCAAGGTTTGTCACAGGCGGGTTGATGCACTCGCCGAAGTCTTTTTCGTGTGCGTCGGAGCCTGTGTTGTCGCAGGGGCCTCCCGTCACGCCATAGCAGTTCGGCAGATTCGCAAATGCGAGATCCCAGAACATCATATTATACGCAAGGCTGCCTGAGCCCCGCATGTAGAGTATCTTTTTATCTTTGTGCTGCAGAAGTGTCTGATACAGTTCTTCTACGGCCTCGTCGTCGGACAGCTCAATTTTCACCCCGTCTGTCACTTTATACGACTTGATACCGTTGTTGATCTCTCTCTCTGCAAACACTTTAAACTTAGAACAGACGAAGCCCGTCTTTGACCAATCCTCGGCAATGCCGGAAAATTTGTATGCCCCGTCAATAAGCTCTGCTTTAACACCGCAGAGGTCGGGACAGTCTTTGCTGCAAAATAAATTCATAAGGTGATTATCCTCCGACAGATAATAAAATCAATGATTTTTGTATGTAAAATGTGTAAAGTAGTTCTAGTTAATCGGAGGTAGATAATCATGGCATCATTCGACGTTGTAAATGAACTGGACCTTCAGGAACTCGACAACGCTGTTAACCTTGTGCGTAAAGAGGCAGACAGCAGATACGATTTCAAAGGGACTGATACAGAGATAGAGCTGAATAAAAAGGATAAGATCGTCAAAGTGGTCACAGGCGACGACATGAAAGTGCAGGCCATCAAAGAGATGATGATAAAGCACGCCGTAAAGCGCGGCATCGACGGCAGAGTGTTTGAGTTCACCGAGCCGGAGAACACTTCAAAAGGAGCCCGTAAATTTGAAATAAAAGCTATCGAAGGGCTTGGTAAAGACAACGCTAAAAAGATAGTGAAGATGATAAAAGACCTTAAGCTCAAAGTGAACGCTTCCATCATGGACGACAGAGTCAGGGTCGAAGGTAAAAAGATCGATGAACTGCAGAGTGTCATACAGATGCTGAAAGCATCCGATATGGATGTTCCGCTCCAGTTTGTAAACATGAAATAGTAATTTAAACAAATTACCAGTATTTACATTATATTTCAAATAAGTCTCTGATATTAAAGTCATACTAATTTTATAATTATTAGTATGACTTTTTCTTTTTACCTGTTATAATAATTAAAATAGCAATTGAGGATTAAGTGAAAATACCTTTAACGCCTCCTGTTTGCACTGAGATTATGACCTCAGAGTTTTTTAATAAAATGATGAAGTCAGGGGTGAATGTCACAGATGCAAAGGGCAGATATTTACACTGGGATAAAATGAGACATGCCGTACCTCCTGAGGGTTTTTCACCTGAAGAATATTGGTGTGCAGTAAAATTCTTGCGTAGCCTGAGAGAGGTCAAACTTCCTATTCTTAGTAAAGAGCATGCAAACTTTGGGTATGTGAATATTGATTATATCTCAAGAGAGCTCCATTGGCTTGATCAGCACTCTTCCGGCATAATTGAAGGGCCGGAAATATTTAAAAACAAGCGCAGTAAGAAGAAGTTTCTGGTTGGGACATTAATAGAGGAAGCATTCAGGTCGAGCCAGCTTGAGGGAGCATCAACCACAAGGAGTCGGGCAAAAGAAATGATCCTGCGTAAACAGGAACCTGAAACTATTAGTGACAGAATGGTTTATAACAACTATTCGGCAATGGAGTATATAAAAGATATAAAAGACGAACCGCTATCTCTAAACCTCATGAAGGAGATACATAGTGTCATAACAGACGGAACGCTTGAGAATAAAGCGTATGAGGGAGCTTTTAGAGACCATAATGACATACGTGTCGAAGATAAGAATGACCACACGGTTCTTCACACACCTCCTAGCTATCATCTTTTAGAAGAACGTCTGGGTGCAGTATGTGATTTTATAAACCATGATGACACAGATAAGTTTGTTCATCCGGTACTTAAAGCGATTATTCTGCATTTTATGATAGGGTATGAACATCCTTTTGAAGATGGTAACGGGCGTACTGCAAGAGCTCTGTTTTATTGGTTTTGCATGAAGCACGGGTATTGGCTAATGGAGTTCTTGTCTATATCAGGTGTAATAAAAGAAGCTCCGATAGCATACTCAAAGGCATATCTGTATACCGAAAACGACGGTAATGATCTGACTTATTTTATATTGCATCAAATCAGCGTTGTCAGAAAGGCAATTGAGAATATGATGTCGTATATAAAGAGCAAATCTGAGGAATCGGGTGAGCTCGAGGAAATGCTCGTCGAAAATAACATACGGCATCATTTCAACAGCAGGCAGCTGGCTCTGCTTCGTCATATGTTTCAGAATAGCGACTATAATTATTCAATATACGAACACCAGAGCTACCATAATATTACATACCAGACAGCCAGAAGCGACCTGTTAAAGCTGAGTGATGAGCTCAAGCTCCTCAGAAAGGTTAAGCTAGATAGCAAAACCTATATTTTCATCCCATATAAAGATCTGAAAGATAGGCTTCAAAATTTAAATAAACAGTAATCACCTGATGTTGTTTCGGTGTAACTATCTTATAAATAAGTCGTACTAATTTTAATCGTATTAGTATGAGTTATTTTAACATCTTCTGCAGTGAGTCCCTCACGGTTTTCAGCACTTCCACCCTTGCGTATCTTTTATCATTAGCGGGGATGACGACCCACGGCGCATTCGGCGTATCGGTTTTGAAGAACATCTCGTTATACGCTTCGACATATTCGGGTGTTCGGTCACGGTTTCGATAGTCTTCCTCTGTTATCTTATGCTGTTTCCACGGGATCTCTTCACGCTGTTCGAAACGGCTGAGCTGTTCCTCGGGCGATATATGCAGGAAAAATTTCAAAAGCATCACGCCTCTGTCTGCGAGGTGTGCTTCGAAGGCGTTTATTTCGTCGTATGCTCTGAACCACTCCCCCTGTTTTGCGTATCCCTCTATCCTCTCCACGAGTACACGCCCGTACCACGAGCGGTCGAATATGCTGATGTGCCCTGCCCTCGGCACCTGGCGCCAGAAACGCCAGAGGTAATGCCGTGAAAGCTCCTCCTGTGTGGGGGCTGCTATGGATATCACCTTTGACAGGCGCATGTCTATGGCCCGGAGCAGCCGCCTTATGCATCCGCCCTTGCCCGCTGCATCCCAGCCTTCGAATACCAGCATAGAGCTTATCTGTTTTTCATACGCTTCCCATGCGAGGGGCTTTATTTCGGTGACAAGGTCTGCGAGCTCTTTTTTATAGTCGCCCACGGTTTTGCCCATGTCGAGGCTGGCGAGCTTATCGGGGAAGGTGATGCCGTTTGCGTTCACTGTGGCGCTTTTCGGCATTAAGCCGTCCAGAGCCTTTTTCATGGCGTCCAGTATCACCTGCAGGAATCTCAGCTCTCTGTATCGTTTGTCTGTGCAGTCGATTATCTCCCACGGGGCGAACTCTGTGTGGGTGTATTTATACGCGGTCTCTGCGGAGTCGACTATCTTTTCATATCTGCTGTAATACCAGTTGGCACGTTCGGATATCTCTTTGGTTTTGTCGAATTTCTTTTCGAGCTTTTCGTGGCGTTTCTTCTGCTCTTTCTTTGAGATGTGCGCCCATATCTTTATGATGACAGTGCCGTCGAGGGCGAGCATCTTTTCAAAGTCTGCCGCCTCTTTCAGCTTTGCGATGTATGCTTCGTCTGAGTCTTCGCCGTCGATGTGTTTGCGGATACATCGTTCATACCATCCGTTGAAATATATGCCGAGCTTCCCGCCCATAGGCATAGCATTCCAGAACCGCCAGTAATAGGGGCGTTCGGTCTCTTCGCTCGATTCCTGCCAGAAGGTGTTCACCTCGAGCAGGCGAGAATCCATAACGTCCGCCAGAGCATTTGCCATCTCGCCTTTTCCCGCTCCGTCGAGCCCGGTGAGCACGAGCAGCATAGGACGCTTATATTCCTTGAACTTATACTGAGTGCGGATAATGTCTGTACGCAGCTCCAGAAGCTGTTTTTCATAGTCTTCTTTAGATATTTTACCGTCCGGTTTGAAGTCTTCGAACATGTGCTCCCCCTGAAATAATATATGTGGTTATGAACTATAAAATATTATAACATAAGGACAGAGGAAATATATGATAGGTGCAGGTTTAGCAGTATCAGTTTTTTTCATTTTCGTCCTTGCCGTCTCTCATAAAAGAGGCATGGGGCTCGAAAAGCAGATAGGCATAGCGGGCATCCGCTCTGTTTTGCAGATGTTCGCCATGGGTTTTGCTCTGGAATACATCTTTAAGCTGCAGAGTGCGTGGCATGTGCTTTATTTCGCTGCTTTTATGGCTGTTTTCGCAGCCTATACGGCAAATGCCCGTCTGGATATGAACTGTAAATGTTTAAAACGTGCGTTTTTTGCGATATATGTGCCGACACTGCTCGGTATGCTCCCCGTTTTCCTTTCGGGGGCTGTCCCTGTGAAGATGAGCGCAGTGCTCCCCATCGCAGGTATGGCTCTGGGTAACTGTATGAATGCATACACCCTCACCCTTGACCGACTGCTGGCAGAGAGTAAGGGCAGGCTGGCGACCATTGAGGGGATGCTCGCCCTCGGGCTGAATATGAAGACGGCAATGCGTGATGCGGTGAATACATCCATCAAGGCGGCTATGAAACCGATACTGAACAACATTGCTTCCCTCGGCGTGGTTCTTCTGCCGGGGCTTGCTACGGGTCTTCTGATAGCAGGGGTGAAGCCTATCACTGCTGTGGTTTATCAGCTGGTGATAATGTATATGATAATGTCTGTGAATGTGCTTTCGTCCCTTATCGCCTGCAGGATGTTTACTTTGCGGGTGCTGATGGATGCGGCCAGTGAGGATAGAGGATGACACTTTTTCAGCTTCTGGATTTTACGGGAACTGTTGCCTTTGCCGCTTCGGGGGCTATCGCAGGTGCCAGGAAGCACCTCGACCTGTACGGCATATGCTTTCTGGCTATTATAACTGCCGTCGGCGGCGGTACGGTGCGTGATGCTCTTTTGGGGCGTGTGCCTCCGTTCTCTTTTACGGATATCACATACTTCCTCCTTTCCGTCATCACTGCCATTGTGATATTCGCATTTTATAAACAGATGAAGAAGACATACTCCACTCTTGTCTGGATGGATGCTCTGGGGCTCGGCGTTTTTAACGTTATCGGCCTGCGTGTGGCTCTGGACAGCGGTGTGGGATACTTCGGCGCTGTGTGCTTCGGTGTTATCACCGGCACAGGCGGGGGTATGATGCGTGATGTCCTCATCGGAGAGATTCCGTTTGTACTTAAAAAGGAGGTCTACGCTACTGCATGTATCGTTGCGGGGCTTCTTTTTTGTTTATTACATTACCTTCAGGTTAACATGCAGGTTAACATGGCTGTGTCTTCATTCGTGCTCTTTGCGGTGCGGATGTATACCTTTAAAAAACATATCCACATCCCAAAGATAGCCCACGCAGACTAGTTCAGATGAGGGATGTCATCCTGAGCAGGGCGAAGGATCCGCAGTAACAGATTCGTCACTCACACCTTCGTTCAGAATGACGCCACAGCATCGTTAGTCGGGGTTGTATTTTTGGTGATAGTTATTTAGAATAATCCTATGAACTGTTCTATTTCTTTTTTAGGCGGTGTCGGCGAGATAGGCATGAACATGTATGTCTACGAGACCGAGGAAACTGCCATTATCGTTGATTGCGGAGTTATGTTCGCGGATAACAACTTTCCGGGGATCGATTATGTCATCCCTGATTTCGAGTATCTCGACAGCATCAAACACAAGCTGAAAGCTGTTTTCATAACACACGGCCACGAAGACCACGTCGGCGCAATGCCTTTCCTCCTGCGTGCATTTAATCTGCCCGTATACGGAGGCAGGCTGTCTCTGGGCATACTGGAGCAAAAGCGCGGTGCGAAGAAGGTCTCGCCTGATCTGCGCCCTATGAGGGCAAGGCAGGAGGTCACCGAGGGGGATTTTACCGTTAAGTTTCTCCCCGTTACGCACTCCATAAGCGACACATATGCGCTTTATATCAAATGCGGCGATTTCTCTGCTCTGCACTGCTCGGATTATAAGATCGACCAGTCACCTGCAGGGGGAGAGCCTTTTAACCCTGCGGATTTTACGGCACTTGCAAAGGAAAACCTGACGGCGCTCCTAGTGGACAGCACAAACGCCATGAACGAAGGCTTCACACAGTCGGAATCCAGCATAAAGGCAGACCTTAAAAAAGTATTCAAAAACGCTACGGGAAGGATATTCTTCACCAGCTTTTCATCAAATATAGACAGATTCCGCCAGATACTGGACATTGCCCGTGACTGCGGGCGTAAAGTAGTGCTGGAAGGGACTGCCCTCGACAGGAACGTATCCATTGCGAAATCACTCGGATACATCGACCTCCCCGAGGACCTCATCGTCACACTCAGGACAGCGAAGAAGCTCCCCGACGATCAGGTGTGCTACATCATCACAGGCTGTCAGGGGGAGACAAACTCCACCCTTTACCGCATAGCCTCGGGCGAGCGTAAAGACCTCAGCATCAGAGAGGGCGACCTGTTCGTTATCTCCGCAAGGGTAATTCCCGGGAATGAAAAGAACCTTATCAACCTGATAAACCTGATATATAAAGCGGGCGGAAAGGTTGTGGATATAGGCAAGAGCCGCATACATGTTTCGGGGCACGCCTCTCAGGAGGAGATAAAGCTGATGGTGAACTTCACCAGACCGAAATATGTCATACCCGTACACGGCGAACCGGTACACATGATAACCCTGAAAAGGATGCTGAAAGACACAGAGTTTGTGAAACCTGAGAATGTTGTTCTCGTGGAAGACGGCAAGAAGGCAGTCTTCGAAGGGAGCAAAATGGTTAAGACCACGGATGTTCCCCACGGGAAGGTGTTCATCGACCTTCGTGGGCATTTTGTCATGGACGAGGATTCTGTCAAAGACAGGAAACACATGTGCCGTGACGGTGCCGTGTCTGTTGTCGTGCTGAAAAAACCCGACGGGACATACATCCTGCCTCCGTTTGTGGAGACGGCAGGGTTCGACCTTGAGAGCAATCAGATGATGGCTTTACAGGATTTCCTCGCCAGTCATCTTCATGAACTGCTGAATGATGACGATTATGACTATCTGGACCTGAAGGGCGGGCTTTCGAGGCTGACCCGCAGGTTTTTCAAAAAGACTCTCGACAGGAGACCGCTCGTGATACCTGTCGTGACGGAGATATAAATGACGATAACTTCGGCGATACTGCTGGGTATTATACAGGGGCTGACAGAATTCCTCCCCGTGAGCAGCTCAGGGCACCTTGTCCTTGCGCAGTCGCTCATGAAGGATTTTCAGCAGCCAGGCATGCTTTTCGACACGCTCCTCCACGGAGCGACACTCGGCGCAGTGGTCGTATATTTCCGCAGACGCATAATAGAGCTGGTGCTCACCCCTATGGGGCTGCTCAGCAATGATTATAAGATAATCTACTTCGAGAACAAACGCTTCTGGTGGGGGATAATAGTAGCCACCATCCCGACGGGCATAATAGGGCTCGCTCTGGAGAGCAGGGTCGAGGGTGTTTTCTCCACTCCTGCATTCGTGGGCTATTTCCTCATCGTCACATCCCTTATGCTCCTTATATCAGACAGATATAAAGGGGGCGGTCAGGTGACGGGCATAACTGCATTCATCATCGGCATAGTGCAGGGGCTCGCAGTTATCCCCGGGATATCTAGAGCCGGTGCGACAACAGCCACGGGGCTGTGGCTCGGCATAAAGCGTGAGGAGATGGCGGAGTTCACATTCCTCATGTCCATACCTGCCATAGTAGGGGCTATCATTTTACAATCTAAGCATATGTCTGCCGTGCCTGCGGGCGAGATGACGGCATACATTGCCGGAATGATAGCGGCATTTATAAGCGGATTCTTCGCCATAGGTTTTATGGTGTATTTTATAAAAAGGGCAAACCTTAAAGCATTTGCGCTTTACTGCCTGATAGCAGGGATAACAGCTATAATATGGATGTAGAAAACAAGGGGCTGAAAGCCGACATAATATTCCTTACCGCTCTCTTCTTCACCATCTTTGCCACTTTGTCCATATACTCTCATTCAGAGTCGGACCCGGGGTGGACTCTGATCATCTTCACTAATTATGATCAGGAGGTAGCGAACCTCTTCGGAAAGACGGGTGCCTATTTCAGCGATGTCCTTGCGACATTTTTCGGCTGGACGGCTTATCTGCTTCCGCTCATATTCATATGGCTGACCATCAGACTTCACTTTCACCGCAGAAAATCAGAGATGAAGATGCGTAAGACCATCTTCCGCTTTGTGTTATACATACTCCTCTGCCTCGTGCTGGCTACTATGACAGGCTTCTTCGGAGGTCAGGACTTTATATTCACCAGCAAGCCGACAGGGGGGATAGCGGGGCTTTTCGCTGCGGATCTCTTCGCATCTGTCGTCGGTGTTGTCGGCGGGATAGTCATTTCATGCTTTCTGGCGACCTTGTTTCTGTTTCTCCTTTTTCCACGCTTTTTCATGAAGCTGGCGAGGGCAGAGCTGAACATGCCGAAGCTGAAAAAGGACAAACAGCCGGAAATGTATGACGAGGACGAATATCAGGGGGAGATACCCGATATCCAGCCTGAGGAAGAGCCTGTAAATGTGCCGAACCTGCTCGAAGATGAAGACGAATACGAAGAACCCGTTTATGAACCACGCATAAAAGAACCTGCTCCGAAAGAACCGCAGGTGAAAGAGCCGGAGTTCGAACCGCAGATAAAAGAAGCCGCAAAGGTGGAAAAAGGTAAGGGTAAATACACCGTACCGATAAGACTGCTGGACGAGCCCGTAAACGATTTCAAGCGTGAATCCGACGCAGAGCTGAAGCTGAAAGGGGAAACCCTCGTTGCGAAGCTGGCGGACTTCGGAGTAAACGGAAAGATAAGAGAGATACAGCCGGGGCCTGTGGTCACACAGTTCGAGTTTGAACCTGCGCCCGGGGTAAAGATAAATAAGATAGCGAACCTCTCGGACGACCTCGCCCTTGCGATGTCTGCCGTCAGTGTGCGCATCATAGCACCGATACCGGGCAAATCTGTCGTGGGTATCGAGCTGCCTAACAAGCACAGGGGGATGGTATTCCTCTCCGAGCTGATGAAATCGAGAGAATTCACCGAGGCGAAATCCATGCTGACATTCGCAATGGGTAAGGATATCTCGGGCAGAGCATACATAAGCGACCTCGCATCCATGCCCCACCTTTTGGTGGCGGGTACGACAGGCTCGGGTAAGTCCGTCGCCGTGAATACGCTGATATGCTCGATAGTTTATAAAGCACCGCCTGAGCTCGTGAAGTTCATCATGGTAGACCCGAAGATGGTAGAGCTCAGTGTTTATGAAGATATACCACACCTCGCCGCACCTGTCGTAACAGAACCTCGAAAGGCTGCTATGGTTCTGAAAAACGTGGTGGAAGAGATGGAGAACAGATACTCCGTACTCGCCAGCATGAAGGTGCGTAACCTCGCCAGCTACAACCAGAAAGCAGCGGAAGACCCGGAGCTTCCCGTTATGCCTTATCTGGTGGTTATCGTGGACGAGTTCGCAGACCTTATGCTTGTAGCGGGTAAGGATGTGGAGCAGTCCATCATCCGTATAGCCCAGATGGCGAGAGCCGTGGGTATACACCTTGTCCTTGCCACACAGCGTCCGTCGGTGAATGTTATTACGGGTATCATCAAGGCGAACATGCCCGCCAGACTTTCATTCAGAGTTTCATCTAAGGTGGACTCACGGACCATCATAGATACATCCGGCGCAGAGCTGCTCCTCGGTAAAGGGGACTCGCTCTTTATACCGCCAGGCATGAGCGACACAGTGCGTGTGCACGGATGTTTTGTCTCCGATGATGAGGTAGGGCGCATTGTCGAACACCTCAAGACCCTCGGCGAGCCTGAGTACAACATGGACCTTGTGAAAGAAGAGATGGCGGGCGAAGACGATGTGGACGAATCGGAACTGGATGAGAAATATAACGAAGCACTCGAGCTGGTTAAGCAGAAGGGCTTTGCATCTATATCAATGATACAGCGTTACCTCCGCATAGGGTATAATAGAGCAGCGAGGATCGTTGAGATCATGGAGAAAAAAGGAATAGTGGCACCAAGTGACGGTACTTCTAAGCCCCGAGAATTATTGATAAAAGATTAAGGTGCATGATGCACCGTAAAACTGTATTGTCATCATGAGGAAGCCTTTAGGCTGACGTAATGATCTCAGACGATATCTCATATTTAATATAGTCCGAGATTCTTACGCTGACCGTGTCAGCTCAGAATGACTAACAGTGATATTGTCATTGCGAGGAGTGTAATGACGAAGCAATCTTTGGATAAATACGAGAACAGAGACTGCCACAGCCCTTCGGGCTTCGCAGTGACATTGTGGAAAGGTGAGCATTATGGCAGATATCAGTGTTGACTATATGGGGCTTAAGCTGTCCAGCCCGGTTATCGCAGGCAGCAGCACCCTTACAAAAGATATGGACAGACTCAAAAAAGCAGAGGACGCAGGGGCGGGAGCCGTTGTGCTTAAATCGCTTTTCGAGGAAGAGATACGTCAGGACATGGGGGACGATCTGGACGGATCATACCACCCCGAGGCGTATGACTATATGCTCGCTGATGCTGCTATGGTTTATGGTTCGGGTGAATACCTCGACTATGTGAAGCGTGCCTCTGAAACAGTGGGCATACCTGTCATCGCCAGCATAAACTGCGAAGGGAGCAGATGGTGGGCGAGCTTTGCAGGGAGCATAGAGGAAGCAGGCGCAGACGCTCTGGAGCTGAACATCGCCTTCAACCCCTTCGACGCTGAGATAGACGGCGCAGCAGCCGAGCAGAAATACATAGACGTGCTCAAAGACGTGAAAAGAGCCGTCAGAATACCTGTCGGTGTAAAGATAGGGCCGAACTTCTCCGCTATTCCTAACATGGTGAAAAAGCTCGAAGACGCAGGCGCAGACAGCGTTACTATGTTTAATAAATATTTCCAGCTAAAGATAAATACCAGAACACTGGAGCTAGAGCCGGTGCATACATTCAGCGCACCCGAGGACGCATACAGAGTGCTCCGCTGGGTGGCTGTTACAAGCCGTCAGTGCGGTGTGGATATATCCGCATCCACAGGGGTGTATGACGAGGATATGCTCATCCAATACCTGCTGGCAGGTGCAAAGACAGTGCAGGTGACATCTGCGCTGTATAAGAACGGCATGAGTGTGATATCAGACCTGAACAGCGGTCTGGAAGCATGGATGAAGCAGAGGCACGTCGATTCCTTAAACGATGTGATAGGTCTAGCCACCAGAAAGAAGATAAAGCAGGTTCAGTCTTTTGAACGTCTGCAGTATATCAAAATAGCAGACGGAGCGATATTCCAGTAACATGCAGTACAGAAGAGATATAGACGGGCTGCGTGCCCTTGCGGTTTTGCCGGTACTTTTTTATCATGCGGGTATGTCCGCATTTTCGGGCGGGTACGTCGGCGTTGATATATTCTTCGTAATATCTGGATTCCTCATCACATCCGTCATCATCGAAGAGCTTAAGAATAATAAATTCACCATAAAGAACTTCTACGTGAGGCGGGTTAAGAGGATATTTCCTGCTCTGTTTCTTGTGCTTCTGGTCACGGCGGTGCTCTGCGTTTTCCTGCAGATGCCTTACGACCTGAGGAAATTCGGGAAGAGCCTTTCGGCTGCGGTGCTGTTCGGCTCGAACATCTATTTCAAAGAACAGACGGGCTACTTCATGGATGCGGCAGAGTCTAAACCGCTTCTGCATACCTGGTCTCTTTCGGTAGAGGAACAGTTCTATATTTTCTATCCTATTATCCTGATAATAATAAGCAAATGGCTGGGCAAGCACTACCGCAGATACATAGTGCTCCTTTTCCTTATATCTCTGACGGCTAGTATGCTGATGATAAACAGATACCCCGTAGATACGTTTTATCTGCTCCACCCGAGGGCTTGGGAACTGCTTTCAGGTGCTTTGATAGCACTCGGCCTTATGCCTGAGATAAGGCATAAACTGCTCGCCGAGGTGCTCGGCATTGTCGGCATTGTCATGATAGCTTACAGCATAAATGCTTATGATCACGACACTGTTTTTCCTGCTTACGGCGCGCTTCTGCCGTGTGCAGGTGCATTTCTGCTGATATATACAGGCACGGCGCAGACTGTCGTGTCGAAGGTGCTTTCGGCAAGACCAATCGTTTATATCGGTCTGCTTTCTTACTCTTTATACCTTTGGCATTGGCCTCTCCTTTCGTTTTTTAACAGCTACAGACCGCTGATGGTGATAGACGACTCACAGGCTGCTTTGGTGCGCCTCAGCATTTTGCTTCTGTCGTTTGTGCTGTCGGTGCTGACATATAAATATATCGAGACCCCTTTCCGCAGGATGCGCCCCGAGAATACTAAGATATTCTTCCGCAAGACATTCGCCGTGATGGCCGTTGTATGCCTCCTTGGCGGGGTATTATACTGGGCGGACGGATTCCCCGGACGTATCCCTGAATCTGCCTATCGGATAGATAAGGGCGGAAAGGACGGCGACAATATGGGGAGCTGTAAAGACAGCGACATCAGTGCTTTCAAAGGTGTTGATTCGATTCATAGACTCGGCGTGGAAGGCGGCGAGGCAGAGTTCCTCCTTATGGGGGATTCACATGCCGGTGCCATAGCCCCCGGGTTTGACAAATATGCCAGAGAGACAGGCAGGAGCGGACTGTTGATGTCCAGAGACGGACTCGTGCCTATACTTGGCTACGGACACCGCTTTAAAGACTGCTACAGCTATCTCATCGGCAGTACGATAGACATAGTGAATCAGAACCCCGCAGTGAAAAAGGTTATCCTTGCGGGCAGGTGGGTCACTCTCGTAGAAGGGAAGAAAGGCGCAACAACCTTCAGCATATATGATAAAGATCATAACTCTGTGGAGCAGAAAGACGCGGAGGACTTCTTCTATACTAATCTGAGAAAGACTGTGGAGTCGCTTCAGTCCCACGGTAAAGAGGTTTATATAGTTTACGGCGTGCCTGAGATAGACGTCAGCGTGCCTTATATAATGTCTAAGGTGGAGTTCCTTAAGGTTTCCTTCGGCGTGGAGAATGTTGTGGATATGAGGCCGACGGTAGAGGGCTATAATGCACAGCAGAGTAAGGTTCATCAGGTGCTGGACAGACTTTCAGATGAGACAAGCGTTACACTGCTGCACCCGGAAGACGTTCTGAGGGACGGCGACAGGTATGAGCTGCTTTACGACGGCTATTCCATATACAGAGACGACAACCACTTATCAAAGCACGGGGCAAAGTTTATTGTTCAGAGCCTCGGTCATCAGGTTTTTGGCGACTGAGATACGACCTTTCGATGTCGTATATGAGCACTGATTCGTTGCCGAACCATGCTGTCATTATCCAGTCGAAGAATACGCCTATCTGCTTTTTAAACATGCCGACCTTATAAAGGTACAGCATCTTCCATATGTAATAGGCGAATCGTCCCCTCAGCTTAAAGCCGAAGAGGTTCACAACGGAGTTGTTCTTACCCAGTGAGACCAGATATCCGAAGTGGAAATAACTGAATTCCTTCTTAGGTTTTCCTTCGATATCTCGCATGATGTTCATCACTGCCATTATCCCCTGCTGCATTGCTAGAGGTGCCACAGGCGGAAGGATGTGTTCGTTATGCTGATATGCACAGCTGTCGCCTATGATGAATATATTATCCCTGCCGAAGTCCTTCGGAGTCAGGTCGTGGTTTATAAAGACACGCTTGTCGCCTGACTGTGTGCCCGCCACAGAGTGCAGGTGGTCCTGCCCCATTACGCCCGCAGTCCAGACCGTGATGGAGGACTGGAGGCATTTTTCCTCGCCGTTCTCCTCATAGGTTATGCTGCATTCGCCTATCTCTTTCACGTTTGCGTTGTTTATGATGTGTATCCCGCTTTTGGAGACGACATCCTGCGCCTTTACGGCCTGAGATTCGTCTATGGATGGGAGTATCGTTTTATAATATTCCAGTATGTTTACGGAGAATTCGTCTTTGGATATGGAGTTGTATTCTTTCTTTATTTTTTCGGTGATGAAGTCGTTCATCTCGCAGGCGAGCTCGACACCCGTGATGCCCCCGCCGATAACGCTGAAAGAGAGCAGGGCTCGCTTTGCATCGGATGATGTCATACTGCTTGCCTTTTCCAGATAATCGATGATGAGGTATTTTATGTCTATGGCGTCTGTGATGTTTTTAAACTCAAAGGCGTTCTTCATGGCGGATTCGTTGCCTCTGTAGTTTGTCTTTGAGCCTGTCGCCATGATGAGATAGTCGTATTCCAGCTCGGTGTTTTTACAGATAACTTTGTTGCTTTCGGGGTTGATGTCTTTCACCTCGTCCCGCACGAACCGTACACGGTTTTTTACGCATATTTCACGTAAGGGGAGGACGATGTTATCAGGTTTGACATTACCGCTGACCACCTCGGGCAGCATAGGTGTGAAGAGGGAAAAGTTATGCTTATCAACGAGTGTGACCTCTACTTTGCCCTTTTTGATCTGTTTGCGAATGTGTGCGATGGCAGACAGACCGCCGAAACCACCGCCTAAGATGACGACTTTTTTCATATTGTTACAACTCCCTGATTGAAATTATACCAATACTCTCTTTTAATCAAGAGTGCAATTATACAACTACAAAAAATGGGTTAAGCAGGTCTTCTTTGTTATACCTCAGCTTTTCCGCATCCAGAGTAGTGTTGAAGCGGATGTTGTCTGTGGGGAATGTTTCGAATTTATAAACGCCTTTGCCCGCTGCCTCGGCGACGCCTTGTGCTGCTGCCGTGTCCCACTCCATTGTGGGGGCTATGCGGGGATATATATCGGCTGAACCTTCTGCGACCATGCACAGTTTGAGCGAGCTCCCTTTGGAAACTCTCTCTATCTCACAGTCAGGATACTGCTCTGCTATCGCATTGATGAAGTCTGTTGTCTCTTCATTCAGGTGAGAGCGTGATGCGACAACACGGATGATCTTGCTCTCGGCGGGGTTGTTTACGGCTAGGGGCATCTGCTCGATCTTTCCGTCTGCTCTGCGGTATGCACCGAAGCCCTTCATGCCGTAATAGAGGATGTCTAGTGCGGGGGCATACACAACGCCCATGACGGGCTCGCCTTTTTCGATAAGTGCTATATTAACAGTGAACTCGCCGTTCTTTTTTATAAATTCCTTTGTGCCGTCTATCGGATCGACCAGCCAGAAGCACTCCCAGCCTTTTCGCTCTGCGTATTCCGCTTTTTTGGTCTCTTCGGAGAGGATAGGGTATTGCGTGCTGAGCTTTTTCAGCCCTGCGGTGATGATGTCGTTCGAATGTTTATCCGCATCGGTGAGCGGGGATTTGTCGTCTTTGTATTCGATGGAGAAATCCTTCTCGTATATCTCCATTATCTCTTCGCCCGCACGGACGGCAATCTCTATCACTTCATTCAGCAGGTCTTCGTAGTATCTCATTATCAGAAGTCGAAGCCTATTGTCGCACCAGTAAAAAATGTCTCAGCATCGTAAAAGTCGATGTTGCTTCGTCTGACGGATGCTCCGCCGAGGATCGTGCCGTGTGTCTTCGGTGTGAAATTATGCCTGTACATGAGGAAAGCTGCTGCGCCTTTGTCTCTTCGTGTTTTGTCAAAGACAGCGTCTTCATCGTCGAACCCTTCTGCGTATACATTTATCACAGGCATTATAAATCCGCGGGATGTCGCCTGCATGTATTTTGCGCCGAGTCCGATGGCGTTCGAGCTGAATGCATCGCCGAGCCTCTGCTCTCTTTTATATTCTATGAATGGGGTTATCTTGTTTCTGTTTCCGAGTGGCTGGTTATACTCGCCTTTTATGCTGTATGTTGCTCCGTCACGCCTCATGTCGGAGAACCGGTCGCCTATCTCGTCGTCTTTTATATTGTGGCTCATCACCTTTGCTTCAAAGCCGAACTGAGTGCCGGAGATGTTCTCCATCTTCAGCCTGAGCCCTACAGACTCTCTTTTGGTGGTGTCTCTGCTGGATTCGTAGGGGTCTTTCCACTCTTCGCCGAAAATGTCGAATATCACGGAAAGGTCCGTTGTGGATCTGCCGTTTTCATATGTGATGCCCGCCATGAGCTGCGGCTCGGCCTGTTCCAGAGGCATTCCTGCGTGGAATATCTTGTCGCCCTTTTTATACTGCAGATTGAACAGGGCTATTATATGCCCCTGTGAGAAACTGTCGGGATTGTCCGATAGCGTGTCGATATCTTCGTTATTGTCGGATGTCATTGTAGCATCCGTGGAGCTTATGCCTAAAATACCTAAATCAAAGTATCCGCTGAAGCCATCTTTCTGTGCGGGTGCAGAGAAAGCCGTTGCCGCACAAAGCAGCAGAATAAATGTGGTCAATTTTTTCAAAACTCGTCCTCCAGGTCAAATTCCTTAAGTTTGTTATGCAGTGTCCTTCGTGATATCTGAAGAACTTCTGCGGCTTTGGTCTTATTTCCGCCGGTCTTTTTCAGAGCTTTGACTATGAGGTCTCTCTCATTATCCCTGATGCTGAGTCCGCCGTCCTTCCCTCCGCCGAATGTCGGCAGGGTGGCAGGCTCGAGCTTTGTTCCGGTGGTAAGGATAATACTTCGCTCGACAACATTTTCAAGCTCGCGAATATTTCCGGGGAAGCCGTATTCAGAAAGTTTCTTTATATACGAAGGGTCTGCGGACTTTATGAGTTTTCCGAGTTTTTCTGCGTGCTTTTCTATGAAGAATTTTACAAGGGGTGCTATCTCCTCTTTGCGCTCTCTCAGCGGAGGAACTTCCACGGGGAAAACAGCAAGGCGGAAATAGAGATCCTCTCTGAAATCAGCAGATTCGGAAAGTTTCTTAAGATTACGGTTTGTGGCTGCTATTATGCGTACGTTTGTGCGGATGGTCTTTGTGTCGCCCACTCTTTCGAATGCGCCCTCCTGCAGGACTCTCAGCAGCTTCGCCTGTACATTCAGCGAAAGCTCGCCTATCTCGTCGAGGAAGAGCGTGCCTCCGTCTGCGGATTCGAACAGCCCTTTCTTATCCTTTATGGCGGTGGTGAAAGCGCCCTTTACATGTCCGAAGAGTTCGCTCTCTATTATATTCTCTGACAGTGCCGCACAGTTTATCGCCAGATACGGTCTGTCCTTTCTTTTTGAATTGTCGTGTACGGAGCGTGCGACGAGTTCCTTACCCGTGCCCGATTCGCCCAGTATCAGAACAGTTGCGTCTGTGGGAGCCACCAGCTTCAGCTGTTCGATGACAGAGCCGAGCCCCTCTTTGGTGTATACTCCGCCGAAGGTGTATTCCTCTGCGGGTGCGTACTGCTCCTGTATGTGCTCGCTTATCCTGCCCAGAGCATCCATCAGCTGAGGTATGTCCACTGGCTTTGTGAGGTAATCCACAGCGCCTAGTTTCATGGATTCCACGGCTGTCTTCACCGTTGAAAATGCCGTGATGACTATCACGGGGGTGGACAGCCCCTGTCTGTTCATCATGCCGAGGAAAGTCAGCCCGTCCATTACATCCATTTTCATATCCAGAAGGATAGCGTCAAAGTTTTCTTTGCCGAGGGCTTCCAGTGCTTTCATGCCGTTCTCTGCCTGTGCAGTCTGGTGACCCGCATCTTCCAGATGGAGCTTCAGCATCAGTCTGTGATTTTTTTCGTCGTCTACTATCAGTATTTTCATTTATACGCTATCTCTACTCTGAATTTGTCTTCGGCGTTTATCCTGCATCGGAAACCGTGGAGCTGCACTATGCGCTTCACTATGGCGAGCCCGAGCCCCGTACCCACTGTCTTTGTGGTGTAGAACGGCTTGCCGAGGTCTTCTTTGGTGAAGTTTTTGTCGGCGATGATGTTCTCTATCACCAGCTCTTTGTCGGATATGCCGATGTCTATGATGCTCCCTTCGGGTGCGCCCTGTACAGCGTTTAGGAGCAGGTTGAAAACGACCTGACGCATCTTTTCGCTGTCGGCGTCTATCACGGCAGAGCCTTTTATATCTATTATTATATCCTTTTGCTGTGCATCTATCTGCAAAAGCTTCGCAGTGTTGCCCGCTATTTCAGACAGGTCAGCTTTGGAAATGTTCAGTGTCATGTCTTTGCCGTATGCGAGATAGTCGTTTATTATCCTGTCCAGACGGGAGAGTTCCTCTACACAGCTTACGGAGATGTCTTTCAGGTCGCCTTCGGATTTCTTAGCGGAGAACTCCATTAGCCCCTTCACCGTGCTGAGCGGATTTTTCAGCTCGTGCGCCATCACACGGGACATCTTGCCCAGCTCCGCTTCACGTTCGGATGCTTCCAGCCTGCTCGTCTGCTCCGTGTGCAGTTTCAGGATGCGTGCGGTATAGACATATATGGCTATCAGCAGAGCTTCCATCACAAACATGAAGAACATGAAGGTCGCTTCCGCATTTATAAGCCTCTGATGCCCCTTCATGTCGAGCATAACGCCCGCCGTGAGTACTCTGTCGTCTTCGGGGAGCGGGAGGCGTCTGTTTCGCCCCTGTCCCATCATCATGCCTTCCATCATGGGTGCGCCGCCGCCTTTCAGTGTGTGATACATAAAGAGCCCTGCGTCTGTCTCGATAACTCCCATCGGGGATTTCTGCGGGTCTATTGCGGGGGCTGTTACCTCTCTGGTGTTGAAGAGAATGTTGCCGTCCTGATCGAAAAGGTAAAGGCTGAGCACGCCCGTCTCGGCTCCGATGGTTTCTATGAAAGACCTGAACCTCTGCGCCGTGGCAGGGTTAAGCAGCAGATGCGCCCTGCGCCCGCCTTCGAAAGATGAAAGGGCGGTCTGCCCCACCAGCATCAGGCTCTTTTTGGAGCGTTCGATGGTCTGAACGCTGCTGAGCCCCTGTAATATTATAATGGCGAGGTTGAGCACCACTGCGATTATCAGTATCTGTTTAAGTCTGTGTGCGAATTTATTTTCCATATGATCATAATATATCATTTGTTTGATGTTTACATTGGCAATTTTTGCAAAGAATTGTGCATATTTTACACAGTTTTAGTGGAAACGGAGCAGCCGTGGTGATGACTGCTCCGCATGAGGTTATAGAAACTACGAAAGTGCCACACGGTTAATGCGGCTTGGCTTCCGTTGGGGGATTCGGTGGTGTACAGTCGCAGGGTAGCCGAATGTCATCACTGCGCCTATTGTGTGATCCTCGGGTATACCCAGATCGCACTTCATCTCGGGTGCGAGGTGCTCTATGAGGAACTTTACGATGTGGTTCCAGCATACGCCGACGCCGTGGGTGTTTGCGGCGATGTCAAAGAATGTCGCAGCGATAATGCCGTCGTGGTCGGGTGTTATTGCGCTCTTCGGATTTGAAGATACAAACATGTGGGGCGCATTGCGGAAGAATATATTCACTCCGCCCTCTATCCACATGGTGATATAGTCAAAGAGGTATGCAGGCAGGTCATAGTCCGCTCTGTTATCAAGAACCTCTTTCAGCTTTGCTTTTGCCTTTGTTTTAAACTTTTCCATGTCGGTGCTGTTGTCTATCACGGTGAATGTGACGCTCATCTCATTCTTTCCTGTGGGGGCATAGGCTGTCACGTCCAGTATCCTGCTCAATGTTTCGGTATCGACGTCTCTTTCTTTGAAATTCCTGCATGAACGTCTTGATTTAAGCAGCAGGTCGATATTGTCCACATCCGGGGAAAAGTGCTTAAGGGAAATGCTGTTTTCGGGATTTGCTCCGTTGAGCGTGATTGCCGATGTCGGGCATACTGCCATGCAGTGCTGACATTCGACGCAAGCGGGCTCTTTCTCTGCAGCCATGAAAGGCTTGCCGTCCTCCATGGATAAAAGCAGGAACGGGCAGGTATTTACGCACTTCCCGCAGGAAATGCAGGCGGAATCCTTCAGATCAAAAAACATTCTAACCTCCATTAGTAGATGACCAGTTGGTCAAGTAAATGCTGAAAAAATATATTACTTGGCGCCGATAAGGCGGAAAGCTCCTTTATAGATATCTTTCAAAACTTCGGGGTCGTTATATATGCGGGCATAGGTGAGTGCGCCGCCCATAAGGCTGTACAGCCACTCTGCGATAAGGACAGGGTCGCCGTTTTCTATACTGCCGTCCTCCATCGCTTCTTTCAGGGTGCTGCGGAGGAGCTCTTTCATCTCGTTTATGATGGATGTTATCCTGTCGGATATATCCTTTTCCATCGATGCAGACTCGGCTCCCAGATCAAAATACGGGCATCCGCTGGCAAAGCCTGTCTTCTCTTTCAGTGCTTTCTGGTGCTGGTATCCCATGTCCAGATAGTCCTTTATGCGCTCCAGAGGCGGTTTAGAGGAGGAGAAAGTGTTGCAGGTGTGCATACTTTCATTCTTCCAGTGAAATTCTATGGCATCGGCTGCGAGCTCGTTCTTCGATTTGAAAAAGTGGTAGAAACTTCCCTTCTTAACGCCTGCTTCCGCACAGATATTATCAACACTGACAGAGTAATAACTGCGTTCCCAGAATAGCTTTAAGGCTGCATCAAGTAGTTTCTGTTTGGCATCGCTGCATCTTCCCATAAAACGGAATATACTTGACTGATCGGTCAAATGCAAGGTCTTTTTGTAAAGTCCCATTTAACGGGCTTTCCGATAATCGTTGTGTTGAGTTAGATTTTATATTAATAATATAGCTCAATGATTTTGATGGAGTTTTAAGATGAAGGTAGTATTTATGGGAACGCCTGAAATGGCGGTGCCTACCCTGAAAGAACTTTTGGATAATAATATAGAAGTGCCTCTGGTGATAACCCAGACAGACAAGCCGAAAGGCAGAGGCAAGCAGATGCAGGCTCCCCCTGTGAAGGAATATGCTATCGAGCAGGGGATAGAGGTGTATCAGCCCCAGAGCCTGAGAAATAATGCAGAAGCACTGGAAAAGATAAAGAGTGTCGAGCCTGACTTCCTCGTTGTTGTCGCATATGGGAAGATTCTCCCGCAGGAAGTTCTGGACAGCCCGAAGTATGCCCCTGTTAATGTACACTTCAGCCTGCTGCCTAAATATCGCGGTGCAGCCCCTGTGAACTGGGCAGTTATAAACGGCGAGAAAGAGACAGGCGTCGCAACGATGCTTATGGATGCGGGGCTGGATACGGGAGACATACTCCTTGTAGAGGCTACGCCGATAGGCAAAAAGACAGCCCTCGACATAGCCGAGGAGCTCTCTGTGACAGGTGCGAAGCTCCTCATCAAAACACTGAAAGAATTTGAAAGCATTACTCCCGTAAAGCAGAACGAAGCAGAGATGACATACGCCCCCCTTATGAAGAAGGATGACGGATGTGTCGACTGGTCGAAATCTGCCGAAGAGATAGAGTGCATGATACGCGGATTCCAGCCGTGGCCCGCTGTTTACAGCACATTAAACGGTAAAACCGTAAAACTTTTTTCCGCCGAAATTGTCAAAGCTCCGGAGGGGCTCGCAAACGGTGAGGTTTATGACGTTACTAAAAAGAGCTTTTCTATAAAGTGCGGCGTGGGCGGACTCCAGATACTGGAGCTTCAGCCCGAAGGGAAGAAGAGAATGCCAGTGGGCAGCTTCCTCGCAGGCGCACAGCTTAAAGGCGGCGAAAAGTTTGAATAAAAAGATGATATCGAAAGACAGGGCAATATTTATGGCGCTCTTCTTTCTGTCCGGATCTGTTCTGTTCGGCGCAGGGCTCATCGTATGGTATTTCATGTCGATAGGTGCTGCGGTTATTTCAAAGGAGATATCTGCCGTTATATCGGGGATATTTATCCTTTTTGCGCTGTCTATGACATTTTTCTCTATAATTTTTGCGTATACTGCTCTCACGGGACGGCATTATGCGCATGTGAAAGGCTTCCGCCGTGTGGCACAGAGGCTGACGCTCCCCCTTATACTCCGCACGGGTAAGATGCTCGGGGTGGAAAAGGACAGGATAGTCAGAGCTTTCATAAACATTAACAACGAGATAGTACGCAGCCTCGTTCAGAATAAAAAGCCCGAGAACATACTGGTTCTCCTCCCCCATTGTCTTCAGCTGGAGGACTGTGACCTTAAGCTGACGAGCGATATAGGCAAGTGTGTGGGCTGTGGGAAATGCGATATAAAAGACCTTGTCGAAATCGCAGAGAGATATAATTTATCAATAAATGTCGCCACAGGCGGTACAGTGGCGAGACGCATAGTGAAGGAATCCAGGCCGGATGTTATACTGGCTGTTGCTTGTGAGCGTGACCTTCTCAGCGGTATACAGGACACCTACCCGCTCCCCGTCATCGGGTTCTGCAACAGACGCCCCAACGGCGAATGCAGGAGCACAAGGGTGAATGTCCGCATGATAGAGGATGAAATAAAAAATATATATAAATCTCAGGAGGCAATATGAGTAATACGCTTAAGACCGCATTTTTTATGACACTGCTTACGGTGCTTTTTATAGCTATCGGTGGAGTGCTTGGCGGCCGTGGCGGTGTGATTATGGCTTTTGGTTTTGCGATGGCGATGAACTTCTTCTCTTACTGGTTCAGCCACAGCATAATCCTTAAGATGTACAGAGCGAAAGAAGTTACCGAGGCGGAAGCGCCCGACCTTTACAGGATAGTCCGCAGACTGGCTGAAAAGGGCGGACTGCCCATGCCGAAGGTTTATATAATGAACAACCCTTCACCGAACGCATTTGCGACAGGGCGAGACCCTAAACACGGTGTTGTGGCTGTCACAACGGGTATCATGCAGATACTGAACGAAGACGAGCTCGAAGGCGTTATCGCACACGAGCTGGCGCACATCCACGGACGTGACATCCTTATCGGTACGATAGCTGCGACATTCGCAGGTGCTATAATGATGCTGGCCGACTGGGCAAGGTTTGCCGCTATGTTCGGCGGATTCTCCCGTGATGATGAAGAGGGCGGACACCCTGCGGGCATTATAGTGGTGATACTGGTGAGCATACTCGCCCCTATCGCTGCCATGCTTGTGCAGATGGCTATCAGCCGTTCGAGGGAATACCTCGCAGACGAGCGCGGTGCACACCTTTCGGGTAAGCCTCAGGCACTCGCAAGCGCACTGGCTAAGATATCCGGAGCAGCAGAGTATAACCCTATGGAGAACGCAAAACCTGCCACGGCGCACATGATGATAATCAACCCGCTGAAAGGGAAGAGCCTGCTCTCTCTCTTTGCTACTCACCCACCTGTGGAGGAGCGCATACAGCGTCTTAACGCTATCGCTCAGAAGATAGGCTAATGGCAGATAAATACAGAAAAAGACTGTTTAACCTGCTGAAATCCTACTACAAGGGAAGTCTGAGAGAAGACTACTTTGAGGATTCTGCAGAGCAGAGATTTTACAGAAAAATATACTTTGAAACATTCAGGCATCTCGGATTTCTCGAGGGGTGCATTGATAAACTTTGCAGTCAGACACCCGGACCGGAGCTGAGATCGGCTCTGGTTCTGGGCGCCTGTCAGATGCTCTTTATGGACGACATACCGGACTATGCCGCCGTGAACGAGACTGTAACCCTTGTTCCTCAGAATAAGCGCAGTTTTGTCAACGCCGTACTGCGTAATGTCGGCCGCAGGAAAGAAGAGTTCCTCGGCAATTACAATGTCCGTGCAGATTTCCCAGAGTGGTTTGTGAAACGCTGGGAAGCAAAGCTGGGCGGAAGCCTTGAGGAATTCCTCACAGACCTGAACACAAAGCCGTCATTCTATGGTGTGGATACAGACACTATGGAAATGAAGAAGCTCGATGAATACAGCGACGATATGTACATCATGGACAGAGCATCCTATGCCGTTGCGAAGCTGGCGGGGAACAGCATGCCTATGTCCATACTGGACTGCTGTGCTGCTCCCGGCGGGAAGACATTTGTCCTCGCTAAGACATATCCTGATGCAAGGGTCTTCGCCGTGGAAAAGTCTGAACGCAGATTTGAAAAGCTGAAGGAAAACATTGCAGAGCTGGGTTTGGGTAATGTGGACTGCATACACAGCGATATCTTCGAGCTGGAGACAGAGGCAGAGTTCGACCTTATACTCCTCGATGCACCCTGTTCCGCTCTGGGCACCATAAAGCGTCACCCTGAGGTGCGCTGGTTCAGAAGCGAAAAGGACATAAAGGAAAACGCCAGAAGACAGTTCGGCATTTTGAAGAAAGTTTCACAGTTTCTCGCTCCGGGCGGAAAGATAATATACTCCGTCTGCTCTATGGAAGACGAAGAGACTGTAGATGTCATAAAAGAATTTCTCGAATCCAATAAGTCTTTTAAAGTTGTTCCGCCTGTGTGCGACGACGATTTCAGAGACGGTGACTTCTTCCGTTCACTGCCGTATAAGAACGACGCCGACGGATTTTTTGCCGCTGTTCTGACAAAGAACTGATCATTTCAGTGCCGATATCCCTTGTGGGTGGGGTGTATCAAGCATATGTTTATATGCATATGATACCCTCGGAGGCACAATATGAAAGCTCTCGTTTATAACGGTCCGGGGCGTAAAGCTCTGGAAGAAAGACCAATGCCTGATATCCTCGATGCGGGCGATGTTGTTGTGAAGATAAGCAAAACGACCATATGCGGAACTGACCTTCATATATTGAAAGGCGACGTACCCACATGTGAGCCCGGCAGGATACTGGGGCATGAAGGCGTAGGAATAATAGAATCAGCAGGCTCCGCCGTGAAGTCATTCAAGAAAGGCGACAAGGTGCTGGTTTCATGTATAAACTCTTGTGGCATATGTGAATATTGCCGAAGGGGCATGTTTTCCCACTGTGAGACAGGCGGGTGGATACTGGGCAATACCATAGACGGCCTTCAGGCTGAATATGCACGTATACCCCACGCAGATACCAGTCTGTATCACATCCCCGAAGGGATGGACGAGGAAGCCCTCGTGATGCTGAGCGACATCCTCCCCACAGGCTTTGAGTGCGGCGTGCTGAACGGCAAGGTCGCCCCGGGGAGCACCGTTGCCATAGTGGGCGCAGGGCCTATAGGTCTCGCTGCGCTTCTGACGGCGCAGTTCTATTCACCTTCAAAGATAATCGTAATAGACATGGATAAGAGCAGGCTGGAAGTGGCAAAGAAATTCGGCGCTACAGATGTAGTGAACAACTCTGAAACCGACGCAGTGAAAGCCGTGCAGGCTCTCACGGGAGGCAAAGGGGTGGATACTGCTATGGAGGCCGTGGGCATACCGGCAACATTCGAGCTTTGTCAGTATCTTATCGCTCCGGGCGGAGTGATCGCGAACATCGGCGTGCACGGTGTAAAGGCTGACCTGCATCTGGAAGACCTATGGTCTAAGAACATCACCATCACCACGAGACTGGTGGATACGGTCTCCACGCCTATGCTGCTGAAAACAGTGCAGGCTGAAAAGGTAGACCCGAAAAAGCTGATCACCCACAGGTTCAAGCTGGATGACATAATGGAGGCATATGATGTCTTCGGAAGGGCTGCCGATACAGGCGCATTAAAGGTAATAATAGAAGCATAATCATACAGGCGGGTCGGAATATGGACGAAAATACGTAATGATTCCGATCCGCTCTCTTATTTTTTACAAAACTTATATAGAAATTTCTGCTAAAACAGTTAATATTGAAACTAGTTAATGTCTAGGGGTGATCCGTGCGTAAATATATCCTTTCAATATTCCTGCCGATACTGGTCTTTATCAGCATAAACAGCTTTGCATATACTCTGATGCCTGCGAAAAAACATGCAGTAATCACAGGCTATACCCGAGCGGTGAGCACCATGAGCGTGACAGCCGAAACATCGGGCAGGCTCTCAGATGTGAGGCTCGCTATGGGTGATGTCTCCGACGGATCCGTATTCGCAGTCATAGACCCCACATTCACCAAGTACGACATACAATCCGTAACAAACTCTATAAAGAAGATAGACGCCTCAGTAGAGAGGCTTGAAAATAATATCGCATACCTCAAAAAAGAGTTCGGCAGGACGGAATCGCTCTATCTCAGCGAGGTAGAGACCGAAAGCAGGCGTGACGCCGCAAGACAGTCTCTGGATCAGGCTGAGATGAGCCGTGACGAGCTCCTTGTGGAGAAAGAATCTCTCGGCATACAGCTCTCGCAGCTGAACGAAGTGCTCCGCAGACAGTATCTGAAAGTCCCCGCAGGGTGGACAGTGACCACAAAGCCTCTGGAAAAGGGCGAGCTGATATCCGCAGGTGCGCTGATAGCCAAAGCGGGAGATTTCAGAAAGCTGATAGTCCCTGTATTTGTGGATAATGCCCAGATGGATTATCTGGTGAAATCGGGCGGCATAGACGTCACCGTGGCGGGTGTAAAGCATAAGGCAAGGGTGAACAGAGTGAGCCCCGCCTTTGACGAGACCACACGCAAACGCCCCGCAGAGCTCATCATAGACATGAGCGGTGTGGGCGGTCTGACCGTTGAGATACCCGTGGAGACCGATGCCGAAGGGCTGATGGTTCATAAAGATGCTGTGAACGAGAGATATGCGAACGCAAGGGTCGTGTCGAACGGACAGGAGATAAAGGTCAGCATATCCGGACGTGACGGCGACATGGTCATACTTGCGCCGAATGAAAAGCTGAAAGCAGGGATGGAGCTCGAGGCGGTGAATAAGTGAAAGGATTCATAGAGTTCCTTTTATCCAAAAGGGCTGTCGTAAATGTTGTTTTTGCCATACTCCTTCTGGCGGGTATAAACAGCTTTATATCCTCGCCCATACAGAACATGCCCCCCGTCGATATCGGTAAGGTATTTATATATACCGTGTATTACGGTGCCTCACCCGACGATGTCGAGAGCCTTGTCACCAAAAAGATAGAAGACGCCATCGAAGACCTCGAAAACGTTGAATACATTCAGTCGAATTCCATGCGGAACGTCTCCGTGGTGGAGGTCAAATTCATCGACGATTCAGACTATCAGGATCTCTATGACGAGATGCGCCTGAAGATACTTAATATAAAGAACGACCTGCCCGCAGAAGTGGACGAGCCTACATTCATCTATGTGGATACCGAGGCTTTTATGCCTGTTATGGCGGTGAATGTTTCGGGAGATGTATCAAACAAAACTCTCGAACTGCTCGCCACAGAGCTGAAGACCGAGATACGCAAGATTGACGGCGTTGAATCTGTGGAGAAAACGGGGGAGTTCGAAGAGGAATTCCACGTTGCCCTTTCGCCTCAGAAGCTGAGGAAATACGGCATATCATTCTATGAAGCGGCAAACGCAGTAAAGCTGGCGAACAGCCGTATCCCCGCAGGGACATACCGCAAGGGCGGGATGGAATATATGATGGACACTGGCGAGCGTTTTTCCTCGCAGGAATCCGTGCTGGACGCTGTGGTGAGAAAGGACGGCGACGGAAACTTTATCCGTGTGCGTGACCTCGCAGTATACGCAGGACCGAGCTTCCGTGACCCTGACATAATGGTGTCGGTGAACGGTAAGAGCGCAGTACAGCTCATCGTGAAAAAGCTCCGTGACGGCGACACATCCACCATAGCCAAAGAGATAAGGATCATATCCGACGAATTCGAGCAGATACACGCCGACGAAGGCGTTTCGATATACTACACACAGGACTCTACCCTTGAGATAGACGACTCCGTGCGTGTGCTCGGCGGGAACATGGTCATGGGTATCGTGCTGGTGGTGGTTATACTCTGGGTTGTGCTCGGGTTCAGGAACTCGATGCTGACATCCGTGGGGATACCTTTCTCCATCCTTTTTGCCGTGCTGATGAACCATGCCTTCGGATATTCTATTAATACTATTACAATATTCTCCTTTGTGCTGATATCGGGGATCATCGTGGACGACTCCGTTATCATCGTGGAGAACATATACAGACACCTGCAGAACGGAAAGAGCATGAAGGATGCCGTGCGTGACGGTACGGCGGAGATATTCTGGCCGGTGACATCGTCAGCGGTGACGACTATCCTCGCTTTCGTTCCTATGTTTATCATGACGGGCAGTACCGGTGATTTCTTTGCCTTCGTGCCTCTGACAGTGATATTTGCACTCGGTGCCTCGCTCATTGAGGCGCTATTCATCCTCCCCGTACATTACTATGAATGGGGGCCGAAAAGGGTGCACGACCACGACGACGATGATCACGCCCATGTCAAAGGGGGCATATTCGGCTTTGCGTGGAACATATACAGCAGGATAATAACCGTGCTGCTGAACAACTCCGTGAAGACCCTTGTCGTCATGACTGTCGTCTTCTGGATAGCTATCGGCATACTTGTCGTTTCTGCTACCGGTGCTATACCGCTTATCAAGGTAAAGTTCTTCCCCGAGAGCTATTACAGATATCATGTGACATTCGAGATGCCTACGGGCACCCCTGTGGAGGTCACTGACGAGATAGTCAGGGACTATTCGAAATACATTATGGATAAAGGCGCAGGGGAAGCCTCTTCCGCTTCCGGTTATGCAGGATTTTTCGAAGATATGGATTATGTGCGCCACAGAGGGCACTACTACGGCTCGATAATCGTGACACTGCCGCCGAGGACAGACCAGAAGTTCCCCGTGGCGGATGACGATGTGAATGCATACATAGACTACCTCAGACAGGATTTCATAGGATTTGCCAAAAATAACGAAGAGAAATGGGGAGTTCTCCCCGATGTGAATATCTTCGGCGAAAATACGGGGCCTCCAGTCGGTAAAGACGTGAATGTCCGTGTGACTGCGAACAGCCTCAGCGATGCCCAGAAGGCAGCGGATGAGGTGCTTAAATTCCTAGCTGAAAACCAAGAAACGAAAGTGCTGGTGGAACTGCAGGACAACAGAGCCAAAGAACAGGCAGCATTCGCCATAGTGCCCAGAAAGGACAAGGTGAAGGAATATAATCTGGACGAGACATCCGTCGTCGCCATCGCTTCAGGTGCGCTGAACGGTATGTATGCGGGCAAGTACCGCTCGCTGGACGAAGAGATAGATCTGAAAGTGAAGCTGGTGAAAGATACGGATTATTACAACCACGGCTCAGACGGGATCACATCCCCTGAGGATGTTCTCATGCTGCCGATAGTCGAGAGCAGCACCCGACCGATATATCTGAAAGATGTGGTTTATATAGACTATAAGGCCGAGCCGAACGTTATGCGCAGGTATAACGGTAAGCCCGCAATAACAGTTACGGCGAACATCCCCGACGGCACAGACCTGACATCCAGCCGTGTGCAGAATCTGGTGAAGACGAACTTTCTCAATATCGCAGACAGATATCCGGGCGTTGTTATAGCTTTCGGAGGGGAATTCGAGGAGACAAACAGGGCATTTACGTCGCTCTTTGTGGCGTTTATCATTGCCGTGCTTGCCATATACCTTGTACTTACGGCGCAGTTCAACGACTATTTTCAGCCTATGCTGATACTTTCTGCCATAGCATTCGCCATTATCGGCGTGGTATACGGGATGTTTATCACCCGCTCCACGTTCACCATTCAGAGCTTTATCGCCGTGGTGGGGCTTGCGGGGGTAGCGGTGAATGACTCGCTAATCCTCATAGATTTTATGAATGCGAGACGCAAAGAGGGGATGGCTCTCAGAGAGGCTGTCATGCGTGCGTGCAGTCAGCGTATGCGCCCGGTTCTCATCACTACTGTGACGACGATTCTCGGTCTGCTGCCTATGGCTGTGGGATTCCCGAATAAGTCTCTGGAGTGGTCGAGTATGGCGACAGCTTTTACGACAGGGCTTGCCAGTGCGACGCTCCTTACACTGCTGATAGTTCCTGCGGAATATGAGCTGCTGGAAAGAATGCGCACATGGGTTCTGAACAAACGTAATAAATAATTGTCCCATTGTAGTAATGTGTATATAATCATCTAATTCTTATATGAGGTTATGATTTGCTGGCAGACATACTTTTAAAGCTTGGCTTTCTGTCCCTTCCTACGTCTATATCGGGCGCAGAAGCGGCTTTGGGACTGCTCATCATCATGGCCTTTATCAAAGTGTTCAGGACGAAAGATTATTCTATCCTTAAAAAAGGCTTCTTCATCTTTTATATCTCGATGATAGCGATGGTTGTGATATCCGCTTTTACGGGGATAGATACGAAAGAATCCCTGAGAAGACTATCATCACCATGGGTACTGATGTATCTCCCTGTTTTATACGTTATTTTCGAGGGTAAGGACAAGATAACCTATCTTATGTTTATGTTTACGGGCGGGATGCTCTCCACTTTTTACGGATTTTACAGATACTTTTTCGATCATCAATTACGCATGAAGGGTTTTCTCACCCATGCTCTGACATACGGTAACGTTACGGCGCTGGTATGCATCACTGCTTTGGGTGTGCTGCTGTTTAAGGTGTATGAGAAAAGGTCGCATAAGTATATAACTCTCGCCGCTCTTATAATATGCACTGTCGGTCTGATAATGTCAGGCAGCAGAGGCCCCATACTTTCCTTTGCCATATGCGCTTTGGCTATGGTGATATACCGCTTCAGGTGGCGAGGCGTCATTGCCGGGCTTTTGCTTTTTGCTCTGTTCAGCGGTGTTATTTACAGCGCTCCTTCTGTTAATAAAAGATTTGTCGGTACATTCGCAAATATAGATAAGCCAAAGTCGTCTATAGGAACCCGTCTCATACTTTGGGATGCTACCAGCCAGGCGATAATGGTCAGACCCTTCTTTGGATACGGCAGCGGTAACTTTCGCAAGGTTATCAGCGAATATGTAAAAGTACCCGTGGCGAGCAGAGCACACGCACATAATACGTATCTCCAGTATACTTTCCTTCACGGATTCTTCGGCTTGGCGGCTTTGCTGGGCTTTCTGGGGTCGCTGATGTGGGAGATACTGAGGCGCAGGCGGAGCTCCGGTCTTATAAAGGTTTCTATATTCGTTCTTCTTCTTTTTATGCTGGAAGGTCTCACGGAGAATGCTCTGGGTGACTCAGAGGTTGTGATGGTATGTCTGGCGGTCATAGGTCTCGCCCTTGCACCGGGGAGACCCGCTATAACCGCTAAGAAAACTTCTACTGAAGCTGAATAGAAGAAATTATCTCTTTCGCTTTTTCAGCCAGCTGTTCATTTGTACTTACATAAACGACTGTTATCTCCCATATCTGATCGTCTCTTTCGAGTATGGCTGACCTGAGTGCTGTGGGGTAGTCGCCTTTGAATCCTTCGCCTTTCACGAATGTTCCTTTCAGGTTTTCATCGGCAAAGGGTATAACCTCGCTCTCGTATGCTCTGATGTCTCCGCTGGATTTTATCATCCCGTTGAGCTGTTCGGCATATTTCTCCGAGCTCAGGTCGTATTTGGCTGTTATGTGGTTTACCTTCAGCATGAAGGGTTCTGTCATATATTCGTATGCCGCATAGGCATCCAGTGTTTCTTTTGCATTTTCGTCGAGCTTAGTGGGGATGTGCTTCATCTTTTCGGGAACGAAGAGGACCAGCCCTGTGTCTGCTATCTTTCTGGTGTCCCAGTTCTGGCTGAGTATCTCTGTAACAGTATTGCTTATGGCATCCTGCTGCTCTGAGTTGTTCATCATTTTTTTGGCGTATACCATACCGATAACGGCAACGATGAGTATCACTGCTATGAACTGAAGTCTTTTGTAATTCATACTTCCCTCTGCATGTATAAGAATCTGAACAATTTAGCAGAAAAAATGTCTCATTTAAACAGGGATTTTCGGAAGCGGAAAACAAAAAGGCTTTACAAAAATCTGATTAGGATATAGGCTAACTTGAAAACTTATCGAGAGTAGTGGAGGGACAAGGCCCTGTGAAGCTACAGCAGCCGGTCGGCATAGTAAGCTGATGTCTGGTGCTAATTCCGACCCTTAGAAGGAGAGATAAGTCGATATGTCTAAGTGCATACCGCCTCTCCCAATATACCTTGGGCAGAGGCTTTTTTTTTGGAGGAAATTATGAGTAAGCAAAGGTTCGAGACGATCGCTATACACGGTGCATACAGGCCGGACGAAAAGACAGGCGCGACACAGGTTCCTATTTATCACTCAAATGCTTTCGAATTTAAAAGCATTGAGCACGCCGTCAGCCTTTTCGACCTGAAAGCTCCGGGATACATCTATTCCAGGCTGAACAACCCTACAGTAGACATACTGGAGCAGAGAGTAGCGATGCTCGAGGGCGGTGTAGCCGCTGTTGCCACATCTGCGGGGCAGTTCGCCACATACATGGCGATAACAACCATCGCAGGCGCAGGCGATAATATCGTCGCATCAGGAAAGCTCTACGGCGGTACATACAACCTTTTCGTACATACATTTAAAAAGCTCGGCATAGAGTTCCGCCTTGTTGATCAGGACGACCTCGAAGCATACAAAGCGGCAATAGATGAAAAAACAAAAGCTATATATATAGAATCCGTGAGCAACCCCGCAAGCGACCTTCCCGATATAGATTCAATATCTGCCATCGCGAAGGAATACAAGCTCCCGCTCATCGTGGATAACACATACACCTCACCATACCTCTTTAAGCCTATCGAGCACGGTGCGGACATCGTACTCCACTCCATGACAAAGTTCATGGGCGGACACGGCGCAGCTATGGGCGGTGTTGTTGTCGATGCGGGTACGTTCGACTGGAAAGGGAGCGGCAGATTCCCTGAATTCACCGAACCGGACCCTTCATATCACGGCACGGTATACGCAGAAGCATTCGGCAATATGGCTTTCGCCATTAAGATGAGAGTGCAGATACTCAGAGATGTGGGCGGTACACTTTCGCCTTCGAATGCTTTCCAGATACTCTGCGGGCTTGAGACCCTCGCCCTCAGAATGGAGCGTCACTGTGAAAATGCTTATAAACTCGCAGGCTTCCTCCTCGGATGTGAGGATGTGGAATGGGTTAACTATCCCGACCTGCCGGACAACAGAAACTATAAACGTGTTAAAGAACTGATGCCTAATGGCTCCGGTGCTATGATGTCCTTCGGGCTGAAGGGCGGATACGAAGCCTCCGTTAAATTCATCGAAAACGTGAAGCTGGCTATCCACGCCACAAACCTCGGCGACGTGCGCACCATCGTGACACATCCGGCGAGCACGACACACCGTCAGCTCTCCGACGAACAGCTCGAGACTGCGGGCATTCCGAAAAGCCTCGTGCGTGTGGCTGTCGGCATCGAGCACATAGACGATATAATCGAAGACTTTCAGCAGGCTATGAAAGCAGGTAAATAATTATGTCAGATTCTGTCGGCGTTGTAAAAACGCAGTACGTCACGCTTAAAGACGATTTCTTTTTTGAGAGTGGACGGGTTATCTCCGGCGTTACGGTTGCCTATGAAACATACGGCAAACTGAACGAAGATAAGAGCAATGCCATACTGGTGTGCCATGCCCTCACGGGTAATGCCCACGCCGCAGGATATAACAGAGAAGACGAGCAAAAGCCCGGGTGGTGGGATCAGATGATCGGCCCGGGTAAAGCCTTTGATACAAATAAATATTTCGTTATCTGCTCCAACTTCCTCGGGAGCTGTTTCGGTACTACGGGCCCGAGCTCCGTAGACCCTCAGACAAAGAAACGCTACGGGCTTAAATTCCCCGTTGTGACTGTCAGAGACATGGTGAAACTGCAGAAAAAGCTGATAGACTACCTCGGCATAGAAAAACTCCACTGCGTAGCGGGCGGTTCTATGGGCGGTATGCAGGCTCTCGAATGGGGCGCAACATTCCCATACGCCACAAAGAGCATAATCCCTATCGCCGCATCGGCAGCCGTGACGCCTATGGCGATAGCATTCAACGCCATTGCAAAGTTCGCCATTATGAAAGACCCGAACTGGCGGGGCGGAGAATATTACGACGACGTGACACCTGTGGACGGGCTTGCCATAGCCCGCATGGCGGGGCACATCACGTATATGTCCGATGCCTCTTTCCACAGTAAATTCGGGCGGAGATACGCCAATTTTGAAGGTATATACGACTTCAAAGGTCTGTTCGAAGTGGAGAACTACCTCAGATATAACGGATATAAATTCACCGAAGTATACGATGCCAATACATACCTTTACGTGCTGAAGGCTATGGACATCTTCGACCTTGCCTACGGACGCAACGGTCTGAAGGATGCTCTGCGCCTTATCACGGCAAAGACGCTGTTCATCACCTTTACGTCAGACTTCCTCTTTCCTCCGTATCAGACGGAAGAGCTGGTCAGCCTGATGAAGGAAATAGGCAACGAACCCGAGTGGCATAACATACAGTCCGACTACGGCCATGATGCTTTCCTTCTGGAGTTCGAGACACAGACGGACATCATCAGGGACTATCTGGAAAAGGTCTGATGGGATTCGACAACTCTGCCGAAAACTACCTTAAAAGCACCGACCACGCTGTCGGGAGCGACCTTGACTATTTCGAAAAATATTTTGCGGGCAGACGCTTTGACAGGGCTCTTGATGTGGCATGTGCCGCGGGGCATTTCGCCGCTGCTTTCCCTGCTGAGGATATCTATACCGCCGACATCAGCCTGAACATGCTGAAAACGGCGAAAAACTCATTCGGCTTTGACAAGCCTGTCCTGACAAGGGGCGAATTCCTGCCTTACAAAGACGATACGTTCGACCTTGTGGGATGCCGCATAGCCATGCATCACTTTATGAACCCCTGCATGTTTATAAACGATGTCTTCCGTGTGCTGAAGGCGGGCGGATACTTTGTGCTGATAGACTCTGTGGTCGGCTTCGAGGATGCAGAGCTGAACCGCATAGAGCTCATCAGAGACACCACACACCGCAGGAGCTTTAAGGTAGAGGAAATACTGGCTATGGCTTCTGTGGAAGGCTTTGAGACGGAGGCGTCCGAGGTATTTTATAAAGAGCACATATTCGAAGAGTGGGCACGCAGGCTGAAACCTTCCGAAGAGCAGTATGAAGCGACAAAGGAAGCATTCCTCTCTCTCCCTGAAAAGGTCAAAAAAGAACTCCGCCTGAAAACCGACGGCGGAACAATCCTCTCCTACACCGATAAAAAAGCCGTATTTATATTCAAAAAATAACCTGCCTGCGTCATTGCGAGGAATTTTAATGACGAAGCAATCTTAGCCTATTTAATATGAATAGGTTGACAATAAAGTTGTCAACTTTTATATTAAAGTTGTCAACTTTAGAGGTGATATATGCGTGAAAGAACTAAGCAGATCAGAGAATTTATCCTTGAGAATGTTGAAAGCCATCCTAAAGATATAGCTGCTGTGACTGCAAAGAAGTTTGATATTTCCAGACAAGCAGTGAATAAGCATTTAAATACATTGACTGAAGAAGATATAATTCTTGCTAAAGGAAATAGAAACAAAAGAGAGTATTTTGATATTTATTACTTAAGTTTCATAAAACGATATGACCTTGATGGACTTGATGAATCAATTGTTTTTGTTAATGATGTTGCACCTGTTTTTGTGAATTTCCCCAAGAATACATTGGATATTATAGAGTATGTTTTTACTGAAATTGTAAATAACGCAATTGATCATTCCGAAGGTGATGAATTATGGGTACAGTTTTATGAAAGCCATACTCGTTTTGTTATGTATATTTATGATAACGGAGTGGGGATATTTAAAAAAATAATGAATGCGTTACAACTGCCAGATGAAAAACTTGCGATTTTAGAACTGGCGAAGGGGAAATTCACAACAGATCCCGAAAATCATTCAGGTGAAGGTATATTCTTTTCAGCAAAAGCAAGCGATAAATTCGAAATCATCTCTAATAGTAACCATTTTATGCATGATCTTAGCTCAAAATACGAGGATATGCTAAAAGATACTGACAGCAAGGCTGGTACTCAAATCATTTTCGAAATTAAAAAGAAAACTAGAACAACACTTAAAGAAATCTTTGATAAATATTCAGATGATGAGTATGGATTTACAAAGACAGTAGTAAATGTTGAGCTTCTTCGTATTGGGAACGAGAATCTTATTTCGCGTTCTCAGGCTAAGAGGCTGATTGCCAGATTTGAAAAATTCAAGCATATCGAGCTGGATTTCAGTAATGTAGATTTTATAGGTCAAGCCTTTGCCGACGAAGTTTTTAGGGTTTTTCAACGCAAATACCCTGAAATAGTACTTGAGCCTGTGAATACCACGGAAGATGTGGATAAAATGATAAAAAGAGCAAGAGCGAAGCTGAAAGAGATGGAGCAAAACTAAGCATTGCAGGTGATCAGATTTTGTTTTATTGTTGGGTATGGGTGTTTATAAATAATGACAACAGGACAAAGGTTTAATCTGCCTGTCATAGGCCGCTGGTTTATCCTCGGGTCTATCGTCGGGCTTGTTTCCGGTATAGGGGCTATCATCTTCTTCCTGCTTCTGCAGGGGAGCTCCTTCTTCTTCATGGACTACATTGTAGGTCTGAGAGTGGAGGAAACTGCCGGTGAGCACGCCATCTTCGGACATGCCGCAACAGAGCTTAAACGCTGGATGATATTCTTTGTCCCTGCTTTCGGCGGACTTTTATCAGGTTTTCTCGTATATAAATTTGCTCCCGAGGCGGAAGGCCACGGGACAGACGCAGCCATCAAAGCAATCCATTTTAAAAACGGACAGATAAGCTGGCAGGTGCCTATCATAAAGACATTCGCCAGTACCATCACTATCGGAACAGGCGGTTCAGGAGGACGAGAGGGTCCCATTGCACAGATCGGTGCGGGTTTCGCATCGTTTCTCGGCTCTGCTCTGAAACTGTCCGACAGGGAAAAACGCATCCTCACCGCCGCAGGCATGGGTGCGGGTGTCGGCGCTATATTCCGTTCGCCTCTGGCGGGTGCGATATTCGCTGCGGAGGTCTTATACTCCAGCTCTGATATGGAATACGAGGCACTTCTCCCCTCGACTATTACATCCATCATAGCCTATTCCGTCTTTTGCTCCGTATACGGCTGGGAACCACTTTTCGGCACTCCCGACTTCGCATTTCAAAACCCTGCAGAGCTCATAGGATACTCTATACTAGGCTTTGCCTGTGCGCTTTTCGGATGGATATACGTCAGGACATTTTACGGCATACATAAAGCATTTAAAAAGATGCACGTATCTGTTTATATAAAACCCGTTATCGGCGGTCTGCTCACAGGCTGCATAGGCTTCTTTATCCCGCAGGCTCTCTCGGGCAGTTATTCCCAGATAGAGCTGGGCATGCAGGGACAGCTTACCATCGGGTTCATCTTCATACTCATATTCGCAAAGATACTGACCACGTCTTTCAGCATTGGTTCAGGCGGTTCTGCGGGTATATTCGGTCCTTCGATGGTAATAGGTGCCGCTGTGGGCGGTTTTGTCGGGCTTGCTCTGAATAAGCTCGTGCCGTTCATCGCTCCCGAGCCGGGGGCTTATGTCGTCGTGGGTATGGCGGGCTTTTTCAGCGGTATAGCGAATACGCCCCTTTCGACCATCATAATGGTGAGCGAGATGACGGGGAACTATCATCTGCTCGTGCCGTCTATGTGGGTGAGCACCCTTGCCTTTCTGCTTTTACGGAAGACCACAATGTATGTAAATCAGGTGCCTATGCGGAGCGAATCGCCCATCCATAAGGGTGAGTTCTTCGTGCAGGTGCTTCAGGATATAAAGGTCGCAGATGTCATGCGCCCGGACCCTATCATCCTTCCCGAGGATATGAAGTTTCACGACGTTTTTCAGTTTATCTCCCATACAAAGCACAACAACTTCCCCGTTGTGAAGGATGACGATGTGCTGGTGGGTGTGCTCCTTTTCGAAGAGATACGTGAATTTGTATTTGAAGAAGGGCTGGAAGATCTGGTGGTAGCCGGTGAGGTGTGTGAGAAAGATGTTCCGACCATCCTGCCTACAAGCTCTCTGGCGGATGCCATCGAGTCCATCGGGTTTAAGAATGTCGAACTGCTCCCCGTTGTCGACCCTGAGACACGTACAAAGCTGATGGGTATCATTACCCGCAGGGACATCATATCCACATATAACAAAGTGCTGCGTAAGCGTCAGAGCGAGAAAACAGAAGAGGTAGAGTTCTGATTAGTTAGATTAAAAAAATCCGTCCTTGGATTTTTTAATTCACGCTCAGTCCGACAAGTCGTGACTTCGCTCCGCTTCGCGAGATACGTCCCTGTATCTTTGGGTGCATGTGTTAGTGTCTATCCGTCCTTGGATTTTTTAATTCACGCTCAGTCCGACAAGTCGTGACTTCGCTCCGCTTCGTGAGCTACATCCATGTATCTTTAGTCACTAGTATTCATGCGTGGATGAATGATCAAATCACAGCATTAGAGCGTGGAAGTCATTGCGAGGAATTCAATGACGAAGCAATCTCGGGGCTAATTAACGAGTTCAGGGACTGCCACAGCCCTGCGGGCTTCGCAGTGACGTTTTTTCATATGCTCTACAACGAAGTTGTAACCTCGTGCATTAAGCACATGCGTAGCACTAGGACTACGGATTTACCTGAAATCTATAATTAATCTGTGCTTGATTTTTTAATTCACCTTCAGGTTGTCTTGAGTTATCTATCGTCATGTTCTAGTAAAAAAATGATTCCGTAACCGCCTGTGTATTCTGGGAAAATTAAATTGTGTAAATTTATTCAAAATTTTTTCTTAAGTTATCGTTTTTATGGTCGATACGATATAAGCAAGGATGCGCAATAAGAACAGGGAAGTGCCCGTATAGGTGCGACCATGAGCAGCATATACTACGCATCCAGTGCGACCAATCTTTCTGCGTCCACTGCCGCGAATTACATGAATCGGTTCCAGGACGCTGTCAATCAATCAGTTGAGAGAATATCGTCCGGAAAAAAACTTAATTCCGCCAGTGATGACCCGTCACAGGTAGGCTATGCCGGCAGAATGCGCGCAGCCATTATGTCCTACAGAAAACTGAATGATAATATGCAGGACACGATAAGCATGCTTCAGACTGCGGACTACGCCGTATCCGGCACAGGCGGTATCGAATCCGTACTGCAGACCATCAGGGAAAAGGCTGTGCAGTCTGAGAATGTCACGCTCTCTTCACAGGACAGGCTGAACCTTCAGCTGGAGATAGAAGACCTGATAGAAGAGCTGGACGACATAGCCAAGACCACCGAATTCAACACGAAAAAACTGCTGAACGGCGAAATGGGGGCAAAGCTCTCCAGTACGTCTGCCGACCTCGGCGGATACGCCACGGATGTTGTCAGCTCGGGATCATATTATTTCACAGACATCGAAGGTGCGACAAAACATGTCTTCGATGCGGATAATGCTCCGACACCGACTACTGATATCGCCATAGCCGACTACGACTATTCATCCACCCTCGGCATCAGCGGCTCCATCACTCTGGACGGCACAAATGCAAATGCCACAGGGGACTATGAGATACTCTTTAACAGTACATCCGGCTTCAGCGTGTATAACAACTCCACGGGGGTGCTGACAGCATCCGGCACAGTCGGCACAGAATTCACCCTGAACGGTATGGGTATAACAATAGAGAGCGACGGCACATTTGCCACTGATTATAAACTGAATATCTCCACCACAAACGGAAGCAATACCCTGACATCCGCCGAAGAGGGGAACAGAGGCACAAGCGCAGCGACAACCCTCACTGCGGGTACGTGGGGATCAGACACCATGCTGAACTCTGCATTTTATCTGAAATTCACATACGACAGCGGAGCTCTGAAGTATGCCGCCTTTGACGAGGACGGCACAAGGATGGGCTCATGGGTGGAATCGGGACAGGAGTTCACGGCTTACGACTCTTCAAAGCTGGACGGAAGCTCGTTCACATTTACATCTGCTGATGCAGGCATCGGCGATATCTGGAAAGTGGAATTCGGCAGCTATGACGCCCTCGGCTCCGCAGGGGGAACAGTATCCATAGCGAATGCCACGGCATCTTTCACATTCAGCTATACAGGCGACGATCAGCTCAGCGACATCGTGGACTATATAAACGAGAACGGCGCAGGCATAGCCACCGCATCCCTTGATACCTCTACCGGCTCGAGTATTCTAAAGATCGAAGCGGACAATTACGGCGAGGAATACCGCCTGAATATGCGTGATGTCACCGGCAACCTCGTGTCTGCTCTCGGGCTGACAGAGGACGCAGACACAGGCACAGACGCCAGCCTTAAATACAGCGGAAAAACCTATGAGTCGTCTACGGGCTACTTTTACGGCATAGAGGACAATCTGGTCTTCGAAGTGGCAAATGACGCATCCGTCGCAAGCGGATATGTGAACGTCACAGACAAATCACTGACACAGTATATGAACGCAAACGGCGGCGACAACGGCGTGAGCATCTTCATCCGTGACCTGACGGCTGAGGGGCTGGGGTTGAAGAGAGCCGACGGCACATATGCTCTGGATGTGACAGACAACGCAGGCTCGGCCGCAGCAATAGCGAAGATAGACAGGGTTATAGACACTGTCTCCGAAGAGGCCGCAAAGGTCGGCAGCCTGATAAACGCAGTGGATTATCACGTGGACTTTACCACTGATATATATACGGAATATGAGAGAAATCTCAGCCTGCATGAGGATACAGACTTTGCAGAAGAAACAGCGAACTACTACGCGGCAGTTGCAGGACGCGATGCAGCAGCGGCTATGGTCGCCCAGGCGAACCTTATGCCGAGCCGTGTGCTCGCCCTTCTGGGGGTGACAGGCTAGTTCTAAAAAGGACAGTATAGGAGGCAGTAAATGGCTGTGTCAGTGTACGGTAATACATCGGCAATGCGTACGCAGTCTATGCTGACCACGGAGACGCAGAATATTGCAAGATCTGAACGTGCATACGAATCAGGGAGTTCGAAAGAATCGACAGGAATGGGTATGGACAAGGTCAGCATTTCAAAGGTAACTCTTGAGACATCAAGGGCTGTTAACGGCACTGCTAAAATTGAAAAGTCGGCGGGGTGTCTGTATAGCAAGAATCGTATTATTCCTGATATGCATGATTATATACAGATGATCAAGGATAATATGCAGGAACAGTACTCCGAAGACGACAGCTGTATAGGCTGAAAACATAGGAGGCGGTTATGTCCACAATAGATAGCAGGATGTCAGCCGCTGCCGAATACGCAAGGACCGCCCAGCAAAGAATGCTGGAATCAGAGGAACTGCGTAAACAGGACAGAGAAAAGGCCGAGCGCAGCAGTGAAGTGATCCGGGCGCAGAACAACGGTATCGCCACCCGTTCGAAAGAACTCCGACAGGAGGATCGGGAAGAGCAGCAGTACAGCGACAGGAGAGCTTCCAGAGCTCAGGAACCCGGCAAAGGCATCTACATGGATGAAATAGCCTGACATGATCAAAAGGCCGTTCGATGAGCGGCCTTTTATCTTTTATCCGCTTGTAAATATATTAGTTTGTGGTCTATAGTATAAGTACAGGATAAGATAGAGGTTTACAGATTTGCTTCGGCTTATATTTATAGTCATCTTCAGCGCCGTCGCACTTTTCGGCTGCGGGAAGAAAAATGAAAAGACCGATGTCGGTTTTATCGGGACAATATCGGGGAGATATTCGGATCTGGGTCAGGCCACTTTGCAGGGGGTCATGCTCGCTATTGAGAGCTACGGCGCATCCGAAAATATTAATCTGGTGGTCAAAGATGATTTCGGCAAGCCTTCTGACGGCGCAAGGATCATCAGCGAATTTGCTGAGGATAATGTGCGCTATGTCATCGGTCCGAGCATAAGCAGTGTCGCAACGGCTGTTGTCCCTATGCTGGAGGCTGCGAATGTACGAATGCTCAGCCCCACCGTCAGCACATCGTCCCTCGCCGGAAAAAAAGATAATTTCGCAAGGATAATGCCCCACAACAGCTTTAAGCAGGCGGGCGTGATATCCACATACCTTTTAAACAAACTCGATATCAAAGATATAGTGATCCTTTACGATTCCAGAAATTCTTCATACTCCAACGACATCGTTAAGCAGTTCGCCGAGGCATATATGGCCCAGGGCGGAAGTATAAGGGATGTGCGCTCTTTTAACCCTGATTCGGGGCAGAGCCTCTCCACCCTGCTGGACGACGACAGGGAAGACCCGCCGGCTATGTATTATGTCATCGGCTCGGCTATGGACACGTCTCTCATCATCTGGCAGATAAAGAAAGCAGGGATGAAGTCAAAGGTACTCATCAGAAAGTGGGCTGCATCGAGCGACTTTTACCGTCTGGGCGGCGAAGCCGTAGAGGGTGTAATGCTCTTTGACTACTATATAAACACAGATACCGATCAGTATAAAGCATTTGCCAAAGCGTATAAGAAGAAATTCATGGCGGAGCCCAGCTGGATGGGTGTATACGGATATGAGGCCGCAAGGATACTTCTGAATGCTCTGGATGAAGTGAAGTCGGGGATGAATTTCAACGCTGCCCTCGCCAAAGCCGCACAGAATAACGAGATACTTAAAAATATGGAATTTGACGAATACGGAGATGCCTACCTGCCTTTGCACTATTTCGTTATTGAAAACGGTGAAACAGTGTATAAGGGCCTCGCAGAATGAAAAACCGCATCGGAATAGGCAAGCTCTTCATCATTATATTCATGTTCTTTCTGGTTCTGCCTCTTATGGCTATATCCATGATATTCCTCTCCACAGTCTATGAAACCAACAGCAAAAAGATATCAAGGGACATCGAAGCCGTCACCTATGCCATAGCGTCTAAGGTGAATACAAGGCTCGAGGTGCCCGCCACATACATGATGACCCTCGCAGACCTCATCACCGAAAAGGGCTCGGAAGCCGACCTTAAAGAACTGGTGCATCTGGGGATAAAGAACAATACGGTGTTCAGCGCCATATACATTCTGGACAGTGAGAAACGCATAAAAGAGCTGGCATTCAGCAGCTTTACAAAATACGCCAGAGAGGACTTCATCGGGATAAAACTGAACGAGGTCAAAAAGTTCGAAGACTATAGCTATTACTGGAGCAGTCCGTTTATCTCTCTGGTGAATAACGACTATGTGGTCAGGGTGTCCGTGGGTATGCCTGACGGATACGTGGTCAGCGACATCAGTCTTAAATTCCTCGCATCCTCCCTTATCAAAAGCAGCCTGCTGGACATGACCAGTATATACCTCGTCAGCGACGACGGTAATGTTATTTCGTCAAACTTTGAAAGTGACGAATACATCCACTCCAGCATGTTTGAGCACCCTCTGGTGAAAGAGGGTCTGAGGGGAAGGCACCTGCTGAAAGGCTATGTATGGGAAGGCAAAAATAAGATAGGCGCAATATATAAACTGCCTATCACGAGCTGGTATCTCCTGCTGGAGCAGGATCAGACAGAGGCTTTCAGGTTTTTCAAAGAGATTCTTAACATAGCGGTCATATCGGCTTTTCTGGTGCTGTTCTTCATCGTTGCTGTACTATTTTTCCTCAGACGAAAGCTGATAAAGCCTATCCGTACCCTCACTATACAGAGTGAGAAGGTGTCCCGAGGGGATGTGATAAAGTTCAGCGAAGAGGAAAAGGCCGTTTTCGCAGAGCTGCACACACTTTACGAAGGCTTTGAAAACATGTCTGCGAAGATACGCAAGAGGGAAGCATCACTCAAAGAGAAAGAAGAATACATCCGCTCCATATTCGACTCCACCACAAACACGGGCATAATGGTGTTCAGCGCATACGGCGAAGGCTCGCTGACGGATGCCAATATGGGCGCCCAGCTTATGCTCGGGTATAAGCTGTCTGAGATGATAGGCTTTGACCCTGCGGGTTTTGTGAAAGGGGGCGGAGACGACATAGGCAGGCTCATGCGGGACGCTGTGAAGCGGTACAGCATGACCACCGGACGATTCGAAATGGTGAAAAAGAACGGCATCCTATTCCCCGTGCTGGGGACTGTGCATCCGCTCATCTCAGACAAGGGAGATATAGAGCATTTTATCGTCGTTTTCATCGACATTACAGAGATCACCCGTGTGCAGAATGCTCTGGAAAATGAGAAAGAGCATCTGGACGTCACCCTTAAAAGCATCGGTGAAGGCGTTATCGCCACAGACAAACAGGGACGTGTGACCCTGCTGAACAGCAGCGCAGAGAGCATCCTCGCCCAGAAGAGCAGATATCTGCTGGGGCACAGCATAAAGGAAGTGATGCGCATATACGACTTTGAAACGGGGGATGACCTCGCAGACGAGCTGGTAGCAAGCGGTATAGGCTCTAAGCGGACATTCCGTGCAAATATCATAAGCAAACACGCAGGTATAATCACGGTGACGCTGACAGCATCGGGCATGCTGAACAGTAAAGGCGAGATACTAGGCTTTGTTTACGTTTTCCGTGATATCACCGACCGCATAAAGATGGATCAGGAGCTTATCAAACGAAAGGTAGAGCTGGAAACAGTTAATAAAAACCTCGAAAAACGCATTACGGAAGAGACAGAAAAGAGGCGGAAAAATGAACAGCTTCTCTTCGAACAGGCAAAGTTCGCCGCTATGGGACAGATGATAAGTGCCATTGCTCACCAGTGGAGACAGCCTCTTAACGCCCTCGCCCTTTATACGCAGGATATAGAGGAAGCCTACGAACACGACGAGGTGAATGCGGAGTATCTTTCTAAATTTGTAGAAAATTCCATGAAGATGATAAATCACATGTCGGGGACCATTGACGACTTTAGAAATTTCTTCCACTCCACCAATCTCAAAGAGGAAGTGGACTTTGTACGGGTGGTCTGCGACAGTATATCGCTGATATCCACACAGCTGAAAAATCAGAATATAAATTATGAGCTGACAATTATTGCCGATGGTAAAGAGGACGTGTTTGTGAACTCCATGCCTGCGCCGAATGTTAAATACGGCAGGGAGATAAAGATAATCACCAGCGAGCTGAAGCAGGTTGTGCTGAACATAATGCAGAACGCTCGTGATGCCATCAGCGAGAAACGCACGGGAGCCCTGAAAAGAGCAGGGAATATACATATAACTGTGGCGTATGATAAAAATAAGGTAGTGACAACCATAGGCAACGACGGAGGCAACATCCCCGAGGAGCATCTGGTCAGCATATTCGACCCTTATTACACCACAAAGCCCGAGGGAGAAGGCACGGGGATAGGTCTTTACATGTCTAAAGTGATGGTGGAAGACCACATGGGAGGTCTGCTCGTAGCGGGTAATATAGACGGCGGAGCCGTGTTCACAATCACTCTCTACTATGATGAGTAAAAAAATATTACATTGTAAGTAGTGTTTATGTGTGATAGAAAAGTTATTATAGGTAGTATACAGATATGGGACTAGTTTATATTGATGACGTAAAACCCGGAATGAAACTTGAAAAGGACCTTGTGTGCCCTAACGGTCGATTTCTGCTCGGAAAAGGCGCCGTTTTTGAAACCAAGCATATCAAGATAGCAAAATCCTGGGGAATAACCGAAGCATTCATTGAAGGTAAAGATAAAAATCTGCTGGACAGCGAGGCTGAGGCGGCATTTTCTCCGGAAGAGCTGGACACTGCCGAACAGATCCTTCAGCAGAATTTTAAGAATACAGACATGTCTGTAGATGCCACAAAAGAAATATTCAGGCTGAACAAGCTGACAATAGCAAGAGCGCTGAAAGACGGAGATCTCTCCGCCGAGGACGCTCTTAAACCTATAGAAGTGGGCGAACTGAAAGTACCTGCCCCGATAGATAAATCTAAAATGACAGCGGCCTCACTCGTCGAAAAAGAGATAGGGCTCGCGTCTTTCCCCGACATCTACTACAAGATCAACGAAGTTCTCAACTCTCCCAGAAGCTCTGCATCACACATGGCAGACGTGGTGGAGAAGGATACCAGCTTATCCGCAAAACTTCTTAAGATCGTTAACAGCGCATTTTACAGTTTCCCTTCGAAGATAGATTCCATAAGACGTGCCATCACTATCATCGGCACGAAAGAGCTGGCGACCCTTGCTGTCGGCATCTCTGCCATTGAGGCATTTCAGGGTATACCAAAAGAGCTGACAAACATGAGACTCTTCTGGAGACATTCCATCGCCTGCGGTGTTTTCGCAAGGCTGCTCGGCACATATGTCGAGGGTGTTTCCACAGAGAGACTTTTCGTCTCCGGTCTGCTTCACGACGTGGGCAGACTCGTGCTTTTCCGCTCTCTCCCGGAATACTCCGCATATTCGCTTCAGCTCAGCATAAGAGACTGCAGACCTCTCGCCTCTGTGGAGAAAGAGCTGCTCGGTTTTGAACATGCCGATGTGGGCAGTGCCCTTATGGAAAAGTGGAAATTCCCTACTAAGCTCATAAAGAACGTAAGATTCCACCATGCTGATGCAGCTGTGGATATAGAGTCGTCTATACTGAACATTGCGGACTGCCTTGCCATAGCATTTGGTTCGCCTGTGTCGGTGTCTACTGTCGTGCCTTCGATAAACCCTGCGATATGGAACAGCCTCGGGCTTTCGCCTTCGGTTATCCAGCCTATCGTCAGCCAGTCGGAACGCCAGATAGATGAGATCGAAGACGTATTTTTTGCGGTGCTATAATGGATAAAGAACGGGTCAGGTTTCTCGAGGAGAGGGTCGAATACCTTCTTCAGGAGAAAACCGGAACACTTAAAGCTCTTGAAAACGTGCTTGAGGTCGATGACCTTTCCGTAAGCCTGAACAAGCTGGAAAGTACTGATATCATTGTGCAGCGTGCTTATAAAAAGCTGTCCAAGCTGATAAAGGTGAAGTGCGCCGGCTTTATGCTGGTGGACGAGACCAGCGGATTCTTTACCCCTGCTGCATTCTTCCCCGAAGAGTGCCGTGACGACCTCATCGCTGAAACAGATAAACTCATCATGGACAACACCTTCGCCCTTGCGGTGAAGGCGAACAGATCCATCACCGTAAAGAGCAAAGAGCTGAAAGGATATCTCCTCGTACACGCCCTCTCTACAGTTTCCAGAACGAGAGGCATGTTCATATGTCATCTGGACATGAGCAAAGAGGATGTGCCAGATGCGGTATTCTCGCTCATCACCATCGTAATGAATAACACGGCTCACCTTCTGGAGAGCTTCGAACTATACAACAGAAACAAAACTGCCAATGAGCTCCTAACTAAGAGTGTGCAGCGTCTGGAGCAGTCGGAAACCCACCTCAAGAGCTTTAACGAAAAGCTGGAGGAAGAGGTCGAATCCCGTACGAAAGAGCTGAAAGCGACAAACTCTCTCCTCGAAAACGAGATAAGCGAGAGGAAAAAGATAGAGAAGCTCCTCATTCAGCAGAAGGAAGCACTCGAAAACCTGAACGAAACTCTTGAAAACAGAGTAGCGATAGAGACAGAAAACCGCAGAAAGAGCGAACAGGTGCTCCACGAACAGAGCAAGATGGCAGCAATGGGTCAGATGCTCACTGCCATATCCCACCAGTGGAGACAGCCCCTTAACTCTCTCGGCCTCGTGATACAGGACATTCAGGACGAGTACGACGAGAACGGACTCTCAAAAGAATACCTGAACGAAAGCATAGCAAAAGCTGTGAAGCTGCTCCTGCATATGTCATCGACCATAGACGATTTTCGTACTCTGGTGGAGACTGAGGACGAGAACGGCGGCGAGTTTAACGTGTTTGATGCGGTGAAGGATGTCTCTGCACTCCTTTCCGAAAGCTATAATAACGACGGTATCTTTATAGAATCTGAATGTCTGGTGGAAAATGGACAGGAAAACAGCCTCATTCTCAAAGGCGATGCGGGCATATTCAAACAGATACTGATGAACATTTTCGCGAATTCGAAAGATGCCATATCCGAAAGGCTGAAAGGCGGCAAGATGTCCAGAGGGAGCATCCGCATATCCGTGCGTGTGGAAGACGGTGCTCTTGTCACCGACATAGTGGACAACGGCGGCGGTATCGCTGCGGCTGTGCTAGACAGGGTTTTCGAGCCTTATTTCACCACAAAGGAAGACAAGAAAGGCACAGGCATCGGACTGTATATGTCAAAGATTTTTATCGAAGAACATATGCAGGGTTCCATTACGGCGGGGAATACAGGCGACGGAGCTGTCGTCACACTCGTCTTTTCTTTATAATCTAAGCACTTATCGTTTGCAGACAGACATCGGCAGAGTTATCTTTTAAATAGACAGTAAAGCTGTATCCAAAGGTGACAATGGGCAGATATATTAAGAACCTGACCGTAATTTCTGATGATGTGCGGGGGCTTTTTGAAAGTGAGCTTTCGCCTGAGTACAGTGTCGTGAGCTCCTCTGATGCTTTGCAGGGGCTGAACCGTGACTTTGTACTGATAGACGCACGCAGTGAGGATACGCCCGTTAGCGATCTTCTCCGTGTGATAAACTCTCCGCTCATAATAGCCGCAGGCGCTTCTGCCGAAGTCAAAAGAGATATCCTGAAACATAAATCCACAGTCTTTCTGACCGTTCCCCTTATGGAAAGCGAGCTCGAAAATATCATCCTGATGAATACATCCTGCCGAAATATGAATCTGGAAGAACAGATATACGAAGAATTTATCGAAAACACCGACGACATAGTTACAAGGGTGAACGGCGATGCAGTATTCACCTATGTGAACGGAGCGTGCGAGAGGCTCTACGGCCTTCCCAGAAGCAGTCTGATCGGGAGCAGTGCCCTTGATTATGTCCACCCCGATGACGTGGAGCGCACCAGAGACGCATTCGAAAGCTGGATTAAAAACCGAGCAGGCAGAGCATCTTTTATAAACAGATACATACTCCCCGACGGCAGTGAAATACAGCTCTTATGGACTATAAATCTGCACTATTCCTCTTCGGGCGGGTTTCTTTATGCCAACAGCATCGCACGGGACGTTACAGAACGCATCGTCGCCGAGAAAGCATTGAAAAAGAGCGAATCATCCCTGCGGGCTATACTGGACGCCGCAGAGGATGTCGTCATCATGATAGACAGGAACGGAACCATACTGGACTGCAACATACACTTTGCGAAGCTGATGAGGGAGGATATCGGATCTCTCCTCGGGCAGTGCGTCTGGGATATACCATACATAGGCAAGAGCGGCGAACGTAAGCTGATATTCGAGGAAGTAGTCAGGACGGGAAAAGCCGTAAAGTTCGAGGACTACGGCGGACGTGCGTGGTATTCCGTACACGCTGCACCCGTTGCCGTGGAAGACTCGGCTATGGAGCGGTATGTGGTCTTTGCAAAGGACATAACCGAAAAGAAAGAATCCGAAGAATACGATAAAATGAACGAAGAACGCCACAGATCCCTTGCCATACTGGGGCAGATGTACGAGGCGGACTTTGAAGAGATACTGGAATTCGCCCTTGAGAGTGCGATGATACAGGCCATGAGCCTGGGCGGATTCATAGCAGAATATGACAGCGTGGACAACTCGCTGCGGATGAATGTCATAAAGAAACCGCAGGATAAAATGGTGCGGATATGCAGTGGTGAGAGAGTCGACCTTGCACAGTTCTCCGATATCGCATCGGCACTGTCGGGGAAGAAACCCGTGCTGAGGAATCGGCAGAGGGTGCTCGTCCCCTGTATCGAAAAGGGGTGTCAGGAATACCTGGAAAACGCCATCATAGTGCCCATTATGGCACAGGGCGAGCCGAGGCTGGTGCTCTGCGTATACGGTAAAAAGACAAGCTATCATAATACCGAATCCCTCGGTCTGGTGCACTTCATGGAGGGGGTGTGGAGGCTGAAAGAGCGGAAAGACACAGAAAAGACCATTAGTCAGCTTAATCTGGAGCTGGAGAGGAAGGTTGCCGTGCGCACTGCTCAGCTCAAAGAGAGCGAGGTGCGGTTCCGCACAGCTTTTGAGTCCACCGTGCACGGCATGGTAATAATCGGGCTGACGGGGATGATACTGCAGGCGAATGCCTCATATGCAAAGATGCTGGGGTATGACGAAGACGAACTGGTCGGCATGGGGATGGGTGCTATCACACATCCTGATGATAGGGAAAAGAGCAGGGATTCTCTGGCTGAACTGATAGCGGGGAATTCCGAACACATTGAGCTCATAAAAAGATATGTGAGAAAGGACGGAGGGTATGTCACGGCGACGGTGAATGCCGCACTCATAAGAAATGATGCGGGCGAGCCTGCATATGTTGTTTCAAACGTGGTGAACATCACCGAGACGGAGATGATGCGCAAGGAGCGGGATAAGATATTCGAGCTCAGCCGGGACCTGATAGGTATCGCAGATTTCAAAGGACATCTTTACTACATAAACCCTGCCTTTTGCGAACTGCTCGGATACAGCGTGGACGAGCTGATGAACAGGAACCTCTTCGAGGTTTTCCGTGACGAGGACAGAGCACAGGCAGAGGATATATTCTCTATGCTGGACGGGAATGACGGCGGATTCGTCTATGACTCGTTTCATAATCTGCCCGAGGGTAAATCCAGGTGGATATCATGGACATTCAACACTGACAGGCAGAACAACCGCCTGTACGGCATAGGGCGTGATGTCACAGACAGGACAATGCACGAGGAAAATCTGAAAAAAGCGAAAGACGAGGCTGAGAAAGCGAACCGTGCAAAGAGCGAATTTCTCGCTAATATCAGCCATGAGATAAGAACACCGCTTAACGCAGTTATAGGATTCAGCGAGCTCCTTTCCACACAGGTATACGACTCCAAAGGACTGTCATACATAGACTCTATAAAGACGAGCGGTAAGTCTCTGCTGAACCTTATCAACGACATTCTGGATATATCAAAGCTGGAATCCGTGGACGCCACGCCCGTTCTGATACCTTCGAACATAAAGAACCTGATGGACGAGATGATGCGTGTCTTCGGATACCGCACATTCAACTCAGGGATAAAGCTGGGCTACTCCATCGATAAGGATGTGCCTGACTATATGCTTATCGATGTATCGAGGCTGAGGCAGGTTCTGCTGAACCTGATAGGCAATGCAGTTAAATTCACAGATAAAGGGAGTGTGGATGTGTTTGTCAGTGCGGTGAAGCACATGGACAAGCACTATGATCTTTCCATACGTGTGGAGGATACGGGGATAGGTATCCCTGAAGATGAATTTGAAAATATATTTCAGCCTTTCAGGCAGCGTGCCGGGCAGAATGTTAATAAATACGGCGGAACGGGGCTTGGGCTTTCGATAGCGTCTAAGCTGATGAAGATCATCGGCGGAGATATCAGCCTGGAGAGCAAGATCGGTGTCGGCAGCAGTTTTACTGTCTTTATCCCGAATGTAGCCGAAAGCGGGGTGACGGTACCCGACGAAGTGTCAGACAGCGTCAGATACACCTTTGAACATGCGAGGGTGATAGTCGCAGATGACGACATCACCAGAGACATCATAAGAGAGATGTTGGACGACACGGGGCTGTCTGTGCTGGAAGCGCATAATGTCCTTGCTGCGGGGCACATAGCAGAGGAGATACACCCCGAGGTGATTTTACTGTCTGCAAGGCTGGAGGACAGAAATGTCTGTGAAGCATCTTCATGGCTTAAGAGCATGGTGCCTGAAGCAAAAATCATAGCGCTCATTTCAGATGAGCTCCACTGCAGAGACGTGTCGATGATAGATGACGTGCTCGTAAAGCCGATAACATTCGGAAAGCTGATGACGTCACTTGAGAAATACATCTCCGTGAGGGAGAAAAAGATATACGAAACATCCCCGAGACGGGCGGGGGGCAGTGAAAATATAATTATTCCGCCGAAAGATACTTTTGACAATGAATTAAAACAGCTTATATTTAAATATGAAGGCGTTGTCGATTTTGATTATTTAGAGAAGCTGACAGCGAGGCTGAGACTTTCGGGCGATGCCTTTGCAGAGCTGGTCGAACGCCTTGATTATTTTACTGAGAATATGGAGATACAAAACATCAAGCGTATGCTGGATGAACTGAGGGATCGTATCTCTGTCGAGTGATCGGGAAGGAAATATGGAAAGAAATGATATGCATGTGCTCATCGTCGATGACAACCCGCAGAACCTGAAGGTGCTGGGGAATGTGCTGAGACAGAACACCGACTACAGTCTTGCTTTCGCCGTTAGCGGAGAGGAAGCTCTTGAATATATAGCGAAGAATCTGCCTGATATGATACTGCTGGATGTGATGATGCCGGGCATGGACGGGTTTCAGGTCTGTGAAAAGCTGAGTAATGACGAGGCGACATCGGACATCCCCGTTATATTCATAACCGCAAAGAGCGAGCCCGAGGACGTCATAAAGGGCTTTAAAGTTGGCGGTGTGGACTATGTGACGAAGCCCTTTAACGAGGCTGAGCTGCTCATGCGCATCACCACGCACATGGAGCTGAAGAAATCCCGTGATATGCTGGAGCAGAAGAATAGAGAGCTGACCGAAGCATATGATAAGATCGAGCACCTTGCCCTGACAGACACCCTGACGGGTATACCGAACAGGCGTAACCTTACAAACCTCATGGGGAAAGAGGCATCCCGAAGCAGAAGGAACGGGACGACATTTTCCATGATAATGTGCGATATAGACTTTTTCAAAAAAGTGAACGATACCTACGGCCACGACACAGGTGACTATGTCCTTTGCGAAGTGGCATCAGAGATACAGGGTAAACTGCGCAGGCAGGACGTTGTGGGCAGATGGGGCGGAGAGGAATTCCTCATTATGCTCCCGGAGACAAAGATGGAGGACGCCACAGGTGTCGCAGAAAAGCTGAGAGCCGCTATAGAAAACAAAGAAATGAACTTTGGCGGGCATAAATTCAACGTCACTATGACATTCGGCGTGTCAGTCTTCGAAGGCGAGCTGGGCATCGAAAAGAGCATCAAAAAAGCAGACGATGCACTCTATGAAGGGAAGCAGTCGGGACGTAATAAGGTCGTTCAGGCACACACTAAGCTGAGAAACTATCTTTAAGATATTTCAGAGCGTCGTGCAGGTCATGGGCGAAGTAGTCCGCCTCGGGCACATCTGATGCCTCGTATCTGCTTGATACCAGTATGCATCTGCTGAGCCCTGCGTTCTTACCCGCCTGAACATCGGAACGCTTGTCCCCTATTATCATTGATTCTGCCATGTTTATACCGTATTTGTCCTTTGCTTCGAGGAGCATCCCCGGCGCAGGCTTGCGGCAGAGGCACTCGCCGCCGAATTCGGGATGGTGTGGACAGTGGAAAAATTCTTTAACCGTTATCCCCTCTTCTTTTAACTTTTCAGACATGAATTCGTGGAGCTTTAATACATCGCTCTCGGCATACAGGCCTCTGGCGACCCCGGCCTGATTTGTCACTACGAACAGCTCAAAACCTCTGCCAATGGCGTATTTCAACAGGTCGAATATTCCGTCGACAAATTCGACATCTTCAGGTTTGTGTATGTATCCTTTGTCGATATTTATTATGCCGTCTCTGTCTAAAAAAAGTGCCTTCATGAATTAGTAATCCTTATTAATTAACAGTGTAAATTACTGATTAATATTTCTTTATTATATACGATATTTTATGTATTATTATTGCATTTTGGGTGCAATGATAACACAATAAAGATACAATATTAAATAATAAAGAGTAAACAGCGGGATCTGCATATAATGGGTTCAATCATCACATTTGCGAATAAAAAGGGCGGGAGCGGTAAAACCTCCTCGGTTGTTAATACAGCAGGGATATTAGGCGCACGAGGCTATAAGGTGCTCCTTGTGGACCTCGACCCTCAGGCTCACCTTTCTTTCTGGTCGGGCGTAAATACCTATGATACTTACCTTTCTGTTTACGATTCCCTTTTGGGGAGCTGTACTGGGGGCGACTGCCTCTTTAAGACGGAGCATCAGCTTTTCGATGTGCTCCCTGCAGCGACGAATTTCTCCATGAGCCTTCTGCGGAAACTGCTGGAGGGTGAAAGACCCGAGGCTAGGCTTGCTAAGGTTCTGATGGAGTTTAAGAATGATTATGATTATATCCTGATAGATACTCCGCCCACAGTCGCCGTGCTCACCCTGAATGCTCTGGTGGCTGCGACACACGTTATGATACCTATCCTGCTGAACTTCCTCGCGATAGAGGGGCTGGCTCAGCTTACGCAGAATATATACCGCATCAACGCATCATTTAACCCTGATGTGAGGATGGCCGGCATCATACCGAACCAGTACGACATACGCAGTAATCATTCTAAGAGGGTTATGCGTGAGATACAGGAGAACTTCGGCGAAGAGATGGTCTCGCCGAGGATAAGAAACGACATAAAGATAGCGGAAGCGCCGGAATACCGCATTCCGATAAATCTTTATGCACCGAAAAGCAGAGGTACTATGGACTTTAACATGCTTGCGGATTTTGTAGAGACGAGATCAGGTAATATTACAGGGGGACAGATATGAAATACCCTGTGGGTATCGACTTTGGTACTACAAACTCGATGATAGCAGTTTATAAAGAAGGGGGCGGGATAGAGGTTATCTCATCCGACAGCGGGAAACGCTTTCTCCCTTCGGTGGTTTATTTCAAAAACGGCTCCGAGGCTGTGACGGGGGATAACGCCCGCAGTATGCAGCTTCTGGAATCTGAGAGCACCGTCTCAAACGTGAAGAGATACATGGGCTCTGATAAAACATTCGAACTATACGGCAAGACATATACTCCGCAGGAACTGGCTGCCATATTTTTCAGAAAGCTGAAGATGCTGTATACGGACTATACCGGGCAGAAGGGTGCGGACGCTGTTATCACCGTGCCTGCGTATTTCGACCACCTCCAGCGTGAGGCGGTGCGTGCCGCTGCCGAGTCTGCGGGTTTTGATGTGCTCTCTCTGCTGAATGAGCCCACAGCCGCAGCACTCTATTACAACAACATCGGAAAGCAGGAGGGCGAGCTCTGCCTTGTATTTGATCTCGGCGGCGGAACCCTCGACATAAGCATCATAGAGATGCAGAAGGAACACCTCAAGGTCGTCGCCACTGGCGGATCCACGCAGATAGGCGGGTTCGACTTTGACGTCGCTTTGGCAGACTACTTCAACGAAGAGTTCATCAAAGCCCATGAGATAGACCTCAGAAGCGACCCTATCGCATTTCAGCAGCTTCTATTTCAGGCGGAAAAGGCTAAGATGGAGCTCTCGTCACTGAATGAGACCAGCCTCGTGATACCATACATCACAGTCACTCCGAAGGGGCCGCTGCATTTTAAAAAAGATCTGGACAGAGTCCTTTTTGACAAGATAACAAAACCTATCAGTGATAAGATAGAGAAGATAGTCAAAGATACGCTGGAAGTGAACGGCTATAAGGTAGAAGATATCAGCCGTGTGCTCCCTGTCGGCGGTGCGAGCAGGATCTGCAATGTACGCAGTCTCGTTGCCGACATCTTCGGTCAGACCATAAGCAAGGATCTGAACCCCGAAGAGGCCGTTGTGTGCGGTGCCGCAGTGAATGCGGCCATGCAGACAGGCATTATTACGGATAAGAAATTTTATGATGTCACCAGTCATAATCTTGGGATAGAGGACGACAACGGCGACTTCGAAGTTATTATGCAGAAAAACGAGCCTTATCCGGTTGAGTTTTCGACCAGATTCACCACCGCAAAGAGTGATCTGGAAAGTGTCACCGTTCATGTTTTACAGGATATGGCGAGGTCTGCGCTGAATGTCTCGGACAGTCCGTCAGAGGACCCTGATTATTTTGTCAGTCTTGGCAAGTTTGACTTTCAGCTTGATAAAAACATAGCGGAAAACCTCATAGACATAGGCTTTGAGATAGATATGAGCGGCATCGTGAGCGTCCGTGCGAAGGATATGAACACGGGCAAAGAGCATGATTTCACGCTGAAAGCAGAAGTCGATTGGGAAAAAATTAAGAACATAAAAATATACTAAGATAATTTTAACATCTTTGGAGGTACGGGATGAAAAAGCTGGCCAAACCATCCAGTCTGGAAGGCAACACAGGGATAATCAAAAAAGACGGCGAAGACGTTCTGAAAAGACGCGACGACTCTAAGAGACAAGCCGCAGAAAAAGCGAGAGCCAGAACTCTGGCTAAACAGCAGACAAATGCAGAGAGGCTCGCAACTGCGTCTGAAGAGATGGCTTCCGCCATTGAACAGGCCTCCAGTGCTTCCGATCAGCTTAATACTTCTATGGATGAGGTTTCCACAGCTTCTGCTCAGGTCAGCACCAGTGCCGAAGGTATAAAGAACGATACCATCGCTCTGGAAAGTGATGCGAAGAATATTCTTACTACTTCCTCAGACTATGAAAAGTCCACAGGCGAGCTCATAAACAAGGTCGGCGCAACAGTGACGGCAGCAAACGAGCTGAAAGAATCTGTTCAGGACACCACGGATAAAGTTGAGGAATCAACACAGCTGGTAGACCAGCTCAAAGAGAAAGCAGACTCCATCGGACAGATCGTACAGGTAGTTACAAAGATCGCAGATCAGACAAACCTTCTCGCTCTTAACGCGGCTATCGAGGCTGCCAGAGCAGGCGAGCACGGCAAAGGATTCGCCGTTGTCGCTGACGAGGTGAGGACTCTGGCAGAGGTTTCCGAAAAATCTGCTAAGACGATCAAAAGCGTTATCGACACATCTCTCGGTCAGGTGAACCAGGTGGTGGCAAAGGTTGAGGGCTTCCTCTCTCTTTCCAGAACAAACCTGTTCAAAGCCGACTTTATCAGCAAGCAGTGTACGACTGTACGCGGACATACCGACGAGATAGGCATAGAAGTGAATAAGGTAAAAACAGGCGCACAGCGCATCAGCGAGGAATCAAGCAAGTCTATGGACCTCGTGAGCAGGCTGGCGTCTTCATCCGAGCAGAATGCAGCAGCATCCGAAGAGGTGAGTAAGTTCACCGCTGAGCAGTCTAAGGCTTTCAGTGAACTGACCATCGCAGCACAGGAGCTGGCGGAGATGTCCGACGACCTTAAGCACTCCACAGACATAGCCAAATCATCCGAAGAGGTAGCAGCAGCAGCCGAAGAGCTCTCCAGCACCATCGAAGAGCTTAACGCATCCGCAGACGAAGTTCTCAAAGCTATCGACCAGATGGACATAGGCACCACAGAGATATTCGAGGAGATATCGGGGATCACTAAGGAATTCAAGATAATCTCCAAAGCGATAGAAGAAGGAAAGGCGAGCTGGAAGTATATGTTCGAGCTCGGACATAAAGTAGACGATGCTCTGGAGGAGATCAAAGCTCTCGACCACATCGTGTTCATCAACCAGCTTCAGGAATCTATAAACAACAACACTGAGTTCAAAGGTCAGCTCGACCCTTCAAAATGTGCTTTCGGAGCATGGTATCAGACATACAAACCTGAGCCGGGCAAGGAAGAGAGAGCATACGACGACATCAGAGAGCCGCACAACCACGTGCATCTCGGCGCCGCAGAGATAGTCGAGATGATGAGAGACGGCAAACTTCAGGACGCCAGAGAGATATACTCTAATAAAGTGAAGCCTTCCGTTGATCAGTTCAAAGGACATTTCAGAGATTTCCGCCATGGTATAGAGCTTGTGGTTAAGGGCTTTGTCGGTTCGATAAACAACCTCCGCGAGGTTCATGAGGAAGTTTCACTCCTGAGCAAATCTTTCAGCAGTATCAGAAAGATCGTGGACACTATCACAAACGTCGCCATACAGACAAACATGCTGGCCGTTAACGGTAATATCGAAGCCGCACGCTCGGGCGAATTCGGCAGAGGATTCTCCGTGGTGGCAGCAGACATCCGTGCGCTGGCGAACGAATCCGCAGATAACGCAGACAAGATGAAAGACATCCTCGACGAGATGTATGAGCGTGTTATCAACTTCCAGAACGAGCTGGCAGAGATAACAGCCCTTATCAGAGTGCAGATAGAGAAATCTCAGTCTGCCGTGGACAACCTCGTGAGCGTTGTCGTGATAAGAAAGCGTCTCGTAGAGCTCGCTAACAAGTGTGTGGACTATGTCGATGCCGGGGCCGAAAAAGTGGCTAAGGTAGAAGAGGCTTGTGCACAGGGACTCGAAGCCGGTGAAAACCTTAAGTCTCTCTCCGAGGAAGCTAAAACAGCGGCTGACGAGCAGGTTAAAGGACTTCAGGAGATAGCGGCAGCATCCGAAGAGGTTGCGTCTCTGGCTGATGAAATGCAGGTATTCTAAGCAGTTCCTCCATATATAGGCAATGCAGGAGGATGCTATGTCAGATAATACAATAGATAACATCTATGTCTCTTTCGATGTAGGTGAAGAGACATACGGGATAAGCATCGAGGATGTGCGTCAGATAATACGTGTGCCTAAGATAACCCGTGTGCCTAAAATGCCCGACTATGTGCTGGGGATGACAAACCTGCGGGGAGAAGTTCTGCCCCTGGTGGATCTGTCCATGCGCATGGGGTATGAGCACCCTTGTGAACACGGCGAAGACACCCGTGTCATCGTTGTGGATAAAAGAGGGATACTCACCGGGCTGATAGTGGAATCCGTGAATGAAGTGAAGTCCACAGAACTGCACGACATAGATAAATTCCCCGAGATACTCAACGCCGGCGTTGATAAGAAGTTTATCTCGGGCATTCTGAAAGTGGCAGACGGCGGACATGTTGCCATCATTCAGATAATAAACACCGATGAGATAATCGACATCGAGGCTGCCAGCAAGCAGCTCGAAAAGAACGGTTCACTGGTAAAGAGAGAAAAGACGGCGGAAGAATCCCACGGCGGCGTGATAGACGAACAGCGCTTTATCAGCTTCAACATCACGTCTCAGGAATACGCCATCGAGATACATAAGATAAACGAGATCATATGGATGCCTGAGGTGACAAGCGTTCCCGGACTTCCGAAATATGTTCTCGGCATCTTCTCCCTCAGGGGGCAGGTTATCCCGCTTTTGTCACTGCACGATAAATTCGGCATGAAGCTGAAGACCGACGCAGAGACCACCCGTGTGGTGATAGTGGATATCAGCAATGTGCTGGTAGCCTTTGCCGCCGACAGGGTGAACGCTGTGCTCAGTGTCGAAGACAGCCTGATAGAAGAACCGCCGAAGATATACGAAGACGACGATTCTGAAGTTTCTGCGGTGCTGAAGCTGGATAAAGGTAAAAGGCTCGTTATGGTGCTCGAACCGGAGCATCTGATAGACGACGCAGAGCTGGAAGCACTGAAACATGTGGCAGACCAGAGTACGGAGAGTGTAATGGGCGAACACGGCATGGATAATGCAGCAGAAGAAGAAAAACAGATAGTAACCTTTCAGATAGAGAACGAAAACTACGGTATCTATATCGAAAAGGTACAGGAAATAAACAGATATACAAATGTGACCAAAATACCTAAGACCCCGAAATTCGTCGAGGGCATCATAAACCTGCGTGGTGAAGTGATACCGCTCATCGACCTCCGCTCCAGATTCGAGCTGGAGAAGAAGGAGAGGGACGAATTCACCCGTGTGATCATAGTAAATCTTCAGAGCATGAAGGTCGGCTTTGTGGTGGACTGGGTGGACGAGGTTCTGCGCATCAGGGAAGACCAGATAGACAATGTGCCCCCTGTGTTAAGCGCAGCAGTGAATTCTGAGTTTATTGACGGTGTCGTTAATTTCGACAAAAACGGGAAGATGATACTTCTGCTTGATGTGGAAGAGCTCTTTTCCAAGGCGGAGATCAAAAAACTGGAGAATTTACAGGAAGGATGAAAAAAGTAAGGGTTCTAATTGTCGACGACTCTGCGCTGATGCGTAAGAAGATCTCTGAGATGCTGGATACGGCTTTCGGCATCGAGGTGATCGGCACTGCCAGAAACGGTGAGGACGGGATAAACAAAGCTATGGAGCTGAAGCCCGATGTCATCACTCTGGACGTGAACATGCCCGTTATGGACGGGCTGACTGCTCTGCGCATCATCATCGAACGTGAGATATGCCCTGTTGTCATGCTCAGCTCTCTGACACAGGAGGGGACGAGTACTACATTCGAGGCGATGGAAGCAGGTGCTTTCGACTTTGTGGCGAAACCCAGCGGAACTGTCTCACGGGATATCGATATAGTTCGTAAAGAACTTGTGAGAAAAGTTAAAGCTGCTGCGGGCATGGGGCTCTCAAAGCTGACACGACACATCGAGGTAGAGGAACTGCCCGAGGGTGAGAGTGTCAACGAGATGGAGCTTAAACCTGTCGATGCGGCAGATTTCCGAGCGGTGGCTATGGGTATATCAACAGGCGGTCCTAAGACCATCTTTGATGTCATACCCAGAATACCTGCGGATATAAACGCTGCGCTCTTCCTTGTACAGCATATGCCTGTGGGGTTTACCGAATCCTTCGCACAGAGGCTGAACAAGGCCTCAAGGATATTTGTGAAAGAGGCGGCAGCGGGCGACATCGTGACACCCGGCGTCTGCTATGTGGGCAAGGCGGGGTATCACCTTACGATGTATAAAAAGCATAACGGAGTCACAACCCTGCGACTGGGCAAGACTCCGGACCACGCATTCATCCCCAGTGCGGACATCATGATGGAGTCCGTCACAAAGGTCTTCGGCAGTAATACTCTCGGAGTGCTGATGACAGGGATGGGGGACGACGGTGCGAGGTCTATGTGCGGGATAAGAAAGGCGGGCGGATACACCATCGCCGAGTCTGAAGAGACAGCTATCGTTTACGGTATGCCGAGGGAAGCCGTGGAGAGAGGATGCGCAGACATCGTGCTCCCCAGCCATAAGATAGCCGCCGAGATAACCAGAAAGATAAGCAGAGGATGGTAAGATGGAAATAAAAGAGCTGAAGACAAAGGTCAAGGTCGGTTTTCCTGAAGAGTCTGAGATATTCATGGCTGAAGAATTCCTTGAAGAGCTGAGCAAGGTCAGCCTGAAGGAAAAGCCCGTTGAAATAGACTTTTCCGCTGTGCAGACCTTAGACACGGTTTTTTTCCAGCTTGCTGTCAGTATTATAAAAACGATAAACAGCAGTAATAATAAAATCACCCTTAGATCTTCCGAGGCATTGGAAAATGCCGAGGCGCTTTACGGTATTAATCTGGGTGATCTGATTGGTGGAGGGAATTAATGAAAAAAATCCTGATTGTCGATGATGCGATAACCATGAGACAGCTCGTGGCGGCTACGCTTAAATCTGCCGGATATGAAGTCGTCGATGCCAGAGACGGAGTGGACGCTCTTAAAAAACTGGAAGCAGAGGGGCGATTCAACCTGATAGTTTCCGACGTGAATATGCCTAATATGGACGGGATAACATTCCTTAAGGAAGTGAAGGCTAACCCTAAGCATAAATTTACCCCTGTGATAATGCTGACCACAGAGTCTCAGGCAAATATCAAAGAGGAAGGGAGAAAGGCCGGTGCGAAAGCATGGATCGTAAAGCCGTTTAAGCCGAACGACCTGCTGGCAGTGGTGAAGAAGATCATCGGCTGATGATAGTAATTCCAAAGGAGTAGCATGTGGAAAAGAGTGAGCTGCTGAAAGCATTGCAGAATGACGATGAAGCAGAACGTATATATGCAGTTGAAGATGTCATCGATCTGAAGGATAAGAGCCTTTATCCTGTCATTATCGACCACATGGAAAAAGAAGAAAGCAGGCTCGTGCGTGAGCTCATCGTGGAAGGGCTGAAGGTTATGGATGTGTCGGACAGCTACGACGCCATCTCAAAATACTTCGAATCCACAGATGCCTATGTCCGCAACTGTGCTATAGAGATATTCGGTGCGAAGGGTGAGGACGCCGTTGCATTCCTCACATCCATCATGGACAACGAAGACAAAGAGGTGCGGAAGCTCATTCTGGACAGTCTGGTCGCCACCAGCTCCAAATACTCCATACCCGCTCTCCGTGCTGCGCTGAATGATAAGGCGGCTAATGTTATGATCACCGCCATAGAATATCTGGGCAAGATATACGATGAGGAATCCCTGAGGGATGTGCTCGACATCTTTATCAGAGCGGATGAGCCGATGGTTCGCTCCGCATGCCTCGAGACACTGACACTGATGGGCAACTCCGACATAGTCGACACAGTGCTCAACACCCTCGGGCAGACAGGCGTGGAGGGTTTTTATAAACCCAGCGTCATAAGGCTGGTGGGGGAAAAGGGCGGGAAACGCCATCTGGAATTTCTGCTCTCGTTTCTGAATAATAAGAACACAATGTATTTCCGTGAGGTTTCAAACGGGATACTTAAGATAGTCTCAAGAGAGAACATAGAACAGCTCGACGAGATACATACAAAATTCATGCTGAATAATTTAAAAAATCTGAACGGCTACGCAGAGGAAAGGCTCACATTCCTCTATATCATAGCAAAGCTGAACATACCTGATAAAGAAACCCTTTATGAGGAACTGGCGTCTGATGACAATGAAGACCTTTCACTCACTGCCATAGAGCACCTTGCTGATATTGATAAAGACCGTGCCGTCAGACTTATTGAAAACAAGTTAAAGCTGGCTGAGGGGGAACACAGTAGAAATCTGTCCGCATTGCTGGATAGTATCAAGGAGTGACAGGGAGTCTATGCATATAAATTCAGATGATTTCAAGGATCTGACAGCTTTTATTTATAAGAAATCAGGCATCAAGTTTGAAGCCAAGAAGATGTACTTTATTAACAAACGGGTAGCGAAAAGATTAGAAGACCTCGGCATGGACAGTGTCAGAGACTACATGCGCTACCTGAAGTTTAAAGACGACGGATCGGAGATGCAGGAACTGATGAACCTGCTGACCGTGAATGAGACATACTTCTTCAGAGAGTTCCACACGCTGGAGACCTTCGCAGAGCACTGCCTGCAGGAGATAGTGGAGGAAAAACTGAAGAGGGGCGACAGAAAACTGCGGATATGGTCTGCGGGATGCTCCACCGGTGAAGAGCCGTACACCCTCGGCATAATAGTGAGGGAGATGCTCGACGATTTTGCCGACTGGGATGTGGAGATTGTCGCCAGCGACATAGACGAAAATGTACTGGAAAAGGCACAGAGCGCCTGTTACGACGACAGAAGCGTGAAGGACGTGCCTAATGCGTATTACACAAGGTACTTCAATGTGGCAAGAGGATGCCACATGCCCGTGGACGAGATACGCGATATGGTTACGTTCGAACACCTGAACCTTATGGACAGAATGGCCATGAGGAAAAAGCGTAACTTCGATTTTGTCTTTTGCAGGAATGTTTTGATATATTTTGACGAGATATCCAGAAAGCAGGTCGTAGACCATTTCTACATATCGCTGAACAAGGGGGGATACATTTTCCTGGGGCACAGCGAGTCTGTAGGGCGCATCACGACAGCTTTCAAGATGAAGCGATTCGGTTCTAGTGTGGTATATTACAAGGGGTAATCTGTATGGCTATTAAGGTGCTAGTAATTGATGATTCAGATATGGTGAGGCACTTTCACAGTAATATTCTGAAATCTGCCGGTTTTGATGCGGACGGAGCGATAGACGGCATGGATGCGTTGGAAAAATCCATGAAGACCAACTATTCACTGATGCTCTGTGACCTGAACATGCCCAGAATGGACGGCATCACGTTTATAAAAGAATTCCGCAAGACAGGTAAGGAAACCCCTATCATTATCATTACCACACAGGAAGAGATCGAAAACAGAAGGAAAGGATATGAATCCGGCGCGAACCTTTATATCACAAAGCCGGTGAAACCCGATGACCTTATAATGAATATAAAAATGCTTCTCGGCATAATTTAGTGAGACGGAGTTTGCTATGACCCAAATAGATATGGAACAATTCAGACTAGGGTTTTTAGAGGAAGCTACGGATCTCCTTGAGGAGGCCAATGAGAATATCCTCCGTGCCGAGTCGGAAGGCGACCTTGAGCTTTTTAACGCTGTTTTCAGAGGGATCCACACCATCAAAGGGAGTGCGGGCGGATTCGGCTTTGACGAGATGTCAGACTTTGCCCATCATCTGGAAACACTGCTGGACAAACTGCGCAATGGCGAGCTTACCATAGACGGCGACATCACAGACCTCCTGCTGAAAGGTATCGACACACTTTTCGAGATGGTGGACTACGTCAAAGATAAGAAAACATACGACAAAGACCTCACAGAGCTAATAGCTCTTTATGAAAATAGAGCAGTAGAAGATGCCGAGGCCGCATCATCCGAAGAAGAAGGAGCCGAAGAAGCCCCCGCAGCAGACAGCAGGCTGAGGGTTTCCCCTGAGCTGACAGAAAAGCTGAAAAGCAGTCACCCGGGGTTCGGCAAGCCTTATAAGGTGGATGTAAAATTCACCGATGAAATGCTCGAAAACGGTTACGACCCGCTCACCCTCTTTGCAAACCTGAGAGAGATATCAGACGTATTCATAGCCGAGACAGACATCTCCGCCATTCCTGCGTCTGAGTCCATCGAGCCGTATAAGCTGTATCTGCGCCCTGAAATATATATAATCAGCGACGCCACACATGCAGAGATAAACGACCTCGCATTCGACGACGACATCATGACCGTCACCGAGATAAACTTAGACGCTGCCCCTGAAGAGGCTCCGAAAGCTGCTGCAAAAGCAGAGGAAAAACCTGTGCAAAGTGCACCCGCACAGGCTCAGGAAGAGATAGACCTCACAGGGCTGGACACAGAGATGCTGTCCGAGCTGGCGACAGGCATCGAGGACTACTTCGAATCTATCGAAAATTACCTTATAGAAATAGAAAAGACTGGCTCAGGCTCCCGTGATGCAGTGGATAACATCTTCAGAGTGTTCCACAATATCAAAGGGGACTGTGGATATGTGGGCTTTTCCTTTATGGAGAAATATGCTCACCTCGTTGAAAATATGCTGGATAAGGTGCGTGACGGCGTTGTCCAGTTTGATAATAAGGCGGCTGAGTTCATTCTCAATGTTATCTCAGACGTGAAGTCACTGGTGGCGGCCATCCTGAACGGTGAGAAACCTCACCTGCCGAAGACATATAAAATGCTCACAGACCTCTCGGGCACAATGGTAGAGCACACAGAAGCTGTCCATGTGGTATCTGAGGATGTGAAGATATTCCTCGGACAGGTCGACCAGTTCATCGAGATGATAGAAATGGCGGAGAACTCACCCACGGGCAGACAGATACTGAAACGTGCTGCTGCCGGGCTGCGTAATGCTGCGAAGTTCATCGGATTTAAGGATCTTACAGACCTCGCCGTTGCATTTGAGGAAAAGGCCGTAAAGGGCGAAGACCACGGCGAAGTTCTTGCCAGTATCTCAAACTATATCTCTCAGCTGAAATCACCTCCGAAGAAGCTCGGCGAGCTCCTTGTGGAATCAGGCAAAGTGACCCCCGAAGAGATAGCCCATGCGAAATCTCAGCAGAAGAGAATCGGTGAGATACTCGTAGACCAGGGTAAGCTGAACAAGGACGACCTCGACGTAGTGCTGAAAAAGCAGAACATCATGAAAGCGGCGGAGAAATCACGCCCGCAGGATGACGACGAGCCTAGAGACACAGCAGTATCAAAAGAGAAAATATCCCAGTCCATGAAAGTGGATCAGGAGAAGATAGATAAATTTACCAATACTATAGGCGAGCTCACAGTGGCCAAGAATGCCTATGAGTATATGGTGCAGAAGCTGATAAAGGATTATGACCTCCCGACCAGCCTCATAAAGGATATCAAGGACAACTCAAACCTGATATCAAGGATATCTCAGGATTTGCAGAGGGATATACTTGCCCTTCGCATGGTTTCCATCAAGCAGGTTTTCAACAAATTCCCCCGTGTGGTCAGAGATATATCACGCAAACAGAATAAAGAGATCGACCTCCGCATCATCGGAGAAGACACAGAGATAGATAAAAAGATCGCAGATATACTCTCCGACCCGCTTGTGCATCTGGTGAGGAACGCATGTGACCACGGACTCGAGCCTGCATCCGAGAGGGAGACAGCGGGCAAGTACGGCACAGGCAGTCTCATACTTAAGGCATATAACGAAGGCAGCTTTGTTTATATCGAGGTTATCGACGACGGACGTGGCATAAACAGCGAGAAAGTATATAAGAAAGCGCTGAGCAAAGGAATGATTCCGGAGGATGCAAATCTTTCTGAAAAAGAGATAATCCAGTTCATTCTTGCTCCCGGCTTTTCCACTGCGGATAAAGTTACGGACATATCAGGCAGAGGCGTCGGCATGGATGTGGTGAAAAGCTCCATCATAAGTGTCGGCGGTACGATAGACGTTTCGTCCTCTCAGGGCGAGGGTACAAGGGTGACCATGAAGATACCCGTGACCATAGGCATGTCTACATCCCTGCTGGTGAATATGGGCGGAACCGATTTCTATGCATTCCCTATAGAGAATGTGGCAGAGACCATAATAGTAGACAAAGCCGAGGTGAAAGACCTTCATTTCGGCAAAGGTATATATTACAGAGGCAATGTCCTCCCGCTTTTCCAACTGTCTAAGCTGTTGGGAGGAGAGGATAAAGAGCTGGATGATGAAGTAAGTATAGTAATTTCCGTTACAGATGCAGGCAAAACGGGTATCATTGTAGATGAACTGCTGAACAGGATGGATATCGCTATCAAGCCTGTGCCTGAGTATTTCGCACATCTGAACTACATCGGCGGTGTTACGATACTCGGCGACGGTCAGGCGGTTCTGGTGCTTAATGTGAATAAGTTATTTTAACGGAGCGGGTGTGGTATGAACGTATTTGTTATAGACGATGTCGAAGAGTACCATAATAAGAAGAGAAAACGTACTATAAACTTTTACGGGATATGACGGGATAATGTGGGATAAGATGGGATTTCCAAACATATTGAAAGAATAAGAAGGAACTATTTAAATCTCTTATTCGAGTTCGTCCTTCAGTGACAACGCATAGGAACTTCTATTGATGATAGCACGGATATGACTCTCTGAAAGACCAAACTCCTTAGCCAGATCTCTTTGATTAGAACCCGTAAACTTTTTCATGATCTGCCTATCTCTCTCTGGTCTAAACATCTGCTTTGTAGAATGAATGTAAATGTTCATGCCGCCAGTCTGAGAACCGACAACGAGTACAGAACGGACTGCGATCCTTTCGGCTGAAGACTCGGAAATGCCTTCTTTGCAGGCGGCCGAAAAAATCGCCTCCGCAACTATTCTGGAATCTCCGGAGAGATCGTCAAGTTTTACTATCTGATCTTCAGGCTGCCACTTCATCAGTCTGACTCTCTCTGTAATTTGGCCGCAGTTTGGGCAACCTTTGCAAGCAGTACTGCAGAATGTGTTAAGCTGCCGTCAGGAGCAATCAGCTTGTTGTGATTGAGATAAGCAAGCTCAGCTCGTGATACAAGTATCAGATTTTCAAGAGTGATGTTCTGTTTGTCTCCATCAGCAAATATGATTGCATGGCCTTCGGGTATTTCGCCGTGCGCATTTTCCCATATCATACGGTGCTTATATTTCCATACATTAGGTTCGCTGATTTTAACTTTAAGATAGCCGTCTCTGTCAGTAATTTCTGTGCCGACCTCGACAGCATTTTTAGGACGGTTCCCTTTTTTGAATGATGTGCGATTAGCACCCATAAAACCTTTCTTGCCTTTATCCCAGGGGATGTGTCCTTTTTTAAAACGAGTGTTACGGCCATTACATAGATGATTCACTGAACATATCCGTTTGATAGAGTCACGGCCGTGATCAGTCTTGAAGTGCTCATTAAACAATAATGTTAGTTCAGCAATACTACGACCAGTGATATTCTCTTTAAGGAAGTCTATATGCACAGCAAAAAACTTTTGATTAGGTGACTGCCCTCTGCGGTGTCCACGAGGGCAGTCATTTGTGAGTTCATGCCTTTTGCATGTACTCCTAATCTGGTCTACAGACAAGGCAAGCCCAAACTCAGAGTTAAATAACTCTGTCAGATCCTTATAGCTTATACCTTTGATATTCTGCTTTAAGAATGTAATATGAAAATTCATATACCTCATCTTAATCTTGAGCCTCTATTGCAGTTTTACTGTTAAAGACATCGGGCATATCACCATATACTTCTCCTTTCTGAGCAGCTATGTGAGCTTTCAGCACTAAAGCATTATTTGCAATAATTTGCTTTGATACGTCTGTAATAGCCTTTGCTCTGATAATCTCTGTTTTCAATTCATCTCCCGTGGTTTCTTCATCAGAGAGTCTTTCTAACTGTGCAAACAAGTGGTTTGTTAGGTCGATACTTTTGTTCTTTGGCATTGTTGTCTCCTTATATTGGTCTGCCTCATCAGTGCGGAGAGACCATTCTCCACAGACGCTCCATGCGGAGCGTTTCGGCTATGATTCGGTTGATTTTAATAGTGTGTCTTTTACAGAGTTGAATATGAACTCAGCAGCCTCCTCTGCTGCTTCTTGTGTAAATTCATCAAAGCATCTGCATAGCTCTTCTATGCCTTCATCAGAGTCGTTATAGTTAAAGCTAAAGCTAGCTCCTCCTAAACCTTCAGGCCTAACTTTAACACTGATACTAGGTTCATCTTCATGATCCTCTTTCAGTACAAGGATCTGTCCATATTTCTCTGTCTCATATAGTTTTGCGAACTTGTCCATTCTCTACTCCTTATTTGATGAGTTCTTTTGTTTGTTTGATTACTGCTTCTTTCTCTTCATCTGTCAGTTTGTGGTTATTAACGACTGTTTCGATGATGAGACGATATTCTTTAATGACTTCTATTTTGCGTTTATCACTTAAGTTCAAGCTGTATAAACAAGAGCCCAAGGCTAAAAGCAGAAATACGAAAACGCCTACAATAACTAAAGTGGCTTCATTCATTGTCTACTCCTTTGTTCATGTTTGCTTTTTTCCAGTCTTTGAAAGACATGCCAGGGTTTTCACGTTTACAGTCCAGATATGGCTGCACATAATCTGAGATGTCTGATGTGGAGATCCCTGTCATTTGTTTCAGTTTTTCTATTACTTTCTGAGCGTCCCAGTCGAAGAATAACTGATTGTCTGTAAAGTCTATGAGTCCTTTATCGTGCTGTTTCTGCAGCCAGAGTTCGAAGCCGTTTTCGTATTTCCAGGGATACTGGTCTGCCAGAAACTGAATAAGACGGAGCTGGCTTTCTGAGATGCCGCCGCCTTGCTGTTTCTTCGGTCTATTCTTTGGTCTGCGCTTCATCTTGAAGCCTTTCTTTTTCAGCTCGTCTATGAGCTGAGTCGCCTGGAAGTATGTCAGTTCCTTTGAACTCTTCACTTTAAATCTGGCGAGCATGTCTCTGTATGTGTCCTCATCCATGCCGAGCTTCGTCTTTGCAACGTGTATCAGCGTTATCTGCTTTGCTTCTATCATCCTCATGTGTACCTCTTTAAGCCCCTGCGCCCACAAAGGGGCACAGGGTTTGTTAAGGGGGGGAAATGGCTGGGGGAAGTAAACCCCACTGGAGGCTCGACAAGCAAGCCGCCAGCGGGACACACATCCCGCTATTTGTCTTTAATATCTAGCTTCGCTATGTCCAGGCTGATAGCTTTCCATTCGCTTTCTGGTGTATCCCTCTCGTAGAATCTGATATAGTTCTTGCTGCCTGTTACAACGATGGAATCGCTGATGATATCCATAGCCTTTTTCCACTCTGCCTCTTCTATCGCTAGGCGGCGGAGACCGAGAAGGCGGGACACGGATATTTTGCCTTCTTTGTCCACCTCAAAAGCATCCATGACAACTACCTTCAGGTTTACGTTTGCTCCATCGCTCCATTCCTGAATCAGGTCGTCAATGATCGCTTTTGCAGCCTTCAGGCTTTCGTCAAATGTTATGTGTTCGCTAACCTGGATATTTACCTTCATACAGCCACAGTAGCTAAGTAGGCTGATATTGCCTTTCTTCCCTCCCAGCTCCACGCCGTGTTCGGCGGCGATGAGATCAACGAAGTCGTTGACCTGATTTGTCGCCTCTGTCTTAAAATGCTGTAAGCCTGCCTGCTCGCACTTTGCATCTGCTATGAGCTTTTTCACAAGCTCGTCACGGAGCAGATCAGCAGGCTTTACCTTATCCGTTGGAACCATATGACCCTGTGCATTTGTTAAGAATCCGTCCATCATTCACCTCTGATGTTTTTATAGTATGTCCCAAGAGACTCTGCTCCCTGAGACCTGAACTCTTCCATAAGATCAAACACATCTATGCTGTCCACTAGCTGACTTGTTGCTTCTGTAAAATCCATATAATCTTTTGCACTAAGTGCCAGTGTTCGCAGCTCTTCTTTTTGCTCTCTGATCTTCTTTTGCCTTTGTGTCGCTAGCCCTTCCATTTCTTCACCTATGCCTTGAAGATAACGTCTGCGGTTACAAGCTCTTCGCCTATATTCGCTGCGAAGTTCATAGCCTTTGCCACAAGGTTATTAATAGTTAGAGGGTATGTGTGATACTCAACGTCACCGAGCTTACCTCTTGATTTCAGCTTTCTATAGATAGCTTCATAGGCATCTTTGGCAAAGATAGTGGAGATGTTCTTACAGCCTACTCTGTTGAACTTGTGGATAAGATACTTCTCCACTTCTTCCTGTGTCATGCCTGTGATCTGAGCTTTATCCATACGGCGTGTAAGCTCTCTGAGGTCGTGTCGTTTATCTGATAGAGTGGTCTCCAGCTCTGGCTGCCCAAAGAAGACAACACCGCAAAGAGACTGAAAACCGTTCTTTAGCTCTGCGATCCTCTTCACAGACTTGAGAGCTTTGATGTTTAGCAGTTCTGCATCTTCGATGAATAAGACTTGCTGATATCCGGTTTCGCACCTGTTAGTAAGCAGCTGGATAGCCTGTCTGGATTTCTGCTCTCTTCGGATCTTCGGCTTTTCCTCCGGAGCTATGTCCATGATGATAGCATCCAGAAGAGACTCCGGTGTGATGCTGGACTTGTCCAGTATCTGAGGGAAGATCACCTTTATACCTTCGTCCTCCAGCTGCTCTGCTGCTGCCATGCGGATAGCGGATTTACCACAGCCGACTTCGCCATAGACAGCGAACATGCCTTTATGATGTGCGGTTGAAAGGATCATCTCTTTTACGAATAGGTGATCCTCTGAATAGTAGATATCATCGACACTGTTTATGTCGCCTACGAATGGATTTTTAAACAGCTTGAAATACTTCATTGTTCTCATGTTTATCATCTCTGCCTCCTCTGGCTCTGCTTCAAACTCTGCTGCTTTTTTCAGCTGAAATGGTTTCTTCCTCTCTTGTCCTGCTATGCGTCCTCTGCCGATCTTTCCGCTTTCCTCGTCATCCAGCCAGAGGTCTGCCATCGTGTACTCGTTTGTATCCATCCACTCTGTGAGCTTTGGGTATACTTCAAAAGCCTTTGCTATTTTTTCGTCAAACTGCTCTCTCTTCGCAGGGAAGACTCCCTTCACAGCGAGAGATAAGGCCGCTGGGCTGAAGCCTGCTGTCTTTGATAACTGTGCCTGGCTGATACCGTTCTCACGAAGACATCGTTTCAGTAGTGCCTGCATCTGTGTCTCCTCCTTCTGTTATTTCCCACACGATCTTCTCAGCTTCCTTCAGTGATACTGACGATCCATACTTGTCACGCAGTTCCTGATTCATACCCTTTGGTATACTGCCGAGCTTTTTAGATATCCTGTCGAGTACATCAATTATGGGGATGCGCTTATCCTCCAGTGTCTCTATCTTTGCGAGCTCGTGTGCTGTGCCGTGTTTTGAAATGTATTCGGGAACATCTTCTGATCTGTTGCCCATGACTGTGAGACTGCCACCGAAAGGCAGGTCTCCTTTTTTTCTATTGTCTCCGTATGCGAGGTTTTCTGATATTGCTTCCTGCTTTTGCAGGTCTGACTCTGGCAGTGCTTTGTACTCCTGCCCGATGATCGGTGCATCCTCTCTGAACCCTGCTTCGTTCTTTGCTATTGGTTCGACAATGTATTCCTGATCGTTGAACACCACGCCGATCTTCGGCCAGTCGAATACACGCAGGACAACCTGTACCTTGCTCTTGCGTGGAATGATGCCTGGTATCATGCGCAGGTCGTAGTCCAGAGTGCGGAACGGGATAGCATAGTGAGCGTCAACTGTCCTAGGTACTTCCGGCTCACGAAAGAGATCCTGAAGCAGCTTCCTCTCCGGAAGGTTGATAAGCTGCTCTGGCTTGATTGTCATCCAGAGTGAGTTTCTGCTCTGCTTTGTTCTGCGGTGTATGCGTTCTGAGTTTATGGAAATACACCAGTCTGTGACCCATGTGTTGATATCTTCCAGAGAGTGAGCCGGCTGCAGACGGAGCCCTGATTCGAAACTGCCTTCGACAAAATTATGCATACGTTCCACAGCACCCTGTATCTGTGACTGGTACGGCGTTGACTTTGGAGTTTCGACATTCAGCCTCTTCAGCCAGCCCATGATAGTCTTGCTCATGTTCGCAGAGCCGTGGTCTCTCAGGAGCTGGGCAGGTACACCTCTGAATGGCAGCTTGCCGCTCTTTTCTTCCCATGCGGAGATGAGGAAGTCGAAAAGGTCTGCCTGTGTCTCACCGCTGCTGTAGTAATACTTTACGTAGATAGCCCCGCTGTAGTGGTCTACCAGGACATAGCGCAGCAGACGCTGCTTTATCTGTTTGAAGTTTTCGATCTTGTTTTTATATAAAGACTTCTCGTCTCTCAGTCCGATCTGTCCGTCTTTCAGGTAATACTGGATACAGACCGAGGAATCCACAACATGAACGTGGTTCGGGTGCAGGCTTCTCATCTGGACTGCCGGCTTTGCTGTTCCCATTGTCTTTTTGTCCATTTGTCTGTCCTTTAGGATGCGGTTCAGAGTGCTTACGCTTACGCTTCCTTTTTCTATTACGCCGTTGTTTTCGGCTATGCGCAGAGCCTCATTCATGGGCATGTGTGCGCCTTTGTTCTCTCTGGATGTTGTCATCAGCAGAGAGTGCAGGAACTGTATCTGATGCTTATTCATAGTACACTTGCCTGCGTCTGTTCTCTTTTGTCTGCCGCTGGAGAAGCCGTTTGCACGGGCTCTGCGGTAGAGCGTTGATTCGCACAGACCCGTTGTTTTCTGATACGCTTTGATTATCTCTCTTCGGGCAGAGGGGGTATCAGCTTTTTGCAGTTTCTCTGCCAGTTCCCTTTCCCACATGCTTAATCCTTTGGTACTTTGTTATCGCACTTATATGTCTGAAAACCGTCACTGTAGAAATCTCTGCGTTCGCATGTGTCGCCTTTCTGGCATGTGTCGCACGGCAGCTCCGGCATGGCGTTGTCTGCTGCTGTGAAGCTGTCGCTGTATGCTGTGCCTTGCATCACATCGTTAAAGATTTCTTCCAGATCTTTGACAACAGATATGTACTCTGCCTCCATCGTCGGTGTCATATCCTGTGGGAGATTGTGACGCTCCAGCTTTATCAGCTGGCCCTTTGCGATTATCTTTATATTCTGTATATTACGAATAAATTTCTGCTCGTCTGCTGAGATGCCCAAAGCCTCTGCGGAGGCTTCATGCTTTGCCAGCTCGGATGCCATATCATCTATGGTTTTCTGCTTTGCAGAGATAACCTTTTGAGATGTTTTATTGAGCTGCTTTTCACGCTCTATTTGTTCGTCTTTCTTTTTCAGCAGGCCTTCCAGTGCTTCTTTTAACTCGTCTTTGTCGGTGAGGGGGATCTCTGTCTGGTCTCCGGATGCATCTATAATGATTCTGTCGTCTTGTATGGACAGTGTGCCTTCGGCTGCCTGACTGCGGAGCTGACGAAGCTCTCTATAACCAAGTCCAAAAGTGGCGACTGTCGCCAAAAACTCTTCGCCCAGAGCTTGTAGATTCTGTAAGTTTTCATCAGCCTGCCTACGTGAGATACCTATTGATTGACAGTAGTTTTCCCATGTTCCGATGCCTGGCATGTCTTTATAGACTTTGTTTTCTTTGACTTTTTTTAGAAGCATAAAAGTGGCGACTGTCGCCACTTTTGAAATAAAACTGACTCCCTCTATGCGTCCAGTAAGTTTGAATGCATCTGCTATCAGAGCCTCTCTCTCCTGCTGGTTTACAGGCTGAAGGGCTTGCTCCTCCATAACCTCTTCGGCTACTACTTCTTCTGCCGCTGCGAGGTCTAGCTCTGCTCTGTCGGCTGCTGCCTGTGTTTCATCTATTGTTTCTTTCTTTTTCCCTGCCATTTCTTCCTCCTGTCCTCGGCATCTGTGTTATAATCAGATCAGAGGTGACATATGCTTAGTGATCAATCTGTTGAATTCGCTTGTGGAAATTGCAACCATAAGCTCCATGTAAAAATGAAGGACATGAAGCCTGGTGGAAGTATTACTTGCCCGTCCTGTGGAGCTATTACTAACTTTACGGGAGATGACATATCAAAGCCCGTTGCCCAGTTTGATAAAGCCATCTCTGATATCCAGAAGGCTTTCAAAAAGTTTGGTAAATAACTCTTCGGCCTCTTGGCTGAGTGTTGCTACCTGCTCTTTTGATTCTATACGGTTGATTACTTTTGCGGTGCTCTGTATTGCTATGATCAGGTCTTGCTTTGCTCCTTCGTTTACGAGGAGCTCTATCTGTAATTCTCTCTTTGCCATCTTTATCTCCTTACATTAAGACGTAGACTTTCTGGTCTTCGTCATAGGTGTATTCATATGTGCCTTCAGATGTTTTAAAAACTATGTAGTCGTAGGGTACACAGTCGTCTCCGATATATGGTTTCGCATCTGCTGCATACTCTGACAGCATCGCCATCTGATTTGGGGTGTATGTGTCTCTTGGTAGAGTGCTGTATAATCCTTTGCTCATGTTATGGCCCCAGTCTATTAAGAGTGAGTTGTCTGTTTCGCCACTCTGCGAGAGACTTTGTCTGCTCTGCCTCTTCGGGAGTGAGCAGGACGCCAGACGGCCTTACGTTGTCGGTGAAGACTTCGCAGTATTCTGCTGTGCAGTAGAACGCTGATGAAGATCCGTCTGAAGATTTAAGGAATTGCTTAGCCTCGCTGCGGCATGAGCCACAGCAGTCGAATATGAGCTCATGCTTTGTCTTTGGCAGATCCTTTCTCATAGCTCGTCTTCCTTATTAAAAAAGGATGTGGGCTTGCCGCACTTTGGGCAGTATGGATCATCTGCCAGACCTATTGCGGTGTGTCCGCAATTGTTGCATTCCTGATGACACTGACGGAGATCCCCGCCACATGTGCGGCAAAATCTATCTGTGGTGTCTTTCACTGGCTCTTTGCATGACTTGCATGTGTGGGCTGTAGTTGTGTCTTCCTGCTTTTCTGGCTCGGCTTCATCAAAGAATCTTTCAGATATGTCACAACCTGACCATAGAGGATATGTGCGACAATCGAACCAGACAGAGCCTGATCTGAAATCCTCTGGCCAGAGTGTGCGCATGGCTTCTGATTTACCATACTGCTTTGCAGGTTCGGTGAAAACAATACGATCTTTTAATGAGAGAGGAAACTGTCTGAGAAACGCTAACTGATAAGAGCCCAGACCTCTCTCTGCTCTCTTGATAGACTCTAAGGCAGCAAATGCTGTGGCTGCTGCCTGAACGAGTTCTCTTTCCGCATCGGCAATGGTTTCGGCTTTTTCTATCTTATGACAGATGCCCTCTATGATGAGTCCCCATTGGTTCATTGAGTGGGTGTCATCGTGGTCTGAGCCGCCCCATTTCGTGTCTTGTCTCTGGCGTTCTGCTTCGACAAGTTTGAATATCTGATGCATATCATCAGTCATCGGTATGAAGTGTTTCTTAGTCATTGCCTAGCTCCTGATTTATGTTTGTCTGTGCTGCCTGTAGCTTTGCTTTACGGCGTGCATAAAGCATTGTTACCGCCTGACCTAGCTCCCACTGACCACCGACAGAACGGACGTATTTCCTGCTCTCCATTGTGACGAGGTAGTTCTTTGCTGAGGTGTATGTGATATCCATCTCGTCTGCTATTGCCTGTGTGCCCACAGGCTGTTTCTGCAGACTGAGCATGTCGAGGATATCCAGAGCCTTAGCCACAGTGGATAATTCTGTGTATCCGCCCACTTTAGCCATTGTTCTGCTCCTGCATCTTCATCTGGAGTCTGCGCTTTCTGGCAGATTCTCTGACACTGTGGGCAGCGTTGATCAGCTCGTTTGCCTCACGCTCTATCTGCTCCAGTTCTTCTACGGTGTAGACTCCGTCCATGCGAGCCTCTGCATCTGCGCTTATGACATCGCTAGCTTCACGCATCATCTTTGCCACGTTTACCTGCAGGCTTTCCTGTGATGGTTTTTGCTCGGTATCCAGGACGACACGGCCGCCTATTTTGGATGCCATCCAGTCCACCATTATTGTGTTGCCCAGACCTTCGCACAGTAGCGGGATGTTACGAGCTGATGGGTCGTATTCCGGATCAGTGAACATTCTTTGTAGCGTGCTGCTCGGTATGCCGGAGCTGATAGCCAGGTCTTTGAATGTGGCAGGGCTCATTGCTTTTGCGAATTCCTTTGCCTGCTGGAATGAGATTTCTCTCAGATCAGGCATTCTGTTAAGTGTCATATTAGTTGTCTCCTATATTGTTCCTATCCCTGCAAATTACTAGGATTGAAAGAATCCTCCCCATGTGCTTCAATCATGGGGAGGCAAACCCAGGAGTGTTTCAGGAGGGAAAGGGTATTATGTTTCATTTGATGCCGAGCAGTTCTTTGGCTGCTGCTTCGATGCGGTCTGAGTCTATCTTGCCGTTAAAAAACTGGCTGACAGAAGCACCCGTTACTTCTGCTTTTTCGGCGATTTGTGTTTGTGTGATTTTTTTACGTCGGCGGATTTTGTCTAATTCGTTACGTTTAGTGAGTTTTTCGATTGCTAGATCAATGTGCATTATGATAACCTCAAGTAGTTTTTAAGTAATAAGTAACTAAATAATACATCAAAATGAGGTAATGTCAAATATTAACTTTATCATTTCGAGGTATTGTTTGCGGTGTAAATGTAAATGTTTGGAGCACAACTGAAAAAGATAAGAAAAGAGTTAGAGCTTTCACAAACTCAATTTGGTGAACGACTTGGAAAAGGTTTGGCAACAATACAAAGATGGGAAGCACTAGAGGAACCGCCAAAGGATTCTATAATAAATCTCATATGTAGTGTTTTTGGTATTAGTGAAACATGGTTGAAAACAGGCACAGGTAACATGTATGGCTCATATTCAAATAACCAAAGCATACAAAAGAATTACGGAATACAGATACAAAATAATGGTAACATAACCCATTTTGGAACGCCTACAAACCCTATGACAGAGGGCGTTGAGAAAGACGTTAAGGAACTGTTTGAAATGATTTTAGAATATGGTACCCCAAAAATCATCAAACAGTTTAAGTCAAAAATGGAAGCTATTAAAAAACTTCATGAGGAGTAGAACCAATGGATACAATATATGGAATTATCTTTTGGGCAATAATTATCTATTATTTTTATAACCGAAGAAAAAAGAAAAAGATGTCTGAAAATGTAAATGTTAAAACACCTGTCAGAAAGGAAAACTCTGAGAATAATATAGTTCATCAGGTGGATAATATAGATGGGGTGGTAGTACAGAAGACGAGGATGCCAGAAGATATTGCACACTTACTTTGGTTCTCTAATGGTAAATATAAGAATTATGATCCTGACTCTGTTGGGAACACTATCGATACAGGTCTTGGTATTTCTTTTAAAGCATACATGAATACAGATATAGAACCGAGTCTGATAGACATTACACTTCCAATAAAGAAGCCGCATGACCTCATGTTTGTTGAAGCATTAGGCTATTGGCCAAGATATGAAAACCTTAACCCTGAGCAAAGATGGGTTTACCTTAGCTGGCTTCAGAATATTGAAATTTCAGTTGATATAGGCTATGTATTTTTATTTTATTACGGTCTTGAAAGACATCTGTTCTTAGGAGATATAGACGCAGCATTTGATATGATACTACGGCTGAATGCTAATCATAATAATAATTCATTCCATAGCTACTCAACCAATGCTTTGCTTGGCGCAATACTATATCACAAGCGTTCTGATCTGCTTGAAAAGTTTCTGCTCAGTACATCAAATTTCGTTATTTCAGAGCTTTACTTATTCGTTAAGCTTTTATTAGATAAACCACTTCTCGCAGAAGAAATAATAGCATTGTCAAGCAAAGTGGGCTTTACGAATAAAAGATATATAAAATCTGACTATGAATTATTTATAAAAATATTAAAGAAAGAGATTCTGGAGCAAACTGGATCTGAGAATTTATCTTGGCAGAATTTAGATATTGATCAATGCCCAATGATAAAAACAACACTTACTGCTAACCAGTCGATATCTCCACGTGAGATATCAATACCAGATGTTATGCAAGATTATAGATATAAAACATTAGTAAATAAGTTATTAAAATCTACGCATGAAAAAGTGAAAGTTGAATTGAGAGAGCTTAGAAAAAAGGTGTGAGCTCTCATGTGTTGACACCTATCTTATATCTGTATATTCTGAGACACTCCAAACATAAACCCCTTAACTTATTATAATTTCTTCAAACTCCCCGTAGTGTAATAATCAACCATATTGCCTAATGTGACTCTTAAGCCAATCGGAATTTGCCATCCGTGGAAATTCCGACATGCGCTCGCACCACACAAGTGTGGTTTCGCTGCGCACGGCGAAACAGCATCATGCTGTTTTAGGAGACACACATGGCAAGACTTTCAAACATAATCATACACTGCAGCGACAGCACATTTGGCTCTGCTGCTATTATACGTCAATGGCATCTGCAACGTGGCTGGAGAGACATCGGCTATCACTTTGTGATCTGTAACGGCAAGATCGCACCTGATCTCTTTATTCCTGAGATGGACGGTAGTATCGAAACCGGCAGACCGCTGGACGGCGATCACTTCATCACTGGTGATGAAGTGGGCGCACATGCGCTTGGGTATAACTCTAACTCTATCGGCATCTGCAATATCGGTGTCAGATCATTTTCTCTTAATCAAATGGCATCTCTGCATGACCTGCTTTTCAGGCTCATGGACAAATTCGACATACCTATAGAAAACATTCTCGGACATTACGAGACAGCGCAGGCACACGGCAAAACATGCCCGAACTTTGATGTCTCTGAGCTCCGTGAGTTTATGAAATCATACAGACCGTAGGAGGTATTGATGAAGATATTAAGATCTATTTTTCTCGTCCTGCTGCTTGCTTTTGCGGCGGTGGGCTGTACGGCTGACCCTGTGGTGGCAGACTCTGTGGGCAATATCCTGAGCGGATATGTATTCCCTGCGCTGGCATCTCTGGGCGGTGTCTTGGCACTGATGGCTATGCAGCAGTTCCAAAAGAAGACGGGCATACAGCTGAAGAAAGAGCAGATGCAGTATGTGCAGAACATGGCAGAGGAAGCTGTGCTCTATGTGACGGAGATAGCGGCCCAGAAGGCTAAGTATTCTGTCAAGCTCCACGCTGGCGAAAAGAAACAGATGGCTATGACAAAGCTGGTATCTGCTGTACCAACGCTGTCTAAGACAGAGGCAGACGAAGCTATACACGCTGCACTGGCACGCATAGGCGAAGGAGCATCGGCAGTATCATGACACTGCTAGCGATTGTTCAGCTGGTGTCGGCAGTGCTGCCACTGGCTATGAAAGGGATAAGATCCGTGCAGGCTAAACGCAAGTCTGCACGGGTGATACGTGAGATCAGGGGTGAGGTATGACACCGGAACAGATAGCTGCTTTTTCCGCCATTGCTACACTTCTGGAAAGAATAGGTACATGGCCAGTGGGTACATTGATTGTTGTGATGCTTATTTCACCCTGGGCGATTCTGGTCTGGGTGACTATTACCCAGCGTAAGCAGCTGGACGAGTTTGTAAAATCTGCAAACACACAGTCAGCGCAGTTTAAACAGATGTATGAGAACAATGCAGAGCTTGTGAAAGGCTTTCTGCGTCTGAGCACTGACCTGCACGACACCGTGGTCCTGAACATAAGGGAGCTGACAGAGATGAAAGACATAGCAAAGAATAACCAAATCTGCCCACTGGTGCGTGAGCAAGGGAGAATGAAGCCATGAGCAGTAATAGACTGATCATGCAGGGGAAGCTGCAGGAGCTGAAAGAACAGCGCAGAAAGCTGACTCTGCGGGCTGACAGCCTTATGGAGTCTATCACTGCTGACCTGACTCTGTATGAGGTGACGAAGCTGGTTGATATAGATACTGAACGTGTGAGGGTGCTAAGCACTGAGCTGGACGAGATCAAGCAAGAAGTGCTGGAGCTGGACACACATATACAAAAGCTGAGGGATGAACTTGGGTGAGCATAGCAAACGCCGCAGCAGCATAGAGAGCGAGCTGCCCGAAAACATCCGCAAGGAACTGCGGCGCCGACTGGTGGAAGATAACGAGACCTATGACGATATCACCGCATGGCTGAACGCTGAAGGGTATGACATAAGCCGCTCTGCTGTGGGACGATACGGTAAAACCTTCTTTGACATTGTTAAAGATATGAAGGTGATAGAAGAGCAGTCCGCAACGCTGGTGGGTGATGAGGCAAGCAGCATGGTTCTGGAGGAAGCAACGACTAAGCTGATCCTGAACAAGCTGATGCAGATGCTGATGACAGATGATGTGGATCTGAAGAAAAGCACAAGGATCATGACCGACCTGGCGAACCTGCAGAAGTCGAACGTGAGCAGGGAAAAGCTGAAGATAGAGATCAGAGACAGAGCGAAGGCTGTCGCTGAAAAAGTGGCAGGAATAGCTAAGAAGAAAGGTCTGACACCGGACACAGTTGCGAGGATCAAGAAAGAGATCCTGGGCATTAGTAAATAACACAGGGAAATCCATGAAAGCAGTTATGGCTGAAAGCACTGACAAACACATAAAGCCGATACAGACAGTTACCGCAAGTAACGGTGATGATATCCGCATCCTTCTGAAATATCAGGCTGACTGGTGTGCTGATCTGGCTGATGTGAAGTTTCTGGAAAAGTCCAGACGTATCGGCGGGACATTCGGAGAGATACTGGATGACTGTCTGACTGCTGCCGGAGAGATCGGAGACGATATCTGGTACATCGGATACAACAAAGAGATGGCGCAAGAGTTCATACGTGCGGCAGCTGAGTTTGTCCGTGTGCTGCACAATGAGCTGGTTGATATAGATGAAGAGATAATAGAAGACGAAAACAAAGATATCCTGACCTATGTGATCAAGCTGGCTAGTGGACACAGAGTGTCTGCTCTGTCCTCTGCTCCGTCTAACCTGAGAGGTAAGCAAGGGATCATCGTAATAGATGAAGCTGCTTTCCATGAAGACCTCGAAGAGGTGCTGAAGGCTGCCCTGGCTATGCTGATCTGGGGCGGAAAGGTCAGAGTCATCAGCACCCATAACGGTATAGACAACACCTTTGCAATATACATCAAAGATATCAAAGAAGGCAGGCTGCCATATAGCCTGCACACAGTAACATTCAGAGATGCTATCGCTGATGGGCTCTATAAACGTATCTGTCTGGTGAGCGGAAAGGAATACTCACCGGAAGCGGAAGATGCGTTTGTAGAATCTATCTATCAACAATACGGCGAAGCGGCGGATGAAGAGCTGGACTGTATACCTAAGAAGTCCGGCAAGAGCTACTTCAACAGTGCTGTTGTGGAAAACAACCTGGATAAGGGCATCCCTTATCTGGAATTTGGGAAGCCTGACGAATGGAAGCTGCTTGACCCTGATGTCCGCAGAGCTGAGATCACTGAGTGGTGTGAGGAAAATCTGACTCCGCTGCTGGAGATGTACGACAAGGAGACAGTGTGGTTCGGAGAGGACTTCGCACGTAATGGTGATGCAACTATCTTTGACCCTTGCTTCGATGATGGAGACAACTTTACAAGCATGTTCCTGCTGGAGCTTCGCAATATCCCGTTCGCAGATCAGGAGACATTTCTCTTCTTTATCCTTGACCGTGTAAACCTCGGCGGGGCTGCACTGGACGCTACAGGTAACGGTGCCCAGATAGCAGAGAACACTGCACTGCGCTATGGAGTAGACCGTGTGCATGAGATCAAGCTGAATCAAAAGTGGTATCAGGAAAATGTGCCACGCTATAAGACACGCCTGGAAGACGGCACTATACGCATGGCTGACAATCAGGCTGTGCGTGATGACCACAGGGTGTGGGTGTCGGCGAATGGTGTGCCGACTATCGGTAAGAGAATCAACTCAAAAGGTAAGAAACACCACGGCGATATCGTCATAGCAAAGGTTATGGCTGTGTATGCCAGAAACAATATAGAGGTGCTGGAGACAGAAGTGATGTCTGCAGCAAAGAGAGAAGGATACAGGGAGGCCGCCTATTATGGCTGATGGAATATATACGGCAGATGGCAGATGGATGGACTTTAGCGACAGTTCGCAGATGCTGGACGAGGTGGCGACAAGGGCAACCAGAGGTGAGGTATTTAACTGGCTGGGAACTCTGGCAGATCCTGATCCTATCCTGCGTAAGCTGTTTCAGGGGGATGAGGTATTCGATGACCTGATGAGCGATGACGAGGTCATAACAGCCACCCAGGGGCGCAAGCTCGGATCGCTGGGTATGGAGTATGAGTTTCGTGCTGGAGCATTAAAAGATGAGGAAGCAACAGATGAAGCCAATAGGACTTACACAATGCTGGCTCAGGATCTGGAGAATATAGATATATACAACCTGATAGCTCAGATGCTGGATACGCCTTTTTACGGTTTTGTACCTGTGGAGCTGCTCTGGAAGATGGAGAATGGATACTGGAGGCTGAAGGATCTGTGTCCACGGCCGACCAGCTGGTTTGCTTTCGATGATAAGAATCAGCCCCGATTCATGACTCTGGACAGCGGCATGAACGGTAAGCCGCTGCCAAAAAATAAGTTCGTCCTTGTGAGACATTTCCCGACATATAAGAACCCATACGGACTGCGCCTGCTATCAAGATGTTTCTGGCCTGTTGCGCTGAAGCGTGGCGGGCGAAAATTCTGGGGGATATTCGCAGAGCGTTTCGGTATGCCCTGGGTGATCGGCAAATATGCCAAAGGCACACAATACGCTGATAAGCGTGAGATGCTGTCTAACCTGACAAACATGGTGCAGGACGCAGTGGCTATCATCCCGCAGGGTGGCGGAGTGGAGCTCCTGAGTAATAACGGATCTGGCGGTCAGGTACACCAGAAGCTGATAGAGCACATGGACGCTGCCATTAGTAAAGTGCTGCAAGGGCAGACTCTGACCAGCTCAGTATCAAAAGATGGTGCTGCATACTCTGCAGGCAAGGTGCACGCATCAACACTGGCATCTTATCAGGCCGCAGACCGAAAGCTGGTAAAGGCAGCGATGGAAGAGATAGCCTGGATATACACCAAGGTAAATGCAGCTGCTGGCGTGATCAGTCCTAGCTTCCACTGGCCTGAAGATGAGGCTGAAGAGCAGGAAGATACAGCAGGCAGAGATACACGACTTACACAGCAGGGTGTCAGGTTCACTAAGAAGTATTACATGAAACAATACAACCTGGAAGAAGACGACCTGGATGTTGATACCGGTTCTGACAGAGGGAGTGACGGGCTTATGTTTGCTGACAGTAAGAATAAAAAGTTTACACCGGAGCAACAGGCAATAGAAGACCTGGTGACTGAAGCTGTGGGTAAAGCATCTATGAAAAACATAGAGCAGGCAGTGCGTAAAGCAGTAGATGAAAGCTCAGACTATGAGGAGCTGATGGAACGCCTGGCTGCACTTTTACCTGATTTGAATAATGAGGACATGCAGGATGTTCTGGAGAGAGCTGCTGTTATCTCTGCAGGATATGGCACCACTATAGAAGACGAACGGGAATAAGGCGTTTTAACGCATTAAATATATGAAACAGCCGAATGTGCGTATTTAGCACAAACGGCCGGATAAGGGCATTTATAAACGTTTTTAAACGCATATATAAGCGAGGTTTCGAGTGAGCAGTATTGAGCTGATGGAATTAAAAGAAGCTGTTGAGTTCTGGGGAGGTAAAACGCCCCTGCCTGTGGATGAGTTTAAGGCTCTGACAGAGGTGGAGAGGCAGCGTGCTTTTACTGTGTCTGGTATATCCAGCCAGGATGCCCTGGCATCTATCTATCAGCAGATAGGTAGTGCTGTGAAAGACGGCCTCAGCTATGAAGATTTTAAAAACAGTGATGTATGGGAAAAGACAGGCTTTCAGGATAAGGGCTACAGGATAGACAATATCTTCCGCACTAACATGCAGAGTTCGCTGATGGCTGGCAGATATGCAAGCCTGCGTAAGTCGAAGCTGAAGGAATACTGGATGTATTCTGCTGTGAATGATAGCAGGACACGCCCCGCTCATACTGCACTGCACGGCAAAGTGTATCACAGAGACCATGCCTTTTGGATCACATGGTTTCCCGTTAACGGGTATCGCTGCCGCTGTGGAGTGCGTGCGTATTCTGCTGCTCAGGTGAAACGCATGGAGCTGCATGTTGAACAGGATGATCTGACAGGTCAGGTGATAGATGTTGTGCATCCGGAGACCGGAGAAGTTTCAAAAGTGAAGCTGATACCTGATGCCGGCTTTGCAGGAAATCCTGCTGAAGGACTTGCACAGCTTTCACCAAGTGAAGCCACAGATATAAAAGACCTGACAGACAGAGCCAGATGCAGAAAAGACTTTGCAGATGACTGCCGTATACCGTTGAAAGACATAGACCCGAAATACATCATAGATGTGAAAGACACAGACATAATGCCAAAGGGGCTGAAGCCTGAAGAGTATGCCGAGGCATTCCTGAATGAGTTTAACCTGAAGATGGAAGGGAGCGCAGTGATAACTGTACCAGGGATGAGGCTACCCTTTGTGATCAGTAAGACGCTGTTTATAGATAAGCAGACAGGGCTGTGGAAGATAGAGAAGTCCGGCCGTGAGCAGTATATGAAACCTCTGGCCTGGACAATCCAGAATCCTTTTGAGGTTTGGTCTGTACCTGCGGAGGTTGCAAACAAACCTATGGCTGTGGCACGGCTGTTGAAGCTCTTTAAAACTTCGGCAGGACAGATCGGCGGCTTTGGTGTGTTTAACCTGGCAGGCAGCAGATATCTGCCGGCGACAGTCTTTGCACCGAATGCAGAGAAAGGCAGTGTTGAAAAAGTGCTGAAGTATCTGGAAAAGCAGAGAGTCGGAGTTTTGTCCTATAGGCAAAAGTAAACCCGATGTGATCCAGCCATCGGGAGGCAACACCCTTGCTGATTGCCGCCACTGGTCTGACGGTCAGGGTACGCTACCTGATTTAAATATAGTTGAAAGACTTTGAGAGGTCAAGAGATATGAAGATAGAGGTTTTTAGAACCGGACAACACAGAGATGCAGGGGGGCAGGAGTACGAAGCTACGCCGGAAAAACTGCATCAGATAGCAAATGACTATAATGTGTCTGACCATGATGCCCCTGTGGTCATAGGGCATCCGGCGGATAATGCCCCGGCATACGGCTGGGTAAAGGCGCTATCTGTGGCGGGTGACAGACTGATGGCAGAACTGCGGGACATCCAGCCGGAGTTTAAAGACTGGGTGAACCGCAGTCTGTTTAAGAAACGCAGTATAAGCCTTTACCCCTCTGGACTGCTCCGACATGTGGGCTTTCTGGGGGCACTGCCTCCGGCGGTGAAAGGCTTGAAAGATTTTGAATTTAAGTCCGGTGAGGGCTTTGAACAATACGAGTATGAAGACATACAAGACCAAAAGGAGGTCGATATGACACTTGAAGAGCTGCAAGCGCAGCTGAAGGTAATGCAGGATCGTCTCAGTGTTCTTGAGACGGAGAAGAAACAGGAAACAGAGCGTGCTGATAAAGCGGAAGCCGATCTTGAAAAAGTGAACACAGAGTTCTCTGATGCTCAGGCAAAACAGGCTAAGGCTGAGCTGACACAGTTCGTTGATCAGCTGGTAGCGGATGAAAAGCTGCTCGGTAAAGATAAGGCTAATGTGCTGGCATTCGCTGAAGGACTCGCTGCAGGCGGTAAGGTTATCAACTTCAGCGATAAAGAGGAAACTCCTCTGGCTGCTTTCAAGGCTCTGATGAGCGGTATGCCTAAGCTGACTGATCTGTCGCATGACTTTTCAGACAGTAACCCTGGCAGACAGACCGAGCAGACAGAAACAATCAAAAACGGGCAGGTGTAAAAGATGGATAATATACTGAAATCTATCACAGTCTCAGACAAAAAGATCCTTGATGATATTCATCCTCCCGTCGTGATGACAAGAGGACTCGCTGACCACGCTGAGGATATCCCTGCGGGGACTATAGTGGCTGTAAATGGTACGGGCACCACTATAGTGTATGACCCAGACGGCACTGCGCCGACGAATGTACCGACAGGAGTTCTGCTCCGTGATGCGGCAGTAGATGCAGATGTGGCAGACATCCTGGTACATGGGTGTGTTTTTGCTGATGTGCTCCTCGTAGAAGGATCAGCGGCTGACTCTGCAGCACTCATTGCGCTGGAAACAAACACTCAAATCTTTGTAACTAGGAGATAGAAAAGATGAATATAGACCTTCGTCAGATATTTTCAAAAGCGGCGTTTATCAGATCATTGAATCTGCTTTCGCCTATCAGCTCTGTAGCTGTGGATAACATCTACAAGAACGTGCAGAACATCGCAAACCCTGTGATCCCTCTGGCTGATCTGTTTACTCAGATCAAGACTGTGGGACTCAGTACCCGTGGCGGTAAATACATCGACCTTTCCGGTTCGACAGAACTGGGTGCGAAGTGGGTGGAACCGTTCCCCATTAAGCTGAAGGAATCGCTCAATGGTGTTGAACTGAACAACCTGAAGATGCTTTCTGAAACAAGCATCGAAGCATGGAGACAGCAGAAGATCAACAAGGTACGCCAGACAAACCGTGCGACAACAGAGTATCAGGCTGTAAAAGCTCTGTCTGGAAAGATAGAGATGCCTGTCATCACAGATGACGGATCTTCGGCTACGTATACCGTAGACTACGGCACACCAGCAACACTGACACCGGCAAAAGCCTTTAACGCTGTGGATGCGTCAGTAGAAACAGTAGAAAAGTTTCTGTTAGACATGGCTGCAAAGGTTATCGAATCAGGCTACTCTGAAGTGGAGTTCTGGGCTGGTAAGGATGTCTGGTTTGCTATCTATGCTCTCATCCAGGCAGTGCCAAACGACACACGTATCAGTGCAAAAGTCGAAGGACAGACGATCATCACTGCTGCAGGTAAAGTGAAGCTCCGCAATGAGCTGGTATATAACCCTACATCGAAGGCCTTTGAGCCGACAGTAGCAGCGAATAAGATCATGTGTATTGCGATGAACGCACCGCATACACTCGCTTATGCTGCGATAGACGACCTCGACGGAAACCTTGAAGCAGTACCGCTCTTTATGAAACCGATCAAAGACCCTGAAGGCGGCTGGAAGATACTTACTGAGTCTAAGCCTCTGCCGGCTCCGGTGATCAGAGCTATCTGCTGGGCAACAGCTATATCGTAAATAGGAGGGGAGTATGTACTGCAGTATTGATGATATCAAAAAGTATCTGGACTCTGAGGTGGTGGATCAGGTGGTCGCTGGCCGTCCTGGTCTTATCGAAAGTCACATTGAAGATGTGAGCGGAGAGATTGATGATCATCTGCGTGGGCGGTATGTACTCCCTATCTCTGTGGAAACTCCGGCTGTGATTAACCGTTGCTGTGCTGTGCTGGTAGCATATCGCACTCTTGGCGGTATCACAGGTGTGATGGATACAGACAAAACAACAGAAAATGCACTGATGTATCTGCAGAAGCAGGCAGCCAGTGTTGACAAAATATTAGCAAACATCTCCGAAGGGAAGATGCGTCTGGGGCTGGCGGAAGCACAAGCAGATAGCGGGACAACAGATAATGAGCTGCTAACGAGCACTCGGCCCCAGACTTTTAACTTTGAAGGATATTGATATGGCTAAGGATGGATTTCGCCTGGATATGGGAGCACTTCAAAAGGTTGTCGGGAATATGCTGGACGGGATGTCGAAGACAGAAGACCTTATGGAGGAGATCGGCATGCACATGGTGGACGAGATCCAGGCTGCTATGGATGCCGAGGAAACATTTGACGGGGAAAAATGGCCTGAAGGTAACAGAAGCGGACAGGCTCTCAGAAATACAAGCAAGCTGTGGGGAGCAATTGCATATGAAGCGACAGGCGACTCTGTGGCTGTGGGAGTTGGGCAGGCAGCAGCAGACAGACACCCCGAAGTACATAACGAAGGGATGACTATCAGACCAAAAAATAAGAAGGCTCTGAAGTTTCAGCTGCCTAACGGGACATGGCGCACAGTTAAGAAAGTGGTCATACCGAAGAGGGAATTTGTCCCTGACTTTGGAGAAAGTACCCGAGCACAGGATGAGATCAGGGAGCTTTGCTCTGAATATATGCAAGAGATCATGGGGATCAAATAATGAATAGTGCAGCACTCTTTGAGTATCTGAAATCTGTCTTTGTTGATTGCGGAGTGGACGCTGTGAATGTTCATGATGCTCACAAGACCAACATCCTGAAACCAGGCTTGCCAGCAGCGAAAGTCTCCTCCGCTGACGACAGTTTGGTTCGGGATGTTGATCTGGTAAGCATAACCCGCAGTGCAACGAAAGAGACACTGAATAAGAAAGTATATGACCGCACTGTGGAGTTCGAAGTTGAACTGCTGCATAAGACGACTGAAGAGGCCGAAGACCTCGGACTGGCGGTGCTGGCGGCACTGCCTAGCAGAAAGGTTATCGGTGATGTCCGAGTGGATATAAAGGCCGAGAAGATGCAGCGTAAAGTATTCGCAGAAAACAAGCTGATGCGTGTGAAGGATGCAAAGGTGGTGCTGGTGATAAAGATCACGCTGCCAGTGATCCAAACCACAGAACGCCAGCTGATAACAACAATAGATATCACACCTAAATATACGGAGGTATGACATGGCAAAAAAGCCTGAAGGTGTAACACCTGAAGATGAAAAAACAACAGGACAGCAATCTGATGAATCGCAAGCTCAGGCTGGGCAGACGGCTCCAAAAGATGAGAAGCCGGTTAAGAAATCATCCAGTAAAAAGAAGGATGCAGCTGAAAAGCTGGTAGATGTCGCTGAGCTGGGCAAAGAGTTGCCAGTCTGGAAGCTGACAGGCATCCTGACTATGAAACAGTGGAAGCCTGGCAAGCAGGTTTCTGAAGCAGAATTTCAGGCTGCTGTGGAGCAGTTTGAAAACCGCAGTATAGGCAGAGGTAGATAATTATGAATGATGTAATTGAATATATCGTTGACGGCACGAGCGGCCTGGCACCTGGAGACGTTTCCGGTAGTGCAATGATCGTGGGCGTATGCTCCGCCGGAACAGTGGGTAAAGCTTATCTGCTGGGTAAGAGTTCAGATTTATCCGGATTGCTCGGAGCCGGCCCTCTTGTTGATGCTCTACGTGATGTTTTCGCCACTGGCGGACAGGAAGCGTATGTTGTCGCTGTGCCTTGCTCCGGAGTGAGCGGTGCATACATCACAGACATTACCCATGTGGGCGGGGGCAGTGAGGCCACAGTAAGCGGTGTGGCCGCTGAGAATGCAGATGTTGTGATCAGTGTAGTATCCGGCGGTGTGCTGGGTGTTGCAACTGTAAAGGTGTCTGTTGATGGCGGTGAGAACTTTGGCTCTGACCAGCAGGTAGCTGCAGACGGCATATTGCCTCTGACAGACCAGGGCGCAAATGTTGTCTTTGTCGGTGATCTCGTGACGGACGACACATACAGCTTTGCTGTGCGTACCGCCATAGGCCCTGTGGCGCATGTAGGTACCGGTCCTGATATCACTGTGGCTGGAACTGTAACTATGGGTGCCGATATCATCCTTCAGATAACATCTGCAGGTGGGCTGAATGAAGGTACATATCAGCTCTCCCTCGATGGCGACAGCTTTGGACTGGAAAGAACTATCCCTGCCGACGGTCTGATCAGTGTCGGTGACACTGGTGTGACTATCACATTCCCTGATGAAGACGCTGTACAGGGGGACACTTATACATTCCGTCTGATGGCTCCTGTGCCTTCGGTCTCTATGGTGATAGATGCTATCGAACAACCGCTGGAGACTTTCGATGTAGAGAACATCCTCGTTGTCGGCCCTACAGACAGTGTGGACTGGGCGAGCTTTGGCGCATATGCAGATGAGCTTTGGAATAAACACAGGCCGACATACTTCATCACTGCTGCCAGGATGCCTTATGACAATGAAGACATTGATGACTGGGCGGCTGCACTGATCAATGAAGCCAGTGAATACTCTCACAGGTTTGTCAGTGTATGTGCAGCATGGGGAGAGATCAGCGACACTGAAGGATACACCCAGAGACGTAATGCAGCTGGTCTGCTCCAGGGCAGAATACTTTCTATCCCTGTTGTACGCTCCATCGGCCGTGTGCGTGATGCTGCTGTTTCTCAGCTGGCTCTGCCTGATGGGTATAATGAAAGCCATGTGACTGCACTGGCAAACGCAGGCTATACCGTTGCTAAGAAGTATGCAGGTCTGAACGGTACATACTGGGAAGATGCTAAAACACTGGCTGATGCAACATCAGACTATATCTATCTGCGTGTGGTCAGGACTGTATTTAAAGCTATACGCCTGGCGAGGATCGCCGCTCTGAAGAGTATGTATGACGAGGTGGGAGATCCTCTCCGCCCTGAAGGTGCTGCGGGGCTGAACTATCTGAAAGCGAATATCGAAAGTGCAGTGGGAACAATGTCTGCGGCGGTACCGCAGGAGCTTGCAGACTGTATCGCTTCATTCCCTGCAGGTCAGGATATTGTGAATAACGGTGTGGCTACTGAGCTGGAGCTGATCGGTATACCTGTCATCGGTAAGATCAAGATCTTTGCTAAGTATATGTATGCCGGCAGCGCATTTGATCCGAGACTGGAGGTATAGAAATGATAAACGGCGTTATGTATGACTGGGAGTCTGTGGAGATACAGCTCCCGAACGGCACAGCGTATGGTGTGACAGAGATATCATATGATGACGAGCAGGCGATAGAGGCTCGTTACGGTAAAGGCTCAAAACCAAGAGGCTATGGACGGGGGAACTATAAGGGTTCCGGTTCGATGACTATGGACAGAGACGAGTATGAGAGGCTGAGAAAGTCACTCGGCGGATCTGTGTATAAGGCAGATCCTTTCCCTGTCGTTTCAAGCTATGGGAACGATGATCAGCCCACTGTTACTGATACATTACCAAAATGTAAGATTACAAAGCAGTCCACATCATCTAAGCAGGGTGAATCGAAAGCCAGTGAGATGAAGCTGGACTTTGAGATACTGGAGCCGATCAAGTGGGACGGCGAGTCCGCATACTAAACATATAAAAGGAGACAAACATGAATGAGAAGAAACCGGAAGGAAAAGACGAGAAGCAGTATCTGCCGCTGGAAGCAAGTTTTGAGAACTGGGCAGAGGAAACTATTGAGGTAACATTCCGTTTTGCGAAGCCTTCGAAGGCGAAGATCGAGCATACAAATGCGGCTATACAGAAAGATAAAGGGACAAAGGCTATCAGGAACTTTCTGGTCGGCCTTATACATCCAGATGAATCAGAAAAGTTCATCGAATATCTTGATGAATACCCAGGCCTTGTACAGTCATTCTCAGACGCAATATACCGCAAGCTGGGCTTTCAAAGCGTGGGAAAGTAATACAGCAGAAAAAGCAGGAGCTGGGCTTTTTCGGACAGCAGGACGCACTGATAAAGCAATGGCTGCATGAACCGCCTGCAGAAGACTTTGAAGTCTATACAACGCAGGCGGCTCAGGCTGCTTTTCTGGAAGAGAGATTCTTTAAACAATTAAACAGCAGTAGAGAAGGTTAGATATGGTCGGCAAGAGCATGGTTTTGAACAGTGTCTTCAGTTTGACAGACATGATATCAGGCCCGCTGAAAAGGATACAGAGCAGCATGAACAACACTGAGCGGGCAGGCAATAGCCTGACCGCTAAGATGATGAAGCTGACAAAGAGCTTTGCTCTGGTGGCTGCGGCTGCCGGAGTCATCGTTGGCTCTATGTGGTCTCTGGCATCGTCAACCATAGAGACTCAGAGCCGTCTGGGTGAACTGGCATCTGTCGGGATCACGAACATGGCGGCTCTGGAAACTGCTGCTACTGACTTTTCAAACAACTTTGCCGGAAGTACGAAGGCGGACTTTCTGGCTGCTGCATATGACATAAAGTCCGGTATATCTTCGCTGAGTGATGAAGGTGTAGCGGAGTTTACGGCACTGGCCGGTGCGACTGCGAAAGCGACAAAGGCGACTATCGGAGAGATGACATCTCTGTTTGCCACCGGTTATGGAATATATAAGGGGCAGTATGCCCAGATGAGCGACATTGAGTTTGGCTCTCTGTTTTCATCCGGTATAGCTGCATCTGTGCAGGGGTTTAAGACTACTGGTGCGGAGATGTCCGCAGCGATCACGTCTATAGGCGCCGCTGCAACAAATGCACAAGTTCCTCTTCAGGAACAGTTATCTGTGCTGGGTATGCTGCAGGCAACTATGAGCGGCTCGGAAGCGGGTACGAAATATCGTGCATTTATCGCTAAGGCTGCCGGAGCAGGTAAAGACCTGGGGCTGTCTTTTATGGATGCTAATAATACTCTGCGGTCTATGCCTGAAATACTGACTGCTCTGAAGAGTAAATATGGAGAGACAATAGACGCAGTAGAAAAGATGCAGCTGACAAAGGCATTTGGTACTGAGGAGGCTGTGGCCCTGATAGATCTGCTGTACTCAAAAGTCGGCGATCTGCAGACGAACATCGGCAGCCTGGACTCTGCTATGAAATCTGGCAAGGCTTTTACTCTGGATATGGCAAAGGCCATGAATGACCACCTGGGAGCGAATATACAAAAGGCAGGTCAGCAGGTGCATAACCTGGCGGAGATAGTCGGCGGAATATTTGCCCCGATGTTTAACACTGTGGTGAACGGCTTTTCGGGTGTTGCTATGTGGCTTCAGAAGGTGGCGACTGCTGTTGCCTCCAGTTCTATCGGCAGAGGCTTTTTAAACATTGCTCTTGTGGCTTCGCTCGCTGTTGTCGGGTTGTTTGCTTTTTCAGCTGCGACTGCTGCGGCCAGCTTTGCTATGCCTATGCTGACAGCGGCGCTTGCCCCTGTGGTTGCGATGATCGGTGCTATCAGCTGGCCAATATGGCTGGCTGTGGGTGCGGTGATCGGGCTGTATATAGCTTTTAAAAAGAACTTTGGCGGGATGGCAGACAGTGTGAAGGGGTGGTGGAATAATATCAGCCTGACCTTCAGAGGTGTTACTGCGATATTCCGCAGCCTGGAAGACGGTGTGGGAACTATCAAGGGTGAGCTGGCCACAGACATAAAGGCGGCCGGACTTGTCAATGCGGTGACTACTATCGCCAAGATCGTCTACAGGATCAAAGAGCTTTTTGCAGGGATATATGAGCCTATCGCTGCAACATTTGCATCTCTGGCACCAGTGTTTTCTGATGCATTTGGCCCTTTGTGGAGTCTGCTGAAGGGTGTGGGCTCAATGATAGGCTGGGTAGCTGAGAAGCTAGGACTGATGACTGCGGGAACAGATGTCAGTGGATGGCGGACATTTGGCAATGTGATAGGTATGGTTATGTCCGGTGTTGTACAGCTGATTATGCTGCCGATCCACGCTATCTCAATCCTGATGAACGCTTCTAAGGCTCTGGCTGCTGCTCCTATGGCTGTTGTTGATGCCTTTTTAAACATGATCGCTTCTGTGAAAAACTTCTTTGCAAATTTGAACCTGGCGGAGTCCGGGGCGAAGATGGTTACCACTCTGGTGGACGGGATAAAGTCTAAGATAATGGCACCTGTGGAGGCTGTGAAAGGCGGCTTTATGAAGCTGCGCAACCTGTTGCCTTTTTCGGATGCCAAAGAGGGGCCCCTTTCACAACTGACAAAATCCGGAAGTAAGATAATGAGCACTCTGGCTGTGGGTGTTGTTGCGGAATCACCTGTGCTGTCGGCTGCTATGGAGAAAGGTTTTAACTCTCTGCCTGGTGTTTCCCAGGCTATGCCTGCGGAAGCTCAACATCTGGAAATGCCGGCGAGTGTGCCGACTCCCGGAGAACAGCAAATAAACCTGAAACAAGAAAAGTCAGACAAGTCTGCTAAGGGCGGCTTGACTGTTACTATACAACAATTAAATCTGCCTGGGGTGACTGATGTGAATGACTTCATCGCTGCCCTGCAGGCAATGGTGGTGGAAAATGCCTGAGAATGAGAAAAAGAGACTGGTATTCGAAGACGGGATAGTTACGCTGGATAGTGAGCCTCTGCCGGGCATACTTGTTAGTGCCAGCGTTGGCTCTGAGGTCATATGGGATGATGCGAAGGAAGACGGGATGAGCGGTAAGAAACGTGTGGCGATGGGATGGGATGATGCGAGTGTGAACATCGTTGTTGACCTTTTGACTGAGGACGACAGTGACTGTTATGACAAGCTGCGTGTACTTGATAAGACATTTAAGGGGCATGATAATAAGGGCCTGCCACAGGTATATGCTGTGCGGAACAGGCACACTCTGGCCAGAGGTATAAACAACGTGGCCTTTGACAGGCTGGAGAGTGCGGAGGATGACCAGACAGACATTATCCGCTGTACGCTGCGCTTCACAGAACATATCCCTGCTGTTGTGAAGATGGAAAGTGAAACAGCTGCTAACTCAGCAGCTCCGCAGGATACGACACAGAAGACTGATCCAAAGCTAGATGAAACAATAACAGCAAATGTGAAGTAATGAACTACAGCGGCATAATCACAGAAATACAGCTAGGCAGCCTGAAGGTAAGCCGTGCTCCGGAGATAACTATCCGCCACGACAGATACCGCCCAGTGTCGATATGCTATATCACTCTGGCTGACCCGACAGGCTCTATGTATCGCACTGTGTCTGTAGATGATGCCGTGAGCCTTTTATATGGATACCGAGACGGAGCGAAAGCGACATGGAGCGGCACGATAACATATCTGCAGAGGGGGAAAGATAAGCTGTACCTCACATGCTCTGATGCCGGCAGAGATGCTCTGAAAACATACATGACAGAATACTGGATGGATGAATCACCGGCGGCGATAGTGCGTGCTGCCCTGGGGAAACTGGGGGGCATCGGAACTGTGCAGGATATGGACATCACCCTGCCATCATTTACTGCATCGAACATCAGCATATATGACCTGATCCGCAAGGTGGAGCACACTATGCAGCAGGGCTTTGATGTGGATGTATCACAGTATGCGCTCTTTATAGATGAGTCCGGAGTATGGAACTGGGGCGAGCATGGACTTGACGGTGAGATACCTGTTATCGCCAGTCAGAACGGTCTGATAGCGCATAACCCTGACATAGACGGATACGCAGGTAAGAAGACTGTGGAGACATGGCTTGTCCCTGGGTTTACCCATAGCAGACAGTTTAAGCTGAAGGATACATATGCCGGAGTGGACGGCTCATTTATGGCGGATGTTGTCTGCCATGTATTTAAGCAGCGGAATGTAAGGACGTTCATAAACTATGGAGGCGGCTATGGAAAGTTCTGAGCTGAAGGCTCTGCTGAAGAAAGTAATAGAGATCGCAATGCCTAACCTCCGTAAATACTACAGAGTCGTGCGGAAAGCAAAGGTTGTGGCGACATATGCCAGTAATGGGAAGTATTACTGCGATGTGCAGCCGATGCGTAATGATGAGTCTGTGGATGATGATGAGCCTGTGCTGAAGCGTGTGGAGATACCTGTCATATGGGCAGGATCTGCCAGGGGGATTATCTGCCCGCCTGCTGTCGGCAGCCATTGCGACCTTGAATATTATGACGGGGATCCATCATTCCCCAGAATATCAAACTTCCGCTGGCATGAGAACGGAGCACCCTCGGCAGCTGTGGACGAGCTGATCATCCAGCAGCAGGACGGAGTGTATATCCGGATATGTGCGAACAAGGATGTTGAAGTGAAGACTTCGGGAAACATAAAAGCTGAAGGCAAAGAGATTACCTTGAAAGCTGAGACTAAAATCATATTAGATGCCCCATTGGTTGATGCTTCGGCAGAGGTTAAGGCTGCGGGTAATATGACATCTGCGGGTACTATGAAAGGTGCTGAAGTTGAAAATGGTGAAGGTAAGAAACTCGGAACACACAGGCACCCTATAACTGACGGTGCTGACTACACAGGGCAGGCAGTATCATGAATGAAGATGTGAAAGATATCTATGTAGATGAAAACCTAACACCTGCTGTTACTGCCCAGGGTGAAGTGCTCATGGTGTCCGGTGTGCAGGTGATACTTCAGGATATAGCTCTGCGGCTGAAGACTCCGCTGGGTAGTTTGTTTTATGACGAAGAGTTCGGCAGCCTACTTTACCTCTTTAAAAACGATGAGAATACCGCTGTGAACAGGCAGGCGATCATAGCAGAGATAGAAAACAGAATAGACCTTGATACTCGTGTGATCCCTCTCTCTGTATCTGCCAGTGTTATCAGCTGGGATAAGGAAGGGATCAGCGTGAGTGCCAGCTTTAGGCTGTATGAGACGGAGACAGAATACTTTATGCATATAAGCATAGGGGATGATATAAACGTGGTGGTGCAAGATGCCTGAAATACCAATAGATAAGACACTGGAAGATGTACGATCAGAAGTATATGAGAAAGTCGAGGAACAGCAGCAGGCTGATGGCCTGCCTAGAAAGCTGAACCTGAACAGAGGGCCTATACGTGGCCTTATAGAGCTTTTTAGCTGGGGGTTGTATCAGCTGTATCTCTTCCTGGCATCTATCCTGAAACAGGCTTTCCCGTCCACCGCATCCGGAACATGGCTTGACCTGCACTGTAAGCAAGTCGGGATAACCAGAAAGGCTGCGACAAAGGCGACAGGTAATGTGACTGTGACACGATCTCAGGCGGGGAATATTAGAATACCTGCAGGTAAAATATTCCGCACAGAGCCTGATGCTACTGGGCAGATATACCGCTTTGTGACCACTGAGGCTGTTGTGCTGCCTGATGGGACTGACAGTATAACTGTGCCTGTGGCGGCTGAAGAGTACGGACAGAACGGCAATGTCGTAGCTGGTATGATCTCTGTGATCGTGACATCTATCACAGGTATTGCCAGTGTGACAAATCTTTCGGACTGGCTGACATCTGAAGGCCGAGACAAAGAGACTGATGATGAGCTGAGGGAGCGTTATTTCCTCGCATGGAAAGCTACTAATGGCTGTACAAAATACGCATATGAGAGCTGGGCTCTTGGAATCTCCGGCGTGGAGTCTGTGAAGATCCTTGACCAGCATCCACGTGGCCAGGGGACTGTTGATGTTATCGTTAAAGGTACTGCTGGCGCACCGACAGAGACGACACTGAGTGCTGTCGAGGCTGTTGTGGACACAAATAAGCCTGTTAATGATGATACAGAAGTACGTGGGCCGGAGATATCTAATGTTGTGATAGAGATCAGTCTGACACTCTCATCCGGAGATCAGGCAACTGCTGTCGATGATGTAAAGGATATTATTAATGCTTACTTTAAAGATACTATAGACATCGGGACATCATTCACAAAGCAAAGGCTTACACAGCTGGCTATGTTGGAGAATGTGTCTGCCGTTACTATCACTCAGCCTGCTAATGATGTGTCTGTGGACTCTGATGGACTTGTGATCCTTCAGAGCCTGAGTGTGAGCTAAGTTATGTTTTTTCAATATTTTTCAAAGACTTTAAAATTCCCATTCCTTTCTGCAGGGAGTGCGATCACTAGCCTGGTGAAAGGTATGGCTGCTGTGTTGGATGACATGGTGGACGTTCTCTACTGGCTACGGAAGCAGTTTATGCCGTCTGAGTGTGAGGAACAATACCTTCGCCGCTTTGCTGAAAGCAGGTCTATAAAGCGTTATTCATTTGAGTCTGCAGAACAGTACAGAGACCGTATCTTCGGAGCTTATATATTCTATGCTCTTGCTGGGCGAGTGGACGGAATCAAGGCGATATTTGAGATGTATGGCCTTGATGTTGCCGTGCAGAGTCTGCGGGATGAAGACCCTGAAAGATGGGCTGAGTTTTACCTTATATTTGCGTCTGTGTCTGCAGACGTATTAACCAGAAACACTGAATATATAGAGATTATAAATGATGTTAAGCCCGCCCGCAGCAAGCTGGCAGGGATTAAATATAATATGGATATAGATGGGGACGTGTACGTGGCCTCTGGGCTTCAGACCAGCTCAATATGTATTGTTCAGCCTGCGGAGCTTGAAGATATATATGTGGATACAGCTGCGTATCTTTCTGGGTATATCCATACCGTTAGCAAAGTAATAATCGGAGGGTAATATGCCTGATTTTAAATCATATGTGACTCTTGTGGGGACGGCGAAGATAGCGGCTGCTATTACTGCCGGCACTGCTGTTGACCTTACAGAGATGGCTATCGGTGACGGTGGAGGCTCTGTTGTTGAGCCGACTCCAGATATGGAAACACTGGTGAATGAGGTGGCGAGAGTGTCATTAACTGGATACTCTGCAGATACAGAGAGCAGCACTATAGAAGCTACTGCTGTTATATCTGCATCTGTAGGAGGTTGGACGATCAGGGAGCTTGGACTTTATGATGCTGAAGGTGATCTGATAGCTGTGTGTAACTATCCTGATACAGTGAAGCCTGTCCTTACTGATGGCGTTGCTTCTGACCTTGTGGTCGGTATGAATATCGCTGTTGCTTCCACAGAAGCTGTCACCCTTGCTGTGGATCCATCAAAAGTGCTTGCGACTCGTGAGTATGCAGACAGTGTTGTCTCTAATCATGAAGGAAAAAGTGATCCGCATTCTCAATATGCGCCTAAAGTATCACCAATATTTACAGGGACACCGACAGCTCCCACGCCTGCTTCGGCTGACAATTCCTTAAAACTGGCCACTACTGCTTTTGTTAAAGCTGCCCTTGCGGCACTGGTTGATAGTAGCCCTGCGGCTCTTGATACGCTTAATGAACTGGCGGCCGCTCTTGGGGATGATCCTAACTTTGCGACAACAATGACAAATGCGCTCGCAGGAAAACTTAATTCTGATTCGTACACTGCTGCAGACGTTCTTGCAAAAATTAAGAGTGTTGATGGGGCTGGTTCTGGCGTAGATTGTGATCTTGTTCGAGGGCTTCCTGCTAACTTTACAATTGTTAAAAATATAAATGGCCGTCAAGAGAATCCGTCCGGTTTTTTTGAACAATGGGTCAGAGTTACTGTCTCTATTCCTCCTGGCGCAAATGAATATGATATCGTTTTACCAGTAGCATTTCCTGTTCTGATGGCGTTTTGCGTAGCGAATATTGCTAATACAAATAATAATGTTATCAATTATTCTGCCGGAGCGAATGGTACAGCGGCACTTAAAGTTTATGTTTCTAATACAGGTGGCACTACTTATGAAACTGTAACTATAACATGTTTTGCGATAGGATATTAAGGAGTGAATATGAGTAAATATATGACAGTGGACGGTGAAGGTTGCCCAAATGGTTTTTACGATACGAGTATTAATACAAATATTCCGGAGATGGCGATTGAGATCACAGACGAACAGTACTATGAGCTTATTAATAATCAAGGTGCTCGAAAGTGGAACGGTGAGACTGTAGTTGAGTATATAAAGGAGCTCTCTGCTGAGGAGCAAGCGAATATACGCATTGCTGAAATAGATAAATTATTGGCTACGAATGAGCTTGCTTGTATACGACCACTTCGGGCTATAGCTGCGGGAAATGGTACAGCGTATGACACTCAAAAGCTCGCAGAGTTAGATACTGAGGCTGAGGCTCTCAGAATAGAGAGAGCTAGTCTTGTATCTGAGTAAGTGTTGAAACTTTTCCAATTATATTGAATAAGTCGCCCCGCTCAGTTATAGTGCAAAAAACGCCGCCGTTTTGGCGGCGTGCTACAAGACGATAATGAATTGCATCTGAAAATGTGCAAGATCCTGCTGAATAATCTCGGACACGAGGTTAATACGGCGACGTCTCTCGAAGCACTGAAAGATGTTATCGACACTGTCGAGACCCCTGATGTGGTGCTGATAGACTACAGACTGAACCCGGGCGAGACAGGTGTGGATGTGCTTCATTATCTGAAGAGCGAACATAAATGGAACGGCAGCAGGATGGTTGCTCTCACGGCTGATATCAGCGAGAGGTCAACACTGGAAAGCGCAGGGTTTAAAAACATAGTTTTCAAGCCTGTGACAGAGTCGCTCCTGAAGGAGATCATCAAATAGATGAGTGCTAAATTCGACAGCCTTAGAAACGAAATCAATGACTGCTTCTACGAGATAGTCGGTATTATCAATGAGATAATAAGCCACCGTACCGACAGCTTCACAGACATGCTGAAGGTAAGTGAAGAGATACAGAGAGGCTCTGAAAGCTTTGTAGACGAGACTGACAAGGTTATCACAGCAATCTCGGACGACATAAATGATAAGATCCAGAATCTGAACATGAACAAGATGAAGCAGGACATCGTCGACGCCACATCTACCTTCATTGCTATTACGGACGAGCTGGAACTTCTCTCGTATAACACCATATGCCGAACTATGGCTCTCGGTGACAAAGGCTCCACCATCACGCACATCAGTAAAGAGATAAAGAAATACTCCACAACGGTTAAGTCACTGCTGGACGTTATATCCGTCAATTTCAACGAGATGTTCAACAGATTTAAATCCGTATCCGACCACCTGATGGATAACAAGCTGGTGCCTGAGGACACATCGCTGAATGTCGAGTCTATGGACGACTTCGTCATGACATCCGACGCATCCGTCCTGATAGAGAACTCACAGTTCCACGATATATTTATGCAGGAGCTGGAGATAATAAACGATGCTCTCAGCAATACTTCATATACATCAGCGTATGAGGCGGGCATCATATTCGGTATTTATGAAAAGGCTATGGCTAAGCTCGACTTCGTTAAATACGGCATACAGGAAAAACTGGAAAACATAAGGTCCGTCATGGGCGACTTTATATATACATTCAATACAGACCTGCAGAACATCATCGGCAAAACAAACATACTCCGCTCTGAGCTGGGCAGGGTATCCGAACTGTCGAAGGATGTCTGCGACAACGTAAACACGCTGACAGACAGAGTGGCAGGCACAAAGGACATTCTGTATAAAACAAAAAGCAGTGTGGACATGCTGGGAAAACAGTCAAAGACATTCCGCAACCTTGTGGTCATCACGGCTGTAGAGGTGGCACGCATAAATGACGAAAGCCTGCGCAGTGTTGTCGTTTCCATGAACCAGACAGAGGCAGAACTTCAGGAGCTCATCACAAAGCTCCATGACAATATCGACATATGGAGCGTACTGCGGACAGACTTCATGGCGACATTCGACACAGCCCAGAAGAGCATGGATCACCTGTGCAGGGATAAAAGCGATAACGAACGCAACGAAGTCATGCAGAAGACTCTTCATCTCGATGACGAGCTGAATAATTTCCGGAAGATATTTACCTCCGAAAGATATGTCAATTTCTTTGAAAGCACCACAGGCAAGCTCGTAGAGCTCTTTGGTGAATTCAATGACAGCGTTTCAGAGGAATTCATGAATTTTAATAACAGTCTGGGCGATGATATCCTTTCAGACGAAGAATTTACTAACGGACGTAACGACGCCGAGCTAAAGGATATATTGGCCGAGGATGACGACCAGTCATCTGTGGAATTTTTCTGATAGCGGGGTTTTAATGAGCGTAATAAATGTTTTGGTAGCAGAAGACGACAAGCTGAACAGGCTGATGCTGTGCAGACTGCTGGCAAAGCTGGGAACAGAGACGAAAGATGCATCAAACGGTCAGGAAGCCGTGGAAAAAGAGCAGGAGGGCTCTTTCGACATTGTGCTTCTGGACTATAACATGCCCGTATACAGCGGTGCCGAGAGCGCAAGGCTGATACGTGAAAACTGTGAGAAAGACGGACGCAGGACACCGCTTCTGGTATGTGTGTCGGCAGACGAAGACCTCAGTGACAGCGGTGTTTTCGACTGTTTTCTGCCGAAGCCGTTTAAAATAGAAGACATACAAGGCATCTTAGACAAAATTTCTCAGGGGGAATGATATCAAAGATTATGATATCGGAAAGGTGGCGGAGCTTATCGGTCTGGATAAAGACATAATGATCATGCTGCTTGACGAATTCTTCAGCGTAATGGAAGAGGAGATAGCCGCTCTGCGCTCAGCCATAGAGAAGGACGATGCGGAGCTGATAAGGCATCACGCTCATAAGATGAAGGGCGCCGCCGCAAACATGATGGTGGAAGACCTGCGTGAGCACTGCCACGACCTTCAGGACGCTGATAAAAACGATAAAAAACTGGTAAACGACCTCTTCGCAAAGATCGAAGCCTCATACGCAGAGTTCAGGTCTTTATTTTAAGATATTCGCCTTTGCAGTGTCGTACACTATAGACGGGGCACAGCCGAGCTTTTCCCCTGCCCTTACACAGTCGTCCCATTCAGGGCTGTATTTCTTTATATCGCCAAAGCTCAGAACTTTCACATTCACTTTTTCGCCCGATACTTCAACAGATTCCATGTGTCTGTCCATAACCATGCGGTCTGATCTGTGATATCTCATGCCCGCCGTGGACGTATGGCGGAAGAGGATGTCTGCTATGGTGTCCGTCTCTCTGTGTTCGCAAAGTATGGTCAGATGCATTGCAGGGCGGTTCTTCTTTGCCGTTACGGCTGTGATGAAGAAATCCAGTGCGTGCGGCTCGAGAGTTTTGAAAAGACTGCCGATCACTTCCCCCGAACAGTCGTCTATGTTTGTCTCTATCACGGTTATCTGACCGCACTTCATAGATGCGCCGAGTAGAGTCCCTCTAAGGATGTTCGGCATGGTTTTCAGGGTCAGTGTCCCTGTGGAATATGCAGAGCCGAGTATCTTTCCGCTGTATGCGGTGGAGAATTCCTTTACGTAATATTTCAGTATGGCCGCCCCTGTGGGGGTGGTGAGCTCATTTGGCTCTTCTGTACGGATGACGTCGAGCTCTTCGAGTATTTTAAGGGTAGCGGGTGCGGGTACGGGCACTTTGCCGTGTGCACATTTTACAAATCCGCTCCCCAATACGGGTTTCGAAGCCGATATCTCCGTTATGCCGAGCTTATGGACTCCGTATGCGAAGCCCACTATGTCGAGTATGGAATCCAGCGCACCGACCTCGTGGAAGTGAACCTCTTCGGATGATCTGCCGTGCACCTTACCTTCGGCATCGGCAATAATTTCGAAAATGCCGACAGCATCCCTGACCACCTGATCGGGCAGGTCAGCCTGCTGGAGCATATCTCTGATGTCTTTCATCCTTCGGTGGGCGTGCTCGTGGGGCATGTCTATCTTCAGCCTTGCTGATTCTATGCCGTTGATAAATGTCTTTTCCACATCTATCTTTATCTCTTTTCCCGTCATCTTCAGCACTATGTCAGTTACTTCGCTGAGGTCGAGCCCCAGCCCGTGCAGCACCGCAAGGGACATGTCCCCCGCTATGCCTGATGATATATCAAAGTGTAGAATAGTATTTGCATGCATGTGAAACTCCGCATTGGTCACATTTAGGGCTTCTGGCTGTGCATATCTCACGTCCGAAGTATATGACACGGTGGCACCAGTCGCAGTGTTTTTCGCCTTTTAATATTTTTTCCAGATCTTTTTCGACCTTATCCGGGTCTGTGTTTACAGTCAGCCCGATTCGCTTTGCTATTCGCTTTACGTGGGTGTCTACGACCACCCCGGGCATCTTCCACAGATTACCCCTGACGACATTCGCCGTTTTTCTGCCTACGCCGGGGAGGGCGAGCAGCTCGTCCATCTCTTTCGGCACTTCTCCGCCGTATTTCTCCACCAGCATTTTTGCCATGCCGGTGATGCTTTTCGACTTCATTTTATACATCCCCGTGCTTTTGATCAGCTTTTCCACATCGGCGATATCGGCGTCGGCGAGTGCGAATGCATCGGGATAAGCGGCAAAGAGATCCTTTGTCACTATGTTTACTCTGGCGTCTGTGCACTGTGCGCTGAGTATCGTCGCAGTCAGCAGCTGAAAGGGGGTTCCGTAGTTTAGAGAGCAGACCACGACGGGATATTTTTCCTCAAGGTACTGCTCGAAAATCTCTGATCTTTCTTTCCTGTTCATACGCTTATATAGCATTTTAATTGATGCTCTTAAACCTTTTTTGGGATATGATGCGCCTATGGACATAAATTTATTTCATTTGATAATCCTGTTCGTAGCAGGAATCGGTGCAGGCCTTTTAAATGCCCTTGCGGGGGGCGGGTCATTCATGACAGTGCCTTTGCTCATTTTTACAGGGCTAGAGCCCACAGTGGCAAATGCTACAAACAGGCTCGGCATATGGCTGCAGTCACTCTTCGGTACTCGTAAGTTCAGCTCTATGGGCTACTTCCCTAAAAAGTACAGCTTTCGTGTTGCTGTGCCTGTCGCTATAGGGTCTGTCGTCGGGGCGTATCTTGCAACAATTATTTCCGATGCGGCATTTACCAAGTATTTCGCTGCGTTTATGGTGCTTATGACTCTAATGACTTTTTATAAGCCTTCGGTTAAGGAATTTAAGCATGATGTTGAGGAAATGACGCCGAAAACCGCACTTATAAATGCAGTTGTATTTTTTCTGATAGGTATATACAGCGGATTTGCACAGGCTGGCGTCGGATTTGTCATGATCGCCGCATGTGTTGTTGCCGGTTTTGATATGGTCAGGGCAAATGCCGTAAAGCTCTTCCTGAATCTGATTACGGCAACTATCTCTGTTGCTCTGTTTATATACGCGGGTAAGGTGCTCTATATGCCTGCCATCGCACTCGGTCTGGGCATGTCGATCGGCGCTGTGACTGCTGCGAATATCAGCGTGCGTGTCAGCAACGACTTCCTGAAAAGGCTGGTTTCTGTAGCGATAATAATCTTTGCGGTGCTTCTGCTTATTTTGAAATAAACTGACGTGCGGCATCGAGCAGTGCTTTGCTCTCCGCCTGATTCGGGCCTGTGACGAGGGTGTGGTAATATCCGCCGATGACCATCTTTACAGACTCCACCCTGAGCAGAGGGTAATCCTCCACGGGCGACATCTCGCCTGTATGTATGAGGAAAGGTCCTTCCTTTCGTTTTTCAGATGCGGATACCGTCCCCTGAATGATTATCTGTGTACCGTAAGGGACAGGATGCCTGTCGGTCTTAATGTATTTCATCCCTTTTACTGCTATGTGGCTCGCCAGCTTCAGCTCGTCTATCTCCCTCGGCAGTTTGCTTACGGATGCGAGAATGAGCTGAAATGATGTTCCCACGGCGATGGTGACAGGGATGTCGTCCCCTTTCGAAAGCTGTTCTGCAAGGTCGGATTCCGGATAGCAGTGGATTATCGCCTCGCTGTCTGAAAGGGGCTGTATTCTGTATATTCCGCTGTTGTATATGCCTTCATGTTCGCTTATCACGCACCCCATATTTATAGAGCCGGAGACATCGTCTTCGCAGTGCTTCATGATGGGCAGGTCGGATATAGAAATCTCTTTGTACTTGTCAGCAGACATAAATTCCAGCTCGGGGAGCTTCGCTTCGGGGTTATATCTATGGATTGGTTCTTTCAGTGCCACTTCCATTCTGGTGACGGAGGAGAAGAGATTCATGACGATGGGGATATCTCGACGGAATATGAGTGCCTTACCGCCGGGGCGGCTCTCACGTTCGGCTCGCTCGGCCATTTTAATGCCTGAGATGTTGCCGTCCAGGTGCAGTGTGTGTCCTGCCATATCGAGTTTTCGGACTATATTTGAAAAGCTGTGCTCATACATCAGATTTATGGCATATGGTCGCATCGCATATGCCGAAGGTCATAGGGTTGAAATCTACAGAATCAAACCCTGCGTCCAGTACCATCTGTCTGTAAACATCCCTTTTAGGGAATTTATAGACAGAATCAGGCAGATACTCATAAGCCCCTCTGTTGCCTGATATCAGACCGCCGATGAAGGGGAGTATCTTTGTAAAATACAGTCTGTACAGTCTGCTGAAAAACCAGCCCTCAGGCTGTGAAAACTCTAAAATGCAGAGCTTTCCTCCGGGTTTCAGCACCCTGTGCATCTCTTTCAGCCCCGTCGGCTTATCCGTAACATTGCGGAAGCCGAAGGATATCGTCATCCTGTCGAAGCTGTTATCCTTAAAAGGGAGCATGTGCGCATCGGAAACACTGAAAGCTCCTTTAGGGAACTTTTCCTTTCCGAGCCTCAGCATGTTATAGCTGAAGTCTCCGCCGATAAGGGTTATATCACCCACACGGGTGTCCATTTCTATCATCATATCTGCCGTACCGCATGCAAGGTCGAGCACTGTGTGCCCCTTTGTAATGCTTGCGAGCTTTATGGCCTTTTTCCTCCAGCGCACGTCGGTGCGGAAGCTGAGGAGCCTGTTGAGCAGATCGTATTTATGTGCGATGTCGTCGAACATCTGTTGAATTTCGCGGGATTTCTGTTCCAAGTGATACCTCTATATCCTGATGAGCATACAGGTGAAGTCGTCTTTCTGTGCCGTCTTCTCCTTAACCATCTCGTCGTACAGGACATCAAGTATATTGCCTTCACCAAATTTTGCAAGATGTTTGACGTCTTCTCTAAGCTGGTCGTCTGTGGTGTATTCCACCAGACCGTCTGTATATATGAAGATAACGTCCCCCTTGTGCAGGTCAATGGATTTCTCGTAATGCTTTTCTTCAAAGAGACCTATGGGGAGGAAATCTGATTTGATCACAAGGTCTTGCGCTTCTTCGCTGAAGACTGCGGCAGGCTCGTGCCCGCATGATATATATCGCATTGTCTTGCATTTACAGTCGATGTAGCCGAAGAATGCGGTGATGAATCTGTCGGAAAATTTCTTTGCCAGCAGATATCTGTTAAGGGATGTCACCAGATTTGAAAGTGAGCCTTCGGTGTCGAAAAGGGCAGCATTTTCAGTGAATACAGAGAGCACAACGGTGAATACCGCCGCCGAATATCCCTTTCCGCATACGTCTGCGACGGTGAAGAATATGCCTTTCTCGGTCTGTTTCACCATGAGGAAGTCTCCGCCTGCGGCTCTGGCGGGATAGTTTATCCCTGATATGCTGATGCCGTCGTGGAGCTCAAGGTTTTTCTGTACGAACTTGTTCAGGATGTCTCCGGTGATCTGCATCTCGGATTCCTGAACCTTTATCTCTGTCATTCTCTTGTGATACTGGGCGTTTTCCACTGCGGTGGTCACAATGGATGAAACCAGTTCGGAGAATTCTTTATCGGGTATAACGTCAAAGTGTATGTTGAATAGGATGATGCGGATGTCCATCGTCTCTTCGTATATAAAGAATATGTTGTCTATGTTGAACTTCTCGCATTCGATAAAGCTGTCGATGAACTCTGTGGCCTCCATCATGGCGACCATCTCCAGCAGATTCTGTCCTTTGACGGTTATTTTCTTTTCAAAATCGACGAAATCTATGCCGAATCCCTGAAACTCGTCTTCGTGTATGGTGCATCCTGCCTCTGCGCTGAATGTATCCATGAAGAAATTCAGGGCGACAGCCATCACCTCGTCCACCTCTACGGCTTTGAGTATACGGCTGCTCTGTTTTACTACTTCCAGCTTTTTCTGATAGTCGACAAATACGTTGATGTTCCGCTCACGGGCGATTATCTCGCTCATGCGCTGGCCTATATAGTCGGAGAATTCCAGCATCTCTGCTATGGCTTCTTCGTTGTCGGCGTGGAATGTCACTATGCCGTGTACGCTCCCCATGTATCTGAAAAAGACGGATGTTAACACCTCTATCTTTTCGTCGAAGAATTCGAGGGTGCGTTTTGTCCTGTCGCTTATCTGACCTTCGTATCCGAAATCGTGCAGGTCGAAACGGCCTTCTATCCTTTTATGCGTACCCGCCACAGCCTCACAGATGGAGTTGTCTACCTTCCACAGGGTGAAGGGGGTGTCCCATGTATCTTTGATATGATCGTCTAAAAGGTGGAAAAAATCGGGGATGCTGTTTGCGAAAAGGCTGTCAAGAAGCTTCTTCTGGATCTTCATCGGTCTTTTCCTCCTCTTCTTTGTTTACTGCATGGAGTATAGGGTTCATCAGGTTGAACAGTGCCTCAGGAGGCAGTTCGAGGAACGCACCTGCCTTTTCCGCAACGGAGAGTGTGTCGTCCACCATTGCAAACATGTTCGCATAGTAAAGCACTCCGTTGAATCTATCTGTGGGCTTTGTGTGGTGTGCTCTGACAGCTTCTGCTATCAGCCCTACGACAGACCATTTACGCAGTACAAGCTCTCCTATAGAGCAGTGGTCGGTGCCCAGCTGCTGCTTCTCGCCCTCGGTGTCGTCGACCTCTTTAACGAGGAAGTCCACGAGGACGGTCTTGCCTATATCATGCATAAGCCCTGCAAGGTAGAGGGCATCTTCGTCCTCTCCGCATTCCTTGGCGAGCATTTCGCACAGTCTGGCAACGAGAAAGGAGTGATCCCAAAGTGCCTGACCGGTGGATTTATAAAGGCTGAAGTTTTTGGAGAAGAAGTGCTCTGTGGAGATGGCGAGAGCCAGATTCTTCACAGTGTTCAGACCCAGCAGAACCGTCGCCCTGTCTATGCTGGCGACATCCTGACGGAGTCCGTAAAATGGAGAGTTGACCAGCTTTATAATGCGTGAGCTGAGCCCCTGGTCCATCTTTATCTTTTCGATGAAGTCCTTCATCTGTGTTTTATCGTTTCGGGTGAGCCTGACGAGTTCCTTCGCCAGAGCGGGGAGCGGCGGGATGTTCTCCGCCTTTGCAATTATCTTTGCTTTCAGGGTGTCGAATTCGTTGCCGTTCACTTTAGAGCTGTTCTCTACAGGTTTCCCTGCGAATTTTTTGCGTATCTCTTCGGGTTTCAGCGGGGGGACGAATATGCCTGAAATTTTGAAATCTTTGAGTATCTCGATGACCTTTCGGTCTTTCACCGTCAGGTAGAAATATGTGGGCACGCTGAACTGCTTCGGCAGTTTAAAAAGTGTGGCCGTGTCGGATACTTCGATAAGGCAGGCCTGTGCGTCCTTGTCCGACGACAGCACGGCGGATGTGCCGAGAGCCTGCTGAAAGAGTTCTTTGCTAGCCTGAGAGCCCACATAGAGAATTTTCATTCAGCTTTGCTCTTTATCACGTCTATCAGTTCTTTAGGGCTGAAAGGCTTTGTCAGATAAGCATCTGCGCCTGCGTCGGTGCCCTTTTTCATGTCTTCGGAATCAGCCATGGCAGTCAGCAGGATAATGGGAGTGTTCGCAAACTTCTCGTTTGCTTTCAGCTCTGCGCATGCCTCTAGTCCTGTTTTTTCGGGCATCATGACATCCAGCACGATGACATCGGGCGAATGTTCCTCGGCGAGTTTTACCGCCTGCAGTCCGTTGCTCGCTTCGATAATGTCGAATCCGCTCTTCTTCATATGCAGAGAAACAACCTTTCGGAGCCTAAGCTCATCATCAGCTATTAATACTTTCATCTGGAAACCTCAGCTCTATAGATATTTTGTCGTACTCGGTCTCGATCCCCTGCGATGCCAATACTTCTTTGAAGATGGCGAATATTTCAGGATTTTCATAAAAGCCTCCGTCGGGCTTTATGCTGACAGTGTTGTCTGCAAATCGTACGGAGAAGCCCCCCTGAGCTGCCAGTGCTGCCTCGTGCAGGAATATCTGCAAAAGGTTTTTAAAGGCATAGGGCTCGCAGTGTACCTTCAAGTTTTCCGGGATGTCGGTGTCAGTATTACAGCTGCCGTCTTTAGGTACGGCGTTAAGTATAAATAAGTCCACTAGCATTTTCAGATCAACATCTTCGGGCTCTGAGCTTTCAGGTTTTCCAAAGATGTGGTTGAAGCAGACGCTCATTCCTCTGTCGAAAATGTCCAGCAGGTATCCCGACTCCATTATCATCTGAGACATGGATTCGTCAGTAAGTCCTTCATTAATAGCTTCCAGCATGGCCACTATCACTGCGGTATTAGTGCGGATGTGGTGAGAGAAGTATCTGTGAACAGTTTCGACCAGCTTATTGGAATTTTCAGCGGTATTCATGGTGACCACCTCTAATTTCCTAAGTATAAAGGGGAATATCTGCATTTTCAACAAATTAATATCGAAATATGCAAGGGCCTGTGCGCCTAGTGATGGGGCACTGCGCAGGAGGTGTGCGATTCGGAGTTTTCTATTATCACTATAAAGCGTTCTTTCGGCGGTTCTCTGTCGGGTTTCTGCAGTTCTATCCTGCCGTTCACCCCTTGTATCACGACGGTGTTTCCTGTCGTGTCTATGTCTGCTAACCCTTTTACGCGGAAGGCATTTTCAGCTTCGTTTTTTATCAGGCTGAGCAGTTCGTCACGGGACAGAGGCTCATTCAGGGATATCTTCCTCGTGGTGATGTGTTCGTGGGTGTGGTTATGCATTGCGCCCGTGTCGGTGAGCCTGCTTTCACGCTCTTCGCCGTATAGCAGAGGGAATGCGGTATATCCGTTCACTGCTTTGGCATAGAGTGCGTTTGGGTTCAGCCTTTTCAGCATATTATGTACGCTCTGCACCTGCTCTTCGTCTGTCATGTCTGTCTTGTTCATGACTACGATGTCTGCTGCCATTATCTGACTGCATACGAGGTCGCTGTCGTTTATCCTCTCTTCGGCTGACGGAGTGTCCACCACTGTGGTCACGCTGTCGAAGGCGACGATGTCTTTTATATCCTCTATCTCGCTCAGCAGGTTCATAGGGTTTGCCACGCCGCTGGTCTCGAGGATTATTGTGTCGGGGATGCGCTCTTTTGATAGATCGGCTATAGCCATTTTGAGCTGTCCCGAGAGCGTACAGCATACGCACCCTTCGTCTATCTGCACCAGTGAGCAGTCGTAGTCCAGCAGGAATCCGTCCAGACCTGTTTCGCCTGCTTCGTTTTGTATGATGCCGACGAATCTGTTCTTTTCTGTTTCATATTCTATCAGCTTTTTGATGAATGTGGTCTTTCCGCTGCCGAGGAATCCGCTGATGATGAGCAGTCTCGGTCTGCTGTCCATTATCTTCTCTTCGGATTTTATCTCTTCGTTCCACCAGCCTTTGCGGACGGCAGTTTTGAAGACACTGCTTTCGCCGTCCCTACCTTCGTATGTCAAAGCCAGAAAGAGCATGTGCGCAGTTCTGCTCGGTACTTCCTCTGCACCTTCTCTGCTTAGGATGGTCTGGAAAGCACCTGATGAACGCTTTGATATCTTGTCTGCGGATGTCTCCATAGAATAAGCCAGCGCCCCTGTGAAGGCTTTGAAAAACGGGAGTGCCAGTCTGTATGAAGGGATGTTTCTGTCGTATCCCATCGGCGGGACCAGTTCCTGAAGCTCGCCTGTTTCGCCCTTGAGGTACAGCCCCTCACGTATTACCGTGCGGGTGAATGTCTCTGTATATAGCTCCGCCGTGAAGCGGTTTTCTTTTTTAGGGAAGTGCAGTGATATCTCGCCTATACCGAAAAGCTCAAAGAATGCGTCCACTGATGTGAAATTACGCACGCTGTCGGTATATGACGGGTCGTTTGCTGCCATTATCTCCGCTATGGAGAAGTTGTCGAGAGCCTCTTCATTATTCATCGGAAAGTATTTTATGCCGAGGTAGCACTCGTATTCGTCGTCTGTCTCGTGGATGTAGACTATGTTTACGCCGTAGACCCCTTCTTTTCCCCGCAGTTTCACCGTCCAGCATTCGGGTGAGCTGAAGTTGGAATTGAAGCCTGCTATGCCGAGGGTGCGCTTTATCTTGAAATTAAAGCAGCTCTTCATGAATATTGAGCGGACTATACCGCTGAATGATTCGTGCAGGTTTTCATTTATCCCCGGTGGGTATAGGTTTGTCAGGTCAAACATGTCTGTCCTTTTATATCAGGGGCCGGACATATGCCCGACCCCATAGAGGTTGATTATGCTCCGAACTGGATCCTGTCGCCGTTGCCGAGGTATACGTTGCTCTTAGAGCGGAACTGCGCCGTACCCTGTACGACGGGATACCCCGCCTCGACAAATTTTTTCGCAGTGAGGATACCCGTACAGTGGTTGCACCCCACTTTTTCGAATCCCCATTTGCCCAGAGATATGACAAGGTCGTCATACTTCGGATCCCAGTCGTCGAAAGGCGATATGTGAAGACCGCCATAGATACCGTACATCTTGTCGTTTTCATACTGCAGCTCACGATAGGCTGTGTCGGCGAACTTTATGATGCCCTGATGGCAGCATCCGGTAACGCTGACGAGCCCTTTGTCGGCTACGTTGAAATAGAGTGACTGCTCGCCGAATACACGGCAGATGATAGGCACGTCAAAGACGTATGTTGCCATGCCGGGGAGCATAGTGTTCAGGCCTTTTTTCATCAAGGTCAGCTCGCCTGTGTGGCCGGAGTCTTTGATATACTGCAGTCCTTCCTCGTAGAAGCCCTCCGGATAATAGATAGGTATATCGGGCTTATACTTCATAGTTACAGGGAGCCCCCAGAAATGGTCGAAGTGCTCGTGGGAGAGGATGAGCGCCTCGATCTCGCCGTTTGCGAGCATCTTGTCTATCCCTTCACGCTTAAAACATTCGTCCATCCACTGATACGACCAGCCGCTGTCCAGAAGGTATTTATGCTTCTGTCCGTTCATCTCCTCCACCTCTACCAGAGCGGCATAACCGCCTGCGTTCTCGGGGTGGATGCAGTTTTTGGTCGCTATTTCCCATGCCTTTTCCAGGTCGTGGGGGAGGTATTCTTTTATGGCTGCGATCCCCTCTTTATAGGAGCCTTTCGCCAGCCCTTTTCCGTTTCCGAAAGGTGCCCAGTTGTAGTCGTACTGATTAACCAGCAGACCGCCTGCGCCTTTGATATCGCCCATGAGGACAGCGTTGTCAAACCAGCTTGTCTCGGAGATGTTGGTCACGTGGACGCTTTTGCATACTCCGAAGTCTTTGCCCAGTCTTGTCACCTTCGGCAGGAAATTCTCTCTCATAGATGAATATGAGAATAAGCCCATAGAGGCGAGAGTTCCCAGACCGATGCCTGTGAGTGTCCCCTTTACGAAATCCCTGCGGGAAAGTTTGTTATCAGACATTTTATCCCTCCCAGGGTTAGTTGATCACTTTGAATGAGAAGAGCGTCGGTATCACGGTGATGGCGATGAAATAGAGCGCAACGCCTATCGCTGTACCTGTCAGGAGCCCCATAGCAAAGCGCGGGGTCCATACTGTCTGCTCTTCTGCTGCATGTTCGGCCGCCTCGGATGTTACGAGCTTAAAGCCAGGCCAGCCGTCCATAAACCAGTGGTGGATAAGGAAGATGTTTATCAGCCATATCATAGGTATCATAGGGAACTGCTGAGGGTGTGAGAACCCTTTCTGTGTTCCAAGGAAGAGGTGCGATGTTTTGTAATATACGACGTATATGACGCACGCAGCCGCTATTGATATCAATGTGCGGATAAACACGTTCACGGGTGTTGAGTATTTCTTCGGCCAGTTGTCTGCGTATAGATACATAAAGAGCGCAGGCACAAGCCAGAAGATAGCCATCTCGCCGACGTGGAGCCAGCGCCAGTCGGGAGACATCAGCCTTCTTGTTCCTCTGATAGCAGGACCCCAGACGAGTTCCTGAGCGAAATAGAGGAAGAATGACAGAGCGACGGCTATGACAAATATGCCAAAGAAAGATGTCGTACGCCTCAGCCAGTCGGTTTTTATCATGCTGAACGGATATCTTTGCCATATTGTCTCATACATCCATACTATAACCGTGGCACACATTATCCATGCTATGTGGAAGTTACCGTGTACGGTATTGGCAAAGTCCTGCCAGTACGGAGGTGCTATCGCCGTGTACTTCTGCCATGGATAGAAAAGGATGCCCATATGCGGATGCATAGTGACAAAATAAATAATAATACTCATGAAGAAGGTCAGCATCAGTACACTGAATCCTTTCACAGGCTGAGTCAGCTTCTGCCACGGTGCATTCTCGGCTGCGACAACCCAAGCAGGGCTCAGCCATGAAGCGATGGCGGCAAACATAAGTATCGCCTGTGCTGCGTATTCCTCAGCGTAGAACTCTGTCAGCCCCAGCTTTGTCAGCTGTGCCGGGCTGAAATAGGCAATAGCGAAATTACCGAGCAGTCCGTTGAAGAAAAGTTTTAATACACCCAGAAAGATAGCGACAGAGAATGCCGACAGTATCAAACCTTTTACAAGGGGGTGTGTGCTCTCCAGCCAGCTCCTTTTAAAGGGCCAGAAGTTGAAGATGTAAGCTACCCAGATGAACATGATAAGGAGCCAACGGCACCACATGTAGCCCACGTACGGGGTGTACATTCTCATGATTCCTCTCGGGTCTTGAAAGATCCACCATGTGGAATAGAAGAGTATTGCGATGACGGCAACGTTTGCCAGCATCGGCCAGGGACCTTTCCACCTTTTGACGAGCGTGCGCTCCTCAAGAAATAGTCTGCCTTCGCTCATGGTTAACTCCTTAGCGTAAAGCTCTAAAGGTCACAAAGCATCCTTTGAGTGGATGCTGCTATCTATAGTATACCACTTGAATAGCTTTTCGCATGAAAAAGTTTAAATGCTAATTTTTATATATAACAAACAGTTAGGTTAATTAATAATAAATATCAAATGAACATAAGTTCTATTTAGCTTGTATTAAAGACACTTTTTGCTGTTGTGTTCCCTTTTGAAAATTTATAGAATATTAAATAAATCAGCGGAGGTTTCTTATGGATTGTATTTTTTGCAAGATTATCGCAGGCGAGATACCCTGCAGCAAGGTTTACGAAGACACTCTCTTCATCGCTTTCCTCGATATCAATCCCGTACATAAGGGGCATCTGCTCATCGTTCCCAAGAGACATTTCGTAAACATGCTCGACACGCCAGATGTGGAAGCTGTTGAGATTTATAAGGTCGCCCGTGATCTGGGCAAGGCTGTGATGGAGGCGACAGGATGTGACGGGGTGAACCTTGTGCAGAACAACAACGCCGCCGCAGGACAGGAAGTTTTCCACTCGCACCTGCACATCATCCCCAGATATGAAGACGACGGACTGCACTTCGCCTCTATAAAGAAGGAGTACGACAGCTTCGACGAAATGGGCGAAATGGCAGAAAAGATCAAAAACGCATTATAAATAAACGCTTAGGATGAGCTTTGCTTTTAACAAAGCGACCGACCAAATTATTTTCTAGGACAGAAAATAAATCTAACTAATTGGGGGAGTTTGGGATGCTGGTGCACCCCACGGTCTTCAAAACCGATTGTGACGGGTTCTGCTCGTCAGGCAGGTTCGATTCCTGTGCTCCTCCGCCAATAATATTCTGATCTGTAACATATGTGTTACTTAATTTTATTTAAGTAACATAATATGGCTAAAATGTTACTTATTTTCATATCTCTCCTTGCAAATAACATATGTGTTACATATTATAATTTAAGTAACGTTAAAGTTGAATTATGTTAGTTAGGTGACGATATGAATAAGGAAGAAAGAATTGGTAAGTATATTAATGGTTCTTTAGTGGGTGGAGAGTCGTATAGAGCGTATGTCCCCAAACCATTACCTCCTACACCCGCTATAGAAATGACAGAAATATATCCACTGCTTGATAAAGCCTCTGTTGCCATTGGACGATTAGACGGTATGAGTACTGTTTTGCCTGATATCACGTTGTTTCTCTATATGTATGTTCGTAAAGAAGCAGTTTTGTCTTCTCAGATTGAAGGGACACAGTCATCTCTATCTGATCTTCTTATTTATGAGAATGAAGCTGTTCATGGAATACCGATCGATGATGTTAGTGAAGTTTCAAGCTATGTGTCGGCGATGTTTTATGGTCTCGAAAGACTAAAGACGTTTCCAATGTCGCTCAGGCTGATCAAAGAAATACATGGAAAATTGATGGCGAACTCCAGAGGCAGCACAAAGCAACCGGGAGAATTTAGGAGATCTCAGAATTGGATAGGAGGCTCCAGACCTGGAAATGCAAATTTTGTACCTCCTTCTCCCGATAATCTTATGGAGTGTCTCAGTGATTTTGAAAAGTTCCTGCATGATGACAAAGTTGCTCTGCCCGCTTTGGTTAAGGCCGCATTAGCACATGTGCAGTTTGAGACAATACACCCATTTTTAGACGGAAACGGAAGACTGGGCCGTCTTCTTATTACATTTATTCTTTGTATTGAGGGTTTATTAAAAGAACCTCTCCTTTATTTGAGTTTATATTTTAAAACTCATAGGGATGAGTACTACAGGCTGTTGCAAAATGTAAGAGTAAGCGGAGACTGGGAAGAATGGATAAAGTTCTTTTTAGAAGGGGTGATTGAAACGGCTGACCAAGCGACAAAAACCGCAAAAAGTATTTTACTGCTTTTTGATAAAGACAGGAAGAAGATTGAAGAATCAGGAAAATCGAATGCTTCAATAATGGCTATACATAATTACATGCAAAATTATCCTATAGTTAGTACAACAAAGCTCAAAGAAGCATGCAGCATGTCCTTGCCCACAGTGATACGTAATCTGGGCACATTAGAATCTTTGGGCATCGTGAAAGAGGTTACGGGTAAAGAGAGACATAAGATGTTTGTCTACATCGATTATATATCAGTGCTGAATGAAGGCACTGAAGTTAAATAATTAGTGCAGGCATCATTGAAGGTTTTGATAAAGTAATCAAGACAATCTTCTAATAGGGTGTTTCTTCGCCATTAAATTTTAATCTATCAATTTATCAATATTTTACAGATGTGTCCAAAATGCTTCTGCCCAAAAGTGGCCTAAGAATGTGCCTTTAATTTTCTGCACTAAATCTGAATATATTGTATAGAAATGTATAGATTTCGATGTGTTCTCTAATATAGGTATTGCTAAAGCATTCAGGCAGATTCGGGAGTATTGCTTTGGCTAAGCATATGCCTAACTCAACTTTGTGGTGCCCAAGATCAATGCCACTGTCTTGTATCGTTTGAACATAACTCTGAGTGTTACGTTTCACCATTTCTAAGTATTTTTGACGCTCAGATGGACTGATAAGATTTAATTCAATCATTCCATGTATAAATATTTCAGGAGGGAAGGCTGACTCAAAATCGTGCTTGAAAAGAAAGAAATCATGTATTAATCCAGAATCCATTAGTTGATTTATATGTGCTGGAATCTCATGTTTTCCATCTAGGTCTCCTTGTAAAAAGACAGCATAGCCCTGTTCTACTTTATCATCAAATAGCATTCGGATTAATTTCTTAAGCTGACCAGCCCCTTTATACGATTTTATTTCGATATCACTAAAACTAAAAGATTTTGATTTTGCTATAGTTTTAAAGAAAGCATGTTCTGACTCTCCTTCTACGAAAAGGTATGTTTTTTTATGGTGTAGATTAGGGTGATTTTCTAGAATTTTGCTTAGCAAATTTAAATTATCTCGTGAGTGAACGATTGAGGTGATTGCTCTAGCAGCATATGGACCATGCCAGCTAAGAAGATCATCATCGTTTAGTGTGCCTATAAATGTAATAGAAGCAACAGTTTGTTTCCAAATATTGATAATGCTTTGTAGCAACTTTGGTTTTTCAGTATCATTACAGCTGATTAAAGTATCAAAAATTTGTTTGGTGTAATTATTGATATGCTTAATTTCTATTACACATTTAATGTCTTTGCAACGATATTTGTTGGCTGGGTGAGGTATTGGATAAGGGCATAATGAATGCATAGGGCATTGGTGGCACTCTGTGTATGAAACTAGATTTTCAACTAAAATGTCTGAAATTTGTTGGCACGTATATATGCCATTAAAAACAATTGGGGTAATAGTATCTTGGTTGATTATAATATTATTGAGTTTTACTTGTCTCACGTCAGTCATGCTTTGGTACCTATTGTAAATATGACTTGATAACTATACATATTTTAAGTCCATAGTGTTTGTAATTTAATAAAATTAGTTTCACAAAATGTTCTTGGCTCATCTCTATAGTATTTAAGATTTCCTACACTCCTCCGCCAATAAACCCTTACGGTACCATCTTGTTGATGAGGGCTGATTTCAGCTCTTTCAGCTCGTTTGAGATGCTCACCTTATAAATGTGCGGGTTCAGAAGTCGTTTATATGTGTCGTGCAGGGCGCTTATCTGGCTTTTTGCATAGTCACGAATCTCTTTGACGCTTCTGCTCTCTTTGGTCACTTTCCCGTCTTTCATCACGTTTTCCAGCAATAGTTCGGCGTGTGCGTATCCGCTTAGTGTCTTGTAAGCGTATTCGATGGAAGGGTGGTTCAGGCGGATGCTTTTGTTCTCAGCGATGAGTTCTTCGAGCTTCCGGGCATTGTCTTCCAAAAATACCAAATCCCCCATCATAGAGTCGTCATAGTCGTAAAATCTGTAAATATTCTTTATCCCCGGGTTAGACATCTTTTCGGGATTGTTGGTCATCTTCATCGTCGGGGTGAAGCTGCCGTCCTTTTCCTCTTTGGCCGCCAGTTTGTAAACACCTGTGAGTGAAGAGTCTTTATCCGCAGTGACAAGCCTTGTGCCCACGCCGTATGCATTGATACATGCGCCCTCGTGGTTCATCTGGTCGATAACCCATTCGTCGAGGTCGTTCGAGGCGACTATCTTTGCCTCGGGGAGCCCGTTTGCGTCGAATATCTTCCTCGCCTCTCTGCTGAGGAAGCTGAGGTCGCCGCTGTCGAGGCGTATGCCATAGTTTTTATGTCCTTTCTCTTTCAGCTTTTTCATGACGACGATGGCGTTCGGCACGCCTGAGTGGATGGTATCGTATGTGTCTGCCAGCAGGATGCAGTTGTCGGGATAAATCTCTGAGAACGCTTCGAATGCGTCGAGCTCGTTATCAAAGCTCATGACCCAGCTATGCGCCATAGTGCCGTTTACGGGGATGTCGTACAGCTTTCCCGCTAGTACGTTGGATGTGACAGCCGCCCCGCCTATATAGGCTGCTCTGGATGCGGATATCGCTCCGTCTGTCCCCTGTGCACGTCTGAGCCCGAATTCCATAACTGCCGCCCCCTTCGCAGACCAGCACACCCTTGCAGCTTTCGTAGCTATAAGTGTCTGGAAATTAACAAGGTTGAGGAGCAAAGGCTCGATGAGTTGTGTTTCCAGCAGTGTCCCGCTGACACGCACGATAGGCTCATTGGGGAAGACGACGCTCCCCTCCTTCACGGCGTAGATATCCCCTGTGAAGCGGAAATCACGCAGATAGTTAAGGAAGGATTCGCTGAAGCATTTAAGCCCTTCGAGGTATGCCATGTCTTCGGGTGAAAACTGAAAGTTCTGAACAGCTTCCAGCATCGGCTCTATACCTGCGCAGACTGCATATCCGCCTCCGAAAGGCTGTCTGCGAAAGAACATGTCGAATACTGTCCTGCGGTTAAAATTCTGATTGTGGAAACCCTGCATCATCGTCAGTTCGTAAAAGTCAGTGAGCAGGGCGGAGTATGTACATTTCATTATCTGATACCGCCTGATGATATTATATTTATGCCGTTTTCCTGCATCTGTTTGAGCGCTGCGTCAACATTGCCTGCGGGGAAGTCCACGCCTCGGCATGCGTCCGTGATGAGGTAAACATCGAACCCTGCGGACTTCGCATCCGTAGCCGTGTAAAGCACGCAGTAGTCTGTGGCGAGGCCTGTCACGTATACTTTCTTTATCCCCTTGTCCGTGAGGTATCCTCTCAGCCCTGTTGCAGTCTTCTTATCATTTTCGAGGAAACCAGAGTATGAATCGAGCATGGTCTGTGTGCCCTTTCTTATCACGACGGAGAACCTGTCCGTGTTCAGATCCTTATGGAAGTCTGCGCCGTCTGTCCCCTGTACGCAGTGGTCAGGCCACATAACCTGGGCTATGCCGTCGATGTCTTTCATGTCGTATACTGCCGTGCCTGAGTTGTTCGAAGAAAATGAGCTGTGGTCTGCGGGGTGCCAGTCCTGTGTGGCGACAACGGTGGTGAAGCTGTCCATAAGCCTGTTTATAACAGGGACAACCATGTCTCCGTCCGTAACGGCGAGCCCGCCCCCGGGGCAGAAGTCGTTCTGAACATCGACAACGATCAAAGCAGAATCTTTATCCGGCATAATAACCCTCCTGAGTCTGTGATAATCATTAATACGATTATAGTCGCTTAGAATTTATATGCAAAAGATAAAATTTGATTAAAAAGCAATATCGGTCAGGATTTCACTGTTTTACCCGTGTATTTTATGCCTAGAATTGAGAAGGTAAGATGCGAGGGTGACGTGGCGGACGAAAAGATAAGCAGGGTTTGCGACTATATAGTAAACAATCCGGATGAAGACCTGAGCCTTGAGATGCTCTGTCGTGTGGCGGGCGTGTCAAAGTTTCACTTCCACAGGCTGTTTCTGGCTGCCAAGGGCATAACTCTCTATCGTTTTATCCAGCTTTCACGTTTGAAGAGAGCATCTTACATGCTGGCATTCCGCACCGATGCAAAGATAATAGACATCGCGCTTGATGCCGGTTTTGAGAGCCCCGAGGCATTCACCCGAGCATTCAAAAAAGCCGTGGGGCAGACTCCTTCTCAGTTCAGAAAAGATCCGGAATGGGAGGCTTGGAACGAAAAGCTGATCCCTTCCGCCCATCAAGGAGGAGTCAGGATGGACATTAAGATAATAGATTTCCCCGAAACGAAAATAGCCCTGATAGAGCACAGGGGCTCACCGAAAAAGGTGCTCGAGACAGCAGGCAGGTTCATCGAATGGAGGAAGGCCACAGGGCTCTCACCCGTGAAAACCAGCAAGACATTCGGCGTGCCCTTCGACGACCCGAACGTAGTGGAAGAGGATAAGTTCAGATTCGACATATGCGGATCAGTTGAAAATGACATCCCGCAGAACGAATTCGGCGTGAAGAACGGCATGATACCTGGCGGACGATGCGCAGTGCTGACCCACATCGGCGGGCACGAGAACATCTCCGACAGCGTGTATTCCATGTATAGAGAGTGGCTGCCCGAAAGCGGCGAGGAGCTCAGGGATTATCCGTGCTTTTTCCAATATCTTGCGCTGATGCCCGATGTGGCAGAGTGCGACCAGATAACCGAAATATTCCTGCCGATAAAGTAATTTCAAATATGGGGCGCAGTTCCCCTGTGCCCTTTCTTTCAGCCTGTCACGATAAGGAAAAAAATAGGAAATACGGAGCATATGTCCAATCTTCTTGTTGAAATGTTGCATATATACAATAATTTACGGCATTAACATTAATTGACAATGCGTTGTTTGCGTGATAATTTTTAGTGTTTTGTATCAATCCCGTTATTTTACGTGCTCTTTTCCGGAGGACTCATATGAAGAGACTGATTCTTGCCCTTATATTTGTGTTATCTATTTCAATTTCAGGCTGTAATTTATCAGGTGGTTCCGGAGGCAGTCTGTCAGAGCCTGTGACAGAAGGCACATACTCAGGCGATACTCTCTATATGACCACCGACAGCTCAGGCAAAGCTACAGTGACCAGCAGTTCGCTCGGTGCTGTTTACGAGGTTTCGTTTACAAGCCCTTCTGATGCGCCCGTTACCGGCGTGTCATTCACATATTCAGAGAGCGGCGGACGCTCTGTCATTTACGTTACGGACGATGCGGATGTTTATGCCGATGTGATAATGATAGGTACTCCTGCGGAGCTTTCAGCGGAATACGCAGTCAGCGGACAGGCATCCTCTAAGGCGGCACTATATAAGCTCGCCATAGTGATGAAGGCGAAAGGCGGTCTCCCCGCAGGGTTTACACACGATGCGGAGGAGCTGGACAATATATACATATCAGCCTCGGAAAGGACGGGTACAGGGTGGTCCACAGACTGCTATACCGCAGAAACTATGGCAGAATATATATCCGCAAATGCGGCAGATAAAAAATCGGCATATGCTTTCAGCGGGCTGACTGCGGGCGACGGTCTATTTATGCTGCTGAGCTCAGCATGGAGCACAGACAGCGGACTGGAATCTGCTCTGACAGAAAAGCTGGCCGAAGTATACGGCATGACATATGCAAATGCGGCTCTCGCTGTCTATCAGATGACGTGTTTTGCCCCTGACGGCACAATGGGCGATATGGCTCTGGTCTGCGCAGTTGTGAAGAGCAACGACGTCTGCCAGTCGAGCCCGGGCACAGGCGGAGACGGTGAAAATAATGCGCCGACAGTAGACGGCACGGAAGCAGTGAATATATATAAAAATGACTCTTACAGCTTTACCCCGACGGTGGAAGATGCCGACGGTGACACGCTGACATTCACCATAGCAAATAAGCCTGACTGGGCAGTGTTCAATCAGTCCACAGGCGAGCTTTCAGGTACGGCAGAGGTTGGTGTTTATGCGGGGATAGTGATAACTGTTTCCGACGGAACAGCGTCCGTCAGCCTTGAGCCATTCACAATAGTTGTGTCAAACAGAACCCCTGTGATAAGCGGTTCGCCTGCTGTTACCGCCGTGAGCGGAGCACAGTACAGCTTCACTCCGACGGCCGGTGATGCCGACGGCGACATACTGACTTTCAGCATAGAGAATAAGCCCTCGTGGGCATCATTTAATACATCGACAGGAGCCCTCACAGGCACAGCCACAACAGGTATATACTCAAACATAATAATAAGCGTCAGTGACGGTCTTGAGTCTGCTGACCTGACAGCTTTTTCTATAACAGTGGAGAGCACTAACAACGCTCCGAACATCAGCGGAACACCGACAACATCCATTTATGTAAACTCTGATTACAGCTTTATCCCGACAGCGACAGATGCCGACAGCGATACACTGACATTCAGTGTGGAAAACCTGCCTGACTGGGCTTCTTTCAGCACAACGACAGGAGCCGTAACAGGAACAGCAACACCGGAAGGCGTTTACAGCGGGATAGTGATAAGCGTTTCAGACGGTGAGGCTGGCGTGTCTCTGGCATCTTTCGACATAACAGTACAAAACAGGGCTCCGTCCATCAGCGGGACACCGACACCCGTTAAAAACGGCAAGGCCTTCATCTTCATCCCCACAGTGAGCGACCCTGACGGCGACACTGTGACAGTAAGCGCAGAGAATCTCCCCGCTTGGGCGACATTTACGCCTGCGACAAAGGAGATATCCGGCACGGCCGTAAACGGTAAATACGAAAATGTCACCCTGACAGCATCCGACGGCAGGACAGGCGGTGTCAGCACGCTTGTATTCGACATTGATATATATTATCCGTGGGCTGTTATGAAAACGGGAATGACAGGCTGCTGGAATAATACGCAGCAGTCCGTTGACTGTACGGGTACAGGGCAGGACGGCGAATATCAGGCAGGTGTATCACCGAATTTTACCAGGGATGATGCGACAGGTATCGTGACCGACAGTGTAAACGGGCTTGTCTGGCAGGATGATATAAATGTGGGGCTGACGACAGATACACATCCTAATATGAGTGATTACTGCACAGCTTTAGGAACAGCAAGTTACGGCGGATACAGCGACTGGCGGCTACCGACTTTGAGAGAGTTTTTAACAACGCTCGATTACAGCAAATCAAGCCCGCTGTCTAATTCTATTTTCCAGAACGGCGGTAATAATATATTCTGGACAGCTGATAACTATCCGGGGACAACCGTTTCGGCAATGGTTATTAGTACAGAGCTTGGTACGATAAATGCGAGTGGCAAAACTCCTAATATGTATGCCGTCAGATGTGTACGCAGTGATGATGCCTTCCCTGCTGAGGATTTTACAAGAGATGACGCATACGGTATTGTGACTGATGACCGTACAGGGCTTATCTGGGGTGACTCGGCTGCGATGTCAGGCGACTATTTTCCAGCGTTGAGCGACTGTGAAGCAAGCACTCTTGGCGGATATGATGACTGGAGACTTGCTAATATCGCTGAGTTGAACTCGATTGTAGATACCGGCTATGCTCCTCCTCTTAACCCTGTTTTTGTTTATATGAGGAATGGCACTGTTTTATCTTCGACACTGAATAAAGCAATCGGTTATGTTGCGATGTTTGATTTAGAAGTTGAAAGTGGTTATAATCTTGATGGAGATACAATCTGGGATGGTAAGTTTTATAGATGTGTACGAGGCGGGCTGTGGTAATACAGCCCTGATGTGTCGCATATATTAATAGAATATTAACAGCATTCCTGTTCGCATTTTGCGAGGGCGTGGATGGCTTCCTCGTCGTCTACGTCCTCGAAAAGCTCAATGATGTAAAAGGCGTTTGAGCATACATGATAAAGCACGGCTTCCCTCGGGTCGTCGGCAAATTTACGTGTGTAGTATGCTTCGGGTATGTTCTTTACGAATTTTTCCCAGTATGGGTTGTTGTTTGCAGGGTCTTTGAGAATACGCAGCAGGTTGTCTATCACCTGACACGCATTTTCAAAACAGTCTATATTTTCGAAGCTGACATAGCTTTCGTCTACCTGGATTTCTTTCTTATTCTTCCCGCAGTCGCACATATTCAAATTTCCTCTGAGTTGTTATTTCTGTTCGGTTTTTAAAAAAATAATAATAAAGATCGGCAGGTGTATTAAAGACCAATCTGCCCTTATTAAGATGGAAAAACATCAAAGTGTCAAGTGGCAGTTTTTTTCTTTTAGGTATTGGACAGTCTGCGTTTACGCAAAAATCACGGCTATCAATCGTTTATTTATGTCAACAACAGGCAATCATTTCTGACATATGTTTGTAATCTGTGAACAAGCGTATGGCTTGCTTAACATATAGGTAATATTGAATAAAACAAGTATTCTTTTATTTGTATAGTCGGATTTTTTAATCAAATGTTAAAATTATTGACTTGAAACGAGCATATGCTTATTATTAATATCTAGGAGGCAGGAAATGAGATGTAAAGAAATACTAAAGGAGTATTTTACTAATTTTTCAGTGAAAGTTGTGTACGACATAATATTCAGCTGCAAGTTATGTGTATTAGTAATTTATCTCCTGTACGCCGGGGTAATGTTTTTCAATTATGTGCCATCAGAATTTCATGCGTTGGGGTTTGAAAGATTGATGCTCAGTCTGTTCCTTGGAGCTGTGGCAACAGTAATAACTATGCCTGTGTTCTTCGTAGGTATGGTTGCTATAGGTATACTCATACGGTTTGCCAAAGATGCCTGTTCGGGCGGGTGTTGTCTGATGTCATGGTTTAAAAAACTAGTGGAACATTAGCCATCGAGCTAAAGGCAGTCTTGTCTGAGGCTGCCTTTGCTGCATAGTATGTCTGCATCATTTTATCTGTTGTTTATCAGCCTTTTTTCGATAAATGTGGAAATTTCTGAATCATCTGATATCATTCCTGTCATAGAATAATAAATAAATTTATTTAACCCCTATAGGAGTAAAGATGAAAAAGTTATTTCCATTGATTGCGGTGGCGTTCATAGCCGTCGTCGTGCTTATTTCAGTTATCCCGGATTATAAAGAAAGCCAGAAACCATTCAATAAGTTCCTATCATTTGCGAAGAGCAACGGGTTCGGTGTGGCTGTACTGGTGCAAGATGATGTCGCATCGGCAAATGCCGTTCAGGAGATCATAAAGCTCGAGAAGAACCTCGGCATCACAGTACACACTGCATACTATACAGGTGACGAGGCCGTGAAAATGGCTGCCGAACAGCTACTCACGGTTCCTGCATTTTTCATCGCCGACGGTGACGGAAACCTCGCAGTGAAAGAAAAGGGTGAGATCACCGCACAGAGGCTTGTTCCGTATTTCTCAGATCTTCATACACATTAGAAAGTGACTGCCGCTCCCATTCTGCTGAGTGCGGCAGTTTTTCGTTTATCTAGAAGGTGATGGTGGTATCGTTGTCGCCCGGTTCGCTGTCTGTCGCCCAGTCGATCAGGGCGTATCCGAGGGCTGCGGTGTCTGCATCTGCGCTGGCTATCAGCGACTGGATGATGGCGTCTGCAGTTGCGCTGAGGGCTGCATATGTCTCATCCCCTGCATAGTGGAGCACGTGCACCTCTGATGCTGCGGGGGCCACTGCTGCGTTTATGCCGTATGTAGGCAGGAGAGCAGTGTAAAGGTCGAGCATGCCGTCCGCCGTGAATGTCGTTTTATATGTTGCGAAGTCCGCAACGGAATCTATCTCGTTTATCTCATAGCTGTTTATTGTGAGCTGTCCGCTTGCCACGTCGAGGTCTATCACTCTGTACGGGCATGGTGCCGTGACTGTGGAGCCTGTCTCTACTTCGTAAAGCGCACTGTTTGCGAATGTCGCCTTTATGATGTCCTGTGCGTGGAAGTGCCCTGTGAAAAAGAGGTTGAGCCCTGCATCGGCAAGTGTTTCACCCACGGCGGCGTAATCATCCAGCACATATTCGGCAAAGAATGTGGTCTGGGCAGCGAAGTGAGGAGTTATAGCGTGGTGCTGCATGCCGAAGACTGTTATGCCTCTGGACTTTGCCTCTGCCAGCTTGCCTGTTATCCAGTCGAGGGTTTCGTCTGAGATAGCTCCCGATGTGTCCGGTGATGTGGTGTTATTATCGTACTTGCATGAATCGATGGCAAAGAGCCACACGTTGTCTGCTATATCTGCGATGTAAGAGAGAGAGTTCGGGTCTCTGTAGAGGGCATCGCCGTATCCGAAAGCGTCATACATAGCTGCAAATCCTGCGGGAGTGATGCTGTCCACCTCTGTGGTAGTGTCACCGCTGAAGGATACAGCATGGGGGTTGTTTATGTCGTGGTTGCCCGGTACGACGTAGACCTTTACGCCCTGATCGAGCAGTGGCTGCATTATAGAGACGAATTTCTGATGACAGACATATTCGCCGTCTTTTGTCAGGTCGCCGGGGACGAGCACGAAGTCGAGTCCGCTGACTGCCAGCAGATTATTCACGACATTCTCAAGTATCTCAGAGCTCTGTGCGAGCATCTTTCTGTCGCTTGCGAGGTATGTTTCAAAGGCTGTGCCTGTTGTTCCGAGCGAAGTGTCGTATACGTGCGGGTCTGAAAGGACTGCGAATTTCGCAGATGAAATATTATCAGAATCTGAGCTGCCTCCGCAGCCTGAGAGACCGAGCGAAAGCCCTGCTGTGAGAACCACGCTTGATCTGAGGAATCCTCTTCTAGAGATATTGTGCATCACTGAACCTCCCGAAATAATTATGTGATTATCAGGCATGGGTGATACAGAGTTTTCATATAGATTTCTTAAAAGGATAAACTTTAATTTCTCCGCTTAATAAAGAATGTGAAGAAAGTATGCAGATTTATCTTAACGTTTATAAGGATGAGCCGATTTAACGATTAGGGAATTACTTTCCCGTTATTATTACATGCGGAGCCGTGATGCAATTCTTTAATCTGGGCACATTTGACAGGTCTAATGTCCTGTCTAACACACAGAAAGCTCATTCGCAGATATCAGAAAGCATCCGTCGCATTGCGTCCGGAGTCAAATCCTTCTCGGACGACCCTGTCTCGGCAAAGATATCCACAAAGATAAGCGCACAGATAGACGAGATAAGGCAAAACATTAAAAACACGCAGGATGCCATGGGTGCACTGGAGCTCCAAAGGTCGCAGACACTGGTGAAGGTAGACGTGATGCAGCGCATACGTGAGCTCGCCATAGCATATAAGAACGATACCCTCTCCGAAAGTGAGAAGGACAGCATACAGGATCAGGCGGATGAACTGGCGAAACTGCTTAATGATGACAGCACACTCACCAGATTCGCATCGAAGATATCCATCGGCAGTGACGGTTCGATAAACGGACTGAGCAGTAACATATCCATCATAACGGCTGAAAACGGTGAAGAGTCTTTTGTATTCAGCCCCACCGTAGCATCACTCACTGGGGAGATAGATGCAAGTGCCGTATTATCCGCCAACGTGTCTTTTTTGCAAAAGGTAGAGGGGGAGACAGTCTCCTCTTCGGTCAGTCTTACAGAGCTGGCTTTGAATATGGACAATTATGAGGAGGAAGATGCCGACCACGCATATGATTTCTCCGCCGCAGGCATACTGGACACCATCAGTAAAGACCTCGAAAGATACACATCCGCAGCAGCCAGCCAGACAGCAAGGCTGAATGCCATGGAGTATCATCTGGATTTTCTGGATAATAAGAGGCTGAATCTGGAGAGCTGGCATAATAGCATCACATCTACAGATATAGCCGAAGAGACAGCAAACCTTGCTAAATCCCAGCTTCAGGCGCAAATGGGGCAAAACCTCATCAAAGTGCAGAATGATATCGAAAGGAGCATGGTCTTCACCCTGCTTACCATGTGAAATCTGCAAGTTTCCCACCCAAAATAACGCACTATTAAAAGATGATTTGACATATTAGAGTATTTGCTCTACTTTAGAGTAAATACTCTAAAGGTGACGCTCATGAGAATATTACTGATACATCCCCCTAGTCTGGACAGCTTTATGGACAAGGTCTTCATGTTTGAACCCCTTGCTCTGGAATACCTCGCCGCAGGAATGGTGGAAGAGGGGCTGGAGGTAAAGATACTGGACAGCAGGATAGAACCCGACATCATGGGATGTGTGCAGAGGTATAACCCTGACTTCGTAGGGGTGACATCCTACACCGCACAGCTGAACATAGCAAAGAAGGTGTGCGAGGATATCAAAGCTCTCAAGCCTTCTGTGAAGATAATATTCGGAGGTCATCACGCCACGGTGAAACCCGATGACCTGAACGAGCCGTATATAGACGCCGTGGTTATCGGCGAGGGGGTATATACCCTCAGAGAGCTGATCCGCGCGTATCTTTCCGGCGGCGATGTAATGTCTGTCAGCGGACTGGGGATACCATCCCCCGATGGGCTGATATATACACATCCACGGGAATACACACCGCTGGACGATCTGCCCATACCCGCCAGATACCTCACGGATAAATACCGTGATCATTACTTCAGCGAATGGTTCAAGCCCTTGGCTTCCGTCCGCACATCCCTCGGATGCACGGCCAGATGCACATTCTGCGCTCTGTGGTCTGTCACAGGCGGGAAGTATCTGAAGCGTTCATTCGACGGCATCATAAAGGAGCTGCGGATGGTGAAAGAGGATAACGTCTTCTTCTGCGACGATGAGTCCATGTGTGACGTGCGCCGTATGGATGCCCTCGCCGACGAGATAAAAAAGGCGGGCATAGCCAAGAACTACTTCCTCTATGCCAGAGTGGATACTATCGTGCGCCACCCGGAGCTCTTTCATAAATGGGCAGGCATAGGGCTGAAGCAGGTTTTCGTCGGTATGGAGGATTTCTCCGATGTGCGCCTGAGAGAGATGAAAAAGAACATAACGTCCGACCAGCAGGCCGAGGCGGTAAGGATATTAAGGGAATGCGGCATAATGATGTATGCGTCATTCATGGTCAGCCCCGATTACACACCACAGGATTTTGCAATGCTTAAGGCGTATGTGCGGAAGCTGAAGCTGACCTATGCCACATTTACCGTTATGACACCTCTACCCGGTACAGAACTGTATGAGATGAACAAGGATAAGATGCTTTCGCACAAGCCTGAGCTGTTCGACATGATACACCTGCTCCTCCCTCCGCAGATGCCTATGGAGGATTTTTATAAAGAACTGGCAAAGCTGTATCAGGAGGCAGTGCCTTTTTATAAACTGCTCCCCGTGATATTCCGCTTCGGCTTTCACGGCATATTTCAGAGGCTGGGACTGCTGAAACAGTTCATGAATAAGGTGCAGAACGCACATCTTGATTACTGACCGGATTGCCTGTATATTACGGCATGTCAAGAAAGCAGGAAATACTGGACACGGCGGTGAAGCTCTTCAACGAGCAGGGGACAAAGGCTGTGACCACAAACCACATAGCCGCAGAAATGGGCATCAGCACGGGAAATCTGTATTATTATTTCAGGAATAAAGAAGAGATAATCCGTGAAATATTCGCAGAGATGGACCGCACCGGTATGGAAGCATACGGGGCGATAGTCAGCGAGCATCCGCCCGGTTCTCTGGAAACGCTGGAAAAGGCATTCGTGATGATACAGAAGTTCAACTGGCGTTACAGGTTTTTCAAAAGGGAGCTGACGGCTCTGCTGATGGCAGACCCTGAGCTGCGCAGGTCATATGAAAGCGCCCACAACAGCATGCTCGGGCTCGCCCGCATCGGCATAGTGAATGCCGTGGAGACAGGCATCTTCAGACCTATGGACGAGACTGAGATAAACCTGTTCGCCGAAGAGGTGGTTATACTGATACTCTTCTGGCTGAATTATCTGGAGATCGGCGGTGAGGAAGTGACCGAAGAATCCCTGCAAAGGGGTAACGAGGTTCTGCGGAGCGCAATGCACAGCCGCATGGTGAACCCGCCTAAACAGGTCTGATGACCACCTCTATGTCCATCGGTTTGCCCGTGTAGACAAACGATGTGACGGCGACGTCTATCCCCGTCTTTGCGTATTCCTCTACGGTTTCGACATTTATCCCGCCTGCCGCCTCTATGGTTATGTGCGGATATTTCTCCTTCAGCATGGGGACCCACTGGCTCAGCTTATCGGGCTTTACCTTATCAAACTGAATGTTCAGCGCACCCGCAACGATAGCTTTCTCGGCATAGTCGAGGCTTTCACATTCGACGGTCAGTCTCTTTTCAGGCTGCATCTTTGCCGCTTTGGAGAGAGCTTTCAGCATCTCTTCCTCAGATGTGAAGAAGTTAGTATGGTTTTCGAAAAGGAGGAATGTCTCTGAGACTCCCAGCCTGTGCGGAGTGCCTTTGCCCGCCTGTACGGCGTTCATACATATGGTCTTTCCGCCGGGGAAGCTCTTCCTTGTGCATGCCACGACAAGGTTAGGGTTTACCGCACGCCCCTTTTTGACCATTGCTCTGGTGCGTGTGGCTATGCCTGTGGCGTGTTCCATGATGTTTTGCGCCACTTTCCACCCCATGTGCAGGATGCCCGCCTTTGCTCTGGCTGTCATGATGTGGTCGCCCGCTTTAAGCTCTGCGCCGTTTGATGCGGATATCTCGAGCTCTGCGCCCAGCTTTTTCAGTATCGCCGATGCCTCGTCTGCCCCTGAGAGCACACAGTCGAATCTGGCTCTGAATATCATCTCGCCGTTTATGTCGGATATGCCCATCTCCTCTGTGGTGAGGTCTCCGTAGGGCACGTCTTCGGATATCAGTTTATCTATCAGATGGTCATGGAATAACACATTGAACTCCTTAAAATTTCGAACTTATGCTGATTATAGCGCAGAGAGGCGCCTTAGTGCAAAGAAAACAAGGAGGGATATAGACCCCAGTATCAGACAGAGGAAGCCCGCCCGCATAAAGTCTGCATCCATCACAGAGTTGTATATCTCAAGGGATATGGTATTTGTCTTCCCCACCATGTTTCCGCCGACCATGAGCGTTATGCCCACTTCGCCCAGTGAACGCCCCGCAGCGAGGATGAGCCCTGCGCCGAGGCTTCGTTTTACGGCGGGGATGATGATAAGGAAGAATACCTGTATCTCATTCTTGCCCAGAGTCTTAGCGGCATCCGCCAGACGGAAAACGTCCCGCTCTATGGCAGACTGTATCGGTTTCACCACCAGAGGCAGCCCCGCTATGAAGGCTGCCGTCACCACCCCTGTTTCGGTGAAGATTATCTCCGGTGTTATGCCTGTTTTACCTATCAATCCGTTCCTGCCGAACAGCAGAAGTAATAAGAACCCTGTGCCCACCGGCGGAAAAACGAGGGGAAGCGTGACAAGGAAATCCACGAGTCCTGTTACTAAGCTCTTCTTTCGGGCCAGATAGTAGCCTATCAAAAGCCCTGTTATTGCATGAAGGACCACTGCTGTCAGGCAGGTACGTGCTGTGAGAGCGATGGTAAAGGCAATATCTTTATCTGAAATGAAACTCAGAAACGTGTTCATTAAAGCCCGTGCTTTTTGGCTACCGCTTTCACCTGCTCAGACTGTACACACTTTCTGTATCTGTCGGCAGCTTCTGATGTTTCAAATCCTTTTATGATGCCCGTGATGATATCTATCTTTTTATATCCTTCTTCGATAAGGATATATCCGCCTATCTTGTCCAGAGAGCCGAGAGTGTCTGTCAGGTTTGAAAAGCCTGCGTCAACTTCGCCCGTTACAACGTATGATGTTACCTGCGGCACTGTGGCTACTTCGAGCATTTTGCTCTGCATGGCCTCTGTCATCCCTTTGGATTCCATGTATTCCATGCCTGCCACGCCGTAGATAGCTTTCTTTGTGTTTGGTATGGCCATTCTGCCTACTTTGTCTGTGGTGATCTCGTCCACGGATTTGATATCCAGCCCCTTGCGCCAGATAAGCACGAGCTTGCCCTCGCCTATCAGGTGGGATTCTGCGAAATCTGTGCCCGCTTTTGTGAGGAACCGTTTATCGCCGATAACAGCCTGCACCAGCCCTGTTGTTTTTATCTGTGCGATAACCTGTCCGAGGTTTCCGAATGACATGTTCATCTTCACGCCGAAGTCTTTTTCACATGTGTCGGCTATGTCTACCACCAGTTTCTTGAACCCTGCTCCCGAAGCCACGATAAATTCTTCATTTGCCTGTGCGGCAGATGCTGTCAGGACTATGACGGAAGCGATCATTACTAATAACTTTTTCATTTATTCTCCTTTTAGGTTTATTGCGCCAGTAAAAGCGGGGATGCATAGGATATCCGGGGGAGTATCGTCTCTCGAGAGCCGTCGCAGCTCACCAGTCCGCCCTCCAGAAGCACTATATGGTCGGCGAGGCATGCCGCCTCTTCATATGAATGTGTAACGAGCACCACAGGGATGTTGAATGTCTTCGGTATGCGCTTTATGTATGGTATCAGCTCATTCTTCCTGACCTGATCAAGGGAGGACATCGGCTCGTCCATCAGTAGATATTCGGGCTCTGAAAGGAGCGCCCTGCCTATGGCTACCCTCTGGCCTTCACCGCCGGAGAGCGTGTCGGGCCTTCTGTCCAGCAGGTCGGATATGCCGAGCAGTTCGGCTATCTCGCCGAGCTTTTCGCCCTTGGATTTTCTGCATCCGAAGAGCAGATTCCGCCTGACAGACATAAAAGGAAAGAGCCGTTTATCCTGAAAGATATAGCCGGCCCTCCTTTTATGTGTTGGGGTATCTATCTTTGATTCCGAGTCGAAGAGTACACGTCCGCTTATTTTTATGCTCCCTTTGTCGGGCTTTATCAGTCCGGAGAGCATGTTTATTATGCTTGTCTTCCCTGCGCCTGAGTGTCCGTAGAGGACAGTTATCCCCTCTGGTGCGCTGAAGCTCACATCTATCAGTGTTTTACCTAGTCTTTTGGTTACGGATACTTCCAGCATATTTCACCTTTTCGTTATGTATTAAATGTAATAACGCTAAAACGTTATATAATACTAGTTATAACGATTGTCAATAATTCTTTAAAATCCCGCAAAAAATGATATGGTAGTCCATGATTATTTCGCGGAGGCAAAATGTTTCTCTTATTCTTTTATATCCTGCTTGCACTGGTGCTTTCATTCGTGTGTTCTGTTATGGAGGCAGTGCTGCTCAGCATCACCCCTGCATACATCGCTCAAAAGGAGAAGGAGGACAGACGCAAAGGACGCAGTCTGCGCCGTATGAAGGACGATATCGAAAGTCCGCTGGCGGCCATTCTCAGCCTTAACACCATAGCCCACACGCTGGGTGCTGCGGGTGCAGGTGCACAGGCGGCGCATATATTCGGCGATAAATATGTCGGCATAATCTCCGCAGTGCTGACCCTTGCAATACTAATTTTTTCAGAAATAATCCCGAAGACGATAGGTGCACTCTATTGGAAGAATCTTGCCCCTTATGTCGTCTTTTCCGTCGGGGTTACACATGTGCTGATGTATCCGCTGGTGGTTATGTCTAACGGCATCACAGGCTTTCTGAAAAAGGGCTCAAAGGACGGAAAGGTCGATAAAGACGAGTTCGAAGCTCTGATGGAAAAGGCCGTGAAGGATAAGATATTCAGCTGGCAGGAATCCAGCATCCTGAGAAATATAATACTCTTCCGCAAGCTCCCCGTGAGGCAGATAATGACCCCCCGTACGGTGCTTTATGCTCTGGAGGAGGACATGACAGTGGACGAGATACTAGCCGAAGATCCGGATATGATATTCTCACGCATACCGATATACGACGACGAGATAGACTCCGTGAAAGGATTCGTGCTGAAAAGCGACATCCTGCTCGCACATTACGAAGATAAAGGACAGGCAAAGCTGTCTGAGCTGAGACGTGAGATGAAGGAAGTGCCCGAATCGCTGAACGTACTCACCCTCTTTGACGAAATGGTGAAGGAGAACAGGCACATCTGCCTTGTAATAGACGAATACGGCGGTGTTGCGGGTGTTGTCACCCTTGAGGATATAATAGAGACCCTGACAGGGCTCGAGATCATAGACGAAAAAGATATGGTTCAGGACATGCAGAAGCTGGCAAGAGCCCAGTGGGAAAAGCGTGCAAAGCGCATGGGGCTCACTCCTGACTGCGAAGATACTCCTCAGTGATGGTCTTCAGGCTCAGCAGATAAAGGCTGACGGCTATGCCGATGAATATCAGCAATGCATCAACGTACATGTTCTTTACTATATAAATAGATAAACCAAGCGAAAGCCACAGGGTGGAGACAGCCTTCACCTTTGTGCTCTTTCTCATACCTCTGTATTTCATATAATTTTTAATAGGCGGTCCGAAGACCTTATGGTTTGTTATCCATCGGTGCATCCGCTCTGAGCTCCGCAGGAAAAAGAACGATGCGAGCAGCATGAACGGAGTGGTGGGGAGCACGGGCAGAAAGATGCCTGTGATGCCCAGTGCCAGAAAGATGAAGCCCAGAGAACCGTATGCTGCTTTTTTCATAAGTGAATATTAGGTATTTTGGTTAAAAGTTTCAATTATCTTTTTTGTTGGATACTTTGGTGCTATGATGGCGCAAATTTTTTACAGAGGAAAGATATGAACTCTTTTATTAACTTTTTTAAAGTTAGCGAGCGTGGCTCGACGGTCTCCAGAGAGGCTCTGGGCGGGCTTACCACATACATGACGCTGGCTTACATCGTATTTGTCCAGCCTGTGGTTTTATCTGCTGCGGGGATGGATTTCGGCTCCGTTTTCACTGCTACATGCCTCAGCTCGGCCATTGCATGTATACTTATGGGTATATTTGCGAACTATCCTATAGCTCTCGGGCCTGCAATGGGGCACAATTTCTATTTTGTTTACGCTGTTGTACTCGGCATGAAGATGTCATGGCAGCAGGCTCTTACTACTGTATTTATAGCCGGTATATTATTCTTTATCCTGTCGCTTACAAAGATCCGTCAGGTAATAATAGATGCTATTCCGCAGCCGCTAAATGCCGCTATCGCAGCGGGTATCGGTCTTATGATAGCCCTTATCGGCCTTGAATGGGCGGGAATAATCGTCCCTGTGCCAGGCACTATTGTCGGTCTCGGTGATCTGACCAGTCCGCCTGTAGTACTTGCCATATTCGGGCTTTTGGTTACGGGCATCTTTCTCGTGCGTAAAGTCAGCGGAGCTATACTCTATGGTATTATCCTGTCCATTATAGCAGGGCTTATCTTCGGTATGATAAAGTTTCAGGGTGTTGTCTCGGCTCCGCCTTCGATGGCTCCGACATTCCTGCAATTCGATTTTTCAAATATATTCACAGTCGATGTGATAGTAGTTATCGCCATATTCCTTTTCCTCGATATCTTCGACACGCTGGGCACTATGATAGGTCTTGCGCCTGAGCTCGGTGTCGTTAAAGACGGGAAATACGACATAAACAAAAATGCATTCCTCGCAGACTCCGCAGGGACTGTCTTCGGTGCGATGTTTGGTACATCCACACTGACAAGCTATGTGGAAAGCTCTGCTGGTATCAACGCAGGCGCAAAGACGGGTATCGCCGCTATCGTTACGGGTATACTTTTACTTATCACGCCGTTTTTCAGCCCTATTGTAAATATGGTGGGAGGCGGTATCGCTATAGACCCGGAGACAACTCTTTATCCTGTGACGGCTCCTGCACTTATCATCATAGGGGTTATGATGATGAGATCGGCGAAAGACATATTATGGGATCAGCCTGCCGATGCTATACCTGCATTCCTCACGATCATGATGATGCAGCTGACAGTAAGCATGACAGACGGTATTGCATTCGGTTTCATCTCATACAGTGCACTTTCCATTTTCAGCGGAAAATTTACTAAGACAAGCCCTGCGATACATATCTGTGCCGTATTGCTGCTTATCCGTTACATCTGGTTTGTATAATGAGAATATCAGGTAACATCGTAGACATACTTTCGAAAGAGATCTACGCAGGCAGTATCGTCATAAAAGACGGTGTTATCAGTGAGATAATAAGAGACGGCGGGGAGTATGACAGATACATACTCCCGCCTTTTATAGACGCCCATGTGCATGTGGAGAGCTCCATGCTGGTGCCGACAGAGTTCGCACGGCTGGCAAGCGTACACGGCACTGGGGCATCCGTTTCCGACCCGCACGAGATAGCAAACGTGCTCGGCATGGACGGCGTAAAATTCATGCTGGAAAATGCGGAAAACACACCTTTCAGATTTTACTTCGGTGCACCCTCATGCGTGCCCGCCACCCCCTTTGAAACTGCGGGGGGCGAAGTTACCCTTGAGGACATCAGAGAGCTTTTCAAAGACGACCGTATAAAATACCTCAGCGAGATGATGAATGTGCCGGGCGTTCTTTACGACGATGCAGGCGTAAAGGCGAAGCTGGAAGCCGCTCTGGATGCGGGCAGGATGATAGACGGCCATGCGCCGACACTCATGGGTGAAGGGCTCGGAAAGTATGTGAGATCGGGGATAACATCCGATCATGAAGCAATAAGCTATGACGAAGGTCTGGCGAAGATAGAGCTGGGCATGAAGGTGCAGATACGTGAAGGCTCCGCAGCGAAAAACTTTGAAGAGCTTTACGAGCTGATGAAGGATCATCCGCAGATGTGCATGCTGTGCAGTGACGACCTGCACCCTGATAACCTTGCAAAAGGGCATATAAACCTGCTGGTGAAGCGTGCCTTGGATAACGGCGTTCCGTTGATGAACGTGCTGTACAGCGCATGTGTGACCCCTGTGGAGCACTATGGGCTGGAGTGCGGACTGCTCCGCAAAGGCGACAGCGTAGACATGATAGTCGTCGGCAGTCTGGATGAGATGAACGTGACAGAAACATATATCAAAGGCGAACTTTGCGCAAAGAACGGCAGACCTATGCTGAAATCTGTAAAGACTGAGCATGTGAACCTGTTCGAGGCGAAAGAGAAATCCCCCGCTGACTTTGCATCCGATGTTGTCGAGACGGACATAATAGTGGTCGAGGACGGACAGCTCGTCACCGGGCGCATGAAAGGCAGTCCCAATGACGAAGGCGTGCTGAAAATGACCGTGGTGAACAGATACGCCGATGCGGCTCCTGCTGTCGGTTTTGTGAAGAATTTCGGGCTGAAAGCGGGTGCCATAGCATCCAGCGTGGCCCATGATTCACATAATATCATATGCGTCGGATGCGATGACGAGAGCATCGCAAAAGCCGTGAATATAGTTATAAAGAACAGGGGCGGACTCTCCGCCGTGACACCTGAAAAGGTTATAGAACTCCCCCTTCCCGTGGGCGGTCTCATGACTGACGCAGACGGGTATGAAACCGCCGATCTGTATCAGCAGATAGATAAAACGGCGAAGGAAATGGGCTCGGAGCTGACCTCTCCTTTCATGACCCTTTCTTTTATGGCTCTTTTAGTGATCCCTGAGCTGAAATTGAGCGATAAGGGACTTTTTGACGGTGTGGCGTTCAAATTTATTTAGACTTGCGCATCAAAAAGCTGTGTTATAATAGTTATAACAATTCCGAAAACAGATCAGAACAGGCTTCAAGGGGATCAGGCTCCTTATGTACATCTCATTTATAATGGGAGGAAGGCATGGGCAGAAGATCATATTTTTCGCAGACACCCGAGTTTTATAAGAACTTTCATCAGATGATAAGCAACTATTGCATGGCTCACGAGGGCGAACCCGCCATCAGCCTTGAGATGCTGGAAAGCTATATGAACGACAATGCCGACGAGGCAGAGGTGTTCATGCGCATGTTTCGTCTGATCAGCGACGGGCTCCAGGCTCAGGAGTGCGGTATCGCCGGCTACGAACAGCAGGTTCAGGAACTCAGCTAGAAATTAAAGAGGGTTTTTGATGAACGATATACGGGGCTTTCTGGTCATTGCAGGGAGCCCTTTTTTAATATATAGTATAGTTTCACACAAATGCTGAAAACTACTTGGAGTTTCAAAAAATGGAAAAGATATTACACCTTATCTATTTCTCCCCCACAGGTACTTCCCGTTCTATAGGACGTGCCGTTTCTTCAGGATTCGAAGGTTACGAGATCAGAGAATACGACCTCACACGCCCCGACAGCTATCTGGACATGAGGATTTTGGACGGATTAGCCGTTTTTTCTTTTCCCGTGTACGGCGGACGCATGCAGAAGGATGCGCTGGAACGTATGCAGGAACTGACAGGGCATGAGGTTCCGGCTGTGCTCGCAGTCGTTTATGGAAACAGAGCCTTCGAAGATGCCCTTGTGGAGCTGAGGGATGTCGTGTCCCGGAGAGGCTTCGTACCTTTCGCCGGTGCTGCCTTCATAGGTGAGCACTCATATGCCGATGCGGAACACCCTATTGCTCTCGGGCGTCCCGACGAGGCTGACCTCGCCGATGCGAAGAAATTCGGCAAACAGGCATTCATGAAGGTCTTTATGGATGACACATCCGTGCCTGATATGGCGGGGAATGTGCCCTATAAAGAGACGATGCTCGCCAAAGGCGCAACGCCGAAGACAAACGACACCTGCATAGCCTGCGGAGCCTGCGTGAAAGTATGCCCGACAAAGGCTATAAAGATATCAGGCGGAAAGTCTGTGTCGAACGGTGACAAGTGCATCATGTGTATGGCATGCGCTAAAAAATGCGCAAAAGATTCCAGATATATCGATGTGCCTGTTCTGCTGGAGCGTATTGAAATGCTTGTGAATAACTGCGCCGAGCGTAAGAGCCCGAGCATATTTATCTAAGGAGTGAGTCTATCTCTGCCAGCTTGGCGGATTCACCCTGAAGTTTGACTGTCACCCTGTCTGCGGAGAAATCCCGCGCCAGCACCGTCAGACCGAGCCTGTCTATATGATAGTCCGTCTGTCTGGTCATGTCGTATGGTATCTCTACGGTCAGGGTGTTCAGGCTGTCCGTGTCTATCAGCTCTGCCATGCCCGCTGCTTCCTGCCCCGCATCATTATACGCCCGCACCAGCCCGCCCGTGCCCAGCTTTACCCCGCCGAAATACCGCACGGTGATGATGGCGCACTCTATGAGATCGTGCCCCTGTAATACTTTCAATGTCGGTTTTCCGCTGGTGTTCTTCGGCTCGCCGTCGTCAGAGCAGTTTTCGACTATCTGCCCGTGCTCGTTCAGGGTGCGTGTAGCCCAGACGAAATGCCGTCCCTTCGGGTGGTCTTCTTTCAGCTTTTTCATGTATTCGTCAAACATGGCGTAGGGGATGAGGTGCGCTATGAACTGCGACTTTTTGATCTCAAGGCTGACGCTGACGGGGGCATTAACGGTGAACATCAGATGCCGAACTCGAAGTGTGCGTCTGATACGCCTGCTCTGCCGTAGGTGCGCTCTGTAAAGGAGACGCTGCCGTCTTTATCTATGGTCAGCACTGTGGAGCAGCGTGTGCCGTAGGTTTCGCTTTTGATAAACATGGGCGAGAGCATCCGTTCTTTCTCTATACCGACGCCTGTTTCGGGCAGGGTTTCGTCGGGGGCGGATGCGCTGTCTGCCAGCATGCGGAAGAGGTCTTCCCTTTTAAACGGCGCAGAGATTATATTTTGTAGGTTTGCCTTCCCTTTTGCGACCTTTGGCCATGGGGTGTCGAGCAGATGATTGCTCAGCCCGTAGAGCCCGCTGCCGAGGGGGATGGTCTCCTGAGTTTTATTAGAGTAATAGTTCAGGCTGTCCATACAGCCGAAGATGAGGTTGTATCCGTTATACTGCTCTGCCGTCTCATTCAGAACGCCCGCATAAGAGGCCGCAGTTAGTCCGTCCGTGAGGAAATCTTTCACGAGCCTTCCTCGGGATGCTTTATGGGGCTGCATGTCGGCGGGGTTGCGGTAGTTTGTCAGTGCGGCGAACTTTCCGCATTCGCTGATACCCATCCATGTGCCGCCTGCGTGGTGGTCTACCCCTGCGAGGATGTTCGGCTTTGATCCGTGCCAGCGGGCTTCGCCCGTTGGTCTGGCATAAAATTCGTCACGGTTAGCAGCCAGTATCAGGTCATATTTTGGGTGGTTTTTATAAGCAAATAATATCAGACACATATGAGGAATATAGCGAAAACGGGCATCTTTTGCCATAAAAAAAGCCCTCTGTGCAGACAGGGTATTCAAAAGATATTTCGAAAATATCCAGAGAATGAAAGTTATCCGAAAAAGTCATTCTGAGTAGCCATCGGCGACGTGAGAATCTAGAGAGCTTTGATAATTAAGAGGTTAAAGTCACTGTGACAAGCAGTGTTAGATAAACTGTGACCTGAGATGCCTACGGCTTCTTTGAAGCCTCAGCATGACAGTATGAACTGAAAATATTTTTCCGAAAGATAAAAACCCCAATCTTGTTGTCAAAATTGGGGTTCTATTATTTTGCTTCAAAATTTCAACACGGTTCAGGAACTGCCCTCTCTGCAGAGGGCTTAAATTATATTTTTTCGTTATAGATCTCTTCGTTAAATCCGACGATCCATGTGTCGCCTATTTTGATAGTGGGTGCACGGAGGGTCCCGCTTCTGCCCATGGCTATCTGCAGCACTTCGAACCTGTCTGCATCCGCAGTATCCAGCTCGACGTACTTTTGTCCTTTGGCTATCAGTATCTTCTTACCCGAGGATATCTTTGCCCAGGCCTCATCGGCCTCTATTTTCACTTTTCTGGCTTCAACGATCTCCGCAACATTGATTTTCTTACGCTCAAGAACCTCCTGAGCTTTCCTGCAGGATGTTCAGCCGGCTCGAAAATACATCCAATCAATTGTCATAGTACACCTCACTTGTATAATAATACCATATTATCATTAATATACGCATTACGGCTGTAAAATTTATAAAGAACGCTGAAAAATGCCCATCATGTTATAAACCAGCTGTGCCGCAGCAAAGTCGAACCCGTGGAAGTGCTCTATCGGGGCATATTCCACCACGTCGAATCCGATGCATTTGCGTGACTGCATCACCTTTTCGATGAGCTTGTGAGACTGATACCATGTCAGTCCGCCGGGGACAGGTGTTCCCGTTGCGGGCATGATGGAAACGTCGAAAGCGTCAATGTCGAATGTGATAAAGACATTTTCGGGGAAGTAAGGGGGTAGCTCAAACGTGGCATCTCCGCCAGAGCAGAGCTCGTCGGCATCCATATAGTGGACATTGTGCCTGAGGCGCAGATTATGCTCCTCCATGCTGTAGCTGCGTGTGCCTAGCTGATAGAAAGGTATGTCGAGGTCGAATATACGCTTCATCACGCATGCGTGGCTGAATTTTGTACCGTCGTATTCTTCTCTCAGGTCTGCATGTGCGTCGAACTGCACCACACAGAAATCCTTTCCGTATTTATTATACAGTGCCTCTATGGCTCCGTATGTGACAGTGTGCTCACCGCCGAGCAGAACGGGTATCTTGTTCAGCTCGATGGTCTTTGTCACTGCGTTTGTTATGTTTAAAAGGGTCTCTTTTATCGTACCTGTACAGTCTATTGGCGGATATGTGTATATGCCAAGCTCTGCGGGTACTGTATGGTTGTCGAATGTCTCGAGCTGTGCGGATGCCTCGAGTATCGCTCTCGGGCCGTCTGCCGTGCCTCCGCCGAAGGAGACAGTGCGTTCATACGGCGCAGGGATAACGTGGAAAAGGGCATTCTCGGGAGCCGAGGGCTCTACATCGTCTCCGTGAAAGTTGATAATATCGCTCATGACACCCTCCCTTTATAGTCTTCGTATCCGAACCTGCGCACTACTTCGATATCCCCTTTGCTGTCAAACATGGTCAGGTCGGGCAGTTCCACACCGTTGAACGTGGTGTTCTTTACAAAAGAGTAAAGAGCCATGTCGGTGAAGACGAGCCTGTCGCCCCGCTTCAGCGGTTTGTTGAATGAGTAGGTTCCTATGAAATCCCCTGCGAGGCATGATATCCCGCCGAGTTTATAGTCTATCTTTCTTTCGCCCGGTTCGCCCGCTCTGATAAGGTGCGGACGGTAAGGCATCGCAAGTACATCGGGCATGTGTGTCTCTGCGGAGCAGTCGAGGACTGCTATGTCCATGCCGTTTTCTATGGTGTCGAGCACCTGAGTGACGAAAACGCCTGCGTTCAGCACGACAGCCTCCCCCGGTTCGAGGTAGACATTTATGCCGTTGTGCCTCTCACGGAAGTCGAGGATGGTCTCCACCAGCAGCTCCACGTCGTAATCCTCACGGGTGATGTGGTGTCCGCCGCCGAAGTTTATCCACTTCATTTTGTCTATCAGATGTCCGAATCTCTTTTCAAAGCTCTCCAGTACACGGACGAGAACGTCTGCGTTCTGCTCGCACATGGCGTGGAAATGCAGTCCGTCTATCCCTGTGAGGTCTATGCCGTCCAAATCTGACGGATTTACGCCGAAGCGTGAGCCCGGTATGCATGGGTTGTAAAGGTCAACCTCTACCTCTGCGTGCCCGGGGTTACAGCGGAGCCCGACCTCTTTACCCGCAGGGATCTTATCCTTGAAAAGGTTCCACTGGGATATAGAGTTAAAGACTATATGGTCGGAGAACCTTACGGTGCGCTCGAACTGTTCGTCTTTAAATGCGGGGCTGTATGTATGTACTTCTCTACCGAATTCCTCTCTGCCCATCTGCGCCTCGATAGGCCCGCTGGCGCATACTCCGTGCAGGTGTTCGGATATGATGTCGAACACTGCGGGCATGGCAAACGCCTTAAGGGCGAGCAGTATCTTTGCCCCCGTACGGTTCTGTACGGAGGAGAGGAGCTCGCAGTTGCGCTTTATCACCTCTCGGCTGATTAGGTAACAGGGTGTTTCCACCCTGTCTGTTATTTCTGTTGGGAAATCGGCTAAAGCCTTTTTATCTTTCATATTATGCAGGGAGCTCGCCTTCGAAGTCTACGACGTTCCACGGCAGACCGCATCTGTTCAGCTCATCCATGAATGTGTCAGGGTCTAGCTGTTCTACGTTCCATACGCCTGCACCGCTCCATACGCCCTTCACCATCATCATAGCACCTATCATAGCAGGCACGCCTGTGGTGTAGGAGACTGCCTGAGCCTGTATCTCACGGTAGCATTCTGCGTGGTCGCAAACGTTGTATATGTATTTCTTAAGCTGTTTTCCGTCTTTCTGTCCGTCGAATACACATCCGATAACAGCCTTGCCCGTGTAGCCCACGCCCAGTGTGCCCGGGTCGGGGAGCAGAGCTTTAAGGAACTGTATAGGAACTATCTTGCATCCGTTGAAGTCCACTTCGTCTATGCGTGTCATGCCCACGTTTGTCAGCACCTTCAGGTGTGTGATGTAGGGCTGACCGAATGTCATCCAGAATCTGATGCGCTCAAGTCCTTTGATGTTTTCCACAAGGGATTCCATCTCTTCGTGATAAAGGAGGTAGCTCTCTTTCGGGCCTGCCTCAGGGTAGTCGAATGTGAAATGTACACAGTCGTCATCGAGGATAGCAGGTGTCTCAACCCATTCGCCGTCTTTCCAGTGGCGCACGACCTGTGTCACCTCACGGATGTTTATCTCGGGGTTGAAGTTTGTGGCGAAGGGGTGTCCGTGGTCGCCTGCGTTACAGTCGAGTATGTCTATGGTCTTTATGCTGTCGTACATGTGCTTCTGGGCGTATGCACAGAAGATGTTTGTCACGCCGGGGTCGAATCCGCATCCGAGCACAGCCATGAGACCCTTCTCTTTAAATTTGTCCTGATAAGCCCACTGCCAGCTGTATTCAAACTTTGCCTCGTCGAGGGGCTCATAGTTTGCCGTGTCGAGGTAGTGTACGTTTGCCTCGAGACATGCGTCCATGATGGTGAGGTCCTGATAAGGGAGCGCAACGTTGATGACCATGTAAGGCTTTTCTGCATTGAGCAGTTTTACCAGCTCAGGTACGTTATCGGCATCCACTGCCGCAGTTTTTATATTGATATCATAAAGTTTCTTAACTTCTGCTGCGATATCGTCGCACTTGCTTTTAGTACGGCTGGCGAGAACTATCTCTGTGAATACATCAGGGTTCTGCGCACATTTCTTTGCCACAACATTACCGACACCGCCTGCGCCGATGATAAGAACTTTTGCCATTTTTTCTTTCTCCTTTTTAAATCTAAGTCTGTTTTGTATTCTATATACTGTTTAGGTCACTGCGAGGAGGTTCGCTGAACCGACGCGGCAGTCTTCCAAGCTGGTTTAATACAGCAATGAGGGAAGATTGCCACACCCGCTCCGTGGGTTCGCAATGACAAATTATTCCTTTTCGTAGTAGGTGTATCCTCTGAGACCCTCTTCAAATCCTTCGAGAATCTTCTTTCTCTCTTTCGGTGTGATGAAGCCCTCTTTGATAGAGTTTTCCGCCAGTTGTTTCAGACGGTTCTTCATAGCTTTCACATCGTATTCCACATAGCTGAGAACATCGGCCACGCTGTCCCCTTCGAGCTCCTGGGAGACTTCGTATGTGCCGTCCTCTTCCACGTATACGGATACCACGTGAGTATCTCCGAAGAGGTTGTGCAGGTCGCCCAGAGTCTCCTGATATGCACCCACGAGGAAGACGCCGAGGTAGTATTCCTCATCTTCTTTCAGGTTGTGGAGCATAACGAGCCCCTTCGGCTGCTCCATATCGGGGAAGCAGTCTATCTTTCCGTCACAGTCGCATGTGATGTCGGATATGATAGCAGGGTGGTAAGGCACCTCATTAAGCCTGTGTATAGGCACTACGGGGAAGATCTGGTTTATCGCCCAAACGTCGGGGAGTGACTGGAACAGACTGAAGTTTCCGTAATATATATCGAAAAGCAGCTTGTCGATGTACTGCACGTCTCTCGGAGGGTGCTTCATCTTTGCCGCCAGTCGGGATATGTGTATCAGTATGTGACGGACGATGTTTTCCGCCAGCGCCTTTTCTCTCAGTGTTATCTGACCGTGTTTAAAGAGCTGTCTCGACTGGTTGCGGTAAAAGAGGACGTCGTTGCAGCACTCCTGAATGTTTTTCTCATTCAGCATGTTCAGGGTAGACATAAGGTTCTCGAGTAGGTCGTTTGTGGTCTCGGGGAGCTTTTCAGGGAGCGGATGCGGGATGAATGATGATACGTCCAGCACGTTGAAAAGCAGAATAGAGTAGTATGCCACTGTGGCACGACCGGACTCTGTGACTATTGTCGGGTGCGGGATATTGTTTTTATCCAGCACTGTTATGATGGATTCTACGATGTCGTAGCAGTATTCTTCTGTCGTATAGTTTCGGCTGGAGCTTGTGCTTGTGTTCGAGCCGTCATAGTCCACGGCGAGACCCCCGCCGAAGTCGATGATGTGCATGCTCGCACCTTCTTTAACGAGCTCTTCGTAGACACGGCAAGCCTCCATAGCACCAGCTCGGATGTCGCGGATGTTGGCTATCTGTGAGCCGATGTGATAGTGGAGGAGGTTAAGACAGTCGAGCATCTTCTCCTCTTTCAGCTTGTCTATCACGTCTATCATCTGGCTGATGGTCAGTCCGAAGACGCTGTTGTCACCGCCTGATTCAGACCACTGACCCTCTGCCTGTGTCGTCAGTTTTGCACGGAGGCCGAGGAGCGGACGCACCTTCAGCTTTTTCGCACGTTCGATTATCACATCTATTTCGCCGGGTACTTCTACCACGAAGTAGCATTTGAAGCCCATTTTGACAGCATTCAGACCGAGGTCGATGAACTCTTCGTCTTTGTATCCGTTGCATATGAGGAATGCATTGCGGTTGTCCAGCATAGAGATAGCAGCCAGAAGCTCAGGCTTGCTGCCTGCTTCGAGTCCGTGGTTGAACGCTTTGCCGTATCTGGTGATGGTCTCGATGACCTGTTCCTGCTGGTTAACCTTTATGGGGAATACGCCTTTGAACTCTCCCTGATAGCCGGTTTCTTTAATGACCTTGCGGAAAGTTTCATGCAGGAGCTTTATCTGTGAGCCGAGGATGTTTTCAATGCGGAGAATGACAGGCATAGAGAGGCCTCTGTCTTCGATCTCGCAAGCGATTTCATGGAGGCTGATCTGCGGGCCTTTATTACGTCCGAAAGGTGTGACGACTATGTCGCCTTTTGCGTTGACGGTAAAATAGTCTGCACCCCATTTATCTATGGCATAGTGCTCTGCCGCTTCTTTTACTGTCCAGTTTCGTGTCTTTTCAGGGTCTCTCCACATTTGCATCTCTCCGTATAAATGGTCGTAAGTGATTCTAACATATTTAAAAGGTAATTTCTAACCTGTCTTGTTTTTGTATTCTATTTTACAAAACCAAGAATATTTAAGTAAAATGAGCTCAAATGTCAATATGTTTTTTATATTAAATTGCAGAAATCCCATTGAAATTCAAGGCTTTATCTGTTGTTATATTTGTGTCAGGAATATGTATAAAATGTTTAATATAGTGCTTTATATTCGTCAATATGAGCCTGTGTAATTGCTATAAGATATGAAAAATGAGAAAACATTAAAAAAATGGCGTTGGAATGGTATTTTTTTCAGAAGATTTCTTTGGTTTTAATTTCGGTTTTGAACTGTTATTATTGCGTAAGATATACAAGAGGGAGATATGAGACGCATCCTTCGCAGTGCGGTGCTTATTGTTATAGTCGTGATGTCTGTGGCTATGATGTACCTGCCGTATGTAGAGCTCAAAAAGAATGCTGTGGAAGACTTGAACGAGAGGCAGGAGCTGATAGTCAATCAGACTGCGCTCAGTATCGAGACATTCTTCGCCGAACAGAGGAAGATGCTGCGGCATTTTGCTATGCATCCCACTTTCATCAATTTCAATGCTGACGGCGCCCTCTCTATCCAGAGGGAATATATAAACTCATCGCACTATGTGAAAGCTATCACACGCTATGATTCAGACGGTATTATAATGTATTCATACCCATATCCTGAGGATTCTATCGGTAAGGATATATCCGCACAGGCACATGTTAAAAAGATACTGGCAGAGCATAAGCCAAACATTAGCGACGTCTTCACCGCCGTGCAGGGGTATGAGACCGTAGCACTGTCCGAGCCGATATTTGACGGTGACGAATTTGTGGGTGTTGTGGCTTTTCTGATAGATTTCAAATTTATCGCAAGAAATTTCCTCGAAAATATCCGGATAGGTGAGAACGGCTATGCGTGGATGATAAGCCGTGACGGAACAGAGCTGTACTGCCCCATCCATGATCATTCCGGCAAAAGCATAAAAGACACTGCCGAATCTTTCCCTTCTGCTATGCGCATGGTAGAGAGCATGATGAGGGGAGAATCGGGCGTCACTTCTTACATCTTTGACAGGATAAAGGATAAAGAAACAGAGATAATCAAAAAATATGCCGTGTATGCCCCGATAAAGCTCGAAGACACATTCTGGTCCGTGGCTGTATCCACGCCTGAATCGGATGTGTATGCTGACCTGTATGTTTTTATAAAGAAAATGCTTTTCGCCTTATTAATGCTGGTGTCTGCACTTATGGTTTATGTGGTGATATCCGTGCACGACTATAATCTGGCGAAGCGGAACGAAGAGCTTCAGAAGCTGGTGGATGCCGAGATAGCAAAGCGGGAAAAGCAGGAGAAGATAATGCTCCAGCAGGCTCGCTTTTACAGCATGACAGAGACTCTGAACGCCATAGCCCATCAGTGGCGGCAGCCTCTCAATGCCATCGGGCTGTGTGTGCAGGATCTGGAGGAAGCATACGAAAGCGGAGAGCTGGACAAGCAGTATCTGAGCGAAACAGTGGAAAAGACAATGGAAAGGCTCATGTCCCTTTCATCGACCATAGATGATTTCAGGACATTCTTCGTAGAGAGGAAAGAGGCAGCAGAAGTGAACCTGTGCGAAGAGATAATGGACATCTATAACGTGGTAAGGGTGAAGTATGACGCCATAGGAATATCGTGTAAATTCACCGTGGATAACGCACCGCTAGACCACGCAGAGGTCTGCAGCAAAGAGCAGTATAGGGCAAAGATATACCCTGATAAACTGAAGCAGGCTGTGCTGAACTGTCTGAGCAATTCCCGAGAGGCGATAGAACGACTGCATAATAAGGGGACTATCTATAAAGGCGAGATATGGATAAAGCTCGGGGTGAAAGACGGCGTGTACGAGCTGGAGATCATAGATAACGGCGGCGGTATAGACGAGAGCATAAAGGACAGGATATTCGACCCGTATTTCACCACAAAGGAAACAACCCTCGGTATGGGGCAGGGGCTTTATGTCACAAGGATGCTGGTGGAGGAGAGTCTGGGCGGAAGTATCTCTGTGGATAATATAAACAAGGGAGTGCGTGTATCTTTTAAATTCCGCTCCTTATAATACTTGCGCTATTAGATTTTAACGGTTATTTTACTCACACAAAATCATGCTTACATTCATAGATATTCTCGGCATTGCCGTGGCGATGAGCATAGATGCTTTCTGCGTTTCCGTATGCATCGGGATGAAATATCACGAGACAAAGCACTATCTCAGGCTTGGAACTTCTTTCGGTTTTTTTCAGTTTGCTATGCCTGTTATCGGTGCATTCGCCGGGCGGGTTATGCTGGAATACACCCATAATCTTAAATATCTCGCCGCAGCCATACTCTTCTTTGTCGCTTTTAACATGCTGAAAGAGGGGATATGTCATAAGGAATGTAAGGTCTATACATCTGACCCGACGATAGGCATGTCTCTCATTATGCTCTCTCTGGCGACCAGCATGGACGCACTGGGTGCGGGCATTTCGCTGGCTCTGTGGGACGGCGGCATAGTATATGCATCTGCCGTGATAGGCGTTGTCTGCCTGCTGTTTGCTATGGGCGGGGTGCATATGGGGCGCACCAGCAAGAAATACATCGGGCATTATGCCGAGTATGCCGGCTCTCTCGTTCTCGCTCTTATCGGGTTGAAATTCATTTTCTGATAGAAGCATCAAGTCCTTTCTGTTATTCTGAAATATATTCTTCAAACGGTGATGCTATATGGGATACAGGAATCTGCGTTCATGCCTGAACGACCTTGAAAAATTCGGACAGCTCAAAAGAATTACTGCGGAGATAGACCCTTATCTCGAGGCGGGGCTCATTCAGCGGCTTACATACCGTGCGGGCGGACCTGCGCTTTTATTTGAAAATGTGAAGGGGTCAAAGTTTCCTATGGCGGGGAACATCTTCGGCACAATGGAGCGCACCAGATTTATCTTCCGTGATGCTCTGCCTGTCATCGAGGCGATGGTAAAAGCGAAGCTGAACCCGAAGGAACTGCTGAAGGACTACCGAGCCCTTTTGAAACTGCCGAAGGGCGCATATAACCTACTGCCTAAATCCGTGGCGACAGGTGCCGTTATGGAGAATCACTGCGAACTAGCCGACCTTCCCCGGTTTTACAGCTGGCCGATGGACGGAGGCGGATTCATCACCCTGCCGCTTGTATATACCGAGGCTCTCGCAGGGGGGTATAAAAACAGCAATCTGGGCATGTACCGTGTTCAGATATCAGGCAACGAATACGACTCGAACGAGTGCGGACTGCACTATCAGATACACAGAGGTATAGGCATACACCACAGAGAGGCGGAACAGGCGGGGGAGAAGCTCCGTGTGAACGTCTTCATCGGCGGTGCGCCTTCTCTTACTCTGGCTGCCGTGATGCCGCTCCCCGAGGGGATGCCCGAGGTTTCCTTTGCGGGCGTGCTGGGCGGACACCGCATACCTTTCATAAAGCGGAGCGGTATGCTCCCTATGCCTGCCGAGTGTGATTTTGTCATAAGCGGTACGATCAGTCCCAGCTTTACAAAGCCCGAAGGTCCATTCGGAGACCATGTCGGCTATTACAGCATGAAGCACGACTTCCCCGTTATGAAGGTGGATAAGGTATGGCACAGAAACGACGCCATATTCCCTTTCACATCAGTGGGCAGACCTCCGCAGGAGGACACCAGCTTCGGCGATTTCATCCACGAGCTCACGGGGGAGCTCATCCCTGATGTTCTGCCGGGCGTAAAGGCTGTGCATGCTGTGGATGCGGCGGGGGTTCATCCTCTCCTGCTGGCTATCGGAAGCGAGCGTTACACGCCTTATCAGGAGCAGACAGAGCCGAAAGAGATACTCACACAGGCGAACGCCATACTCGGACAGGGTCAGCTTTCTCTGGCGAAATATCTATTTATAGCGAATCATTACGACGACGAGTCCCTTGATATACATAAGCCCGAAGTCTTCCTTAAGCATATGCTTGAGCGTGCGGACTGGAGGCGTGACCTGCACTTTCAGACATCTGTCACCATCGACACTCTGGACTATACAGGGCACGGGCTGAACAGAGGCTCGAAGCTGACCATAGCAGCAGCGGGTAAGAAAGTGCGGGACCTGCCGAAGGAACTCCCTGAAAACCTGATACTCCCTGCGGGGTTTGAAAAACCTCGTGTGGTGATGGACGGAGTTATCGCCGTGCAGGGGCCGAAGAGCCTTAATGAAAGGGGCGAATCGGACAAGCTGATGGAGCATTTCTGCCAGTCTATAGAGTTGGACAGACCTATAAATAAATTTCCGCTTATAGTCGTTGTGGACGACAGCGAATTTGTTTCTGCGGATATAGATAACTTTCTCTGGGTGACATTCACCAGATCAAACCCTGCCACGGACGTTTACGGTATCGGTGCACACACCCGGTGCAAGCACTTCGGGTGTGAGGGCTCTCTTGTGATAGATGCAAGGGTGAAGCCTTTCCATGCGCCTGCGCTGGAACTGCCGAAAGAGGTGGAGCAAAAGGTTTATGACATGGCTGCGAAGGGCGGACCTTTAGAGGGACTTTTCTGAGCGAAGTGAAGAATCTGATTATTTGATGATTATATCGTAGGCCTGTTTTGCCGTGGCTCTGCCTATCTTCTGTGCGGGGATACCGTTTTCCAGAAGTTCGCTGAGGAGCGCACCGCTCTCAGACTCGGGTATTGCCATGAGCAGACCGCCTGATGTCTGCGGGTCGAAGAATACCATGTGGGCGTTGTCGCCCTTCTTTTCATAGAGGCATTTGCCTTCCAGATAATCCATGTTTGAATACGCACCTGCGGGGATGATGAAGTTCTTCGCATATTCGAATGCGCCCTCTAGGGTGTATGTAGCTTTGGAGTCTATCTCTATGGTGACGCCTGAGCCGGATGCCATTTCGTATGAGTGGCCTGCCATACCGAAGCCCGTGACGTCTGTACATGCGTGTACATTGTGCTTACGCATAATGCGTGAAGCAGTTCCGTTGCTCATGAGCATAACGTCTGTCACTGCGGCTATGTCTGCCTTAGACGCTTCCTGAGCTTTCAGCGCTGTCGATATCAGCCCGATGCCGAGGGGCTTTGTATATATGAGTACGTCCCCTTCCTTAGCGCCGACGTTTTTATATATCTTTCCGTCTGTTATCTTACCTGTTATGGAGAAGCCGAGCTTGATCTCAGGGTCGTCCACCGTGTGTCCGCCTGCGAGGGCACAGCCCGCTTTATTGAACTCGTCCACTGCTCCCTGCAGCATTTCTCTGATGACATCACCGCCTATGGAGCAGTTATACAGCAGGACGCTGAGGGCTGTGACAGGGTCTCCGCCCATTGCGTAGACGTCGCTTATAGAATTGAGCGCAGAGATACGGCCAAAGCTGTACGGGTCGTCCACCACAGGGGTGATGAAGTCCACCGTCTGGACAAGGTAAAGCCCGTTGCCCATATCGAACACACCTGCATCGTCACCGGTCTCAAAGCCGACAAGCAGCTCGTCCGGTCTGTTGATCTTCAGGCCATGAAGTGTTTCTGCGAGGTCCGCCGGACCCATCTTAGCGGCTCAGCCGGCGGCTTTAGCGTATGAGGTCAGCGGTCTATTTGTTCTCATTTCCACTCCGGATAAATTCATAAATTTTATGCTGTTACGGCAAAAAATTTATCAGACTCTAAAACAAAAGGGCGTACTAAGTGTAGTACGCCCTGTCAGATTTATATTGTCATTGCGAGGAGCTAAGGGCGACGTGGCAGCCTTAGTCTAAGACTGCTTCGCTGTGCTCACAGTGACGTTTATTATTTGCTAAGTTCGCCGCAAGCCTGATAGATGATTCTGAAAAGGTCATCTGTGTCGGCTTCGTCGAGGCAAGAGAAAGCAAGACGGAAGTCTGTCTTATTAACAGAGATACCGCCCACGCCGTATTTATCGAGGAGATAAACACGAAGCTCTTCTGCGTCGACTTTGAGCAGCTTAAGGCACATAAAGTAGCCTGAGTTGAAAGGATATGCAACGAACTGGTCGGAGAAGTCGTTCTCAGCCAGAACTCTTTTAAAGCTCTTCGCACGGCCTCTCATTATCTCAACCTTCGCAGCACGCTCAGCGTCGAACTCTGTGTTTTCCAGAGCACGGAGCATGATGGACTGTGAGCTGTGAGGACAGTTAGAGATTGTACCTCTGATGAGTCCTGTCACTTTCTTTTCCAGAGCTGCCATCATAGCAGACTGGTCAGAGCCGTTTGTAGCGCCGAATGTGATGAAGCCTACACGGAGACCCCATACGAAGTGTTCTTTTGTGGAACCGTCGAGTTTAACAGCGAGAAGGTTGTCGCTTCTGCCTGCGAGCAGACCGAAAACTGACTCAGGGTAAACATCGTCTTCGTAAAAGAGACCGAAGTATGCGTCGTCTGTAACGGCAACAATTTTTGTTCCTGCTTCAGCGATCTCTACAAGTCCGTCTGCGATAGCTTTTGCTTCGGCTGTTGTCGGAGCGTAGCCTGACGGGTTGTTAGGGAAGTTGAGTATTACTACTATCTTTCCGTTGAGTGCTGCGGATTCGCGGCATTTTTCAAGGAGAGCTTCAACATCGAAGCCGCCCTGCTCGTTGAATGTATTGTATGTAGCTATCTCTGCTCCGCCCATGGTGGAGAATGTCAGCCTGTAGTTGCCCCAGAACATAGCAGGGAGCACAAGTGTGTCGCCTCTGTCGAGGAAAACGTCGCTCACGATCTTAAGACCGTGTGTCAGTGCGTTTGTGACCACAGGGAGAGATATGCCTGCCTTCAGCGAAGGAGTGTCGTGCTTGATCTTCTCTTTCCATACTTTACGCAGCTCAGGCTTACCGGAGGACGGTGCGTATGGGAAGATGTCTTTAGGCTCCATATCAGTAAAGCACTGGTAAACGCTGTCGAGGAACATTGGGCCGTTCTTATCCGTAGCAATACCGATAGTGACATTATATTTATGAGCTTTTTCTTTAGCTTCTGCAGATTGTGTAATTATGCCTTTAGGCATAAACAGGTTCTTACCCAGGTCTGAAAGCATGTCCAGAACAGCAGGGTTGTCTTTTGCAATAATCTCGTTTAGCTCTTTCGCTAATGCATTCACAATGCACCTCCATTTAAAAAGGCAAAAGTACCCTATTAATAGAACAATGGCATAGCCTTGTCTATAGAAATTTCCTGTGTATGAAAGGTATAATGATGTTATTATCGGTAATAGGCATGATAAATATATGACTTGAAATTAATTTTTAAGGAGCAGATATTATTAGCCTATGATATCAGGTATAAAAGTTTTTCATAGTATAAGGAGGTTATAATGAATTTTGCACTGATCGGCGCACTCAAGACAGCATACGAGGCTGAAAAAGAGGGGATGCGCTCTTACCTTAAATTCGCTAAAGAAACAAATGTGGCAGGCGGAAAGGATATGTTTATCCAACTCGCCCTCGACGAAGTAGACCACATGGAGATCATCCAGAAATTCATGGAAAAAACTCTCACAGGCGAGACATTCACTACTGTAGAAGTTCCCGCAGGCAGACTTTCTAAAATTATGCCTAATGTTCAGGATGCTTCCCGTCAGAAGATAGACAAAGCGAGCGTCTCCGATGAGCAGGCTCTTAAGATCGCTATGGAGCAGGAAATCAAAGCGAAGGACTTCTACCTCGCTGAAGCTGCAAAGGCGGAAGATGCTGCTGTTAAAGAGATGTTTGAGAAACTCGCAGGCGTAGAGCAGAAGCACTACGACATCCTTAAGGCCGAGCTGGACTTCATGGCTGAGGACGGTTTCTGGTTTGATGCGATGGAGTTTTCCCTCGAAAAATAATTTCGAAAAATTCTTTGATAAGTTGTTGACAAAGGCGGAGAGTATTGATATATTCTCCGTCTGTTACAGATAATCCCCGATAGCTCAATCGGCAGAGCAATTGACTGTTAATCAATAGGTTGCTGGTTCAAGTCCAGCTCGGGGAGTTTTAAAAGCCCTTCATTACGAAGGGCTTTTTTATTTTGTGCAGTGTCTCGGATTTTATCAAAAAATTTCATGTCAGCACTATGTAAGCAGTGTTTTTTTAACATTATCATTTTGACCCCATCGCAATCATGCACATGAGCTGGCATTCCCTGAAAAGCAAGTTGCCTCCTGACTTGGTATGCGGAATCTTATCCTTACTGCTCCAGTTATAAATGGTCTGCGGAGCCTTCCCTAATAATCTTGCCGCATCTTCAGTTTTCAGCATGTTCTTTTCCATATTCTTATACGGACACACTGAATTGGAACGGTAAATACATTTATCGCAATGGTGTAAAAGTGTCTCACTTTTCATCTGTACTCGCCTCCTGTTAATAAAAGGCTACTGATTTATTGAAAGTAAAAATGTGGTATTTTGGAATTTCAGTAACTTTTTTTGGCAGGAATATTTTTTTAATTTTATGCGGTTTATAGCTTAGAATGCTATATTTTGTATTTGTAACTGTCTGGTGTGTATTCGTAATCTAAGAATGTGGTTTTTTGGAGAAAGAGATGAAACGAAGTGCCCCCGTTATGAGGGCACAATTATCTTTATTCTTTTCTTTCAAAATTCTGCTTTAAGAATTCATCAATACCTCTGTTCTCATCATTGATTTTTTCTTGAGGATTGATGTAGTGACCAGGGAGTAGGTGACTCTGATCAACAACTCCTTCTTTCGCAATTATGCTATATGCAGTTTTAAGCTCACCATACTTGTTTCTGAATTGTCGATGAACTTGAAATTTGACGAAAAATGGGTTTGCGCTAGAGATACACTGCATTATTTGGTTGTCTGGTAGAAATGTACGTACGATTTTCGATAAAGTATAATTATCGACAAAGACAAAATTACCACCATGATATGCACAATATGCATTCAGGTCGTATATTACTCCCATATCTTTACTGATGTCGGTAACTTTACCGTGCTCTTGTACATATTGCTGATAATAAGCTCCGTCATCCTGCTTTCTGGGATGTGATGTTGCCTTGCCGAAGATGAGACCGAATCTTGAGTCGAGGAACTCAACCAGAGGTTTGTCTTTATCATTTCCGATAGTTTTAAGCTGGTTTTTAGTCAATGCTGGTGGCTCTGCAACAGTTCCTGTCACATTGACAAAGAGTTTGTTATGAGATTTGCCAACCTGAGCCTGAGAGCGTGCTCCAGTGACAACTGTATCTACTACGAATTCGTGTTTGCCTCCGGTGCAGAACCAATAGGTACTTTGATAATCCGCAGTTTTCTGAAGAGCCTGGCCAGTGAATGAGTCTGTAACTTTTGCGATTGTTTTACCGCCGGAAGCCTCGCATATGTTATGCAACTCTTTATTAACACGACCAAACCAGTAGCCATCAGTAAGAATCGTTACAGTTCTGTCACCTAAGTTCAGGTAATCAACCGGGTGGCTTGCATACAAAAAGCCAACACTGTCTATATTTGCGATTTTAGTCCTGAGTGTGTTCGGAGCGTGAGCCCCATCAGGTGATTTGTCATTATCAAGTATGGATAGATGAGTGCCTGTTGTAGCGCATCCCGCAAGTGTGAACACTAAAAATAAGATAATTAACCCTCTCATATAGTCCTCCGTAAATAATTTGAGAACAAAATACCAATATCTATGATTTACCTCAAGGAAAATATTTACCTATAGGGAAATGTAATCACAAATTAACTAGATGATAATCAGGCAATGTGAGGTTGCTTGATGGATGAGTATCAGGGTTTCTTAAAGCGTGTTTCTGACAATGTTAAGAAAATGAGGCTCGAACGTGGTAAAACCACCGAGGAGATAGCTTTTGAAGCTCTTGGGCATAGTTCTACAGCGTTCGTGAATCAGGCCGAAAACCTCAAAAACGGTAAACATTTTAATCTTAAACATCTGTATCTGCTGGCGAAGTATTATGATTGTACTGTCGAAGTCTTTTTGTCTGATACCGATATATAATGGATAGAAAATCAGTTTATTAATCTTAATCTTCATTTTTTTAATGTTCTCATTATTAATTTAGTCTTTAGATCTGTCAAACTGACAAGTCGTGCAATCTTGCGCCATCTGCCACTTTGACAGATTCAGTTCACAGTAGAAATACCAGTCAAGATTCCTGTTCGTTTTCTGAGGCGTATTCAATGATTATATGAAATCAAGCTGAAGTTGTTTTTGTTAAGCAAATATATTGCTTTTTGCTTGTATTTTATTTATGTATAATATACAGTATATTTAGAAGGCAGGAGGTATATATGTCATACAGAACAACAGTGCAGTGTCAGGCTTGCAGCAGTTTTGTGGTCCCAAAGCTGGATACTTATAATGGGCAGCCAGTGGCTACGCTTTGCCCGATTTGTGGGAATATAATCGAAGATTTTTCACCAGCCTGGGTAAAGTATATTCCGCATTTTATCGGCTTTATGCTTGCTGCTGCTTTTATATTTTGTGTTAAAGAAACATATTTCTAAGGCTAGACTTATGGATACTTATGAAGAAGCTGAGTTCGAAAGAAGGTCGAATAATTTGCAGAGCTTATCAAGGCTTGCTGAGATGCTGTGCAATACGCTGGAGCTATCCAAGGATCCTGCCGATATGGCAATAGATATGGAGAAGGCTCTTGAGAAAAGCCTCAAGAATCATGGTATAATAAATAATGATAAGGAGTAAAAAATGACATACGGAACATTTATCGTCTCTTTAACAATTGGCATGACAATAATCGCCGTCAGTAGTGTGGTAATTGAACACAAAATCAAGAGCAGGAAGAATTAATCTTCCTGCTCATATAGTATAGCTTCATTGAATTTCTGTTGTAGATAACCATGTGAGATTTTTGTCTTATGGTATTTGGCAATATATTCTGAGATCTCTCGCCAAGATAATCCCTCGCTGTAATACATATTTTTTATTTCATGAAACAAGGTCTCTTTAATCAGTCGTGCTTTCCTGCTATCCTTCTTGCCTCTGCCAGCTTTTATTCTCTCCATACGTAGCTTATGAAGCTTCAGGGCTTCCTCTTCATTGAGGGCATCTTTTGTTGCTTGCGCAGTCTCTACTCTCTTCATCGCTCTCAATGCCACTAAGTGCATGCCGTAGTAATACTCTGACGCTTTCTCTTTATCAAACCCGTCTTTGTTTTGTCTGGCCAGGTCTGTTTGCAGTTTAAATGACTCGATACGAATATTCTCAGGCAGCTTTGAATAGTATTTCACAAGAGAATTTGCCTCAGCGGTGCTGATTCCCGTTAGTTCCTTTATATATTCAGTATCGTATTTATACATGTTTACCAAGCCTTTAATAAAGTTCTTTTTGGATGGTCTTTCTGATGGCACATCTAATAGATCATCAACTTTTCGTTAATGTATATTATACATTATTGAGTCAAAATCAATACAATGTTATTATGCACTTATGAGAGGGAGCATAATACATCAGGTTCAGGAATTATTCAAGGAGTCCGATATTAACCGAATCGGCATGTAAAAGCAAACTTAGAAATCGAAAATACTGAGCATCTTACGGCAACATATACAAGCATACCTATCACTGCAAATACAGTTAAAGCTCCAGAACATCTTTTCGTTTGCTGGATTTGAGCCAGCTCTTTTGTCTCCGCTATTTATTGATTACCTGCTGATCTATATTAACCGCATAATTTTTCTATTATCTGGCATTTGAATCAAAAAACCACAAAAATACATTTTTATTTCTCCTACATTAAGTAAGAAAATATGAAGGAGATTGAACATGCATAAAACCCTGACTCTGTATGAGATGACAATTAGGATGGAACATCTATATGACCTGCTTGAAGAGAACACAGACGAGATGCGTGACTTAGTTGATAACCAGAGTAAAAGATTAAAAAAGCACAGCCTTTATCTTGGGCTTAAATATTGTGTAAAAAGTAATCCTTGTTTACTTTGTCCACACAATTTCGAATGGCGTTATGTAAGAGAAGAATCATACATTAATCCTAAAACTGGACAGAGAAAAGGGATGGAGTTTGGCGTTCTAAAATTAAGCCCTTCAAGTCGAATAACAAAAAGGGAGCTTAGGATATATAGAGCTCTACATATGCGGGACATATTTAAAGAGCTTGATGATAAAAAAGACGCAATCATGAAAAGACGAAAAATCCTCACCAACGCTATGAAAGAAATTTCACAAGTCTTACAAAGTTACGAAACTGCACTAAGAAAAGAATACAAAAAAGAAGAAGGTGAAATCATTTTTGAATGATAATCTTATATAGATGTAAGAAAATGACTGGCTATTTGACACTCTAAATAGCCAGTTCACTTAATATTTCTTAATATTCTCAATAAAAAACTATCACATATAGCGTGACCCATTATAGATTTTGGTAAACATAGGTGAGCATGCGTTGATAACGCCAAGAAGTACCACCTAATGTACCATTGTACTATGATGCAATATTGCATCAATCTGAACTAGAAAATTACTATAGAAAAATCATAAGACTCTGCAACACACTATGTAAATAAAATTGATCTCAAAAATCTGTGTAGCTAAAAGATAAGGCTTTTGCAGAAATAAATTTGCAAATGTTATACAAAAATTGCGTATATGGATATTCTTTGCAAAAGTCTTTGCATTTGCTGGACATTCGTGTCGCTAAAATCAATAATTAATCTTTAAAAATGAATAGTTAATGGTGGTTGACGAAATGTAGAAATTGAGGAAGTTAGGCTCAAAGAACAAGTAGTAGTAAAAATAACTGCTTCAGTGGCAGTTTTATGGATGCTCCGGTTGCAGGAATCTGAGTTATGACAATCGGTGGGATTCTGACAGACGTGATAGATATGGCTATAGCGATGCGTAGCGACCCTCTGTTTAGTAAAATTAACCGGACTGTGAGCCTTTGGTGGGCTATCTGGTTAGTGTTGGCATTCCATTTTAGTGTTGGACGTTTTAGCGTTTATACGAACATTATTCCCTTTGGCTATATTGCTGTCACCTTTGTTTCCGAGTTTATAATATGTATGCAGTCCGAGCAATTGGATATATGTAAACCTGTGATGTTATCTGTATTAGATTATGTAAAACAGATAATCATAATTAGATAATATGTGCTAGGTGTGTTTCGTCAAACATTGTACCTGAGTTTTTCCAGTATGATTTTTTCTATCTCCTCAGCATCAGGGTATCTTCTCTGTTCCAGCCTTGAGAAGGCTAATTTATCGTCAATATACACAGCGAACTCGCTTTTCTGCTGACCTGGTTTGATTTCTATTATCGCGGAGTCCATTCTGTTTTTCAGTTCTGCGGCGAGACCCGCCGCCAGAGGCTGATGGCCTCAGGAAGGGCAGAATTCTATTATTACTTTCATGATTTACTCCTTGTTATTTATTTTTATCCCGAATGCAGCACTTCGCGGCAGGCTTTGTGTTTTCATAGGATTCATTTCTCAGCAGATTAATGATACCGACCGCAAGCTGGCTGTCACAGATAAAGTAGCATCTCTGTGAACCATCCTGAGTAAAATCAACGATGCCCGCATTGCGGAGAACTGTGAGATGCTGCGAAATATTTGACTGTGAGAAAGGCAGTATGTCATGAATATCTGTAACACATTTTGTTCCATTATCCAGGAGCTCTATAACAATCTGGAGCCGAACAGGATGTCCCAGAGCTTTAAGAAGAGCAGACCAGTTTTTGTCAAATTTTACAGTCACAGCTGTCACTCCAGATAATCATATTAGAATATTCTAATATGATTAAGGCTTATTGTCAAATATCTTTGCTATATTTATTACCCATTTACAAAAAGACGATTGTGTTACTTCTGCTCAGCAATCCATTTTAAAATAGCTTATTTTATCTCGTTTATCGTTTTCTGGCAAAAGTAAGTTTCTCTTCTTCAGTACCTTCTGCTGATGATGGTTCAGGAAAACTCCAGTGAATTCTTTTTTAATACTGGGGAAGATATGGCATTTCTCTGCGGCCTCTCTGTTACATACGGTGATGACATAAATTATATCAGAGCCCCTGCTTGAAAAGATCGAAGACACTGTCTGTCTGCCTGAGATGTCTATACCATCCTCTTGCATAACCTTTGCCACGTATGGATTCAGTGTGCTTTCTGCCTTAAACTTCTCTGGTGCAAATTGGTTCACTTCGTCATCTGACTTCTGGTACTGTTATGGATACAGGCAAAAAGAACTTTTTTCACGATGCTCAACTTTCAAATGAAATGATTTTATAAAATGTTGTCTGCAATTGTAAAACAAAATAATATTTTGATGATTGCCGGATCATGTTATAGTTATTTGACATTCGTGTGACTGAAGCGCTTGTCAGAAGTATCTTCTGATGCGCAGTTCAATCCTTGCTGCTGCAGGCTTTTCGCCGTATTCGGTATACTTTTCTCTGGAGAGTGCGGTTGCTTTCAGTTTCAGTTCGTAATTTGTGAATCCGGTGTATGTCACTTCCGGGGATGCGGAAAAACTGCCGTCATCTGTGTTTAGTATAAGCGTGAGTGCAGGAGTCAGATAAAGCACGTCAAAAGGTTCTTTAACTGATGCTCTGAAATACAGATAATCCTGCATTGCGAAGTTTCTGAGAACAGCCTTATCCGCCCTGTAGAATTTTTCCATCTCGTTTTCTGTATAGCCATCAGACCTGTGATAATACTCGCTTATGAAAGTTATTTCGTTTTCTGTAAGATATCTGACACCTATCAGGTAATTATCCGATGTCTCCTTTGACGGGCCAAGCGGAGTGTAAAGCTTGTAATCCTGAAATTTTGCATATTCTCCATGCAGCTCAAAAGCTGATGTAAGGTTTTTTGAAAAGTCGAATCCGTATTTAATCCCGTCGGATTCCACTGATGTAAACATAAAGTCTATGTCAGTATCGTATAAGAGCAGGTACAGTTTTCCTGCATAGCCTTTGCCGTCTGCGCCGGACATACTTCTGTTCATGTCGTCGTTAATGTAATAAATCACAGGAGTTACTGTAAAATTTTTGAGTGCACCTCCGACATTTTTTATATAGTCCGCCGAAATCAGGTAATGCCCCTCAAGAACTGCTTCCGGGTCATCAGGATTCTTCTGTCTGTCTATGAGAGCCGCCGGGCTGAAAGCGTAGCCTTTGCCCCATTTAATGTTTTTTTTGCCTGCATAAAGAGTGAAGTTCGGCGACGCTGACCAGCTTGAGTATCCTTCGAAAAATTTTGTAATCTGACGGTAGTCGCCTGTATCTTCTTTGTAGCCAGATATGTCTGATATGAAAGCAAAATTAAAATCATTGATTTCATATGAGCCGTTCAGGCGCAGTCTTGCGTCTGCTGACCATGCGGTATCCTGCGGTTCTTCATTTCTGAATCTTGTGCTGTAGCCGGCTGTATCTTTGTCGTAGTCATATGCCGCAGATATAAACTCAGCGTAGCCTCCAAACATATATGGTTTTTTTTCTATTTCACTCAGATTAAAAGAGTAATCAGATGCCTGCACTCCTGCTGATAAAAACAGGCTGAGCGATAAAACCCAGCCTGATACGTTTCTTTTCATCTGATTTCCTGCATACGTGACATAAAGTCCATCGTGAATATCTCGTCAGGGAATTCACGGCTTTTCACCTTTGCGAATATCATGACTGATTTATAGCCTTTGTAAAGCGGTGAATCGGTTTCTATCACAGCGGGGCGTTTTATGCCGTCCCCGAAATCTTTTACATCGCTGAAATGCAGTGTTTTTATCAGCATCTTTTCATCCGTCAGACAGTCGATAGATATTGGAAGCATGGTTTTTTTGTCTGCTGTTATAGTGACTTTGGCGTATGCCACAGTTTTAGTCTTTGCTTTCAGATACAGTACGTATCTGTCACTGGATTCCTCCATCAGCTCCACATCGTACTCCTGCGTATAGTCGAGGCTCATGATGTCTGCATTGTTGAATACGCCGCCTATGACAGACTGGAGGCTTGTAATTCTCACAGGCCGCCCGACATTAGGGATATACAGCCACATATTGTCGCCGAGACGGAGAGTGCTGCGTCCGTTTTCGCTGGCCGGCGATAAAAACAGAGATGATATTTTATCATTGCCTTTTTTAACCGTATAAAGCACAAATTCTTTGCTGTCTCCGTCCGGCTCTATATTTATCAGTTTCCGGTATGATTCGTAGCTGACAGGAGAGAGGTTTCGGTCAATTATACGCAGTATTTCGGATGGTTCCTTCGCAAGTGCGGAGACGGCAGACAGTGAAAGAACGATAATTATAAGTATCTTTTTCATACGTTCACCTACACGTGCCTGAGGGCTTTGATGGGATCCATTTTCGAAGCCTTGAAAGCCGGCTGGATACTGGCCAGCACGGCTACCAGTATGACTGTTACAGATACGGCTGCAAGCTGCGTGTATTCAACAGCGGCGGTGAGAAGTATATCCTCCTGTCTGCCGAAATTAAAAGTAATCTTTGAGGCGTTGACCGCTGCCACAGTCATGACGCTTGCGATACTCCCTGCCGCGGCGCCGATTGTGCCAAGCAGGAATCCTTCGGTCAGAAACATCATGGTTATCTTTATCGGCCGCGTACCTATGGCCGCTGCCGTGCCTATCTCGCGCATACGCTCGTATACAGCCATTATCATAACGTTCAGTACGGAGATCATTACTACGGCCACCAGCAGGATTTTCACAAAAAGGGTCATAAGGTCTATCATTCTTACGATATTGGCAAATGGAGAAATTGCCTCCCATGAATGTACGTCAAATACACTCTGGCCTTTCGGGTTTATAAATCCGCCCACCTTAGCGGTGAATTCCTTTTCAAAAGAATGGAGTTTATTAAAGTCTTTCAGCCTGACAGCTATTTCGCTTATCTCCGGTTCTTCCATGCGGAGTATCTCCGCAGCGTCGTCTATGTGTACATATCCGTCACGTCCGCCCGGACCTGTGGCGCTCTCCACTATGCCTGAGACTTTGAGCTGTTTTCCGTTGACAGAGCCGTCAGAGTTTGTCGCTATCACAACCACGGTGTCTCCGGTTTTAACCTTCATGGAGTTAGCGAAGAGTCTGGGTACTATTATTTCACCCCTGCTGAGGGTTTTGGAACCTTCAGATATTCTGTCCGGCAGGATCGGCGTCACTTTGAACTCCCTGTCAGGGTCTATGCCGTTCAGGCGGATATTCGAAGTTTCTGAAAATGTGGAGAACATACCGCCGAATTTTATTCTGTAGGAGACCGCCTCAATCTCTTCGAAATCTTTTATGATCTGTTCGAATTTGTTAACCATCATCGGCTTCATATTCATGTGCAGGGGGAGTGTTTCGATAGCGCCCATATATCCCTTGCGGTGCACTTGGATGTGGCCTGTCATGGAGTCCGTTATCTGTGAGACCATCATGGATTTGAAAGATCCTGTAACTGAAACAAAGACGGAGACAAACAGCACACCGATGACAACAAGCGACACGGTGAGAAGCGTTCTTCTTGAATATCTGAACAGGTTTCTGGACGATATTTTAAGTATGTTCAGCATGACAGCACCCCGTCTTCCATCACATAAACCTTTTCCGCAATTTCGACTATCTTCGGGTCATGGGTGGAAAAGATAAAACTTGTGCCGAATTCGTCTCTCATGGATTTCATCAGGTTTATTATTTTCATGGAGGTGTCATGGTCAAGGTTCGCAGTCGGCTCGTCCGCAAGGATGAGGGCGGGCTCAGTCACAAGCGCCCTTGCCACAGCTGTTCTCTGTTTCTGACCGCCTGAGAGCTGTGCGGGCCGTTTAGCCGCATGCTCCAGCATGCCTACGGCAGAGAGAACTTTTTCAACCCGTTTCTTCCGGATATCCGCCGGCAGATTCTGCACCAGTATCAGCGGATACTCCACATTTTCGTAAACGCTAAGCACGGGCATCAGGTTAAAATCCTGAAATATGAATCCTATGTTTTCTCCCCTGAATTTTGCGCTTTGGCTTCGGTTCATAGCGGATGGATTCTGTCCGCATACGGTTATGTTTCCCTCAGTAGGCCTGTCCAGACATCCTATTATATTCAGCAGCGTCGTTTTTCCGCTGCCTGAGGGACCCACAAAGCTGACAAAAGACGCCTCTTCGATAGAAAAACTGACATTATTTAATGCGTGAACCGGGTTCGAACCCCCGCCCATACCGTAAATCTTTGAAATACACTCAGCATTTACCAGTTCCATAAACACCTCCAATACAGAAATAATACGCAATTAAGATGCCATATGTAACTATTTGATTAATAAAATAATTAGATATTTACGTGTGCATTTTCTGCTCACTGTATGGAAATATTAACACACCTTTATGATATAAACTTACGCATGTTTATTTCATGATAACTTCTGTATTATGGGTAGAGACAGCTATGCTGTTTTCTCCTGCTTTAACAAGTCTGAGAGTCACTGGGCTGCCATGTCCTGCTGTTTCGCTCAGAGATGTTATGTAAACCGGTATGCCGCTCCACTCGTATTCAAAAGTCTTGTGAATATGTGCTGCAAATATGGCTTTTACATCATGTTCTTTAATAAGCTCTGAGAGTTCATCTGTACTATTTCGCCATAGTGCATGGGTTATCCCCTGTTTTTTGTCATAAGGAGGGTGGTGCATGAAAAGAAGAATTTTTCTGTCTCTGGTCTCTGTAAGCTGTTTTCTCAGCCATCTCAGTTCATCTGCAGGAAAAAATCCAAGGAAAGTGTCAAGGAAAAGGAGTGTATATTCGCCGGCATCAAGCCTGAAATATGTTTTCCCGAAGTAATGCTTATAAAATGCAGGCTTTAAGCCGTTTATTCTTGCGTTGACCGAGTGCCCGCCCGGGATATGGTAGTATGGCAGCTGTTGATCCCAATATTGCTCCAGTTCGCTGATGTACTTTTTCCATTCGTCAGCACGTCCGTATTTTGTGACATCTGCCAGGTTTACCATAAAATCCGGTTTCAGCGACTGCGCATATTCAAGAGCGGCAATCCTTGGCGGACTTTCCCAGCGCATATCACCGAGCACCGCAAAAGTAAAATTATCTTGTGATGTATCCATATGCAGTTTACGGTCAGATATTATCAGCTGTGGTAAAGGAGAGCTTCCATGTATTGAATCAAAGCCTCCCAGCATCGCCATTGCCGTTATGTATCCGCCAGAGGACACTGCAGCTGTAATGATTAATATAGAGAATATAATCTTCCTCATTTGTTTATATGACCTGCTTTAGATACGCAAAAGCTATGCAAAACATTGCAACCATCCATACAGGGGTTTTCCTGTACATCAGCAGTGCGAATGCCGCTACACACACGGCGAAGTCATAGCCCGAATGCACGCCTTTTACCCACACGGGGTTATAGAGAGCGGCAAGAAGTATGCCCACAACTCCGGCGTTTACCCCCTTTAACGCGGCGGATGCCCAGCTTCTGGATGAAAGATGATCCCAGAAGGGTAACACCGCCGGAACCAGCAGGAAAGTGGACATGAAAACACCGATAAGACACATAATACCAGTAATAATGCCTCCTGCGGATGTTCCGACGAACGAAGCGAATGTGAACAGAGGTCCCGGCACAAGCTGGGCTATGCCGTATCCTGAGAGGAAAATCTCATCAGTGAGATAGTGACCGCCTGCCGTCTCCGCCTGAAGCAGCGGGAGCACGACATGCCCTCCGCCGAAGACGAGTGAGCCTGCTCTGTAGAATATCTCGAACAGCTTCAGGTTATGATTGTCTGAAGCCGCCGCCAGCAGAGGAAGCCCGCCCAGGAGCACAAAGAAGACAGTAAGCATGAAGAGCGGTGTGCTGAAAGACAGTTTTGACGCTGGGGTTTCAGATGGTTCAGTATTTCTGTACATCACGTATCCGGCCGCACCGGCAAGGATTATAACCAACACCTGGACCAGAGGATGACTTAATACAAGAACAGCAGCTGCTGAAGCTGCGGCAAGCAGTCTGAGTCTGTTTTCACTGCAGAGCTTCACCCCCATAGACCATACGGCCTGCGCGACAACTGCCACTGTAAGCATAAGAAGACCTGGTATCACGAAAGAATCCTTTAGAAATCCGAAACTGCCGAGCCCGTATGCCGCCGCAGCCATTACAAAAGCGGAAGGTGCTGTGAAGCCGAGCCACGCGGCAAACGCCCCTGCCATTCCTCCTTTTTTGAGCCCAATGGCGAACCCTGTCTGACTGCTGGCCGGCCCGGGGAGGAACTGGCACATTGCGGCGAGATCGGCAAACTCTTTTTCACTCAGCCACTTCCGGCTGTCTACAAATTCTCTGTGGAAATAACCCATATGGGCCACAGGACCGCCGAAACTCCGCACTCCCAGAGACAGAAAGACAGAAAAGATTTCAAACAGATTATTTATTCTCATGCAATATTGCTCCTATGGGCCTCTCGTGTAATAATAGCAGATACTGAACAAGAGGGACGGATGCTCCAGTTTTTTACATATATTTTTTACGGAATTACTTTTTTCGCTTTGGGGATTGTCATCACCGCAAAGGATCTCAAGATCAGCAAGCTGGCTCTCGCCCGCATACTGTGGATACTGGCGGTTTTCGGCTTTACCCACGGGGTTTACGAGTGGACCGAGCTTTATGTCATAATAGACGGTGGAGCTCCTTTATGGTTCAGCCGTCTCAGACATATTCTCCTTTTCGCTTCGTTTGTTGCGCTGTATTTTTTCGGATTGGAACTGGTATTTATTTCGCTGGTAAAAAAATATAAAAAAGATCTGCCGGTTATATACAGCCGTACCGCTTTTGTATTGCTGTCTGCTCTGCTTGTTTTTATCTGGCTTTCGGGAGCTGATGAAAGATATGTTAGGCTTTTTGTCGCTTTCCCAGGAGCTCTGCTTTCCGGAACCGGTTTGATAATTTACTCAACAACAGTCCGTGGGATGTCGCTAGAGGGTTCATACAATTTTGTATATTCCGGTGCGTTTATGGTGCTGTATGCCATTGTTTCGGGGATTATACCCCATGAAGATGTGCCGGATATAATAATTTTAAGAGGGTTGTGCGCGGTAGGCGTGACATTCTTCATTTACCGCGGGATGAACGTATTCGATCATGAAAAACTTATGATAATAGAGGAGCGGCTGAACAGATTTGCCATGTCGGAAAAACTCAATTCTATAGGTAAGCTTGCTGCAGGCATAGCCCATGAAATAAATAATCCTCTCACAAATGTGCTGCTGAAAACTGAGATGCTGAAATCAATGATTGAAAATCCAGAAGCACTGAGCAAGCTTGAAGGGATAGAAAGGAACGCGGACAGAGCATCAAAGATAGCCAAGGAACTGCTGTATTTTTCCAGAGAAGGAAATGAAAGCAAGTCGGTTATCGACATTAATGACGTGATAACAAGCGCAGTCTCTCTCATGGGACAGCACAAGTTGCTGTGCAGAACGGTTCTCGCTTCGCAGCCGATATATATAAGAGGGGTGTACTGGAAGCTGGAGGAGGTAATTATCAACCTTATACTGAACGCTGCAGATGCCTGCGGTATGAAAGGTGCTATAGATATAGCCTCTTTCGTATATGACGAAAGCGCCGCGGTAAGAGTCACGGACAAAGGGTGCGGGATACCACCTGAAAACCTGACTAAAATATTTGATCCGTTCTTTACTACAAAAGAACCTGGGGAAGGGACCGGACTCGGCCTTTCCATATGCTATAATATCGTAGAACAGCACGGCGGCAGCATTTCTGTGATCAGCAGCCCAGGAAATGGGACTGAAATAACGGTGCTGTTACCTATGGAGGCTTCTGATGAGCAGCAGAATACTGTTGACGGACGATGACGCGGAATTGCGGGAAACAGTCAGTGAAATCCTCTCAGAATGCGGTTTCGAAGTGATGTGCGCGGAGAACTCTGAGGAAGCTCTTAAACTGGCGGAAACATTCAAACCCCATTTGGTGATTACGGATAACATGATGCCGGGCATAGGCGGCATGGCACTTATCAGTTTGATAAAAAGCAGAATGCCGTCTGTAAAGGTCATTATGATAACTGCGTTTGCTACAGTTGACAACGCTGTAAACGCCATGAAAGCCGGGGCGGATGACTACCTTGCCAAACCTTTCAAAAAAGAGGAACTGGCTGTTGCGGTGAGAAAATGCATAGAGGAGGGGAAATTTGCCAGATGCCTGCTGCAGATGAATATGGATGATACGCTTTCCTGTATATCTAACAGCATAAGGCGGCAGATACTTTTTATGCTGTATGAAGAAGGTAAAATGCGTTTTATGGACATTACCCGCAAACTGGGGATAGATGATCACACAAAAGTCAATTTTCACCTGAAGGCGCTCAGACAGAATGACATGATTCATCAGAATGATGAGAAAGAATATGTATTGAGCTCCGGCGGTATGAATATAATTGACTGCCTTAAAGTGATCTCAGGAAAAGTATCTTATTAACCTCTGCAAATATGCCATATCAATTGTGAATTTTTATTCACAATTGTGTCTTAAATGTCAAATTCTATTATCTGGAACGTTGTTTCATTCGGTTTTATAGTGTTATCAGGATCATATCTTAATACGGGATATGTTCAGATTTCATCTATGAGAGGTTAACATGAAACAGCAGAATTTATTAAAAACCGTTTCAGTCATACTGATGGTCTTTTTAACCGCTATGCTGACATCAGCCGTCAGTTTTGCGGCTACCGTAAAAGGTACAGTTAAAGATGTTTCAGGTCAGGCTGTTGCTAATGCAGTAGTGTATTTTATTTCCGCTGCTGATGTAGAAAAGCTGGCATCAGTTCCAACAGAGTTTAAAAGGGATTCATTAAATGATGAACCGCTTGAGGATTTGCTCGCAGCGAACAAATCTAAATATAAGGCCGCAGTTACAGATACCAGCGGAAAGTTCAGCATAACCGGGGTGGACAGTGCAAAATATTTCGCCTATGTGGCTCCGGCGGGTGCCAAATACCTTCCCGGCGGTGATAAATCAAGGAAATCTTTTACCGCTTCAGATATCAAAGGTTCACTTGATATTCTGGTTTCAGGTAATGTGCCTTCGGATGCTGAATATGTGGGTTCGTCGAAATGCCTTACCTGTCATAAAGAGTATATGAGCACAAAGAAAACACTGCATAAACTCGGAATAAAAAAGGCCGGAGCTGTCAGCGGACTGCAGGATCTTACAGATTTTGCCGAATTTGACAAAGGGCTTGATTTCCTGAAAAAAGGTCAGAAGATTTATCTGCATAATTACACAAAAGAGAGAAAATGGGATAAATACCTTATCTCCGCATATGAACCTAAAGATATGTCATCTGTTAGTTTTACTGCATTCTTTTTTACCGCTCCGGACGGTACAATTAAAGTCAGGATGGAAAATTATAGAAATCCGGCGGATCCCGCCCGCGAGTATCCGGTTGAGCTGACCTACGGAGGCGGACTGTATAAGCAGAGATACCTTCTGCGTATAGGTGACAACCTCTTCCCGTTCCTGCAGTTCAACCCGAACGGAGATGATTCTTACGGCGACAGAACAAGGCGCCAGTTCAGAGACTACCACGGTGACTGGTTCTACGATGAGGAAAAAATGGCGCTCAAAGCTCCTAATACCGAGAAATCATTTGAGAAGAGCTGCGCCTCATGCCACTACAACGGCTACACTCTCAAAAAGAACGCATCAGGTAATTACATAGCAGGAGCCGCCAACGACCCCAAGGGCGAGGCCGATATTGACGGAGACGGCGTAAATAACGAACTGAACCTCGGCTGTGAGACATGTCACGGTCCCGGATCAGTACACTCCAAAGCAAAAAAGGCTGACAAAGCCGCCACAATAGTCAGCCCCGGCAAACTTACATCTGAAAGAGCCTCAGTGCTTTGCGGACAGTGTCATTCCAGACCTCAGGGTAATCTGAATAACGACCAGCCTGTGAACTCAAAATATGAGATGATGCTTCCAGGGACAAGCCGCAACACTTTTCTGGTGGACTATACAACAAGAGAGGATGCCGCTCAGAGCGACTTCTGGGCCGACGGTCTCCATTCAAAGTCACATCACCAGCAGTATACAGATTTTATAAAGTCGTCCAAATACCGTAATGGAGAACAGCTCGTAACCTGCTCCGATTGCCACGACCCTCACGGCGGCACAGAGTTTGCGCATCAGCTTAAAGGGGACGCGGTTACAGCTAAGGCAACATACTGTCAGTCATGCCATACAGACAGATCAGACATTGAAAAACACACTGAAGAAGCTGTAGGTATGGCTCACGGAGAGGATACAGGAATCACCTGCACAAGCTGCCATTCCGTCAAAACAGCCCAGACAGGTGCAGGTTTCGGCAGAGGCGCCGAAACTGATGGAAAAAATTACTGGCAGAACGACATAACGACGCACCTGTTTACAAAACCGCCACGGATGCTGAATAAAGCGGTTGCGGGGGTTGATCCTCTGAAATCTATGCCTACACCTTATACCAACGCTTGCGGCACATGCCACGATGTAAGCGGTAAATAAAACTCAACTATTGCCGTCTCTGTTCGTTCCTCATCGCAAGGGTTCAGAGGCGGCTTTTTTCTAATGGAAACAGCGGCCTGTTTAGTAGCAGGCTCAACCTATAGGGTAAACTTTTCATAAATGCCTCCTCAAAATAACCGTGCGGATAGATACTCCGCACGGTTATTTATTTCCACCTTTAAATATATGGAACATTTACTGCTTTTAGTCGTTAATATATATAATGCACAGCGAAGAATTGATTTTAAAACTGCTGGAAACCGGCGACAGAAGAACTTTTGATCTGCTGATAAGCACTTATCAGGGCAGAGTGTTCAGTCTGTGCTATTACATGACTGGAAACCGAGAGGACGCGGAGGACTGCACACAGGAGACATTCATAAAAGTTTTCCGCGGAATTGATTCCTTCACTCCTGACGCGTCTCTTTACACATGGATACGTAAAATTGCGGTAAACACCTGCCTTGATCATATGAAAAAGCCGTTTAGGCTGCTGAAATTCATAAACATACACGGCGATAACGCAGTGGACATTACGTCTGGAGCAGACCCCGAGAAAGAATGTCTGAACAGCGAGTCGGACAGAATACTCCACCAGGCTGTGATGAAGCTTCCTGTAAAGTTGAGGACGGTCATAATACTGCGTGAGCTGGAGGAGCTTTCATACAGCGAAATAGCGGCGACGGCCGGGATCTCAGAAGGGACTGTCAAATCAAGAATATCCAGAGCCAGAGAGGAACTGAGGAATCTGCTCAGAGATTTTACGGAACAAAAATTGAAATAAATCGTTTAGTAATTCAGAGGCGTGAAATGGACTGTATAAAAACCAGCGAAAATCTGTCTGCGTATCATGACGGAGAACTTAACCGGGAAGAAGAGGAAAATATCCGGCTGCATCTTGATAGCTGTATGACGTGCAGGTCTGAATATGCAGGCATTCAAGACCTCAGCATGATGTTTAAGGGCGCAGAAAGACCGTCCGCGCCGCCTGAACTGACAGACAGAATACATGAAGCCGTCCGCAAGGGCAGATTGCCTGCCTTTAGTGGTTATGCAGTGGCAGCAGCGGCGGTGCTGATATTCATCACAGGCGTGTCTGCCGGTCTGTCCCTGCTCAGGCAGGCTGACAGCTACAGTGCTGATGCATCTGTCAGGGAATATTATTCATTTGCATCTTTTGATCCGCTGCCGGATGAATCTCTTGGCGGCGTATATATATCAATGATGAGGAACTGACATGAGAAATAATACACTTAAAGCGATCCTGATACTGTCGGCTGCGCTGAATCTTTCGCTTATAACCGGAATAGGCATCTATTCATTTTCCGGTAACAAAGCTTTTTCATGCGCTCATTCCGGCGGCGGCTACGTCTTTGAAAAACTGAATCTCAGAGATGAGCAGAAGAAAAAGATAACCGGACTGGCGGAGGATTTTCACAGCAGACTCGACAGGATGAGCGGAGAAATAGCGGAATCAAATAAGAAGCTTATAAGGGAAATAGTCTCCTCTGAATACCCGGACGGAGTAACCGACGGGCTCATAGGTGATATAAGCGGCAGACAGAGGGAGATACAGGAACTGATAGTCAGGCATTTATTTGAGATAAAAGCGGAGATGGACAGCGATCAGCGTGAGCAGTTTTTCAGGCTCATAGAGGACGCTTTCCCATCAGGCAGAGGAGTTTATTAATGTATCTGTTGAAAGACATAACAAAAAACTACGGCACACAGCAGGTGCTGAAAGGGGTCTCGCTGGAACTGAACAGGCGGGAAATGGTCTCTGTAATGGGTAAATCCGGCGCAGGGAAAAGCACACTTCTGGGCATCATGGCTGGGCTTGTGAGGCCCGACGCCGGAAGAGTGGAGTTTGAGGGGCTTGAGATGGGGGGGCAGAGCGAAGACGCGCTGGCTGACTTCAGAATGAGAAATGTCGGAATCGTGTTTCAGGATTTCAGGCTGATCCCCTCGCTGTCTGTAGCAGACAATATTCTTATAGCCGCTTTCCCTGTAAAAGATGTTTCTAAAGCGGAAAAGACGGACCGCATGGAAACACTGACCGAAAGAGTGGGGCTTAAGGATATGCTCGGGAAAAAAGCGGACAACCTCAGCGGCGGTGAAAAACAGAGGGTCGCCATAGCCAGAAGCCTGATAAACAAGCCCTCGTTTGTTCTTGCGGACGAGCCAACCGGCAACCTGGATGAAAAAACATCCGGCAGCATAATGGAGCTTTTTGCAGAGCTTCACTCTGTGCTGGATACCACGTTTGTGATAGTGACTCATGACGAGGAGATAGCTGAAAAAACTCAGAAAATATACAGGATGGCAGACGGGAGATTATCATGAAAAAAGTATTTATTTCAGTGTTTGTATTTTTAGTATCTTTAACCGCGTTCGCAGCTCCGGTGAATATTGAGATTTTCTTCCTGCCGCACAGACCTGCGGTTGCAGTTGTGGAAAAGATTGAACAGGCTCTGACCGGTCTTGACTATATAACCATAAAAAAATATTCGTTTGATGATAAGGCGGCCAAAAAGCTGATAGACAAATACAACCTCCACGATCATATGCCTGTGGCGGTTTTCATCAACGGCAGCGATACCCACAAAGCGAACGGAAAAGATATAACTTTCAGAAATTTCCCCAAAGGTGACGCTTTTGTGCCCTCTTTTGAAGGGGTATGGAGCTATTCAGATATAAGACATGTGGCGGAACGCATCCACGGAGAAAAGTAATGGAGCTTTTCAGGTGGGTGCTTTTAAACAGGCTCCATTACAAAGGCAAAACTGTTGTCGTGGGTTTCCTGTGCGGGTTTCTTATGTTTGCGGCCGCTGCCTCTGCCGTTTTAATGAAGCACGTGGCAAGGCAGGCGGAGAAACCTCTGAAAGCCCTGAACACCGGCCTGATAATGCAGAAAACAGCGGAAACAAAACAGACTGACGGATTTAAAACCGGAGGGCTGATAACGCCTTTTGATATGGAGAATTTTTCGGCAGAAGCTTTTCATGAGTCAATCTCTGGCCTGAATGAAGTGAAAGAGTATTCTTCCGCGCTTTTGCTGTGGAAGCTGGACACCAGAGGAACCCTTGTTATCGCCGGAATAAAAAAAGATGAGCCGGCCGTGGGGTTAAGGAATATTGAGACGATGCTTTTTAAAGGTGTGTTTTTCAGTGCTGATGATGCAGATGAGGTTATTCTGGAGAGGCACTACGCAGCATTTTTCGGATATGAGATGGGCGGTGTGTTTGAACTGCAGGGTGTCAAACTGAGGATCGCAGGTATTGTGGACTTTACAGACCAGAGCAATCTGAGCACAGCCTCTGTTTTTCTCCCATACGAAACCGCCGTGAAGCTCGCAGGTGTGCCGTCCGGCTATGTTAATCAGATATACGCTGCACTCACGTCAGCCTCTGAAACAGAATCATTTGCGGAGAAAGCCGGAGAGATATTCCCCGGGTTCACAGTTGTCACAAAGGACAGCCTATATAAAAACCTGAAAGGTATCAGCGGACTGATGCTCAGTTTCGGAAAAGCTGTAACGGCTGTTTTGTCATCCGTCGGACTGGTTCTTATTGTTTTTCTGCTTAAGATACATTCATATGATTTCCGCAGAAACAGGGATACTCTGAAAATGCTCGGCTGGCCGCCCTCGCTTGTCAGGAGCTGGCTGGCTGCTGATACGGCTGTGATACTGGGAGCGGCGGTTATTTTCTGCACTTTGCTGACAGTGGTTTTTATTTTTGCTGCGCTCCCTGCTTTTGATGTTGCGCCGATGGTTCAGGAGGCTGTGCTATGATGCTTTCGTATGTGTGGGCTTATATAAACGGTAACAGGGTAAAATTCTTTCTGACGGTTTTCAGTCTGGCGCTGTATTTTACGGCTGTGTCTGCCGCTGTCACTATGAACGGCAGCATAGACGCCGTGGCGGCACTCCCCATGAAGAGCATAGGGGCGGAGACAGTTGTCCAGAAAAGCGGAAAAATCCCGAACCAGATGACCGGCGCCATCTTCCCCCATTCAAATGCGCCGATCTATGAAGATGAAATTAAGAAAATCACTTCTGCTCCCTTTGTAACAGGATACGATAAGGCACTCTATTTCTGGTATTTCGACTCCGAGTACTTCAAGTCGGTTCTGGGAGTCAGCCTGAACGGAGGGCTGTATGCCGACGTACTGAAGAGCAGCCTTACAGCTGGGGAATATCCGCTGGCGGACAATGAAGTTTTGGTTACTGAGGATTTTATAAAGAAAAACGGTATAGGGCTGGATGGTGAGGTTGTTTTAGGAGCGGATTCATTCAGGGTGTCAGGTATCCTGCGCTCACAGTTCAGCGGAAATATCGCACCGGCAGATATATATATGAGTATTGGTGCGGCGCAGAGAATAGCCGGAAATTCTCAGGAGATGAAACAGCTTTACGATATTAAAGAGATAAGTTTTTACAATATGGCTGTGCTGAAAACCGATCCTCTATGGCAGGGGAGCAGGGAGCAGGCCATAAAATCATATGATAAGGATTATCTGATTTTCGGAGAGGAGAGTTTTAAAAATGAGATAAGAGATCAGCTTCTGCTTATGTCCTCTTCGGCTTCGGCTGCTTTTGCTCTGCTGGGGGTTCTGCTCGCCGCCGGTTTTTCCATGATGGTCTTTTATGGTATAAAATCCAGAGAAAATGATATTGCACTCCTTCGTATGCTCGGCTGGAGGTTTTCTGCGCTGAGGAATCATTTTACAGGGGAGAGCGTTATTTCGGTTCTGCTGGCGCTGTTCATAGGCAATATTCTTTATTTGGTTGCTTTTCTTTATATGTCCGGTATCAGTGTGAGGATGGAGCTTCCATGGGATATTTCCGCAAGGCCTCATTTTCTGCCGGAGGAAAACAATATAGAACGGGTTGTCACCGCGCAGCTTCCGCTTGATTTTAATATCTGGACACATTCCTTTGTTAATATTGCTGTTTTAACCGTGTGCGTTCTGCTCGCATTTCTGGTTCTGCTCAGGATAAAGAATATAAAACCGACAGAATTCTATAAGGGGTGAGAGGTGATTAAACACTCGCACGCAATGAGTAACTTCTTTTTTCAAGAGATCTGCCAAGCAGAACATAGCTTGCCACAACCAAAGGAATAGAAACCGAAAACTTCACGAGAGTGAAGCCTTTCTCTATGAACGAAGCTACGAAGATTGTAATGGGGATTCGGCAGACGGCGGCTACTCACAGATATGTGAATATCACCTCAAGCCTTGCCTCTTTGCCATACAGAGACCTCGCCATCGGAAAGGCAACGTACAACCCGCCCATAATTGTTGACGCAAGGAGAATTATCCACAGGTGTCCCTTCAATCCTGTATCTCTTTCCATATATTTCTCAACGCTCTCTTTTTTACCCATACCTTAAACAAGTCTATACGTATAAAAAGGCGCATGGGAGCAGTTTAAGCATTTCCGATGAAATAAAATAGTTGGTGAAAACAGGATTATTGCGTATTTCATAGTTAACTGAAATATTCCTTTTCCTCCGGAAAAGAAAAAATACCCACCATCATCAGAGGTTTGCTGAAAGCTGCGAGAATCATATAGCTGATGCCTTTTCCAGCAGTATGCCTCATAGCGGGAAAGCTATGAACCTCTGGAGAAGCGTTACTGATCCGAAAAATGAGGCGAACAAAAGCGCTGTATATCTGCTTTTTCCTGTGAGGTAGGCTGTTATAAGGATTTCAGGGATGAAATAAAGAATCACATAAGCCATTATTATCATTAAAAGGAAGGCCGGTAGAATGTTTACAAACTTTTTTACTGAGATTTTTAACGCCTTTACTGTTTTCTCTCTGCTGAAGACAAAAGAGACCGCAAGAGCCAGAACCGTCAAAACGTAATACAGGTGCATAGTGCCTCCGTCTTGTTATGCCGTTTTCTGCATCAAGGCTATTGCCTGCATATTACACTATATTGCAATTTCAGAAAGTGCTTCTGATCAGAAAAGCAGTATATGCTATATATGATGTCAGGAGAAGTCTTCCCTCGAATCCGTTAACTCTTGAATTTCATTGTTAATTTTATTGTGCCAAATTCATTAGACGACAATGACATTATTATTCCGGAAAAAATGCGAGAGAGAAATTGGGTTGATTTTGATCAAACAGCCGAGAAGAACAAAAAACTCATGTGTTGACAAAATGCTCTTTACGCGGGCACTCTAAGTGGACGGTAACAAGTTGATCGTTGAGTTCTCTATGTAGTTGATAGAGAATACGGCAAAGTTGCAGGTCTTAGTTAATTTCCAATGACCCCTATATGAATTAGATTCCAACTCTCTTTCGCGGTATTATCCATCCCGTTTCAGTTATTGGTATTTACGGTTATGATATGTTTGTTATATGAGTGGTGGTGACACAAGAAATAAAGAATTAGTACATCATTCCAAACAGCCATAGTGGTATGCGGTTGCCATGACCGATTTCGATATCGTCTGACACTACATAGCTATTTTGCATGTCTTTGATCTGATCGAAACCTTTATTTTTGCCGCCAATTTCAAAAGTGACTCCATCGGCAATATAGTCACCGGAAGCGGCGTACTCCACTGTGACAGGCAGAAAGTTGTCCTGCATTCTGAAGCAGTTGGTCAGCTGGTTTACAAAGAAGACCTCACGAGCTGTTCCACTGTCAACTTTATTGGCGATTGCATATTGGATGTTTGTATTGTTCAGGAGCAGCTTTTCTGATTTTCTTATCGGTTTGTTTCCTGTGCCCGCCGGCTTAACCAGATTTACAAGACCGGCTTCTCTCAGGTAAATCAGGTATTCATTCAGAGTAACCCTGTCGATGCCTGTGGCAGACGAAAGCTCAGTCTTTTTCAGCTCGTATGGAGGCGTGGTTGCCAGCATGTACAGAAGTTTCTTAAGCTGATGCATCTTTGCGTATTTGATATCACAAACGAAGCCCATATCGGTCTCAAGGACTTCATTGATTGTATTAGAGAGTCTCATTTGAAAAGATTGTTTGTCCTGCAAAGAGAATGGGTAGTAGCCTATCTGCAAATATTCCTGAAAGTATTTCAGCGTTTTGCCTATTGATGCATGAAGTTCTCCGGCAATGGCAACATGATTAGCTATTAATTCGTCATAAGTTATAACTGGAATGTCTATGCTGTGAGCCAGGGCAAGGTATTCTCTGAAAGATAATCCATCCAGATGATAAACTGCTGCACGTCTGCTTAGATCAGCATCCTGCTTGTTCATTTGCAGCAGACTTGAGCCTGAAAAGACAACTTTGAGTTCCGGTCTTGTGTCGATGATAGCCTTGATATGTTTCGACCACTCAGGGTATTTGTGAACCTCATCGAGAAAAAGGTACTCACCACCCTGTTTATGAAATTCAGCTGCAAACTCGTGCAGGGGCGATTGCTGGAACCTGGGGTTGTCTACAGAGATGTAGAGCGCATTGGTGTTGCCGTCATAGACAGATTTAAGATATTGGAGCATGAGTGTGGTTTTACCTGTCCCTCTGGCTCCGAGTATCCCTATGCAACCGCTTTTCCAGTCGATCTTATCGAAAAGGTATCTTTTGTGCTTTTCGGGCAGTTTTTTTAGTATTAAAGCCTGTTCAGAAAACCAAATGTCAAAGTCGAACATATATGCACCTCTGTAAAGTCTACTTTACACGTCTTGGTCGTATCTGTAAAGTGTATTTTACAGTCTTATTTAACTCGTCTTAATCCCTTCCCTGTTTTTCTAGCTGTGGTAATGCTGGTGGCTATCTTATTAGCAGCCTCGTGCAGCGGATCGTTTTGCACATGGGCATAGTAGTACTCAGTAGTTGTAATACGTTTGTGTCCCAATAGTTTTGAAATGAACTCAATGTTGATACCTCCTGAGATAGCTGTTGAGGCAAAAGAGTGACGCAAGTCATGGATTCTTACATCTTCCAGTCCGGCTTCTTTGCGGATACGTTCCCAAATCTTTTGTAAACCTATTAGGCGGGAGTTTTCGAATTTACCGAAACAGACATACTCATTGACCTTATAAGCGTTCTCGAGCATATCCAAAACCTCGTGGGATACAGGCACATTCTTCTCGCCGGTTTTCGATTTTGGTATGTGGAGCAAATTAAGCTCATTCTTGATATTTTCCCACTTGAGGGTCAGTATTTCTTCTTTTCTGCACCCTGTGTACATTAAAAGCCTTAAAGCGAGTACCGCTGAGTAGTATTTTTCTTCATATTTCTCTAGAACATCTTCAAGCCTTTTGGTCTCATCAGGGGTGAGAAACCTCTGCACCGGAGTTTCTTTGTATTTCTGAGTGTGGACACATGGATTAGAATTTTGAGGTATGTATCTCCATTTCTCAGCCAGAGTAAACATCTTGCGAAGCAGTGCGTGTACTCTGTTTGCCTGGACAGGGGTTGACTTGCCGATTTTGTGATGAAGCTTTGCAGTGTCTTCAGGTGTAATGCTTTTAAGAGGTTTTTTGCCAAACGCTGGCAGAATAAGTCTTTCCAGGTAGCTTTCATTGGTTTTCACGGTGCCGACACTGTTATTAGGTCTTGCATGGTGCTCCAGATATATTTCAGCAAACTCTGAGAACAACATCGCTTTGCGCTTTTCCTGCTTCTCTTTAAGAATGTCTGTTCCGCCCTGAGCCTCTGTGAGTTTAGTCCTGGCTTTTTTCCTTGCTTCATCGGCAGTGATATTGGAAGCTCTGAAAAGTGTCATAACCTTCTGTCGGCCTTCTTCATTTCTATACATGATTACATATGATTTCGTAGGTTTACCTGTAACACGCAGGGCAAAGCCTTTTAGCTCAGTATCCCAAATGTAGTAATACCCGCTCCCTTGTGTCGCTGGTTTAGCATTTCGTACGACAGCGTCAGTGAGCTTCTTCTTTGTGTTCATCACGGTCTCCAAAAATGTAAGCACTATGTTAGCAGTATTATCGGTAAAACACGGTAAAAGCTAGTAAGACTGAGTAAGTCTTATTTATAAATAATCATAAATCAAAATAGTTTATATGGCAAGTGTGAAATTGCGAAAAGTGCTACTCGTTGACTGTTAATCAATAGGTTACTGGTTCAAGTCCAGTTCGGGGAGTTTCAAAAGGCCTTACTTCGGTGAGGCCTTTTTTCGTTTAAAACCTTTCTTTTGTTCTTTCGGCCTCTTGTGGGCTGTCATATTTTTATATTTATTAGCTATTAGGATAGATTTTTTTATCATCTGATGTGTAAAATGTAATATAACCAAACAGCGGAGCCTATATTGAAGAAAATCAAGCTTGGCGCACTGATTTATAAAAATTTTATGACTGCAGCCCTGATCCCGATCCTGTTCATAGAGATCGCTCTTATCATAATGTATTTTTCCATCAATAATTATATCAGCGACAAGGTTTCCCGTACTTTTGTCAGCCAGTCTCAGCATTCGATAATCAACCTTGTCTCCAAAGAGGCCGAGATAATAAATAACCACTTTCTTGAGGTGGAGCGGGCTGTTCTTTCCCTTCAGGATGAGCATCAGGCATTTTTCAATAAGCTGGACAGTATGCCGGTCACCGGCGGGTATGGAATATTCAAGACCCACACGAACGGCGTTTTTTACAAAGCTGTGGATAACGGCGGCAGTGCTCTGTATTATTCATCGGATACCCCCATGGGTGAAAAGGAAAAGAGAAAAGCGCTCCTTACCGAACAGCTCGATGAATCTTTCAAGTATCTGGTGAATCATAATCCCCTGATAGCGCAGGTATATATAAACACATTCGACAATATGAACAGGATATATCCTTTCATTAAGGACATCCCGAACCAGTACGGGCCAGACCTTAAGATGGAGGACTATAACTTCTATTACGAAGCTGACCTTATGCATAACCCTCTGAAAAAACCTGTGTGGACAAGCGCATACCTCGACCCTGCGGGGATGGGATGGCTTATCTCTTGTATTGTGCCTATATATAAAGGCGGATTCCTCGAGGGCGTGACGGGGATGGATATCACCGTGGCGAAGCTGATAGACCACATTCTTAATCTGAATCTGCCGAATGAGTCCAAGGCATTTATGGTGGATGAAAACGGAATGATACTCGCCATGGGGGCTGATATCGAAAAACTGCTCGATCTGCACGAGCTGAAAGAGCACGCATACGACAAAACAATTGATATGACAATATATAAGCCTGAAAAGTATAACCTTTATCAGCATCCGAACCCTGAGACCAGAAAGACACTGACAAGTATATTCGGAGCTAATGTTGAATACTCTGAGACAAGCATAAAAGGGCACGAATACTTCGTGGTGAACAGGATGATCCCGCAGACGGGCTGGCATCTTTTTGTGGTGACAGACATGGATCAGCTCGTGGAACCTATCATAGACCTTAAGAAAATGTCTTTTAAGATAGGTATGATAGCAGTTATGGCTATGTTCGGCTTTTACCTCTGCTTCTTCTTCTACTTTAAGCGTCGCTCCACGAAGCTGTCTGAGATGATCAGTGCACCGATAGTAAGTCTTTCGGAAGATACTAAATATGTAGGTACCGAGTTTTTTGCGTATGATTATGACGATTCGGAGATAATAGAGATACAGCAGCTCAACGAAAATTTCGAAGAGATGACAAATCAACTTGAAAAGCGCACAAAGGAGCTTGTGCGTGCTGAGGTGGAGAAGCTGGAAAGCGAGCAGGAGGCTGAGAAGCTCTTGCTGATATCCATCACTGATCCGCTGACAAAGTTGTATAACAGGCTTAAAGTTGACGAGATACTAGACTATGAAGTAGAGCAGGCGAACAGATACGGGAAGAAGCTCTCTGTCGTGATGGGCGACATCGACCACTTTAAACGTGTGAACGACATATTTGGCCATCAGAAGGGGGACGACGTGCTGAAAGCCTTTGCGGGCATCCTCGCTGAAAATACCAGAAGCAGCGACACCGTTGCCAGGTGGGGCGGGGAGGAATTCCTTATAGTGTTTACAAACACGGCCGCAGAGGAAGCGTTCGGCATAGCGGAGAAGCTCCGTGTGCTGATCTCGGAGTATGACTTCGGCGTGAATGACAAGATGACCGCCAGCTTCGGCGTTGCACAGTTTAAAGACGGCGAGACAAAGGAGTCTCTGATACATCGTGCAGACGAGGCTCTGTATGAGGCAAAGAGGCTCTCTAGAAATCTTGTTGTTAAAAAATAAACTATAGTTTTACTAATAATCTAAGCATATTTCTATTTATTATAGTGTTTTACGTGTAGATAATTTAATTTCTTGTGTTATATTATGTTTGTATATAAATGCGTTTTATAACGGAGGAAATTATGTCTGAAAAAGTAATTCTCACTTCTGTGAAAGATCATATCGGGTATATCACCCTTAACCGCCCCGAGGCATTCAACACATTTACCATAGAGTACGCTGAGCTTCTGAATGATGCTTTGATGCGCTTTGATGTGGATAAGAATGTGCGGGTGGTTGTGATCAACGCAAACGGGAAGAACTTTTCCACGGGTATAGACCTCAAAGAATTCGACGATAAAAGCCACCATGATTTCAGGCATTTCATCGCTCTGATGGATAAGCATAACCACACCATAGCAAAGATGAAAACACCGGTAATATCATCTGTGCAGGGCTATTGTCTCGCAAACGGCGCAGGCCTCAGCTTTGCCGCCGACCTTACCATCGCTGGCGAGAGCGCGAAATTCGGCACTACGGCCGTGAATGTCGGGCTTATATGCACGGGGCCGGGTGTGCCTCTCCTCGCCAACGTGGGCAGGAAAAAGGCTATGGAGATGGTCTTGCTGGGGGATATGCTGACAGCGGCGCAGGCTATGGAGCTCGGTCTTGTGAACTGGGTAGTGCCTGATGATGAGCTGGCTGCGAAAACAGACGAGATAGCCCGCAGACTGGCCGAGAAGAGCCCTCTCGCCATAGAGGCGGGGAAACGAGGCCTCAGTGCGGCATATGACGTCAGCTACAGCGCATCCATCGACTACGGCTCAGAGATGTTTGCCTCACTTTGCACCAGCGGAGATGCGAAAGAGGGCGTTAAGGCATTTCTGGAAAAGCGCAAGCCTGACTGGCAGCTTAAATGATCTAGGAGCCCTTGATCATCCTTACGTCGTATTCCAGAATATGATTCAGCAGCCATGAGATAATATTCTTTTCTATGAATGAGAATGAGTCCTCTGTAACACCGTAATTCTTCACGCTGGCGTAGATAGCACGGAAGTTCTGCCTGAATACGTTGTGAGAGTCCACATGCCCCTCTGTGAGGGGGTCGTCTGTGGCGAGGAGTATCATCTCTTCGGTGGTGAAGTGTTCCTCTATATAGCTTTCAAGGAAGCGGAGCAGATGGAGAACGTCCTCTTCGCCCTTGCCGGCCATGATAGATTTTATCAGCAGGTTTATCCTGTCGAGGAGTACCTTGTGCTGTTCGTCCACGACAGGTATGCCTACTTCAAGAGCCTCTGTCCATTCCACTTTCAGTTCTCTGCGGTTGTTTCCGAAAGATGAGTATTCTATGTCTCTGTAAAAGAGGTCATATGTGTCGTGTATCTTTTTAAACTGTTCGGCGCATGCATTTATGGCGTCTACAACTATGGGGTCAAAGTGTGTGCTGCGTCCTTCGTTTATGATGGTCATAGCCTTGTCATGGCTGAATGGCTTTTTGTAAACACGTTCAGAGCGGAGTGCGTCATATACGTCACATACGCTGAATATCCTTGCCTCGAGTGGTATCTCTTCCCCTTTTAGTCCATCCGGATATCCCGTGCCGTCCCATTTTTCATGATGATATACGGCTATGTTGTATCCGAGGTTGAAAAACATGTCGTTTACTTTATGCTTATTTACAAGGTCTTTAAGAACACCTTTTGCATATATCGGGTGCTGTTTGATGACGTCGAATTCTTCGTCGGTTAGCTTGCCGGGTTTTTTCAGGATGCTGTCCGGCACTCCCACCTTGCCTATGTCGTGAAGGACGGATGCAAAGCCTATGTTGTCGAGATAGTCTCTGTTTATCTGCGAGCGGAACTGCGGATACTGCCTCAGATAGTTAGAGAGCAGGGTTCCGTAGTGTCTTGTGCGTTCGAGGTGGTCGGCTGTCTCGTTATCTTTGAATTCTGCGAGGTTTGCAAGACATACAACTGTTGCCTTCTGGGTTTCCATAAGCTGTGCGATCTGATTGTTCCTCAGGTATATGAGCACCATGATGAGACCAAAGAAGCCAGTGAAGAATATCAGAGTGAAAAATGTGCTGTATACCAGAGTGTTCTTCACATCCAGCATATCTGAAAGAGATGCGAGGAAGTAGTTCCTGTTATTGCTTCTCAGCGGTACGTAGAATACGGACTGAGTATCGTTTATTCTTATGATATTAGTGCTTTCTGTGTCTTTCGGCAGCTTGAAATCCTGCGGAAAGTCCTTTGATGCAGGTATCCATTGTATCCCCTCGCCCTTCAGGAGGAGCGCATAGCTCGACGGAAGATATTTAAGGAGCAGCTCTGGCGAAAAGAAGAAGAGGAGGCATTTATCTTCGTGTCCGATGTTGTTTGGTAAAAATTTAACAAGGTACAGCATTTTCAGCTCTTTGCTGATCACTATATTGTTAGTCTCCTTATTTACAGGGACAAGGTTGAAGAGCTCCTCGCCGGATCTGCTGAGGAAATCAGAGTATTCTATCGGAGCATTTGGTGAATCTATCTTAAGATATTTGTTGTCGTTATCGTATAGTATCATCGTAAGGTAATGATGATCAAAGAGGAAATCGCTCACGAATGATTTGATAATGGCAGGGTCGGGCTTTTCAAAAAGGTCTTCGAGTTTCATGACATTGACCAGCCTGCGGAGCTCCAGCTCCACTTCGTCCAGTCTCTGTTCGAAGTTGCCTCTGGTGATATTCAGCTCAGTAGACTTGCTGTCGTATAGTTTTTGTTTTTCAGACTCATAAATCTGTCGTCCGGTCAGAAGTATAAGTATCACGAAAACGCCGAAAGTAACAGCTATGGCACTATAGAAGTACTTTGGGCTCTTAATAAAATTAGAAATAGACATAAACCACCCAATAAAATACAAGTATAGCAGTTAAATTATAAATTACAAATAAATTATACTGGTTAATATTTAACATTAATAAAGACTTAATTTCCATATAATATACTTGTATAATTAAACTTTATTCAGTAATTTTTTGGTTGATCATGTGTCGATATGTGAAAATTCACATAGGATTTCTATGATGGGATACTATTTTCAGTTAATAAATAGAGAACTTTATTAATCTGTTTTATGGTAATAATCACTGTTTTTTGTGATAGCTTTAATTTATCAAAATGCTATAATCGAGCAGAATATCTTGAGAGTAATGATGGAACTGATTAACAAGAAAATATTAGTTGTAGAGGACGAAGAGATAGCCAGAGATGTTCTGGCGATGATACTTCGTAAGCACTTTACAGACGTTATAGTAGCAAAAGACGGTAAGCAGGGCTTGGCCTATGTTCAGGAGAATCAGCCTGACCTTATCGTTGCAGACCTTGCTATGCCTGTTCTTGACGGTTTTGTCATGATAGATCAGCTCGAGCAGATGGCCTCTGAGATACCTGTGGTGATAGTCACCGCATACAGAGAGGAAGCTGCGAAATTCAGCAAATATCCCGTTCTTTTCAAGCCTGTCAACAGGGGCGTTGTGATCGATAAGATCAAGGATGTCCTAGGCGTTTCCTAGCCTTCCACTATTTTCAGCATACAGGCACAGTTTCCCTTTTCGTTATAGTACAGCCCGTCCAGCAGATTATCAGATATGAATATACCTCTGCCGTTATAGCTGTGTTTATCCACATGACACAGGTTTCCGTCGAAGGTGTGGTATTTGAAAAGGTTCGCGGGTGAAAAGCCGCTCCCTTCGTCGGTAATGCTTATGAAGAGTGCGCCCGGGTTGCCGTCTTTCGGTCTCTGGAGGCTGTATTTGATGTGTATTTTTTTCTGATAGTTTTCGGTATCGGGGGCGGAGTTTTCCCTTATGTAGTCGTCATATTCGCCGGAGCCTATCAGCATCTGCTTTTTATTAAAATCGATCTTCAGGTTTCCGTGTTCGAATGCATTCATAAGTATCTCGGAGATAGCATACTCGATGGAGCTGCAGTCGGCTTCAGACAGGCCGTCTTCGTGCATCTTTTCGCTGAGTTTCACACTTATCCTGAATATCTCTTCGAGAGAAGTGTTGATAGTGTATTCCTCAGTGACGTCACGGTCTTTTGTCACACGCTTTATGAAGAAGAATGTAATGTCGTCGTCATTGCTTTTAATATTGTCAGAGACCATATTCAGCAGGTGTTTTTTCGTAAATGCCTTTCTCAGGTGTTCCTGCACCATCTCTGAATATATGCCCCCCGTAAGGGTCTCAGACTCTACCAGTCCGTCGGAAAGTAGCAGTATCTTGTCCACATCGGTGAGGGGTATAACCTCTAGATTTTTACTGGTGACACAGCGCATAACTGGCAGGTTGTTTGGTCTGTACATCACAGATTCGCCGTTTGTGTTTACTATATACACAGGCGGCAGGCCATAGTTTGCCACGGTGAGAGTCTCCGCCTCTGTGTCGAGCAGAGCGAAAGCACAGCAGAGCGCCTCTTCCTCCATCAATCTGTCTCTGATGTAGTATAGGAATGAAGTAAGCAGCTTCGGCATGTCGAAATCATCCTTAAGCAGAGAGAACTCCACAGAGTGATTTATGAAAGAAGTGGACTGTAGAGCAGTGACCGAAGCCGAAAGCCCCTTGCCCATGGCGTCTATTATATAGAAAAGGTATCTGCCGTCTTTCAGGTTGATACTGCCGTATGAATCTCCGCTGAGGATATCAAGCGGCTTGAAGTATGTCTCCACGGCAAAGTTTTTAGTTTTTATATTAGACATCTCATCTTTGAGGATGAGCATCTGTTTTTTGAAAGCGAGGTTCTGCTGGGCAGAGTGATATCTCTGCTGATACTTCAGCAGATCGAGCTCTTTCTGTCTGTTTTCCTGCTCTGAGGATATTTTGTTTAAAATGATTACAGCGCCTGTGAATCCTTCTTTTTCAATGACGGGTGAGCATGTGCCCGTGACGACTATATGGACTCCTAATGCTGTTTCCAGCTCGAATTCGTCGAATGCCAAGACATTCGTGCAGGTAACGTCCATTTGGAAGGGGTGCTTATTGAAAACCTCATCAAGCTCAAGGTTGAGCAGGTCTCTGCGTTCGGCTTTAAGCAGTGCCAGAGCAGATTTATTAACATAAGATATCGTCTTATCTTCGTTTAGAATGATCAGGCTGTCGTTTGTGTTGTCAGCCAGCTTGCGCAGTCGGCGCAGGGCTTTTGCCAGTACGGCAGATTTGGTTTCAGAGAAAAGAACGTATTCAAAGAACCGGTACAATCCTCTTTTAAGGTTGTTGGAAGATATAAATGTGGTTACGCCGGTATGTATCAGTTTTGTTACATCTGTGGGACGGCCTTCTTTTACAAGTACTGCCGTGTGCATTTTTCTAAGTATGCCTGAATAGCTCTCTAAAAAGCTGTCGTCAGCATATGTGCAGCAGACAATGACAGAGTCGGGCCCCTGCTCCAGCTCTTTTTCAAATGCATCGATACTGTCGGTGAAGATGAACTTTATACTTTGGCTGTTGACCAGTCCGGTAATAATTTTTTGAGCATCCGCATTGCAGAGCATCAGAGCCGTCTTGTATGTTTTCATGTGAATATAATAGGTTAAAATCCAAACAAAAACAATACGTGATAAAGCTACTTGCCCAGTGCGAAATCCACTGCTGCCTTAGAGTGGCACTCCACAGTGTCGAAGAGCGGCATAGGCGCCTCGTCGTCTTTTAATATCATGCCTAGCTCCGTACAGCCGAGGATGGCGCATTCGGCACCCTGCTCGTACATATTATCCAGCATCATCAGCATCATATCTCTTGTGTCGTCCTTTACGATCCCCTTGCACAGCTCTGTGAAGATGGCGTTGTCGATGTATTTGATGTCGTCTTTATCCGGTGTGATGATCTCTATCCCTTTCGCCTCGAACTCCTTCTTCATGAAGGTTTCCTCCATGGTGAAGCGTGTGCCGAGGAGTGCCGCTTTCTTATACCCTGCGGTATTTATCTCTGCGGATGTGGCGTCGGCTATGTGTATGAAAGGTATAGAGACGGATCTGCGTATGTCGGGTGCATTCATGTGCATGGTGTTGGTGCATAGGAGTACACAGCTCGCTCCGCTGCTCATCAGCTTTGTCGCCGCCCCTGTGAGCACTTTTGCGGTGAGGTCCCAGCGTTCCTTGCGCATGTTTTTTTCTATATCTTCAAAGTTTACGGAGTAGAGGAGCATCTGTGCAGAGTTCAGCCTGCCGAGTCTCCTGTTTATTTCTTCGTTTATCATTTTGTAATAGAGAGCCGTTGATTCCCAGCTCATTCCGCCTATCAGTCCTATAGTTTTCATTTTCCACCGATGCTTTTCAGATTTGTTATGTATGGGGGCTTTATTATCCCCTTTTCCGTGATGATGCCTGTCACCAGACTGTTCGGGGTGACGTCGAATGCGGGGTTCAGCACAGAGATATCCTCCGGTGCCGTGCGCTTATCGCCGAAGTGGCAAACCTCGTCTGCGCCCCTCTGCTCTATCACGATGTCTTCGCCTGTTTCAGTCCCCGGGTCGAATGTGGATGACGGACATGCGACATAAAAAGGTATGCCGTAGTGCTTCGCCAGTATCGCCACGCCCAGCGTGCCTATCTTATTTGCGACGTCGCCGTTTGCTGCCACTCTGTCTGTACCGACTATCACAAGGTCTATCTTACCGCTTGCCATCGTGCTGGCCGCCATGTTGTCGCATATGAGCGTGACGTCTAGCCCTGCCCTTTGCAGCTCCCATGCCGTGAGGCGTGAGCCCTGACAAAGCGGGCGTGTCTCGTCTGCGAATATGCGGAACTTGACCCCGTCTGCGGCAGCCATATACATAGGTGCCGTGGCTGTGCCCAGTCTGGATGTGGCTAGGCTTCCTGCGTTGCAGTGGGTGAGAACTCCGCACCCTTTTTTGATAAGGGATTTGCCGTGTTCGCCTATCCCCTGACATATGGCGATATCTTCGTTATGTATCTTTACGGCCTCTGTCACGAGGGCTTCGTATATCTTATGAGTGTCTTTGGATTTGCATGCGTATGCTCTCTTCATCATGCGCTTAAGAGCCCAGCTCAGGTTTACCGCTGTGGGGCGGGAGCTGTTGAGGTAGTGCGCCTCGCTCTGTACCTCGGCGATGAATGAGCTGTATGACTTATCCATATGTGCCTGAGCGCATATGCACAGCCCGTATGCACCGGCAATGCCGATGGCGGGTGCGCCTCTTACCTTTAGAGTTTTAATAGCTATGAAGACCTCGTCTCTGGTGGATAGCTGAACCTCTATGAAGTGTTCGGGCAGGACGGTCTGGTCGATGATGAAGAGCTTGTCGTCCTCCCATCTGAGAGTGTCGGGAAGTTTATCGAAGATCATGTATACCCTCCGAGCTAAGGAGTTTTATTTTATTATCAATGCCGCTGGAGAATCCGCCCAGCTTATTCCCCGCTGCCGTTACCCTGTGGCAGGGGATAGCTATGAGGAATCTGTTATTAGACATAGCAGAGCCCACTGCTCGTGATGCCTTCGGACTGCCTGCCAGTGCGGCCAGTTCGCCGTATGTGACGGTTTTTCCGCAGGGGACGAGTGCCAGAGCCTTATATACCCTTAGCTGAAAGTCTGTCGTCCAGCTAAGGTCGAAGTCTGCGAGAGCTTCGAAAATCATAGGCTGTTTTGTGTGGTCGGCAAGGTATTCGCCAATGTAGCTGAAATGTTCAGGGAGAGCCTCCAGAAGAACCCCTCGGGGCATTTCGGAGGATATCCCGTATATTTTGTTATCGTCAAAAGACACATACAGGTCGAGACCTGAAATATTCTTTATATGTGTCCACATTCCAATACTACGCTCCTAATAAAAATGATATGTCCCAGTCCTTCATGACAGGGTCGTAACCTTTAGAGCGTAACATATTACAGAATTCTTCGACACTTCTTTTGTCCTCAACCTCAAATTGCTTCCCTTTATGCTCCTTTGCATATCCGCCTGGCTCAGTCTTTGAGCCTGCGCTCATCTGTGTCACGCCGAGGGGGAGCAGGTTGTCACGGAAGTCGGCAGACTCCCTTGTGGAGATGTTTATGCCGAGGTCGTGCTGAAACAGCCTGTGTGCCAGTGTCATCTGCACATAGCTGATGTCGTCTACTATGTTATGCGGCTTGAAATTGCCCGATGCTTTTCTTATCCGTGGGAAAGACACGGAGACGTGCGTCTTCCAGTAGTTTTTCATTATATAGTTCGCATGGAGTGCGAGGAAGAACTGATCCGTGCGGAAATCGTCGAGCCCCATCAGAGCCCCCATCCCTATAGACCTGAAGCCCGCCTCTGCGCCCCTTTCGGGCCCGCCCAGACGCCAGCCGAAGTCACGTTTTTTACCTGCGGGGTGCATATCTGCGTAGGTGTCACGGTTATATGTTTCCTGAAACATTGTCAGTCCGTCCACGCCGTGCTTATACATCAGGGCATAGTCCTCCACAGACATAGGATAGACCTCTATGCAGATGGAGCTGAATTTATCCTTCATAAGGTTTACGGCGTTGATGAGGTAGTCTGTGCCCACCTGTGCGGGATGTTCGCCCGTTACCAGCAGCATGTGGCGGATGCCCATGTTGTAGACTATCTCTGTTTCCTTGCTGATCTCTTCGTCATTCAGGATGACCCTCGGTATCTCATTATGCCTGTTGAATCCGCAGTATTTGCAGGAGTTCGAGCAGACATTTGAGAGATACATCGGTGCGTATATCTTTATGGTTTTGCCGAATCTGCGCAGGGTGATGTCGGATGCCTGCTGAGCCATAGGCTCGAGGTATGCCTCCGCAGCGGGGGATAGGAGTGCGGCGAGGTCTTCCTCGTCGAGCTTGTCCTTGCCCAGTGCGAATTCCACATCGGCGGCAGTTCGGGAATATATGAAGTCTTTCGTGTCGTTAAAGCCGTACTTGTCCAGTTCCTTTTCAAAACTCATCATCAGCTCCTGAGGAATCCTGTCAGCGGGCTGGACGCCTCTGCTTTTTCCTTGCGTCCGGGCATGCCTGCGTCTCTGGCTGTGACGGCTGCTTCCACGCTGAGTTTGAATGCGAGAGCCATCTTCACAGGGTCTTTCGCCGTGGCTATTGCAGTGTTCACCAGCACGGAGTCGGCTCCCATTTCGATAGCTTTCGCTGCGTGGGATGGTGCGCCAATCCCTGCGTCGACCACCACGGGCACCTTTGCCTGTTCGATGATGATGCGCAGGTTGTCCTCTGTGGTTATGCCTCTGTTGCTGCCTATCGGTGCGCCGAGGGGCATAACTGTCACAGTGCCTATCTCCTCAAGTCGTTTGCAGAGGATAGGGTCTGCATTTATGTATGGCAGCACTTTGAAGCCGTCTTTGACGAGTATCTCGGCTGCTTTGAATGTTTCTATCGGGTCGGGGAGCAGATAGTATGGGTCGGGGGTGACTTCGAGCTTCACCCACGGCTCACATCCTGCGGCTCGGGCTATGCGGGCGAGGCGGACTGCTTCTTCCGCATCTCTGGCTCCGGATGTATTGGGGAGCAGAAGGTATTTGTCTGATGTGATGTGTCTGAGGATGTCGTCTGCGGGATTGTTTATGTCTACTCTGCGCATGGCAACAGTGACAATCTCGGCTCCGGATGCTTCGATGGCCTCTGCCATTTTGTCGGAACTGCTGAACTTACCCGTACCTACCATCAGACGGCTTCTGAATTTTCTTCCGTCAATTACAAGCTCATTGCTAAACATGGACGTACTCCAAAATATTAAGATTATATTGTAAATGTGTGACTCGCCAAAACACATAACTGCATGGATGCAGTTCGGTTTGAGCCTCGGTGAAAACCGTAGACCTTGACTGATACTTGTTCAGGCAAGTCGACTTTAAAAACGCCACGGATGGCTGTTTTTAAAGAAATTACTAGGGGTAGGTAGGGCTATATTAACGCTTTTTGAGCATGTGTCAATTAATACTTTCTAAACGCTCAATATGAGGGTAGTTTATGTATCAGTAAAAAAGTGCGATACCCCATAGGGCTTTATGTGCTAATGAAAATATACCGCTCGCCGGTATCAGGAATATAATATGAAAACAAATAACAAATTCAGATTTGCCGATGTCACAGTGCTTTCGCTGGCACATCTGGCACATGATACATTCTCTGCCTTTCTTGCGCCCCTGCTCCCACTGCTGATAACAAAGCTGGGCATGTCGCTCTCCATGACTGCATTTCTGGATATAGCAAGGCGCATCCCCGCTCTCTTCAATCCTTTGCTGGGACTGATGGCGGAGCGTACGGGCGGGAAATATATAGTGATACTCACACCCGCTGTCACAGCCGTGAGCATGTGCTTCATCGGTCTGGCTAACTCGTTTACCATGCTGCTCATACTGCTCTTTGTGGCGGGGATTTCTGCGGCGCTGTTTCACATACCGACACCGGTGATAATAAAAGAGGCGTCGGGCGACCGCATAGGCCGAGGCATGAGCTTCTTTATGGTAGGGGGCGAGCTGGCGAGGACTCTCGGGCCTCTGCTGGCGATAGCTGCCGTTTCTGCATGGGGGCTGGAGGGGATATATATGCTGATCCCGCTGCCGCTGGCGTCATCTTTCATGCTTTATCTGAAACTGCGCAACTATGATGTCAAAACGAACCGAAAGCCGAAAGAGAAGGGGGACACGAGGAAGATAGTCAATATGTACTGGCCGCTTTTCGTATCTCTCGGTGCTTTCATCTTTTTCCAGTCGGGGATGAAGAGTGCGCTGACCTTGTATCTGCCTGTGTATCTCACCGGGCAGGGTGCGTCTTTGTGGTTTGCTGGGATATCTCTGTCTGTATTACAGTTCTTTGGCGTGGTGGGCACATTCATGGCGGGGAGCATCTCTGACAGAATAGGGCGCAGGGCTACACTTGTGATATCCAGTATCTGTTCGTTCGTTTTCATGATGATATTCATCTACACTCAGAACATCGTGGTGCTAAGTGTTCTCGGGCTTTTCCTCTTTGCTTCTGGGCCTGTGCTGATGGCGGGTATGCAGGACACGAAGTCGAGCATGCCGACATTCATGAACAGCATGTACATGTTCATAAACTTTGGCGCAAGCTCCATAATAGTCTTCGTCCTCGGCATGATGGGCGACCGCCTAGGGCTGGAGCGTACATACTTCCTCTGCACACTTTTTGCACTGGGAACTATCCCTGCGGGATTCTTCTTCGCTCATTTTATAAAACGCATGGATTAAAAGGAATAAGCCCCGCATTTAGACAGGGCTTGTATATTTTATCCGCAGCCGCAGGTTGCGCCTGTGGAGGATTTGCTTTCGGAGCCTTCTGTGGGGTGCCCGTCACGCTTCCACCAGTCGAGCCCGCCCATAAGCTCTTTCACTCTGAAGCCGAGCTTTGTCATTTTCAGTGCGCCCTTTGTGGATGCATTACAGCCTATGCCGTCGCAGTATGTTACTATCAGTGCTTTCTTATCAATGTTTTCGGTGGTGTCCTTATCCATCAGAGAGTGGTGCAGGTTTATTGCACCCGGGATATGTTCTTTCTCGTATGCATTGACTGCACGGGCATCTATCACGATAACGTTTTCCTTGTTTGACATCGCCACCATAAGATCCCATGAGTCTGTCTCGTATGTCAGTTTGTCTTCGTAATGCTTGAGCTGATCTTTCATTATTAGCCTCCGATGAGTAATAAAATAATAATCTAAGGTAAAATCAGATTATAGCTAATAATATAATACGCAAGAATAGATGTAAATAAGAAAATTAGGCATATTTAAAGAATGGGCTTATAAAGTAAGGTTATAGATGAATATGAACGATAATATAAAGACAAGTGGGGTAAATATGAGGGTATCCATAAGTCCGAAGTCTGTTCTGGCGACTTTTTTGAAGATTCCCATGTGTTTGAAATCGCCTATGCCTCTGATAAAGAAGACTGCGGCGTAAAACATCGTAAGGCCGACGGTCAGCTTAGACGGTGAAAGATTATGCTTCACCAGCACCATAGCCCCGATGAGGAGAAATACTGCAACGGCGAGGGTTGCTGCGAATCCGGGCTTAAAGATGGGTTCGCCCGCCTCTGTGGTGGGGATCACTGCTCCGGTGAGTAATTTCCCGCCGAAAGCCCAGTAAATATGAAGAGCCGCTACCACGCAAAGGGCTGCAGCAGCTATATAAATAATAAAGTCCATAACAAGTAAATAGCCTATCGGGTGAGCCGTGTCAACAACATCAGGAGGGCTCGTATATCGAAAGCATCCTTCTTACCCTCTGCGCCACCTCGTCCCTGACATACTGTGGCGAGACGCATTCGCACCATGCCCCCATGGAGAGGATAATGCCGTAGCTGTAGTTATCTCCCATAAAGGGTACATCTGTCGAGTATCTGCCGTCGGACTGCAGTGTGTATGTCAGGTCGCCGAATACCTCTGTCAGGTAGCCACGCTGTGAGCTGTCTATAAGCAGGCGCACCTGTGTCAGCCTGTCTCGGATGTCGGGGTCAAAGCCTATGGGGGCTGGCTCACCCTCCCTGGGGGTGAAAGTGTCTTTCAGCATAGTGATGTCTGTCATGCGGGAGAGTTTGAAAGTACGGTAGTCGTTGCGCATGGTGCAGTATGCCTGCATATACCAGCTGCCCGCTTTGGAAACCAGCTTGTATGGTTCTACCTTCCTTGCGGAGATTTCCCCGCCTGAATCCATATATCCGAATGTGATAAGACGGTTCTTTTCAAATGCTTCACGTATGATGTTCAGTATGTGTCTGTAGTCTTTGTTGCTTATCCACGGGGCTGCGTCTATGGATATCTTTTCAGCGAACTGTTCGATCTTCTGCGCTTGCTCTGCAGGTATCAGCCCCTTTATCTTTTCCAGTATGCCTGTCAGCTCGCTTGTGGAGAGGGCATTGGAGACGCTGTTCAGCCCTATCATCAGCTTTTGCAGGTCGTCGGATGTGAAGACACGTTTGTCGACCTTATACTGCTTCATTATGCTGATACCGCCGTTTACCCCTGTTTCGGTGACGATGGGTATGCCCGCCAGCTCTATGCTCTCCAGGTCACGGTATATGGTGCGCCTGCTCACCTCAAACATCTCTGCCAGCCTGCCTGCGCTCACCCTTTCGTGATTCAGCAAGACCATAATGATGGATATCAGTCTGTCTGTCTTCAAATGTGCCTCCGAAATTAAATTTAAAACTATGACATAAGGATGTCAACATTACTGTGTTACAGTTCTAAAAATTGCGGAGGTGCAGTATGGAATTTATTGATCATATGAAGCAGATATTAAGCGAACAGAAGGACATAGCCCTTGCCACCAGTGTGGATAACAAGGCAAATGTGCGGATACTTGAATTTTGCACAGACGACGAAAAGGACGGCGTCCTGTATTTCGCTACATTCATGGGTACGCAGAAGACTAAGGAATTCGCAGTGAATGACAAAGCCGCCTTTACAACCATCCCCTATGGAGAGCCAAAGCATGTCAGAGTGCACGAGGCAAAGGTTGTGAAGAGTGCAAAGACTGTCTATGACCTGCTGGAAAAGTTTGCGGCTAAAAACCCGATGTATAGAGAGCTTGTGGAGCAGGCCGGCGCTGCCATGGAGGTATATGAGGTGCATTTCAGCGAAGCGTTTGTCGCTATTGATCATGAAGTTCAGGAAACAGTGAAGCTGTAGAAACAAAAAAGCCCTGCCGTTTGACCGACAGGGCTTTGTTTATTGTTTGATTTTGCTTAGGGCTTTGAAAGCCACGGAAACTGCGCAACAGGGGTTTATTAGCCCTTGATCTGTCTCGCAACTTCCTCTGCAAAGTTCTCCTGCTTTTTTTCGATGCCTTCTCCCATCTCATAACGTGTGTATGTTATGATCTTAGCGCCTTTGCCGGCGAGAAGTTTCTCGATTGTAGTATCAGGATCTTTAACGAAAGGCTGGCTAACGAGGCAAACTTCTTTAAGAAGTTTAGCAACCTGACCTTTGATGATGTTAGGAATCATGTTTTCAGGTTTGCCCTGCTCAGCGAGCTTCGCAGCGAATATCTCTTTCTCTTTTTCGATGTATGCAGCATCTACGAAAGATTCGTCGAGGTATCTAGGGTTGCTTGCTGCGATGTGGAGGCAAAGGTCTTTAGCGAGCTCTTCGTCTCCGCCGTCGAGGTTAACTATAACGCCTATCTTACCGCCCATGTGGATGTAAGTAGAGACGTTGTTACCGTCGAGCTTTGTAAATCTTCTGATGCTGAGTTTCTCACCGATCTTAGCAACGTTAGCGTTGAGGAATTCCTCAACTGTCTGACCGCCTGCAGTTTTAACAGTCATGAAAGCGTCAACATCTGCAGGGCTCTCAGCGATGATAAGCTCTGCGAGTTCCTGTGCGAAATTTTTGAATGCGTCGTTTTTAGCTACGAAGTCAGTTTCAGAGTTAACTTCGAGGATAACGCCGGATTTATTATCTTTAAGGGCAGCGACAACAGCGCCTTCTGCAGCGATACGGTCGGATTTTTTAGCAGCAGCAGCAAGACCCTTCTTACGAAGGAACTCGATAGCCTCTTCCATATTTCCGTCTGTTTCGCCGAGTGCCTTTTTACAGTCCATCATACCGGCTCCGGTTCTTTCGCGGAGCTCTTTTACCATTGCGGCAGTGATCTGTGCCATTTATTAATTCTCCTCTGTTGATTATTCTGCTGGTGTTTCAGCAGCTTCTTCCTCTACGATCTGCTCTACAGGAACATCCTCGCCTTCAGCAGCTTCGCCCTGCTGACCTGATTGCTCTTCGTCTCTCATCTGGTTTCCTTCGATGATAGCATCAGCGATGCGTCCGGCGATGAGCTGACATGCACGGATAGCGTCGTCGTTACCAGGGATAGGGAAGTCAACGAGGTCAGGGTCGCAGTTTGTATCCACGATAGCAACTATTGGGATATCGAGTTTTTTAGCTTCTGCAACTGCGTTCTGCTCCATTTTGATGTCGATGATAAACATAACATCGGGGATGCCTGGCATCTCTTTGATACCGCCGAGGTTTTTAGAAAGTTTATCAAGCTCTTTTTTGAGTTTTGACTGCTCTTTCTTAGTGTATTTGTTTACGTAGCCGGACTCGAACATCTCTTCGAGTTCTTTAAGTCTCTGGATACGTGATTTGATAGTCTGGAAGTTTGTGAGTGTACCACCGAGCCAGCGCTCGTTCATGTAGTAAGCTCCGCATTTTTCAGCAGCTTCTTTGATAGCTTCCTGAGCCTGCTTTTTTGTACCTACGAAAAGGAAGTTGCTTCCGCTTTTCGCTGCGTCTCTTGTAAACTCGTATGCAGTGTTGAAACACTGAACAGTTTTCTGCAGGTCAAGGATATAGATACCGTTTCTAGCTCCGAAAACGTATTTGGACATTTTCGGGTTCCAGCGCTTAGTCTGGTGTCCGAAGTGTACACCTGCTTCGAGCAGGTTTTTCATTGAAATGTAAGACATTGCTCCTCCAATATTTGGTATTTCCCAAGATACCGATTTTTATTTGTTTTTCCTCCGCCCTTGCAAACCGCCACCCGAAAGGTTTTCAGGCACTTGCCGGTTTTGCACGCAATAAGGGCGTGTGTAGTGGGGCTATACTTATAGCAACGTGAATATAAAATTGCAAGAAATTTCTCGGCACAGGCTCTGTAAAATAGTTGTGAAAGGAAAGTCTCTAAACAATGCGGGTATTTTTTGTTGTAAAAAAATATGAAAAGTTAGCAATTTATGCTAAACTTACGTACTTGTATGGTATCTATGTGTAGAGATTATCTTACAGATTCTATTTTCATCGGGAGGAACGAATGCGTCTTTCATATAATTATACAAAAATACTGACAGTATTGCTGACGGTATTTTGTCTGACATCGGCATATGCGTATGATTATCCGGTAGTCGGCGAGTTTAATTCTAATTACGAAAAGGTCTTTTCAAATATTAAAGAGGGGAGCTGCGGCTCAATGGATGCTTCACTGAAGCAGCTTGAGGAAGCAGAAGGTATTTCAGGTAACATATATAAGGCTATATGCTACTTTGAAAACAACGACAGTGCAGCAGCCATGAAGACACTCGACGATATGATCCTGCTTCAGGAATTCGACGAGGTTCTTTATGTTGTACAGACACAGATGGACAAGGGGAACAGCGCATCAGGGCTTAAGAAATACAGAGGTCTCGCATATTATAATGTGGGCGCTCTCGACCCTGCACTCACAGACCTCGAGTCTTACGTTTCAGAGACACAGGACGAAGACGTGACATATGTCATCACAGATATATACATAACAAAGCGCGACTTTGCCTCTGCCTCTGCATCGATCGAAAAATCACCCGTAAAAGAAGCCAGATATAACTATAGAAAGGGACGTATCGCTCTCCGCAGCGGAAATGTGAATACTGCCCTTGAGTATCTCCGCACCATAAAGCCGGAGAATACAAGAGTGTATCCTAGTGCGAAAATGCTCATCGGCGAGATATGCGCAGGTTCAAAACGTTTCAACTGTGCTGAAAAAGAATATGCCGAAGCAGCGAAATCAGAAGACTATTCCGACATGGCAAAGGAGAAAGCTGCTAAGCTCGAAGAGAGAAAGAAGCTGTTTTCAGGTTTCATGAGCGTCGGTCTTCAGTATGACTCAAACGTAACATCAGTGGACGAGAACGAAGTACCGGGCGCATCCGAGGTTTCCAGCGCACGTATATACGGTCTGGCAGACCTCAGGGTTAACTTCTACCCTTCATTCGCTGAGAGCATCTCAATCGGTACAACACACTACGGCACTTCAAACGAAAACTATCATGACTATGACATGAGCACCCATAAAGTATATGTAATGATGAAAAAGTCCTATGACGATTTCGAATTCACACTGCCTAAGATATCCGTGGGCGTCACATACTTCGGCGGGGAGAAATACTCCACATCCGTAACGGGCGAGATGTCCGGTACATATAAGATGGACACATGGTCATTCACCGTCCCTCTGAAAGTGGCAAGGTATAACTTTACCGATGAAGACAGCCAGGAGTACAGCAAAGACGGATATAAGTACGAGGGCGGGCTCACTGTCAGCAAGAGATTCCTCGATATATACACAGCAAAGGTTAAAGCCGTGATCGCACATGACGATGTGGACGGCGAATATAAAGTTAAAAACGACAAAACGATCGGAGCATCCATCAGTGCGAGATACTTTGAAAAACTCATCCCTACATTCGCAGTGGACTATTCCAAATATGACTACAGCAACATCGACAGGGACGACGACTTCGTCAGTGTCAGTCTGAAAGCAGTGTATGTCTTCACACCGAACATCTTCTTCGGCGGCGGCGTGACATATACATCCACAGACTCCAGTGAAGATGCATACGACTATAATAAGACAGTTACCGATCTATCTGTCAGCTACACATTCTAAGGAGAAGGGCATGTTTAAGAAATTAATTATATTAGCATCTGTAGCGGCCTTTGCTTTCAATGGCTATGCAGCCGAAAAGGCGGCTGAGGTCACAGAGGCAAAAGGTAAGGTAGAGATCGTTCACGGCGATGCCGTTATGGGTAAAAAAGCCGAGAAGGGCTCTGAGCTCGTTTTCGAAGATATCCTCAGGACAAAGCGCAGGGGATATGCCGAAGTCGGCTTCATCGACGGTACAAACGTTAAGGTATTTGAAAAATCAAGACTCACCATCAATGGCATAGAGAGAACGACAGACGGATACAACGCAGAGATCCAGAAGGGCAAGGTGCTCTTCAGCGTTGAGAAGATGCACGATGTCGCAGGTGATTTCAGAGTGAAGACCACAAACTCCGTTATCGGTGTTAAGGGTACTACATTCGCTATCGTCACAGGCGGTCTCGTTACCGTCGTAGAGGTGTACAACGGTAAGGTCGAGTTCCTCGGGCTCGTCAGTGCTGCCGATGTCGCATCAGGTAAAGTAGACCCCACAAAGATGCAGGGTGCAGGTAAAGGCGGCGACGCAGGTGCGAACTCTCAGCAGCTCCTTGCTACTCTGACATCAGGTCAGGGTGCTGTTCTCTCCGGTGAAGGCGTACAAGTTTATGAACTGGGTGAAGACGGCGGCGGTTCGCTCATCTTCGGCGAAGTTTCCACAGGAGACAGAGAGCCGGCACAGGGTGAAGGCGAAGGTACAAACGGCGGAAGCACAGACGAAGAACTCTTCGGCACTATCGGTACAGGTGAAGAGGGCGGCGAAGGCGAAGGCGTGGATATGAACGAAGAACTCTCAAGCGCAGAGTTTGACCTCGGAAATATCGAAGCAGCACAGGAGCTTGCTCAGTCACTCGGCTATAACGGAACAGAAGAGGAGTTCAACGATATGGTTCAGGAAGCTGTGGGCGATGCCCTCGACTTCTACACTGACCCGAATGCCACTCCTGATCTGGAAGAGCAGATCGACCAGGCGAGAGGCTCTGTAAACATTATAATAGACTTTAACTAAGAACAGTAAGGTCGGGGCAAAAGCTCCGGCCTTTTTTTATTTGAATGAAACGGTATCTTTCGAAAGGCTTATCTTCTTGTCCTTTAACAGCAGGTCGGCGAACCTTGCTCCGCTGAATAAAGGCTTTTCTGTCACGGCACAGTATTCTGTTATAAATGAGAACATGCTGCCTACCTCTGTTATCACGGCATTCTTATCTGCCGCTTCATGGATGTTCAGCAGGTTCCAGCTTTTTCTGACCGCAGGTTCTGCATCGGCTTTGTTATTATAGAAGTACGACAGGCATGTGATGCTTCCGGCCTTTTCTGAGTTTTTTATCTGCTGGTTTGCGATGGTGGATGCTTCCTGCACGTCTCTCTCATATATATTGTACGGCATGCACATTGCGCTGAATCTTGCCCCCTGCCATTTTCTGAAATTGACCGTGAAGGGGATGTTGCCGTAGAAACTGTCGTTTATAATATTGTTTATCTCTTTCAGCTCAAAGTTGAAAATGTCGCTCGCATCGGTCACCATGCTGTCTTCGACCATCTTCTTCCCGTAGTCGCCGAGGAAGCCTCTCAGCTTCGCCGTCAGCTTCATAAATGACAGATATGTGTCGTCACGCATTTTAAGGTATGTATGACATTCCTCAAGTTTGTCGGTGTATTTGGCTTTATTAGTGGTCAGTCTCTTTGCGCTGCCCAGTGTTTTATACATTTCATCTATAGACAGATGCGCCAGACCTAGCCCTTTAAAGTCGCCGTGTGCAGATGCAGGGTCTATGTCTGCAGAGACGTCTGCGATGTCGAGATTGAGCAGGGTGTCGCCCCGTGTCTTATATATATGTGTGAGAGTATCATCGATGCTTTTGCCCAGAAACTTATGAAAAGATGCAAACGCTTTCCACAGGCGGATGTATACCATCTCCCATGTCATGGTGAGCAGGGCTGTCATCTCGAGGAAGTTTTCACCGAAAATATCTTCAGGCTTCAGCTCTTCGATAGCTTTTGCCACGTCCTGTGCCGCCTCTTCTATCTCTGTATCGGATATTTTAAGGTCGGAGTCGTCGGGAATGCCGAAGACAGGCTTTTTAACAGACCTGAACAATGTCGGTGCGAAGTTCATCATGAACAGGTCGGACGTCTGCTTAAATGCAGGGAGTATCGTCTCAACATTTGCCATGTTCATGTACAGCCTGCCGAAGAGCAGTTTGATCGACGGAGACTGAGTCTTTATGCTGCAGCTGATGAAAAGAGGATTGAGAACATCGGGTATACCCGCAAGGAGCGACATAGCAACCGGACTGAGCACCTCAGGGGCTATCTCTGCGAATGGTGTGCGGATAAACAGGTGTCTGTCTGCAATCCCCTCGCCTTTACCCAAAGAGCGCTCCACGGCTGTCAGCGGGGCTGTTATCTGAGGATCTCTTTTCAGGCTGAATTCACCCTCGAACTTTTCGGCCTCAGACACATAGAACTTCTCTTCGTGTTCGTACAGCTTGAGTATGACTTGCTGTCTCAGGTTTCTTTCCGTGTCGGCGAGTATCTGGGCAAGAACGTTTATCACTTTCTGCTCAAAGGGGCACTTGCCGCTTATTATGCGGGTGCTGTCTTTGTATACTCCCTTGATGAGGAATATCTCCCAGTCTGTTCCGCACACATGGAAGAATCCGCTGTTCCCTCTGTAGTGGGGGATAGCGGTTATGTCTGCGGGCTTTTCCGTGCCGGTCTTTATGCCTGATTCAATCAGCTGTTCTATCAGTGTTCTCATATGCGGATTATGTATAAAATTCTCTGTGTCTGTCAATGGATTAAATTATGAAATACTAGTTGAAAGTAACCCTGTGTACGGCTAAAATATCATGGTGGGGGCTATTATGAATGTGGTGCTTATAAACGCTGCCCCGGGCAGTGATGTTAATTCAACATATATCGCAGACAGACTTCAGGCGAAGTATGAGGACTGTAAAAGGTTCGACCTCTGCGATCTTGTCTTTGATGCTTCTTATCCCATCAAAAAGTGTAAAGAGGGCTTTCAGCCTGATGCCGTAGAGGAAGGTCTGAGGGATGCTATGTCTGCCGTATATGACGCAGACCTTATAATATTCCTTTCGCCGAACTACTTCAGTTTTGTCACAGGCACGGCGAAGCTCTTTATGGATAAGTTTTTCGTCTTTCTTAATCAAAGCGGAGTACCTATGTTTGAAAGAGAGAAGAAGTTCTTCTTTATTCTTGCTCAGGCATCGCTGAACAGGTCGCACGGTCAGACCGCTCAGGACTGGGTGAAGGGATTCTGTGCCGTCTTCCGCATGAAATATTTCGGCATTACAGTGCCCAACTGTAAAGGGAAAGAGCCCGAAGGCGCACGGATGAAGATGGACGAGATCAGTATGTCATTAAATATGTTTGTATAAATTTGGAGGTTCTAATGGGAGTCAGCTATAAAGAACTCGGTCTGGTGAACACTAAGGATATGTTTGCCAAAGCGATGGAGGGCAAGTATGCCATCCCCGCATATAACTTTAATAATATGGAACAGCTTCAGGCTATCATCACTGCGTGTGTTGAGTCTAAGTCCCCTGTTATTCTTCAGGTGTCTAAGGGCGCACGTGAGTATGCCAATGCGACAATGCTCCGCCACATGGCTATGGGCGCTGTCGAATTTGCCAAGGAACTCGGATGTGAGATACCTATCGCTCTGCACCTCGACCACGGCGATTCTTTCGAAACATGTAAGAGCTGTGTTGACGCAGGCTTTTCAAGCGTTATGATAGACGGTTCCCACCACTCGTTCGAAGAGAATGTCGCACTTACCAAAAAGGTAGTGGACTATGCACACCAGTTCGGCGTGACTGTCGAAGGTGAGCTCGGCGTGCTCGCAGGGATAGAGGATGATGTTGTCGCAGAGAACTCTACATATACTAATCCCGATCAGGTAGTGGAATTCGTAGAGAGGACAGGTTGCGACTCCCTCGCCATATCTATAGGGACTTCCCACGGCGCATTTAAATTTAAGCCCGGTCAGCCTGTGCCTCCGCTCCGCTTTGATATACTCGAAGAGTGCGAACGCAGGATACCTGGATTTCCTATTGTCCTTCATGGTGCTTCCAGCGTTGTGCAGGACTATGTGGATATGATCAACCAATACGGCGGAAAACTCGAGGGTGCTGTGGGTGTTCCTGAGGAACAGCTTAGAAAGGCAGCAGCAAGCGCCGTGTGTAAGATCAATATAGATTCAGACGGACGCCTTGTATTCACTGCAAAGATACGTGAATACCTCGCAAACAACCCTGACCATTTCGACCCGCGCCAATACCTTAAGCCTGCCAGAGCAGAGCTCATCAAGATGTATAAGGCGAAGAACGAGAACGTACTTGGCTCAGCCAACAGGGTCTAGCCTTATACACAGGTGCAGGATGCACCTCACGGAGAGCTCTGAAAGAGCAAGCGGAGTGTGAGGTAGCTTGTACTTGTTCAAGCGGACGAATAGTAAAAAACTTCAGGACGAATGTTTTTTACCTGCTTAAACGGTCATAAGGCGAAGAACGAGAACATACTCGGCTCAGCCAACAGGGTCTGAAAGGATAAACTACAATATTGAGTCATTGCGAGGAAGGATCCCACCTGACGAAGCAGTCTCTGGTTAGTCTAAAATATAAAGCCCCTCATTACGAGGGGCTTTTCTGTTTTCTAAATCACTTATAATACACGCCTAAAAGTTTTTGTTAAAAAAAGATGAAAAACCTGTTGACTCTACTCATGCGATTAGGTATAACTTCCATCCGCTCAGAAATGAACGGAAGCTGTTTGAAAGGATAATATGTTGTACAGAAAGAAATTTTTAAATTCTGAATTAAGTTGTTGACACAACGCTTCAGCTTCTGTATAACCTCCTTCTGCTCAGAAATGAGCAGGGCTGTTTGAAAGGATAATATGTTGTGCAGAAAGAAATTTTTAAATGCTGAAATAAGTTGTTGACACAACGCCTCAGCTTCTGTATAACCACCTTCTGCTCAAAAATGAGCAGGCGTTGTTTGAAAGGATAATATGTTGTACGGTAAGAGATTTTAAAAAGTTGAAAAAACCTGTTGACACAGAGATTCAACTTCGGTATAACAACCCTCCCGCCTGTAACGGCGGGTTACTTTTGAAAAGGGTTTTATACGGCCTTGAAAAAGATTTTAAAAAGTTAAAAAAAACTTGTTGACACAAGAAAACAACTTCTGTATAACTATCCTCCGTTGCTCTGGTAACGGAAGCAACAAAAACTGATGTTTGACATATGAATAAGGTCGATATGTGATAATGGAGACAGTGATGTTCTTAAACCCGCGAGGGTTTATATAAAGAGTTTGGATGGAGAGTTTGATCCTGGCTCAGAACGAACGCTGGCGGCG